>CAJUEK010000016.1:34094-45188 GCA_910585445.1 uncultured Bacteroidales bacterium | reverse complement strand
CCTTTCGAATGGGAGTGCAAAGGTAAGCCTTTTTTCTTAACCTCCAAAACTTTTTTCACTTTTTTTGAGCGAGGCCCAAACCGGAAAAAGCAGGAGGAAATCGGCAGCACACTTCACAGAACTCGTCTTTCACTCAGGAAAGACTCCCGTTTTTCGAACGGGGCTGCAAAGGTAGCGCTTTTCCCGGAACTTCCAAAACTTTTCTGAAGTTTTTTCGAAGTTTTTTTCAGACCCTCAACCGAGGACCGACGCCGGAATGCCGAAAGGCGACCTTTTCAATGAACTCCCGACCCCGAAGGGACGCCCGTTTCTCGAACGGGGATGCAAAGGTAGCGCTTTTTATTGCAATCGCAAACTTTTTCACGACTTTTTTACAACTTTTTTCGCGCTCACAAGCGACAAATCATGCTCCGAACGAGCTACAGAGCTAATAAACAGGATGTTACGAAATATAAGGAACACATAAAAAATAACGGCAAATCGGAGGAATCCATTTCCATACCGGCCACTTCAGCCGCTCCACGACTTACAACTCACGATTATGCTCTGCACGCAGCAGCCACCACACCATAAAAAAGACATGCACGCCAAAGACGGTGTGCAGTCATAAATAAAGTCTAATCCCGGATTTCAAGCTGAGACCGAAGCCTCTGCTTGAAACCCTCACCGATAAGGGACATCGAATCTATCTTTTCGAACAACAACTTCTTGTTGACAACATAAGAATCAAGGTACGACATTATGCTAGCCGGATTCTCAAGAATAAAATTCGGACACTGGGATACTTTCAGATATTCTACCGGAAGCATCAGGTAGCCGTCTTTCTTTCCCTGTTCGAATTTGAATTCCACAGTCAAATCTATGCATCTTCTGAAAACTCCCCTCAAGCCATAAAGTTCAGGCTGACGTCCCATGGAACGGTCATCAAATTCCATTTCAACTGAAAGAGCCTCCGAACAGTCCTTTCCGGATATGTGGATTACAGGAGAAAGAGAATAGGCATCATATGTCCAGCAGTTCTTCCCGCCGAAACGGCTATAAGGAAGTTCAACTCCGTCCGCCTTTACAGATACAGGAGGGAACATGGCAGGAAGGCGAAGTTCGTATGAGCGCGCCTCCGGTGCCCCGTCATAATTTCCTTCTCTTGCACCGACCACGATAGACACTCTATTTCCGTCCGTCGTTTTATATATAGGTGTCCATGCTCCACCGTCAGCATACTCCTGGCTCAGACCGTCATCTTCATAAAGCCTGAGCTCACCGTCACCTCCCGGAACAAACGTAAGGACAAGCGTGTCACATGGTGACTGGAGATTACTTATATGAGATGGATTCATAGGAATTATGCTTCCAGCCTTGGCAAACCATGGATTCTCTGCAAGAACATAGCTGAGAGTATCAACCCTGTCTCCTTCATACATGGCACCTGTTGCGAAATCATACCACTGCCCTTCCGGGAACCATATTTCACGTGAGGCAAGTCCGGTGACAGAGTCAACTGGCTCCACGATGGCCGTTGCAAGAATATCATCTCCGAACATGAACTGCTCTTTCATGCTGTACGCGTTTTCCGACTCAGGATAGTCATAGTACATAGGGCGGCACATGCCGACACCCGTGTCATAATTTGCACGTGAAGCATTATATATATAAGGTATGAGATCATAGCGGAGCCTTATGGCATCCCTCATGATGAACATATGGTCCGGAAACGCCCAAGGATACCGCACTATCCTGCTGTCCTTGGTGGAATGTGTCTTGAATATCGGGGTGAATACTCCATATTGGAGCCATCTGGTATAAAGCTCAGGATCCGTAGCAGACGTGTTCTTGTGGAACATATGCCCTCCGATATCATGTCCCCAATATCCGTAATTGACATTTGAAGAAGTCGCGGTGAACCATGGAAGAAAAGCAAGTGTCTCCCATGTGGCATATGTGTCACCGGAAAAAGCAAGTTGATAGCGGTGGCTGCCCATCCCTCCCCAACGGTGATAGATGAATGGACGAAGTTCAGGCGCCCTTTCCTTGGCATGGGTGAAGAATGTGTGATTGAGCCAGAACGTATTTGAAAGCCCGGGCACATATTTGGACTCCTTCCACTGCTGCCAGTCAAGCCACCAGAAGTCAACTCCCGCATCAGACATCGGGTCCAGCACGGTCTTGAAATAAGTGTCAGCCCATTTCTGCTCCGACATCCGGAAAGGTATTCCTTTGCCTTCTTCCTTCCAGGCGTACTCCTTGGCGAATTCCGCATAAGGCTCTTCAAAAGGCTCTATTCCGGAAGCAGGGTGAAGATTGAGAGCAACTTTAAGTTTTTCCCTCTCCGTCCATTCGAGGAAATTCTCCGGAGACGGGAACAATTCCTTCTGCCATGTATAGCCGGTCCATCCGATACGCTGCCCGTAAGCATCCTTGGGTGAATTACGTTTGCGGAGTCCCCACGTCTCGTGCCAGTCCATGTCAACAATCAGGACATCAATAGGAATGCCAATGGAACGTATGCGCGATACAAGGTCACGGAACTCATTGTCAGAATATTGCCAATAACGGCTCCACCAATAGCCGAAGGTGTATTTCGGAGGCATCGGGGAACGTCCGGCTATCGCAGAATAGTCTGCCAGGGCCTTCTTATAGTCATGTCCGTATGCAAACAGATAGAAATCCTGCCTGTCGCCATCAGGACGCACTCCGACCCACTCTTTCCAATGTGACTCCACAGGAACAAGCAGATGGTTCCGGCTGTCATCAACCAGGCTCCATCCGGACCTTGACAAAAGTCCGTTCTCCATCGGTTCATTAAGTTTACTGCCGCTGCATCCGTCAAGCGTCCTTGCCGTACCCAGAAGATTGAGAGTATCCTTAAGCCCAGGCGTCCAGACGACTTTCCTGCCGTTAAGCATAAACTCGGCCTTCAGATTCTCGTCAGTGAATTTGCCGGTCATCCTGTAGGTAAGGGTAAGTGCCGATGTGCGTATCACGGTCTTGGATTTGCTCCTGACCACCTTGTACTCGGGCACAGGCATGCGACGGTTTACGAAAGTAAGAGTGGCATTGTCTTCAAAACAGCCGTCAGCGCTCCATTCCATACGTATGAGCTGAGGGGTGAGGACAGTAAATCTTGCATTTCCCGCAATTACAACAGCCGCTTCGTCTGCCTTGGGGCTGATGGCTTCTGAAGAAACTGCCGTCAATGAAGCCGACAGAAACAAAGCCGCAATAATGATTTTCTTTAGCATAATATGTGATTCTGTTTTTCTATGCATGGTTTTCGCGCTTCCCATTCCTATATATAATAGGCTATGCACGGTAAAGTCCATCATGCGAATTTAATCAAATTTTCAGTAACTGCCCTATCTTTCAGCGCATAAAATAAGGGCGCACGATGTTGTCATGTGCACCCTTTATCTTATAAGGCAATATTTGAAGAATCATGTCAGAAGGAGAATTTCACGACCATCTGAACACGGTGATTCGATATCCAGTGCAGGTCTTCAAGTGAAAGTCCGCGCTTATTGTATGACTTGCCGTCACCATACTGCACTGCCGTAAACTCATATTCAAGGCCGAGAGCCAGCTTACCGTAATTGAACAGTACCTGCGGGCTGACACGCACAATCTGATTCAAATTCTTGAAGCCGTTCTTGTTGAACCAGAAATCATCTGCGGCAGTCACGCCATCTTCATTAAGAAGGTCTGCTGAAGAGCCGAGATTCTTCACATAACCGCAGAACAATGTGCCCTGCCATTTTTTGCCATAGCTCAATGTCATCCATGATGATGATGAATGCAGCGGAGCATAGTCCCAATGGCCGTCTTCATTGAGTGCGTCATATTTTGCAGTCACACCATATCCGCTCATAAGGCCAACGTGCTCACCTGCAGAACCATAGGTAGTCTTGGCCTTGGCTGTGAATTTGTCCTTTTTATACTGAAGATACATATATGGTGAGATTGTGGTAAGGCGGTCAGAAACTTTGCGCGTCACAGTCATGTCCGAAGCATTGTCCTTCGGAGAGCTGACCAGGACCTCTCCCTGCCACCTTGGCTTTATGCTGAGAAGATCTGCTCCAGCCCTGACAAGGAAGCCTTTTGTCTTATATGTGATGCCGGCATATATTTCAGGAGTACATGAATACTTTATATAGGAAGAGACATCACCCGAAGGTCCGGCAGAGGTATATTGCATCTGCCACAAGAGAGAAGCCGTAAGTATCCAATGATTGCCGAGGCTTGCATCCATAGTCACCTGAGGAGTTCTGCTGAAAGGATTGAATGGGGCTCCTGCGGACAAATCAAAAACGTCAGGCTGGTCTGCTGCAATAGGATGCCATGCCTGTCCTACTTTCAATGCGACATTTGCCTTGCCGTCATTTCTCATCGGAAGATCTTTCCAGGATATTGTTGCATATGCCTGCCTAAGCCTCGCAGTTGCAGTTCCTGTAGAACCTGAAAGACCGGCATAGAAGTCACCCTCGATTTTGGCACCGAAATGTGTCTTGCCGATATGATAACCGCTCACATCCACCCCGAGACGGGATGTAAGTGCGAGGAAACGGAAAGAGTTCTGGGCATTGAGGTCTTCCCCGAGTTCATTGAGGTTCCTGTCCTTAGGCAGATAGTAGAAGAGGTCTCCGGTTCCGGATTTGCTTTCTCTTGTGTCAAAGGCAAAATAGTTACGGACGAATCCGTAAAGTTTGTAATGATTCTGCAGATGATCTTTTGCAGCAGAATGGTCCTTTTCAGCTGCCGACATGTCCATTGCCGCCATAACAGGCACAATGGCAAGGATAATCTTTAATAAACCTTTCATTTTCAATTATATTTACACTTAACAGTTACGATCGAACTTTTCAAAAAGCAGACGGCGACCGGACGCTTGTCCAATCGCCGTGCAAATATACTCAAAGTCGAGAGCAGAAGCAAAGTTTGCTTTGATTATGCCGAGACCCAAACGTATATGTGAGCGACAGCTCAAATATAGCTAAAAGCTGAGAGCAAAACGTCAAGTTTACTTGTAAGTTTTGCCGAAGCCAAAGCGTATATATGAGCGTCAGCTCAAATATAGTCAAAGTCGAGAGCAGAAACAAAGTTTGCAATCTCCTTTCTGAAAGTGTCAGACCGATAGGCTCTCCTATCAGAATCCTACGATCATAAGGAGCGCATATCCGAGAACAAGTCCCACTACTCCCATGACAACACCGACCTTAAGCATGTCCTTAGTCTCAACAAGACCTGTAGAACTTGCGATTGCGTTCGGAGGAGTCGATATCGGAAGAAGCATTGCGACTGAAGTAGAGAACGCAAGTCCGATAAGCAGTGCCTGCACGCCTCCGAAAGGCTCAAGCTCAGTTGCCATGGCACCTCCGATGACAGCAATGATAGGGCAAAGAAGGTTTGCAGCCGAAGAATGCGAGAGGAAGTTGGATATAGCATATCCGATGATTCCTGTAGCCACCATCACGATGAAAGGTGACATCTGCGCAAATGGGATGGCTGTAACAAGTGTATTAGCAAGGCCTGTCTTCATAAGGCCGACACCAAGGGCGAGTCCGCCTGCAACCATCCAAAGCACTGACCACTCAATCTCTGAAAGATCCTTCTTGCCGATTACTCCGGTTGCAGCGAACACTGCGAAAGGAATCAGGGCTACAATATTGGAGTTGAGACCTGTAAGCGACTCAGTAACCCACAGGAGGATAGTGACAGCAAAAGTGACATATACCACGTAAGTCTGATATCCTTTCTTGGCGCCGCCTTCAATCTTAAGCTCAATTTTCTTTGCCTTGAAAGGGAAAAGCACAAGCAGGAGAGCCCATGCCACGAAAATCATCACGATTACATAAGGAACCATGCGTATCATCCATTCTACGAATGACACACCCATGCCCATGTCATTGAGATATCCGAGGGCAATGGCATTCGGAGGAGTTCCGATAGGGGTTCCGATACCGCCGATATTTGCAGCGACAGGAATTGCCAGAGCAAGTCCGATACGTCCCTTTCCGTCTGCAGGAAGCGACTTGAGGACTGGTGTAAGGAAAGCCAGCATCATGGCTGCAGTGGCGGTGTTGCTCATGAACATTGAGAAGACGGCAACCACGCAAAGGATACCGAGGAGCACAGTCTTAGGGTTCGTGCCGAAAGGCTTGAGAAGAACTTTCGCAAGCTGCACATCAAGACCGACCTTGGTTGCCGCAATGGCAAGTACGAATCCTCCGAGGAAGAGCATGATGATAGGATTGGCGAACGCTCCCATGATAGCTTTGTAATCGACAAAAGCACTGGCATCGCTCACATTGTTGACAAAGAATCCGAAACCTTTGTCGGATATCGTCAGAAGCATGAAAACGATTACCACCACCGATGTAGTCCATGCCGGGATAATCTCAAACATCCACATGAGGGCCGCAAATGCGAAAATGGCGATCATTCTCTGCTGCACGACCGTGAGGGCCTCAATGCCGAAAAAGTCAACCGGCACAAGCCACAAGAACAGCGTAACGGCAATGATTACCGGAAGAAGTACGCAGTACTTGAGTGAAAATTTCTTGTCTGCCATAAAGTTTATGTTAGTTGTTAATAGATTCCATCTATAGCCGCTATCGGCCAAGCGGGCGCAAAGATAGTCTTTATTTGATTAAAAACAATCATCTTGCACTCTAAATGCAACAGGGGCCGGAACCAAATTGGCCCAGCCCCATATACTCCGCAATATGCAGATGCACAAAGCAGATTCTATCAGATTATGCCCTGCTCAAGCATCGCATGCGCAACTTTCATAAAGCCTGCTATGTTCGCTCCCTTTACATAATTGATGTAACCGTCAGGCTGCGTGCCATATTTTACGCAGGCCTCATGTATGTTCGACATTATCTGGTGCAGTTTCTGGTCAACCTCCCCGGCGCTCCAGCTTATGTGCATAGCGTTCTGGGTCATCTCAAGACCTGAAGTAGCGACACCTCCGGCATTTACGGCCTTTCCCGGGGCGAACATGATGCCCGCTTTCTGGAATGCGGCTATCGCCTCCGGAGTACAGCCCATATTTGAGACTTCCGCACAAAGCCAGGTTCCGTTGGCAAGAAGTTCCTCCGCATCCGCACCTGTCAGCTCATTCTGGAATGCACAAGGCATGGCTATGTCACACTTTACGCTCCAGGCCTTCTTGCCCGGATAGAATGTAGCAGACGGGAATTTCTGGGCAAACGGAGCCACGACATCGTTGTTTGATGCACGAAGTTCAAGCATATATGCTATTTTCTCGTCATTCATTCCTTCCGGATCATAGATGGCTCCGTCAGGGCCTGAGATTGCAACAACCTTGGCACCAAGCTGGGTAGCCTTTGTGGCCGCTCCCCATGCGACGTTTCCGAAACCTGAAAGCGCGACAGTCTTGCCTGCGATTTCCTTGCCCTGCATCTTCAGCATGTGCTGCACGAAATAAACAGCTCCGAATCCGGTCGCCTCAGGACGGAGAATTGAGCCTCCCCATGTCATGCCCTTGCCGGTAAGCACACCTGTATTGTACTGCTGGGCGAGCTTACGGTACATTCCGTCAAGGAAGCCTATCTCACGGCCTCCGACTCCGATGTCACCCGCAGGGACGTCCTGGTCTGGACCGATTACACGCCAAAGCTCCAACATGAAGGCCTGGCAGAAGCGCATGATTTCAGCGTCTGACTTGCCCTTTGGATTGAAATCGGAACCGCCCTTGCCGCCTCCCATAGGAAGTGTAGTGAGTGCATTCTTGAATGTCTGCTCGAAACCGAGGAATTTCAGTATCGAAGGATTCACCGAAGGATGGAAACGCAGACCTCCCTTGTAAGGTCCGATGGCGGAATTGAACTGGACACGATAGCCGGTGTTTGTCTGCACCTCCCCATTGTCGTCAATCCATGTCACCTTGAAAGTGAGTATGCGCTCCGGCTCAACGATACGCTCAACAATCTTGGCGTCCTCAAATTCCGGATGCTGGTTATATACGTCCTCTATGGACTCCAAAACTTCATGTACAGCCTGGAGATATTCCTTCTCGTAAGGGTACTTGGCCTGAAGCTTGGCCATCAATTCATTTGTTTTCATTGCTTGTGCTATAAATTATGTTCAATGTATGTTTGAAAATCATTTCACTTCCCATGTCGCCCCGCTGCGCAAAAGGTCATCCACGCATTTTATCCTGGACTTCCCCTTCTGCTCATTCACCTGGTCACGTACACCGTCGTCATATGTCGGGAGACTTACGTCACGTATGATTCCGAGGGCTACCGGAAAATCAGGATACTTCATGTCCGCGAGCATCATATGGATGCCGACATTCTCAGAATGGGCGTCATGCACCAAAAGGTCATCCTCGGTGACTCCGTTCTCCCCTATCGTTACGACCCTGAGGCCAAGACCGTCAAGCACGAGGCCCTTGTCCCTGTTCTTACCGAATATCATCTTCTCGCCATGACGCAGTACGATTGTCCTGTCCGCACGGAACTCCCTGTCTGAAATCAGCTTATGGGCACCGTCATTGAAAATGACACAGTTTGTGAGCATCTCCATGACAGAGCAGCCGTCATGCTTTGCAGCCGCCACCATGATTTCAGAAGAAAGCTTTAGCTCAGAGTCAAGGCTGCGGGCAAAGAATGTTCCCTTGGCACCCAAGACAAGGCTGCCCGGATTGAACGGATGCTCCACAGTACCATAAGGTGAAGTCTTGGTTACGGCGCCGAACTTTGAGGTCGGAGAATATTGGCCTTTCGTCAGTCCATATATCTGGTTGTTGAAGAGGACCAGGTTCATGTCAACGTTCCTTCTGATGGCGTGGATGAAATGGTTGCCTCCGATGGCAAGAGCGTCACCGTCACCGCATGCCTGCCATACCGTCAGGTCCGGATTGGCCACCTTTATACCAGTGGATATGGCTGTGGCACGTCCGTGTATGCTGTGAAAGCCATAAGTATTCATATAATAAGGAAGCCTGGAGGAGCATCCGATTCCAGATACGACCACGTATCTCTCCTTGCTGTAGCCCAAAGCTTCCGTCACATCAGGAAGGGCACGCTGCAAAGCCGCAAGCACACCGTGGTCACCGCATCCCGGGCACCATCTCACTTCCTGGTCACTCTTGAATTCCTTGAATGTATATCTTGGCATAACTGTCCTTTTATATTATTCCATATTCCCGTTTATAGCAGCCACGACCTCCTGGACAAGGAAAGGCTGGCCCTGCACTTTATTGAACTGCCTGTATTGGAACTGAGGGAATTTGGCACGGAGCCAATTCACGAAATGTCCTGAGTTCAGTTCGCATACCAGTATCCTCTCGAACCTGGTGAAGACTTCCTCCGTATTACGTGGCAGAGGCATTATATAGTCAAAGTGCGCAAAGCTGACTGCCTTCCCGGCATCACGAACCTCCTGAACGGCAGAAAGAAGGTGACCGTAAGTGCCTCCCCAGCCTACCACAAGAAGTTTTCCGGCGTCAGAGCCGTTGACCTCAAGCTCCGGTATGAAATCCGCTATCTTCTGGATTTTCTTCTCACGCTCGGCAACCATGACAGCATGGTTCTGAGGGTCTGACGAAAGGACTCCGTCATGATTTTTCTCAAGTCCCCCGACACGATGCTCACATCCTGCCATGCCAGGCACGGCCCATTTGCGCACATATGTTTCAGGGTCCCTTTCGAAAGGCTTGTACTCCGTGTTCGGCTGCACAAACAGCGGAACAATCTTAGGGTAATCCTTCATGGAAGGTATCAGCCACGGCTCGGACCCGTTTCCGAGGAATCCCTCTGAGAGAAGCAGCACCGGTGTCATGTGCTCAAGTGCAATCTTGGCAGCATTGAAGGCGGCGTCAAAGCACCCTGCAGGCGAATGAGCAGCCATTACAACCATCGGACATTCACCGTTTCTGCCATAGAGGGCCTGGTTAAGGTCAGTCTGCTCTGTTTTTGTCGGGATTCCGGTAGAAGGGCCGGCGCGCTGCACGTCAATTACCACCAGAGGCAGCTCAGTCATGACAGCAAGCCCCAATGCCTCTGACTTGAGAGAAAGTCCCGGACCGGAAGTCGTAGTCACTGCAAGGCTTCCGGCAAAGGCGGCCCCTATGGCCGTACAGATTCCGGCAATCTCATCCTCAGCCTGAAGCGTCTTGGCCCCGAGGCTCTTGTGCAATGCAAGCTCTTCGAGTATTCCTGTTGCCGGAGTTATCGGATATGAACCGCAGAAAAGAGGAAGACCAGATTTCTCGGAAGCCGCAAGAAGTCCCCATGCAGCAGCTTGATTGCCGGTTATGTTGCGGTAAAGGCCTTTCGGCTGGTGTGCAGGCTCCACATTATATGTGTTCGGTATCGCCTGAATATTGGCGGCATAATTGTGCCCGTCCCTCAATACTTTCTTGTTCGGCTCTATCAGTTCCGGATGTTTCTTTCCGAATTTGCGCTCAAGATAATTAAACACATATTCCATCGGCCGGTTATAGATATAGCATGCCATGCCGAGGGTAAACATATTCTTGCACTTGTGAACGGTCTTCATGTCCAGGCCGCTGTCCTTGAGGCTCTCTTCCGTCAAGGTAGTGATAGGAGCTATTATGATTGTCCTGTCCTCTATGTACAGTTCACCTATCGGGTCGCTCTTCAAGCCGGCCCTCCTGAGACCTTCCTCATCAAAAGTGTCGGAATCTATGAGGACCATGGCAGTCCTCTTGAGCCATTTAGCATTAGCCTTTAGAGCGGCCGGGTTCATTGCGATGAGAAGATCGCAGAAGTCACCTGGAGTTGCTATATGGCAGCTTCCGATATGCACCTGAAAGCCTGAAACTCCAGATACAGTCCCGTGAGGTGCCCTGATTTCAGCCGGATAGTCCGGGAATGTGGACAGTTCGTTACCGAAGATGGCAGACATATCTGCAAAAAGAGACCCGGTGAGCTGCATACCGTCTCCCGAATCTCCTGCAAATCTTATGACAACATCTTTAGTATCAATAACCTTATGTTGCATCACTAAAAAGATAATAGATTTAAATCAAAAGTTCATATTTTGATACAAATGTATAACTTTTTTCGTGAACAGGAAATATAATCCATAAGTTTTTGCAAACAAAAA
>CAJUEK010000016.1:0-33994 GCA_910585445.1 uncultured Bacteroidales bacterium | reverse complement strand
AGGCCGGAGGAAACTGTTTCCGCCGACCCCGCAAAAAGTCATTAAAACGTGCCGTTACTACTGTGCCATTGCAGCCTGAGCGGCCTGAGCCTTGGCCTGAAGCTCGGAAGTTTGACACATTCTTTTTAAATAATAATTTGCAACTAATTGATAGACTTTCTTGAGAAAGTCTTTTTTTTGTCAATTTTATTTTCTACATTTGTAATGTTATTTAATGTTGTAAAATATGATACTGCGCACCGTCTCTTCAAAGAACACGACTCTGTACTATGTCCAAAAGTCTTACAGGCAGGAAAATGGCAAGAATGCCACAAAATACGTTGAGCGTCTTGGCAACATTGACCAGCTCAAAGCCCGCTTTGGTGAGGAAGACCCGATAGGTGAGGCCAGGAGATATGTTGCAGAGTTGACCATGGCTGAAAAAACTGCTCAGGAAACAATCACGATATCGTGCAAGCCATCTGCATTAATCAGAAAAGGAGAAAAGAGGTGCAGCAACGGAGGCTACCTGTTCCTGCAGAAGATATATTATGAGCTTGGCCTGGACTACATATGCGGCAAGATAGAGAAGAGGCGCAGGAACGAATATGATCTTAACGAGATACTGTCGACGCTCCTGTACACGAGACTGCTGTATCCCGGGTCAAAGCTCTCGTCTCTGGAAGATGCGGGTAATTTCATCGAGCATCCGGAATCGAAGATACATCAGGTATACCGTGCTCTGAGTGTGCTTGCGGAAGAATCCGACAACATACAGGCAGATGTGTACAAACGGAGCCTCAAGCTCGGCGGCAGGGATACAGGCGTTGTGTACTATGACCTTACGAACTACTTCTTCGAGTGGGAGGAAGAAGGTGGGCTGGTACAGTACGGGCACAGCAAGGAGGGGCGTCCATTGCCGATAGTGCAGATGGGCCTGTTCATCGACAGGGAGGGCTTCCCCCTGGCCATGTGCATAGAGCCGGGGAACACTGCCGAGACGACGCCCCTGAAGCCTATGGAGGAGAAGCTGCGGGAGAAGTTCGGTCTGTCGAAGATGGTCGTCTGCACGGACGGGGGCCTTTCCTCGTACGGGAACAGGAAAAACGACAGTTCCGGGGAGCGGTCATTTGTTACGGTACAGTCGCTGAAGAAACTGAAGAAGAATCTCCAGGAATGGTCGCTGGACCCTTCGGGGTGGCATGCCGAGGGGAAAGATGAGGAATACGACCTGAGGGATATGGATCCTGACAGCTGTTACGACGTGCTTTTCTATAAGGAGAGATGGGATCCTACTGCGATGTCCGGCGGCGAAGTGTTGGAACAGCGGATCATAGTGACGTTCTCGTTCAAATACAAGGCGTATCTGTCCCATGTTCGCTGGAGGCAGATTGCAAGGGCGCAGGCCGTGATTGACTCGGGCAAGGGGAAAACGGCAAGGCGGAAGAGTCCCAATGACGCCAAGCGGTACATAAAGGAGGAGCACTGCACCAGAGACGGAGAACTGGCTCATATAACCAGCTTCTCGCTCAACCAGGAGATGATAGAGCAGGAATCCCGCTTCGACGGGTTCTATGCCATCTGCACCGACCTGGAAGATGCCGCCCCGGAAATCATAAGGCTCAATGGAGGCCGCTGGCAGGTGGAATCCCTCTTCAGGAACATGAAGACCGACTTCAAGGCCAGACCCGTATTCCTGAAAAGGGATGACAGGATAAAGGCCCACTTCCTCACATGCTTCCTCTCTCTGCTCATGTACAAATACCTCGAAAAAAAGGTCAACAGAGGAGGGAGACACTTCTCCACGGACGAGATAATCTCCACTCTCAGGAATATGAACTTCCTGCACATAGAGGGTGAAGGCTATATCCCGACATATACCAGAACTGACCTGACGAACAACCTGCATGGCTCCGCCGGCTTCAGGACCGACACCCAGATTGTACCTAAGAAAACTATGAGGTCGATCATATCTCAAACGAAAAAACGCACTTCTGACAACGACGATTAGACGACTACATTACATACACAGAAAAAATATCGGGGCTACAAATCGCCTTTGCAGCGGTCTGTAGACCCGATTATTGCTTAAAATCACTATCGCAAAGTGTCAAACTCCGGAAGGTATAACTTTTTTCGTGAACAGGAAATATAATCCATAAGTTTTTGCAAACAAAAAACGAGGCCGGAGGAAACTGTTTCCGCCGACCCCGCAAAAAGTCATTAAAACGTGCCGTGCCTACTGTGCCATTGCAGCCTGAGCGGCCTGAGCCTTGGCCTGAAGCTCCGCCTGGAGAGCCTCAAGAGTTCTTCCTGCAGGAATGCCGAGAGCGGTCCTTGCCTCAGGAGTCAGGTCAACCAGCTGAGCCGGGTCAAGATAAAGGAGAGAGCCTTTCTCGAATACGGCAGCGCATCCCTTTGCCTTGGCTATATCACTGACAGTTTTCTGTGCTTTCTCATAGATAGGAGCCTGGAGGGAATTCTGAAGCTGCTGCATCTCCTGCTGAAGGCTCTGCTGAGTCTGCTGAAGCCTTGTCTCAATATCAATTATCTCTTTCTGCTTGCTGTCGCGGATTGCCGGAGTCCAGCTTGCCTGCTTCTGCTCGTACTGCTGGGCCTTGGACTGATACTCCTCATACATTGCCATCAGAATTTCCTCATTGGTCTTCTGATTCTCCTCCATGGTTGCCCTTGCGGAATCCATCTCAGGCATAAGCATGATAAGCTCATTGAAATCCACATAAGCGAACTTAGGGGCCTGAGCCATTGCAGCAAGTGAAACCATCGCCATTGCTGCGATCAAAAACATTCTTTTCATATAATATTCAATTTAAATTAATTCATTTGTCCGCATCCGGAGGCCGACAGCAAAAATCGGGCTGCCGAGTGCCTCAGGCAGTAAATTCATCAGAACTGCTGTCCGATGACAAAGTGGAACTGGCTGCCTCCCTGGCCGTCATGATTGTCAAATCCGTAACCCCAGTCAACTCCGAGAAGTCCAATCATCGGCAGGAAGACCCTGACACCGACACCTGCCGAACGCCTGATCTGGAACGGGTTGAAATTCCTTATGTCAGACCAGCAGTTACCTCCCTCAAGGAAGACCAGAGCATAAATCGTTGACTGCGGCTGGAGCACTACAGGATAGCGCAGCTCGACAGTGAACTTGTCATACACGTTTCCGGCATAATAGTTTCCGGTAGTGTTGTATGAAGACATGCCCTGAGGTGTAAGCGAGTAGTTCTCATAGCCTCGGAGGGAAACTATCTCCGAGCCGTATGTATCATATCCCGACATTCCGTCACCTCCGACACGGAAGCCTTCGAACGGAGAATATCCCCAATTGCGGTTGTAGTAGCCCAGATATCCGAACTGCGCCCTTGCCATCAGCACGAGGTCTCCCACAAGCTTGGTATAAATAGCACCCTTGAATGTCCATTTGTGATATTCAATCCATTTGTAGCGGTCCTGGGATGACTGCATGTCATAATTGATGTCTCTCCAGTTTGACACCTTGGTAGGATTTCCGTTGGCGTCAAGTATTCCACGGTTCTTCTTTCTAAGCAAAGAGTATGGCGGAGTGAGCTGGATTGAGAAACTGAAGTCTGAGCCCTGGCGCGGATATATCTGCTGGTCAGTAGAGTTTCTTGAAAGGCTCAGCGTATAGCTGAGGTTATGGGAGATACCGGTATTGAAAAGGAACTGGTATGCCCAATTCTGAAGCCTGTATGTCTGCCAGCTGAGCTGATTGTAAAGCACGAAATAGTTGTCTGGCCACTTCAGGCGCTTTCCGATTCCAGCGGCAAAACCATAGACCTCCATGAACTCGTTGTTGTTGAGAATATTGAAGGCAAGATATGAATTGGTCTGACGCGTATAATAAACGGACATGTTAAGCGAAGTAGGCTTCTTTCCGAAAAGCCAAGGCTCAGAGAAGCTTGCCGACAGGCTGGTATAATAAGTTCCATTGGTCTGGAAGCGCACCGCAAGATTCTGCGCGTCTCCCAGAGGTACCGGACGCCATGCAGACTTGTCAAAGAAACGCCTTGTGGAGAAGTTGTTGAAGCTGACTCCGACAGTTGCGACGAATGTGTTTCCGCCCCATCCTCCGGAAAGTTCCAGCTGGCTCGACGGCTTCTCGGTCACATTATATATGATGTCAACCGTATTGTTCATCGAATTTGGAACGATGCTGTATCCTCTTGAGGCATCCATTATGGCCTCCGGGTCGAACTGTCCCATGGAAGCAATCTCACGCACAGAGCGCTCAAAGTCACTCTGGCTGAAAAGGTAGCCCGGACGCGTGAAGACCTGGCGCCTCACGACCCTCTCATTCGTGAGGTCATTTCCGTTTATTATGATATTGTTCAGGGTAGCAGGCTTTCCTTCGACAATCCTCATCTCGACATCGACAGAATCCCCCTGGATGTTAAGTTCCACAGGCTGGAGATTGAAAAACAGGTAACCGTTGTCACGATACAGTTTCGACACATCGAACTCATTCTGTTTTCCGCCTCCGAAAAGCCTCTTCTCCATGGTGACTACATCATAGACATCACCTTTCTTTATCATGAGGATATCATTGAGGGTCTCTGAGTTATAGACGGAGTTTCCTGTCCATGTGATGTCCCTGAAATAGTAGCGCTTTCCCTCGTCTATCTCGAAATCAATCTGCAAGCGGCCCGGTTCCAGATAATACATGGTATCCTTGACGATGCGGGCATCACGGTAACCGGCCTCATTGAATGCGCTGAGCATGGCACGCTTGTCATTGTCATACTCGCTTTCATTGAACTTCTTGGAACTGAAGAAATTGATGAACCTCGCATCCTTTGTTTTCTTCATGGATCGCACGAGCTTGGTCTCCTTGACGTTCTCATTGCCGCTGAACGTGATTTTCTTTACCTTGACCTTCTCTCCCCTGTCAACGGCAAACTGCACACGGATTGCGCTGCGGATCATGGTATCCTTCTTCGTGTTAACATCCACATTCACGTTAAGGAAACCCTTCTCCTTATAATATCTCTTTATGATGTCTGTTGACGTCTTTGCGACATAGTCGGAAAACTCTCCTCCGCGACGGAGGTTAAGGCGCTCAAGAAGCTCTTTCTGCTCACCTGTCTTGACTCCGCTGAACGTCCAGCGCGATACTCTCGGCCTTTCCGTGACGCATATCTTGAAAAAAGCGGTATCGCGTCCCGGAGCCAGGGAATCGACTGCGATTGCTACGTCCTCAAAATATCTCTGGAGCCAAAGCCTGTTGACGATGGAAGACAGCTCCTCACCTGGAACCGTCACTTCCATACCCTTCTGCAAGCCGGTAATCTGGAGTATCTGCTCCTGGGCGAAATAATTGTTACCCTCGACTCTCACTCCTCCGACCACATATTTTTTCGGATTATTGTAATCGACCTCAACATCCTTTCCGGGCAACTGTGCAAATACGGGGAGCGACAGCATCAGTGCAGACGCGAGGAAGACCATTCGGCAAACTCTCATTTTTATACCATTAAATTCAAAACTGCAAATATAGGGAATTATTTGACTTTTCCATAACGTCTGTCACGTTTTGCATAGGATTCAAGTGCTTTGCAAAACTCCTCCTTCCGGAAATCAGGCCACAGGGTATCGACAAAAAGAAACTCTGAATATGCCCCCTGCCACAGGAGATAGTTGCTGATTCTGCATTCACCTGATGTCCTGACGATAAGGTCCGGGTCAGGAATCCCCGCGGTGGCAAGCAGCGAGCTGAAGCCATCCTGCCCCATGGCAAGAAGTCCGGCAGCCTTCTCCGGCTCCTCCACGGCCATCTTCGCAAGTTTTGAGGCAGCCTGAAGGATATCCCACCGTCCGCTGTAGCTGAGCATGACGATAAGCGTCAGCGCCGTATTGCCGGCTGTGCGTTCCATGCAAGAGTCAATGACTTTGTTAAGTCCGCTGTCCAGACGCTCCCGGTTTCCTATGACCATAAAACGCACCCCGTTCCTGTCAAGGGCATCCATCTCGGAAGCCATAGCCTTGACCATCAGCTCCATAAGGGCCATCACCTCCTCCTGGGGGCGGTTCCAGTTCTCTTCAGAGAAAGCATAGACGGACAGATACTTCACACCGTTTTCTATAGCTGCCTCCACACAGGCCCTCACACTCTCCACGCCCTCAAAATGGCCATGTATCCTGTCTTTGCCCTTTTCTTTGGCCCAACGGCCATTACCGTCCATAATCATCGAGACATGCACGGGTGTCCCGGTCACAGTTTCAGTTGACATATTGTTTCTCACTTGATATTTCTGATGTCTTCGCCCCAGAACAGCTTTTCTGTAAGGGCATTGATAAAATCGGATTTATTAAGACGGACACGCTTTAGCGAAAATTGTGCCACGGAAATCTCTATTCTCGCGTCCCCGTCTGTTTCAGCGGTCCTGTTGTCCGCCGTGAATATTACTTTCCTGTCGCGCGACTGCATCCTCAGAGTTATGACTGAAGTGTCCGGAACCACAAGAGGACGGACATTCAGGTTATGCGGCGCTATCGGGGTTATAATCAGCACACGTGACTGCGGAAGCACAATAGGCCCGCCTGCGCTAAGAGAGTATGCCGTGGACCCGGAGCTTGTGGAAACTATCAGCCCGTCAGCCCAATAGGTAGGCAGCCTCGTCCCGTCCACAGTGACCTCCACTCCCAGCATCGCGGCACCGCTTCTGTGCACAGTACACTCATTCAACGCATAGACCGGCTCATCTTTCCGCAAGCCATCCTCCACACAAGCCTTGAGCACAGTCCTTTCCTCTATTGAATATTTCCCGTTCAGAATAGCGTCCGCAACGTCCTCCGGCCTGTTCTCTGACAGGAATCCGAGACGTCCGAGATTGACGCCTACAACAGGAATGCCCCTTTCAGCCACCAGCGCGGAAGCAGAGAGGAAAGTACCGTCACCTCCAACGCTCATAAGCATGCCGGCATCCTTCCCGGGCTCCTGTCCCGGGCCAAGAACGGTGACATGGCAGCCGCCTGCGGAAAGGGCGTCCATCAAAGCTGCAAGCCTCAGGTCATCCTCAAGACTTTTTTTCCCGATATATACGTATATATTCATTGTCTCCAATTAATTGAATGCGGCCCCGTCTGAGAACCGGACGCCAAAAATAGCACATTATTGTCGAAATCAGAAAAAACAGGAAGAATTTGTTGGCAGCAAGCTGCACCAATGCAGGCAGAAGCAACTTTTTCAGGAAAATTCAAACAGATTCGAAGTTTATTGCATATTTTTGCCGCCTGTAAACATACATTTGGAGCAGAAATGACAAAATTAAGCGTCAATATAAACAAAATAGCCACGCTGCGGAATGCCCGCGGAGGAAACATGCCGGACGTCACCAAGGCAGCCATAGACTGCGAGACATTCGGTGCGGAAGGAATCACTGTACACCCCAGACCGGACGGAAGGCACATCAGATATGACGATGTAAGGGCAATACGCCCTCTTGTCAGGACGGAATTCAATATTGAAGGCAACCCTATACAGTCTTTCATCGACCTCGTCCTTGAGACCGCACCGGACCAGGTGACCCTTGTCCCTGATGCGGAAAACGCCATAACCTCAGACGGCGGCTGGGACACAATAAAGCACCGCGATTTCCTCACTGAGATATGCTCCGCATTCAAAAGCAGGGGAATAAGGACATCCATTTTCATAAATGCGGACCCGGCCATGGCGGAAGGAGCAGCCAGATGCGGATGCGACCGTGTCGAGCTATATACCGGCCCTTATGCGGAAATGTACAGCCATGACAGGGAAGCCGCAATAAAGCCGTTCATGGATGCGGCAAAGGCTGCCAGGGAATGTGGCATTGGACTGAACGCAGGGCACGACCTCAATCTTGACAACCTTAACTTCTTCATTAGGAACATACCTTGGACTGATGAGGTCTCCATCGGACATGCCATAATATGTGATGCCCTATATATGGGGCTTCAGCCTACGATACAGGCATATCTTAAAGAAATCAGAAACGCTTTTTGACTTTTCTGCATAAAACCGCGGCCCAAGCGCAGCAAAAAAGCATCAGAAAAAGCATCTGAGTCAAAAATCAAGACGAATAATAAGATTTTTGACTATCTTTGCATTGATGTGCATTGCACACAAAGCCATGAATAAACAATAAACAAAAAACAATAGAAATGAAAAAGACATCACGCATCTTCAGCGCGCTCCTTTTGGGCGCTGTCGTAGTTTTCGGAGCTTCATCATGCGCAGGCAAAGGTGAGCAGGCAGCAGAGGCTCCTGCAGCAGCACCTTCTGAGCAGACTGCCGCAAAAGGCTCTATCGTGTACATTGACATGACTGCCCTCATGGCCGACTATGACATGGCAAACGACCTCAGGGCTGTCGTAGAGACCAAGGTACAGAACATCCAGGCAGAGATAAGCAGAAGGGAAAAGAAATTCACTTCAGAGTACAACGACTTCCAGGACAAGATGCAGAAAGGTCTTCTCACCCGCTCAGTGGCTGAGGAAAAAGGCAGGAAACTGCAGCAGCAGGAGATTGACTTCAACAATTACGCTAACCAGAAGAATGCTGAAATCAACGAGGAGCTCATGGTCATGAACAACCAGATTAATGACGCAATCAGCACCTTCATCGTAAAATACAACCAGGAGAAGCAGTATGCCATGATTCTGATAAGCCAGGGCGACGACCCTAATGACGGCATGGTTACCCTCGGAGCACCTGTCCTTACGGCAGATCCGTCACTCAACATTACAGCAGACGTTCTTGAGAAGCTCAATGAAGAGTATATCAAGACCAAGAACCAGACAAACAAGAGCAAATAATTGAAAATAGCAATACTGTCCTGTTTCTACCCCTACAGAGGAGGAATTTCTCAGTTTAACGCATGCCTGTATGGTGAACTGAGCAAAAATCATGTTGTCAAGGCTTTCAACTTCAAAAGGCAATATCCGGAATTCCTCTTCCCGGGCAAGACTCAATTTGTGACAGACGACGATGAGGCCGTACCGGTGGAGAGTGTTTCCCTGCTGGATACGGCCAATCCGTTTTCTTACCGGTCAACATACAGGAAAATCCGGGAATGGGGCCCGGACGTGCTCATTGTAAGATATTGGATGTCATACTTCGCACCGTCTCTCGGATATATAACCCGGAAGATGAAAAAGCACTGCAAGGTAGTGTCCATCCTTGACAATGTAATCCCGCATGAACAGAGATTCTTCGACACGCCTCTGACGAAATACTTCCTGAAAGGCAGCACGGGCCATGTGACCCTCTGCGAAGCCGTTGCCAAGGACCTGCTTGAGATGAAGCCAAAGGCTCCATACACCGTCATACAGCATCCCCTGTACTCGCATTTCGGAGCGCGCATACCGAGGGAGGAGGCAGAAAAGAAGCTCGGCCTTGCTCCGGGAAAGAAGAACATCCTGTTTTTCGGGCTGATACGTCACTACAAGGGGCTTGACATACTTCTCGAGGCTTTCGGTAAATTGTCTGAAGACTATCAGCTGATTATAGCAGGAGAGCCTTACGGAAGCTTCTCACCTTACAGTGACATAATAAGCAGGCTGCCAGGAAAAGAACGCATCTTCATGAATCTGAAATACATCAGGGATTCTGAGGTGACTGACTATTTTTCTGCTGCAGATATTGCGGTGCTTCCATACAGAAGCGCGACACAGAGCGGCATAAGCTCGGTATCCTATCATTTTGAAGTTCCGATGATTGTCACTGATGTAGGCGGTCTGAAGGAGACAATCGGTGACCGGGGCACGGGAATTGTGGCAAAAGAATGCACCCCCGACGCGATAAGGGAGGAAATAGAAAGATATTTTGCCGAACCTGAGGCAAAAGAGGAGTTTATCGCGAACATACGTAAAGAAAAGGAGCGTCTGTCATGGAAAGCTTTTGCAGCTGAACTGACCGGCTTCATAGGACAATTATAATATGGAAATACGCATAATGAGATCTGTCCGCGGCATTGCAGCGGCATTGGCTATGGTCACATTTTCCGCCGGCATGGCCGCACAGGAATATGTTGCGGAGCCGGTGATGATATCGAAGGAGAAAGTAAAGATTGACGGAAAAGTCTGCTACTCGCATATAGTCATGGAGCGTCAGACTCTCTATTCCATAAGCAAGGCATATGGCGTAAGCATAGAGGACATCTACAAGTTCAACCCTTCCCTGCGCGAAACAGGCCTTAAGAAAAATTCCATCATACTGATTCCGTCACAGGATGCAATCGGAAATGCCGGACAGGAAAAGAAGCAGGAAAGCCCGGCAAGGGAATACAGGAAGGAAAGTTCTTCAGACGCAATGCAGCCGATGCAAGCGGCCGAGCCAACCGTAAAAAAGCCGAAAACCCGTTCACATGTAGTAAAGTGGTATGAGGACATAGAGGGCATAGCCATGAAATACGGCATAACTGCTGAAGAGATAATCATGGCCAACGGGCTCACGGGAAGAAAGCTCAAGAACAGGCAGAAGCTTGTCATTCCTGAAAAAGGCCAATATGTGGCAGCGGCAAAAACAGAATTGCCGGCAAATGCGGCTGACACTGAAGAGGACATGAATCTTGACACAGCTTTCGGAGACGATTCCGGAAGCGACAATGGCATATTCCGGAATTTCATTCCGAAAAACCGCATCAAGGTGGCCATGCTGTTGCCTCTGAAGGCAACCGGAAGCACAAGCAGCCGCAGCAACATGGACTTCTACAGCGGTGCCCTCCTTGCGGCGAAAGACATGGCGGCAGAAGGAGTGGACATTGACCTGCAGGTGCATGACATATCTTCCGGAAGCATGGGAATCACACGATACAGCCTCTCCCAGACAGACATGGTAATAGGTCCGGTATCCTCTGCTGACATAACGAAGCTCTTTGCGATGGCGCCGGAATCATGCATTCTGGTCTCCCCTCTTGACCCGAGGGCTGGCTCACTCGTGCAGGGCTACAGGAACATGATACAGGCACCTGCATCCAATCTGCATCAGTATGCCGACATGGCAAGCTGGATTGCGGAAAGCAGCAGAGCCGGAGACAAAGTCATAGTAATATCGGAAAAAGAAGCGAGGATGAATGATGCGGGAAGGCTGATGAAAGCGGCCATGGACTCTGCGTCAATCAACTATGCCCCGTTCTCTTACAGCATACTCGACGGACGTAAAATACAGATACCGCTTGAGGGTATAATGACCAGGAGCGGCACGAACCGCGTCGTAATAGCATCAGAAAGCGAGGCTTTCGTAAATGATGTCGTGCGCAACCTCAACCTCATAGTACATGACAAGTATGACGTCGTGCTCTACGGACCGGCAAAAATCCGCTCATTTGAAACCATCGAGGTTGAAAACCTCCACAATACGTCCCTGCATGCGAGCCTTGCATATTTCATTGACTATGATGACGAAAAGGTAAGGGATTTCCTTATGAAATACAGGGCGCTGTTCCGCACTGAGCCTACTCAGTTCGCATTCCAAGGCTATGATGTCACCCGATATTTTCTTGAGCTTTGCGCGAAATACGGTGATGGCTGGACGCAAATGCTGGAAAGTTCGGAAATGGACATGCTGCAATGCAGATTCCGCTGCAGGCAGATTCCTGGCGGAGGATATGCAAATGAAGGCATCAGAAGAATTGTCTATGGCCGTGACTGGTCAATAGAGAAAGTAAAATAAGGCTTAATGCCCGAGGAGCGACTTTGCATTGGCAATTGCAGCATCCGTCAGTACGGAACCGCTCAGCATCCTCGCAACTTCAAGAACTCTCTGGTCTTCAGAGAGTTTTTTTATTGTGGAAACTGCAGTGGAAGTCTCAGGGTTGATTTCTTTGGAGACAAGATAGTGGGCAGACCCTTTTGCAGCCACCTGAGGAAGATGAGTTATTGCAAATACCTGCATATTCTCACCCATTTCACATATGACGGAACCCATCTTGTCAGCTACACTTCCGGAAACTCCGGTATCAATCTCATCAAAAATCATTGTAGGCATGTTGGTGAACCTTGCCATCATTGCCTTCAAGGCAAGCATAATCCTCGACATTTCTCCGCCGGACGCGCACTTGGCCACATCGACAGGATTTTTCCCGGAAGAGGAGAAACGGAAGAACACGGCATCATGGCCTGTAGCTGAAACAGGAGCATCAGACAGCTCCACGTCAAAGACAGCATATGGCAGTTCCATGTTGCGTATCATCTCAGTAATGCTTCCTGAGAAACTGCCTGCGGCCTTTCTCCTTGACAAGGCCAGTTCATCTGCCTTGCCGGAAAACTCCGCCTCAGATTCCTTTACCTGAGCGGCAAGGGCGTCACGCTCCTCTTCAAGACGTGTTGAATCGAAAAGAAGTCCGGACAATCTGTCACGCAGGGCAATCAGTTCCTCCTCGCTTGTGCAGGAATGCTTCTGCATCAGCGAATAAAGAAAGGACATGCGGTCTTCCACCTCTTCAAGCCTGCTGCCTGACAAGTCCGTGGCGGAATTGAGTGAGGAAACTTCCGCGATTATGTCATCCAGCTCACGGCGGCATGATGCTGTCCTCTCAGCAAGTTCTGCCGCGGCCGGAACATAGCGTCCGACCTTGGCAAGAAGCTTATCAGCTTCCTTAAGGGCCGAGTCCACAGAAAGGCCGCCATCTCCTCCCAACGGGCCGGTGAAAAGATTCTCTGCAGCGCACAGGCCGGATTTTATCTCTTCAGCATTGGCAAGCTGCCTCTGCTCTTCTTCAAGTTCCGCAAGCTCCCCTGCCCTGATTCCTGCGGCATCAAGCTGCTTGAACTGGGCCTCATTATAGTCCTGCTCATTCTTGAGCGAAGAGAGCCGCGACTCCAGTCCGGCAAGCTCTGACTTAAGGGACTGGAGCATACGCCATGAAAGCGCGCACTCTTCCCTGAGAGCCGTGTTGCCGGCATAATGGTCAAGCACGGCAAGCTGAAAACTTCTGTCCGACAGGAGCATAGTCTGGTGCTGGGAGTGTATGTCAACCAGACGGGAGGAAATTGACTGAAGCAGGCCAACAGGCACAGGAGAATCATTTATAAAGGCCCTTGAGCGTCCCGAACGGTTCACTACACGCCTTATTATCAGATGTCCTCCGTCCCACTCTGCCTCATTTTCCTCTACAAGTTCCATGAGTGAGAGGTCATCAGTGTCAAACTCAGCCTCAACGACACAGTTGTCCGCTCCGGAACCGACACATGACGCATCAGCCTTTGACCCCATGACAAGAGACAAGGCCCCGAGCAGAATTGACTTTCCCGCTCCGGTCTGCCCCGTAATGATGACCAGACCCTTCGGAAATTCAATCTCCAAAGAGTCTATCAAAACGTAATTCTTTACATGAAGCCGGCTGAGCATGTCCTGAATCAGTCGTTATCGTCCTGCTTTGCCATCCTGTAGAAGACCTCATTGTCTTTGAACTCCTCTATCGCAACAAGGCTAGGCTTAGGCTGTCTCTCATAATATTTGGAAATCTCTATCTGCTCCCTGTTCTCGAAGACCTCCTCCATTGTGTCACGGTCATTCTTGAAATCCTCAAGCTTCCTCGTAAGCTCTTTCTTCTCGGCAATAGCTATCTGGTTAGCCCTCTTGGAGAGGATTACAACCGTCTCATAGATGTTTCCGGTAGGAGCCGCAAGATCACAAAGGTCTCTTGTAAGAGTGTTTGTAGGTGTTTTCTGTTTTGCCATTTCGTTTATTGTTTTTTCTGTAATTCAGTTAATCATACAGGATGCAAAGCCATTGCTTCCTGACGCATGAGGGCATCACAAAAGAAAGTCCCTCCAATTTATTATACCGCCCGATTCAAAGAGGGTTTCATTTTTTTCGGACTTTCTCGCCTCTTTCACAAGCTTGCGCCTTTCCTTTGCGAAATCACGCTCGGACTTTTCCGAATCCGCTGTATCCATTCCCTGTTTTCCAAGGGCCTTCTGGGCTTTGTGATAAGCGGCATCAAGTTCCTTGCGGTAATCGGAATCAGGAAGCTCACCGATGAAATTGTAGTAGTCATCCACAAATGTCAGATATCTTTCCTTCTGCTTGGCCGGCACGCTGAGATGCGCATACTTGTATGATGACATTGCGATATAATATAGGATATCCTCCCTGTATATGTTCTCAGCATCCTCCTTCAGCACATTTCCGAATGCCACACGTGATGCGAGATAGTCCTCCATCTTATAATAAAGCCTTGCCCCTTCGTATGCCTTCCTGTCGAGACGGCCGTTAAGCTCCACAAGCATGTCACGGCACTCTCCCATATGCGTAGAAGAAGGATATTCAAGAATATACTCTGAAATGGATGAAATTGCCTTATATGTAGGAGTCTGGTCCAGCTCATATCTCAGCGTCTGGCGATAAAGGCAGTCAAGGCGGAGGAATCTGGCCTCTGAGGTAAACGGACTGCGGGGGTAGCTTTCAACGAACTTCTCGAAATTGGTCTCCGCCGTATAGTAGTCCTTGAACTTGTAGTTGCTGAGTCCCCAATAATATCTTACAGTATCATCACGTTCCGTTCCGTTGGTAAGGACCGACAATGATTCGAACAGAGCGGCAGCCTTGGAGAATTTACCCCTGTTGTAGTAGTCGAAAGCCGCCTCATATTTCAAATCAGAGTCATTGCTGTTCAAAAGAATCTCATATTGTGACTTGCATGATGCCATTGAAAGCACGAAGACAAGAGCAATACATATGTTCCTCAATTTCATCTTTTTAGGTAATTTGGAATTTATATTATGACGTCATCATCCGATGCCTGCGTCAGTTCATCTTAAGGAATTTCTCAGCATCCATAGCAGCACGGCAACCTGACGCGGCGGCAGTTATGGCCTGTCTGTAAATAGGGTCCTGCACATCGCCTGCGGCAAAGACTCCATCCACATTCGTCTTTGATGTCTTTCCGTCTGTAACGATATACCCTTCCTTGTCAACATCCACCCATTTGCTGAAAATCTCAGAGTTCGGGTGATGCCCGATGGCAAGAAAGAAACCGTCAACGGCAATGTCAAAGATTTCCCCGTCATTCTTCACAAGACGGACTCCGGTCACTCCGGACGCGTCACCAAGCACTTCCTGCGTATTGCAGTTCCAGAGAATCTCTATGTTCTGAGTAGCCGCCACTCTCTCCTGCATGGCCTTGGAGGCACGCAGCACATCACGGCGAACAATCATATATACCTTTTTGCAAAGTCCTGCAAGATAAGTCGCCTCCTCGCATGCCGTATCTCCACCGCCTACGACAGCGACAGTCTTTTTCCTATAGAAAAACCCGTCACAAGTCGCGCATGCGGACACTCCCATGCCCTTGAACTTTGTCTCGGAAGGCAAGCCGAGATATTTGGCAGTGGCTCCTGTAGCGATTATGAGAGTCTGGGCCATAATCTCAGACGTTCCGTCAATGGTTATGCGGAAAGGCCTTGATGACAGGTCTGCAGACGTTACGGCACCGGTACGCACATCTGCTCCCAGACGCACTGCCTGCGCCCTCATTGTCTCCATAAGGGCTGAGCCGGACACTCCGTTTTCAAAACCCGGATAATTCTCTATATCAGTAGTTGTAGTAAGCTGGCCGCCAGGCTGGACACCTTCATATACGACAGGCGACAGTTCGGCCCTTGCTGCATAGACGGCTGCCGTATAGCCAGCAGGACCGCCTCCTATTATAAGACATTTTATTGTTTCCATAATCTTTTGTTTTTCGGCAAACTGCAAATATAATGCTTTTTTCAGAAGCATCTTGGATTTGCGGCATAAAGTTGCCAAAGTGTTAAAGATGCTTCACAGACAAAACCGTCAGACCTTCATCATATACGACCTGGTCCTGCGGTAAACGGCGCCGAGCAGCCAATCGGGCAAAATTGCAGCCACAGGCATGAAAATTTTGTTCAAAAGTCCCGGCATCACTCCCCTGCGCCTCCTGAAAGTAGCTTTCAAAGCCTTGTCCACAGCCTTTTCAGGGTCAATCATCACTGTAAGCGCACGTGCAAGGGTCCTTAGCCTGTCACTCAGCGGAATCAAAGGAGTGTCAACTGCACCGAAATACGCATTGGTAACGCTTACGCCTGTCTTTGCGCACTCTATCCTCAGTTCTCTGGAATATCCTCTCACAAAACGCTTGGTCACCCCGTACATTCCTATTCCAGGCCATATCATCCATGCAGCAAGAGATGATATGTTGAGCACATATCCGCATCCCCTTTCTTTCATTGCCGGCACGTATTTGCGGCAAAGCATCAATGGAGTGTTCATGTGCACCATCATTATTGTCCGGAGCATTTTCTCGGAAGTCTCCACTATCCCCTGGCAATACATAATGCCGGCATTGTTGACCAGCACCTCAACCTCACATCCCAGTGCAGAAGTCTTTTCATATACCCTGTCAGCGGCGTCTGAAGCCGAAAGGTCCTGGACAACAGTTATTATATCATGAGCATTCGGCCCGTTTGCTTCCTGCACTGCGGTTCCACGGGACATCCCGCCATTCACAATGCAGCGGGTCTCCTCAAGCCCGGCCGCATTTATGTCAACCAGGACAAGCCCATATCCCATTGCAGCAAGCTTCTCCGCATATATCCGCCCCATACCGGAAGCGGCCCCGGTAACCAGGGCATAAGGCCTGCCATGTCCTGTCTCAATATCCTTTTCTTCCATCATCATTTACAGCTGTCATTCAAAAATCCATGCAAATTTATCATTTTTTGCGTATTCCCATATGTCTTCTGCAGCTTACCCATCCGCTCCAGATTAGAATTTTTCAAATTTATTTTGACCCTTGCATCTAAAATCATAACTTTGCGGGAAATTGCATATGACTATGACAACGCACAAATGTCCTGATATCGAAGAATTCAAGGCGATACTGAGGAAGCATTCGCTCAAGGCCACGCCTCAACGGCTTGCCGTCCATGACGCGATGATGTCACTCGGACACGCCTCCGCTGACATGGTTACTGAGGCAATCAAAGACAAGGGCACTGCCAAAGTCACAATGGCATCAGTATATAACATCCTGTCCCAGCTTGCGCTGCTCGGGATATATGACTACAGGCTCAGCGCAAACAACAAGATGTACTTTGATGTAAACACATTCAGGCATCTTCATTTTTATGACTGTGAGAACCATACCTTCAAAGATGTGATTGACGATGACCTCATGATGCAAATCGGCTCACTGCTCAGCAGGAAAAGAGTCAAAGGCTATAAAATCGAAAGTTTTGACATTCAGCTTATAGGACGGCAGACAAAAAAGAAAGCACAGGCATGATGCAACAATATGCACTATGCAGGCATCTATATGGCCGCCAACAATAAGAATACATGAACAAAATTTCCAAAGCATTAATATCGGCAATTGCCGGAGCATCCATCATGACAGTGGCATCCTGCTCGCAAGACAACACGTTGCAATATGGCATCTCTGCAATAGGCAATATAAGCGGCAGCAGTTTCAACAGCGATTCCGGAACCATATTGGACATAGAAGAGTACGCATGTGCCGAACGTCTTGAGGACAATGACAGGGCATTCATAATATATGATGTACTGAACAAGAGTCCACATAGGGAAGCATATGGAATACGCATCCGGGAAGCTTACAAGGCCATTGTCAAAGACCCGCTTCAGGCAAGCGCCTTATCCGGGAACGAAGAAATGCAGAGGGAAGATCCGGTCAAAGTCACGAACATCTGGATTTCAGGAGGATATGTCAACATGTACGTGATGCTGCCAGTAATTCCCGGGAGCGGAACAGTCCATTCCGTGAACCTTGTTCTGGAGGACAGGGACAGCGGCACCGCAGGGTACTCATTCATAATCCGTCACAATGCATCCGGCGAGACCATAGGTGAAACCGGCCAGGAAAGATTCGTTCTCCAGGGCGGATTCATAAGTTTTCCGATTGCAGGAATCATTACGGAGGACAATGTACCGGTGACATTCAGATGGAAATGGTACAAATCAGCAGGAGACACCGGCATTACATCAGAAACCGAAGAGAACATTCTTGAGGGCATCTTCCGCAAATCAAGGTTCGGACATGCTCCGGCCTCACCGTCAGCCAAGACACTTTCCGGCACATTGTAGCACGGCAATCAGTTTTATGGAGGCACAAGCCTGCATCTGGCAAGCTTCAAGGCATTCTCACCGGAAATGATGCCGGAGGATTCCAGGGCCTCCACGGTACAACGCTCAGGAGGATTGTTCTCCCTATACAGCACTATGGCACAGGCCGTCTCATAATTGCCGACATAAGGATGGCGCTTCAATGAGTCTGCCGGCAGAGTCCATATCGGATAAGGGGTCATATTCTCCTCAGATATGGTCACCAGGTCACGCAAGCCTTCGAATTTGTCACGGTCAAGCCCTTTTATGTCCATGAGCTGCTCCAAATGGGAATATCCACCGAGTGACTTGCGATGACTCACAATACGCGAAGCGAACCACCCGCCTATGCCGGGAAGAGAATCAAATGCAGCCGAATCTGCCGTATTGACATCAATCAAAGGTATGTCGATATAAGGCTCAAGACGCCTGTAAATGCTGTCTGAGACGACAAAAGACTTCGCAAAATCACCCTTACGGCGAAAACGCCCGCCCTTGGCACGATAATTAGCTATGGAGCGAGCCTGCTTCGGGGAGAATCCAAGGCGGCACAGGTCTTCTTCCGAAACCGTATTAGGGTCAAATCTGAAATTTTCAATACTGCGGAAAGGCACAGAAGACCTGACAGCCGCAGCACGCGGTGAATGTGACGCATTCCTGCGCTCCACAACAGATGATTCAATCTTATTCGCCACAGCAGCACCCGCCTTTTCTTCCCTGTACACAAAGACCGTATCAGGACAATCACGATTGGCGGCAATCCTGGTCACTGCCGCGCTATGGACAAACAAGGCCGTCTGATAGCCGATGACCAGAAAGACCATTGCCACAGCCCCTGTCACAAACGAACCGGACAAACCGGAATTTTTCTCTTTCCCCTCTTTTCCCATAAAGCTCCAATTTATCAGCCAAGCAGTCTTTGCGCAGCTTGACGACTGCCTGCAAATCTATGGGATACATCTCTCACAAACAAAAAAAAGACACCGGAGAATGGCATCTTTTTCTTTTTTTTATAATTATTTCTTTTTCTTATAAAATTCAGCAAGCTTTTCAGCTAAACATTGTCATCTGTTTCCTCTTCCCTGAACTTGGCATAGGACTTTTTCTCACGTTTCTTTTCCGGAGCGCCCTCTACTATAATCACGATTTCTCCTTTCGGCTCATGCTCACGATACCATGATGCCACATCCTCCAATGTACCTCTTCTGTGCTCCTCGAACTTTTTGGAAATCTCCCTTGCGACAGAACAGCCGCGGCCGGAACCGAAAAATTCCGCGAACTGCTCAAGAGTACGCACAAGCCTGTAAGGGGATTCATAGAAAATGAGAGTCCTCGTCTCGTCCGCCAATTCGGCAAGACGGGTCTGGCGTCCTTTTTTCTGCGGAAGAAAACCCTCAAAACAGAACCTGTCACACGGATAGCCGGATGAGACAAGAGCAGGGACAAACGCAGTGGCTCCAGGAAGAGTCTGAACCTCAATCCCTTTCTCGGCACAAGTGCGCACAAGAAGAAAGCCAGGATCGGAAATGCCCGGCGTACCGGCATCGCTTATAAGAGCGACATTCAGACCGGCAAGGATACGTTCCTTTATCATTGACGCGGTCTTGTGCTCATTGAACTTGTGATGTGATTCAAGACGTCCTTTTATATCATAATGCTTGAGCAATACCGAGCTTGTCCTCGTGTCTTCCGCAAGAATCAGGTCAGCCTCCTTAAGTACACGTATCGCCCTGAAGGTCATGTCCTCCAGATTTCCGACAGGAGTAGGCACAATATAAAGAATTCCTGCCATGTTTATCTGATTTTTCGGCGTACCGCCATCATGAAACGATATACGAGTTCAGAATCAAGATCCCAATCCGGATGCTCGGCAGCAATATAGTCAACAACCTGCTCAAGGGTCTCCATGGCATTTATGCGTGTCAAGGCATCCTGAAAAGCCATCGGGTCCGTCTTGAAAAGAAGGTTGATGAATATTATGCGATCGTTAAGCGAGATTGCACTGCGCACGTCTTTCACACCAGTGCCCGGCATAGCTGTACGCCAAGTCTGCTTGTCGGCCATCACGTCAATTACAGCCTTGCGTTTTTCTGGTGAAGACTGGGCTGCCTCATAAATAGGTGCAGGATCTGACAGCACAGGCTTGTCCTCCGGAGCAGGAGCAGAAACCGGAGCATCATCATCGTCATCATCATCTTCTTCGTCATCAGATACATCCGCAAATTCAACAGTTTCATCAGCAACGGCAACTTCAGGAATGCCGCATTCCGACGGCTCATCCGTCAGGCAATCATGCACTGGCAAAGGATGTTCTTCCCGGGAAGGTTCATCCGACCAGGAAAGCCCCTCCGGCAAAACTTGCTGAAACGCCTCTGCCGGAGAGGTCTCCGCGGGAATATCAGCATTATCGGCAGGGAGGTCATCTTCAATGTCAAGGTCTATCGGGCCTTCATAAACTTCGTCATGGCCAAAAAGTTCCTGCAACTGGGCAATCTTGGCATCAAGACTGTCAATCTGCAATCTTATGGCTGACATCATGGTCCTGATTTCAGACAAAGTCTGCTCTTCTCTATTTTCCATAAGGCAAAAATTTCACTAATACTTGTGCATGGGCACATCTGGACGGTTTCTGGCAAATACTCCGTTGGCGTATTGGGCACAAGTCAAAGTAAACTTTGCTTCTGCTCCCGACTTTGACTATATTTGCGCTTCGCGCACATATACTGATGCGTCTCGGCATAGTCAAAATAAATTTTGCCTCTGCTCTCGACTTTCCGTATATTTGCACCCCCAAAAACAAAGGGAATCAGAAACTGACCGGTATTAACCTACAAAAGTAAGGAAATGTTTTTAGAAATCGCAAAAAAAGCAGGCTCCATTGAAGTCATATGCGGCTCAATGTTTTCAGGAAAGACAGAGGAACTCATCAGAAGGATGAAGAGGGCACAATTCGCAAAGCAGAAAGTAGAGATATACAAGCCATGCATTGATGTCAGATACTCAGAAGATGAAGTGGTATCACATGACTCACACAGCATTCCTTCCACTCCGATTGACTCTCCTGCCAGCATGCTCCTGCTTTCCAGCGATGTGGAAGTCGTAGGCATCGACGAAGCCCAGTTCTTTGACGACACCATAGTGGAAGTCGTGCAGACACTTGCCAACAGGGGCGTAAGGGTCATTATCGCAGGACTTGACACGGACTTCATGGGCAAGCCTTTCGGTCCGATGCCGGCACTCATGTCGGTAGCCGAGGACATACAGAAAGTACATGCGATATGCGTGAAATGCGGAAGCCCGGCCAACCATTCACACAGGCTGTCAGACAGCGAGAGTCTCGTGGTACTCGGGGAAAAGGACGTATATGAACCTTTGTGCCGCCACTGCTTCAATGCCGCCATGGAGGCAGAAAAGCAATCAAGACAGTAGCGGCACTGTCAAAAATCAATAGCCCAAGGCCTTGAGCACACGTGCCAGTTGGTCCGGACATGAAGTTCCCCTCTTGCCGCACGTGATGCCTTCAAGGCGGCTTATGGCCTCATTGACCGGCATGCCTTTTATGAGTGCACCTATGCCTTTGGCATTGCCTTCACATCCGCGCGTATAAGTGACGCTCCGGACGATTCCGTCGCTTATGACGATGTCAATCTGCCTTGAGCATACTTTCTGGCTCGGGATTGCGGAAACATATCTTACACCGTCCACAATCTCATCTTTCACAATCTGATAATCTTCTGCCATAATTTCTTTCTGCTGGGATGGCCTGGTGTCCGTATTTTCCTGTGCCATGGCAGCAAAGCAGGAAAGCGACAGGGCCAGCGCGATTATTGTTCTTTTCATATATTATATAATGTATAATTTCATGGAATCCTGGGACATTCCCATTTAAGTGCAGCAAACATGGGGGCCTTTCAAAAGTTTTCCCGGCCGGCAGGACAGCAGGTCAGAATAATGTAGGATGATTGTCATCAAGCTCCGACAGCACTTTTTCCATAATGGCCTCACGGAAAAGCACAGTCTTGGCAGACACGCGGAACTTGTCACAATATTGTCTTATTGCTGCCATCTCGCTGTCATTGAGATAGATTACCTGCCTGTGACGGCGGACGAGAGCCTCTTTCTGTCTCTTCAGATATTCAGGGTCAATTCCAGCCCCAGTATTTTTCTTCTTTTTTGCCACTCCTGACGACAGATTGAAAATTCAACAAAATTTCGCCAAAGTTAAGAAATTTATTTATCTTTGCGGCCGTTATGGAAAAAAGAGGCAACATATTCAATTACCTTTCGTGGCACGTTCTGCGCCACGCTGTAGTTGCCTATACATTAGTCCGACTCTAGGAGGGGCTTTCGAAGCGCTTCCCTCCCAATTGCAATTGACAATCTCGGTTTGTCTTGCCGTTAGGACACCTATCGACTCCCTCAACTGAGGGCAATCCGTAAAAATATTTTTTGACAACACGCAAGAATCCGCTGAAAACGGATTCAGGCACATCACTACAATTTTTTAGGCAGCATTATGCACATAGACGTAATGGTGGCTGATGAAAGCCACGCAGTGTACGCAGACGAAATCTGTGAAGAAGTGTTCATCTCGGCTCGGGAAAGAGGGACGGGAATTGCAAGAAGGACTCCTGAATATGTAATTGAAAAGATGGCTGCAGGAAAAGCGGTCATAGCGATTGCCGAAGATGGCCGTTTCGCGGGATTTTCATACATAGAGTCATGGGGAGGCAAAAGATATGTGGCCAATTCCGGCCTTATAGTTTCACACGCGTTCAGGGGACTCGGACTTGCAATGCGCATCAAGCGGCGCATTTTCCGCCTGTCAAGGGAATTGTTTCCCGAAGCCAAGATTTTCAGCATCACCACAGGAGCGGCAGTCATGAAAATGAATTATGAGATAGGATTCAGGCCTGTTCCGTTCTCGGCCCTTACCGATGACCCTGAATTTTGGAAAGGATGTCAGGGCTGCCGCAACTGGCCTATTTTGGAAGCCAATAATTTCAAGATGTGCCTCTGCACAGGCCTGCTTTATGACCCGGCAGAGCATATACAGGTTCTTGACCCGGCAATACCGGACCTTGCGGAAAAAGCTGCCACGCAGGCAGAAGCAGGCAATGCATACACAACACAGAAACAATAAAAAAACAAATACAAATGAGCAAAAAAGCAGTACTCGCCTTCAGCGGCGGACTTGACACATCATTCTGTGTCCCATATCTCAAAAACGAAAAAGGACTCGAAGTACATACGGTAATGGTGAATACCGGAGGATTCTCGGCTGAGGAAGAGAAAGCAATCGAGGAAAGGGCGCTCTCACTCGGAGCGGCATCGCACAAGACCGTGAACGCCGTAGAGACCTATTATAAGAAAGGTGTCAAATACCTGATTTACGGAAACATCCTCAAAAACGCCACCTATCCCCTCTCAGTAAGTTCAGAGAGAGTATTCCAGGCATTGGAAGTGCTTAAGCATGTCAAGGAAATCGGAGCGGATTATGTGGCACACGGAAGCACCGGAGCAGGAAACGACCAGGTGCGCTTTGACATCGTGTTCGAAATTCTCGCACCTGAGGTGGAAATCATCGCGCCTGTAAGGGAATTCGGGTTCACACGCCAATATGAAATAGATTACCTGCAGAAGCACGGTTTCGATTTCTCATGGGAAAAGGCGAAATATTCAATCAACCAGGGCCTTTGGGGCACAAGCATCGGAGGCGTGGAGACCTTGTCGTCAGACGGCTATCTTCCTGAGGAGGCCTATCCTACAAAAGTCACAAAGACAGTTCCGGAGCACATCAGAATCGGATTCACGAAAGGAGAGCCGACCTCATTCAACGGCGTGCAGATGAACCCTGTTGATGTGATAAAGGCAGTGCGTGACGCAGCGGCTCCGTTCGGGATAGGACGTGACATCCACATCGGTGACACCATCATAGGCATAAAGGGACGCGTAGGCTTCGAGGCCGCAGCTCCGATGATTATCATCAAGGCGCATCATCTTCTCGAGAAGCATGTTCTCACAAAGGGCCAGCTTTATTGGAAAGAGCAGATTGCCGGATGGTACGGCCAGCAGATGCATGAGGCAATGTATCTCGACCCGGTTATGAGAGACATGGAAGCAATGATGGAAAGCATGGAAGAGCATGTGACAGGTGATGTGGAGATTGCACTCATGCCATACCACTTCTCTGTGCTCGGATGCAAGAGCAAGCATGACCTCATGAGTTCAAAATTCGGAGCCTACGGAGAGATAAACAACTCTTACACAGGACGCGACGTAATCGGATTCACAAAGGTCATAGCAAACCCTTTGAAAATATATTATAGCGTAAACGGAAGCGCAGAGGCAGGCAGCGAAGAATAATCCCGGCAGAAAAGAAATGAATACAAGCAAAAAAATAAGGGTCGCGATAGCAGGAGGCACAGGATATACCGGAGGAGAGCTTTTCCGCATCCTTCTCAACCATCCTGAAGTTGAGATTGTGGCGGCCACGACAACATCATCAGAAGGCACGGCCGTATCACAGGTGCACCGCGACCTTCTCGGGGAGACCGACCTGTGCTTCGGAAAAGAGCTGAATGACCCGGATGTGCTGTTCCTCTGCCTCGGGCACGGAATTTCAAGACAATTCGTTGACAGCCACGATATTAGCAACAACTGCAGGATAATTGACCTCGGCAACGATTTCAGGCTGGACGGCGAATATGCCGGCAGGAATTTCATATACGGACTGTGCGAAAGTGCAAAGGACGAAATACGCAAGGCTCACGACATAGCCAATCCGGGATGCTTTGCAACCGCCATACAGCTTGCCGTCCTCCCCTTGGCAAAGGCCGGGCTGATTGAGGACGAAATCCATGTTACAGCCGTTACAGGTTCTACGGGAGCAGGAAAAAAGCCTGGAGAGACTACGCATTTCAGCTACAGGAGCGGCAACATGTCCATATACAAGCTGTTCACGCACCAGCACTTGGCAGAAATAAAGAAAAGCCTTGCGCATGAGTCCGGCAACGGGATTGAGCCACGTGTCAATTTCGTGCCCATGAGAGGAGATTTCACGCGCGGAATATTCGCAAGCATATATACAAAGGCAAAAGAAGGACTGTCTGAAAACAGTTACAGGCAGATTTATGAAGAGTATTATGAGGCATCACCATTCGTATTCCACAGCCAGGAGAACATTTCGCTCAAAGAAGTGGTCAACACCAACAAGGCACTTCTCCATGTGGAGCTTCATGACGGATATGTTCACATAAGCTCAATCATAGACAACCTGATAAAAGGCGCGGCAGGACAGGCTGTGCAGAACATGAACCTTATGTTCGGGCTGGATGAGACATGCGGGCTGAAACTCAAGCCATCCGCATTCTGACACAGGACACCGGACATTTAAAACAAACATAAGGATGAATCTTTTTGAAGTATATAAATTGTGGGACATCGAGCCGGTCAGAGGACTTGACACCAAGCTCTGGGACAAGGACGGCATCGAATACACGGACATGTACGGAGGACATGCGGTAATTTCCGTGGGACATTGCCATCCTCACTATGTCAGCATGCTAACAAAGCAGCTCGGCAAGCTTGGCTTCTATTCCAATGCAGTGCAGAATTCCCTGCAGAAAGAGCTTGCTGAAAAGCTCGGGAAAGTATGCGGATATGAGGACTATTCGCTTTTCCTCTGCAACAGCGGGGCGGAAGCGAATGAGAATGCGCTCAAGACAGCATCATTCCACACCGGGAAAAGCAAGGTGCTCGCATTCAGGAAAGCCTTCCACGGAAGAACCTCCGGAGCAGTCGCAGCCACTGACAATCCCAAGATACAGTCCCCTTTCAACAGGACCGGGAATGTGGTGTTTTCAGAGCTGAATGACCTCGAAGCTGCCGGAAAAGAACTGTCTAAGGGAGATTTCGCCGCCGTAATAATAGAAGGAATACAGGGAGTGGCCGGAATATATGAGCCAAGCGCAGATTTCCTGCACGGCCTGCGTTCCCTTTGTGACAAATACGGCTGTCAGCTTGTCCTTGACGAGATACAGTCGGGATATGGACGCACAGGAAAATTCTTCGCCCACCAGCACCATGGAGTCAGGGCCGACATCATAACGACAGCCAAAGGAATGGCAAACGGTTTTCCGATAGGTGGAGTCCTTCTTAGCCCGTCCGTAAAAGCGGAATACGGGATGCTCGGCACCACGTTCGGGGGAAATCATCTTGCGTGCACGGCTGCACTGGCCGTACTTGATATCATTGAGAATGAGCACCTTGTCGAGAATGCGGCAAAAACTGGAGAATATTTCCGCAAGGCATTCGAGGGCGACAAGGCCATTAAGGAGTACAGAGGCAAGGGCCTGATGATAGGACTTGAGCTGAATGAGGGATTTGCCGGGCTGCGGGACAGGCTTCTGTTTGAAAGGCATTTCTTCACGGGAGCGGCCGGAGCATCCGTAATCAGGCTCCTTCCATCACTCACGATTTCGCAGGACACTGCAGAAACATTCGTGAAAGCATGGAAGGAACTCACCGGACAAGCCTAAGAAGAGGAGTACTGACAAGATTACCGGCTTTCTGCCGCCTTGCTCCTGTTGACAAGAAGCACTCCGGCAAAAATCAGTGCAACTGCAACTACTTTGACAATGCTGAACGTGTCAAGCCCCCACATTATCGCCACGGCGGCCGCGGCCACAGGCTGGAGATAATTGTACATGGCTACAAGCGTAGGGCGCAGATATTTCTGTCCGAGCGGCACCATGAGATAGCTCAGGAATGTACCGAAAAGCAGCACATAGCCCAGTCCGGCCCACTGCTCAAAAGGAAGCGAGGCCCACTGCACTCCGGAGAAGTCCCGGAAAGAGAACGGCAGGAGCATCATGGCCGCAAAGGTATATTTCCACTTCATGAGGGTGACCGGAGAATATTTCCGGATTATGTCCTGGAAAAACACGAGATACACTCCGTAGCAGACCTGTGAAAGCAGGCACAGGATGTCACCCAAGAGATTGGAAGTGCTGCCAGAAGCGGAATGCACGCCGAAAAGCACAAGTATGAGGGCACCGCAAAGGCCAAGCAGCACGCCGCCCGCCTTTTTTCCGGTGACAGGTTCACGGAGCCAGGCAGCCGCCATGAGCATGGTCCAGATGGGAAGAGTAGATGTGCAGATTGTGGCATCTACCGGAGAAGTGAGGGAAACGCCCTTGACATAGCATATCTGGTTGAGCGTTGTGGAAAACAAAGCCGCACCGAAAAGCTTGAGATAATCTTTCTTGTCAACTTTCTCCCGTTTTGTGAACAGGGAGGCAATCCAGAACAGGACAGTGCCGGCAAGTATGCGCAAATCGGTCAGGAGAGCCGAGGAGATTATTCCGCCCGCGAGGACGAATTTGGACACAGGGGCCATGACGCCCCATATAACATTTGAACCTAAAAGGGCAAGATGCCCGGTACGCTGCTGTTTTTTTGTCGGCATTGAATGTCAGTCAAAAGGCAGCCGCACACAAGAGGCGGCCGCGGTTTAAGGGCGGCAAAAATAAGAATTTAATTTGTATTATGAGACATTTCACATCAATAACCCAGCTCGGAGACCTTTCAAAGGCACTCGAAGCGGCAAGATACGTAAAGCAGAACCCGTTTGCGGACCAGGAACTCGGCAGGAACAGGACCCTGCTGATGATATTCTTCAATTCAAGCCTGCGCACAAGGCTAAGCACCCAGAAAGCAGCGATGAACCTCGGCATGAACGTAATCGTCCTGGACGTGAACCAGGGAGCATGGAAGCTTGAGACAGAGCGGGGCGTCATAATGGACGGAGACAAGCCGGAACATCTCCTTGAGGCAATTCCTGTAATGGGATGCTACTGCGACATAATAGGAGTGCGCGCATTCGCCAATCTCACGGACAGGGACGGCGACTACGCAGAAATCATCCTCAACCAGTTCATAAGATATTCAGGCAAACCGGTTTTCAGCATGGAAGCGGCCACCAGGCATCCTCTCCAGACTTTCGCTGACCTTATAACAATAGAAGAATTCAAGAAAAAGGACAGGCCCAAAGTGGTGCTGACATGGGCTCCGCACCCGAAAGCGCTCCCGCAGGCCGTACCGAACTCATTTGCGGAGGGAATGAATTGGGCTCGATATGATTTTGTCATAACTCATCCGGAGGGATATGAGCTTGACCCGGCATTCGTTGGCAAGGCCCATGTGGAATATGACCAGGAAAAGGCGTTTGAGGGAGCGGATTTCATATATGCCAAAAACTGGTCGGCATATGAGGGGGAAAATTACGGGAAGGTGCTCAGCACGGACAGGAGCTGGACAGTAGATGCAGGGAAGATGGCTCTTACGGACAACGCGTTCTTCATGCACTGCCTGCCTGTGCGCAGAAACATGATAGTGACTGACGAAGTGATTGAAAGCCCGCAGTCAATCGTCATACCGGAAGCCGCCAACAGGGTCGTGTCTGCACAGGCGGTGCTGAAAGAGATTCTCAAGGAGCTTTAATTCAGTACAGCAATGATACATGTAGTCAAAATAGGAGGCAATGTTGTCGAAAACCCGGACATGCTCCGTGCGTTCGTGAAAGACTTTGCCTCAATGCCAGGCAAGAAAGTGCTGGTGCATGGCGGAGGCGTCATGGCAAGCCGGCTGCAGAAAGACCTCGGGATGACTCCGGTCATGATTGAGGGACGGCGGGTGACTGATGCCCAGACGCTCCAGGTAGTTACAATGGCCTATGCAGGGTGGTGCAGCAAGCACATCGTGGCTCTTCTTCAGGCTGAAGGATGCAATGCGGCAGGACTCAGCGGTGCTGACGGCAATGCAATCTGCGCAAAGAAGCGTCCACCGATAAAAGTAGCGGCTGCAGCACTGCCCGGAAATGAAGCAAGCCCAAGCCCGGATGAGTTCCGGATGGTTGATTACGGATATGTCGGTGATGTGGATGCGTCCGGTGTGAATGCAGGTTTCCTCCATATGCTCATTGATGCAGGCATCGTGCCGGTATTGTGCGCCATCAATCATGACGGGAACGGCAATCTGCTGAATACCAATGCGGACACCATAGCGTCTTCCGTTGCCATAGCCCTGGCCGGACATAGCACTACGGATGCCACCGGACATGATGAAGTGGAACTGACATTCTGTTTTGAGAAGGACGGTGTGCTTTACGACCGTGACGATGATTCAAGCATAATCCCGGAAATGGACAATGAGATGTTCAGCAGGCTTCGCGCTGAGGGAAAGATAGCGGACGGCATGATACCGAAGCTGTCAGGAGCATTCAAAGCCATCAGCTCCGGAGTATCCAGAGTGACAATCAAACATGCAAGGAATCTCCTCAGAGACATCGGGACGGTGCTTACAGGACACGCAAAAACCAGTACGGATGAACTGCACTGACGAAATTAAAGGCATGACAGCCTCAGCCACTGCCCTGCTCAGGGAAATGATTGCAATAAAGTCGGTATCATTCTGTGAGCAGGAAGTATGTTCCCATATAAGCGCGTGGTTGAACAGCAATGGCATCCGGCATGAGCTTATAGGCAACAACATTGTGGCAGAGCACATTACAGACCCGTCCGCTCCAGCTTTGATGCTCTGCGCCCACATTGACACTGTAGCACCGGCACCGGAATACAGTTTCGACCCGTACATTCCTGACCAGGCAGAAGCGGCAAAGAGAATCAGCACAATGACAGGCAGGGAGTTGCAGCCCGAAGAGGTTGTGGCCGGACTCGGAAGTAATGACGACGGCGCATCAGCAGTAGCGATGATTGCGGCATTCATACATTTTGTTGAAAGTTCACTGAAGCAGTCAGAATGCCATGAGAGAATCAATCTGACACTCGCGCTTACATGCGAAGAAGAAAGGTCCGGACAAGGCGGAATGCGCAGCCTATGGCACAAGAGACTGAGTCACATCAGACATGCCATAGTAGGCGAACCGACACAGATGAAAGCAGCCACATCCGAAAGGGGCCTACTTGTAATAGACGCATGTGCATATGGAGCAAGCGGGCATGCGGCAAGAAACGAGGGGATAAACGCGGTTTATATCGCAATTGAAGATATCGCCAAGATACGCGGCCATGCATTCGGAAAGGTCTCACGCATGATGGGAAAGGTAAACCTGAATGTAACCCAGATAAATGCAGGAACCGCACATAATGTCATACCGGACAAATGCAGCTTTGTCATAGACATCAGGCCGACTGACGAGTATTCCAACGCGGAAATCCTCAATGAGCTGCAAAGCATCTGCAGAAGCAGGCTGAACGCGCGCAACTTGGAAAACCGGTCGAGCGCGACAAGGGATGGCTCACCTCTGCTTGAGGCCGCAACCGTGACAGGAACGGAAACGTTTTCATCTCCGACGACCTCAGACTGGATGAGGATAGGATGTGATGCAATAAAGATGGGCCCCGGAGATTCGGCACGTTCGCATAAGGCCGACGAGTTCGTGCTTGTCAGCGAGATAGAAGACGGAATCAGAGGATATATAAATTTCATAAAGGCATTCGGACGCATAGCCGGCCGTGCCTGAAGACGGACAAAAAAACAAAAGAAGCAAATTCATCATGAGCACTTTATGGAGCAAAGGGACACAGGCCACTGACCTTGTGGAAAACTTCACGGTAGGCAACGACCGCATTCTTGATCTCAGGCTGGCCAGACATGACGCCAACGGGTCAAAGGCACACATCAGGATGCTGCAATCCATAGGACTGCTGTCCGGGGACGAGCTGGCGACCCTCACGGAAGGACTTGACAGGATACTTGAGGAAATAGAGTCCGGAACATTCATCCTGGAGGACGATGTGGAGGACATACATTCACAAATCGAACTTCTGCTGACACGCAGGCTCGGCGACATCGGCAAGAAGATACATTCCGGCCGTTCGCGCAACGACCAGGTGCTTGTAGATATCAAGCTATTCCTGAAAGAGGAGGTTGGAAAGATACGCGAAGAGGTACTGTCCCTGTTCAAAACAATGCAGGACTTGAGCGAGAAATACAAGAATGTCCTGCTTCCGGGCTATACGCACGGCCAGATAGCCATGCCTTCATCTTTCGGGCTATGGTTCGGCGCATATGCAGAAGCCCTTGCTGATGACATGTACATTCTCCGCGGGGCATATGCCGTGACAGACATGAATCCATTGGGCTCCGCAGCGGGATACGGAAGTTCGTTTCCGCTTGACCGGATGATGACCACGGAACTCCTCGGTTTCGCACAGCCCGAATACAATGCCGTCGCAGCACAGCTGAGCCGCGGAAGGACGGAAAGGGCCGTAGCTTCAGCCATGGGAGCCATAGCTCTCACGCTCAACAAATTCGCGGCAGACTGCTGCATGTACATGTGTCCGAATTATGGTTTCATAAAATTCCCGGATGAGCTGACCACAGGCTCCAGCATCATGCCACATAAGAAGAATCCTGACGTATGGGAGATAATGCGTGGCAATTGCAACAGGATAATGTCCACGGAAAATGAAATCAGCCTGCTGTGCAGCAACATGCCTCACGGGTATCACCGTGATTTCCAGCTGCTCAAGGACATACTTTTCCCTGCCCTTGAACTGATGCACAAGAGTCTGTTCATGGCAGACTACATGCTGCAGCACATCATAATAAAAAAGGATATCCTTGACTCGTCTCTGTATGAGCATCTTTTCACCGTGGAAGAAGTGAACAGGCGCACGCTTAACGGAATGCCTTTCAGAGATGCCTACCGCAGCGTGGGAATTGAGGTTAACGAAGGGCGTTTCCATTACAAGCCTTCCGGATGCACAACTGAAGGATGCAATGCCGGCAGCCCGACATCAGAAACCGGACACGCGGGGCTGACCGCCCAAAGCCTGAACCACACGCATATAGGCAGTCTCGGCAACCTGTGCACGGAGCAGATAAAGGCCAAGATGGAAAAGGCGGCGGACTTCTGCTGACAGGGCTTTCTTGCTTGGCATATGCCGGCTGCCAGAGCACAATTTGAAACATAAGGTCTCCAAACCAATCTTGCATTGGCTTGGAGACCTTATGATTTATTTTCTTATTGGCATTGCGTATAGCTCTATGAGGGATGGCATTTCAGGTACAAACTTACAGCTGCCAGATTGTGTGTGTATGTGGGGGGGAGCATAATGGCGTAATGATCAATCCTATGGTAAAAAAGTTCCCAGGTTCAGGGGAATCGTTTTTCAGCAGAACGTTAAGTGATAGTTATTTATGCTTCACGAAAGGTTGTCAGGCATTGTGCTTATAGACCCAAAGAGGAAAGAGGGTGGCTAAAATGTCTAAGGACAGATCCAGTCACCCTCTTTTTTTTATTTACAACCTATCTACATGTACTTTCTACGCAAGAATCCATAGCAAATAGTTACAAAAAAGATAGAAAACAGATATACTAAAGCTGCTATGCTCCTGCCGATTATTCCATCAATCATCAGAAGCGACAGCATAAGCATCGTAATAATATAGACAGTATTAAAAACCGTCAGCTTATGACAAGTTTTCATATTAACATGCCGCTGCTGCACCTCCAAGTCCTCCTGATATACCACCAACCACACCACCAACGACCGTCCCAAGCCATGGAACAGCAGATCCAGCTGCCGCACCACCTAAAAAGCCGCCTCCAGCACCACCAACTATTCCTGCTGCGCATTTCCCCCAATCATCCCATTGCCGTTCTACCCATGCTTTTGTATTATCCCACCATTCCGCTTTTGTCAATGGTGTCCCACCCCCATATTTTAATTCAATTATTTCACTGGAAACAATAACAGTGAGATAGAGAGCATTCTTTTCATACTCTGTCAAATTATCAGCATTAGTATCAATTATCATATTGAGAGATGCAATATAATTGTCTTTTGTCATATAATCTGACGGATCCACTATTTGCATTTGGCTTAATACTTCAAAAGCATATTGAGAGACTTCGTACGATATGTCACTTTTCGTCTCAGAAATTTGATTACCGAACTTATCCCACACGAAACTCTCAACTTCTTCATACGAAGCCGTTGGTTTTATCTCCCAAATTTCATTAACTAATTTAATTAATGAAGCAATAGCATCAGATGAACAGTCCTCAGAAGAATGTAATTGTTCTTGCTTAGACATCATGTCTGCATTTTTCTGACAAGAAGTCAGACCTAATGCAACAATCAGCATTGATAATAAAACAAATCTCATAATAATGTAATTTTGTAGGTTTATATAAAATGTTTGTGACAGAATTATATATCTGAAACAAAATACTATTCACACAGAAAACCACTAATTACGATATACCGCAATTCTACATTTATTATGTAGCAATATTACAAAATAAAAAATAAAAAAACAAATTATTCTCACACATTATGTCAACAAGATGTGTAATCAAATGCATGACAATGGGAATTTGTAAGCGAAATACACATTCTTTACAGAATCGGACAATTGCCACATAGACGCCACACTCATATTTTCTTCATCACCAGCACAGGATTCCTTACCGCCACACAATTGTCAAGATATGGCTGCCAAATTTCCGACTTTATATTATGCTTTTCTCCAAGTCTCAAGATTTCCTGTACAAAACATATACGGACTGACAGAGTAATACTTTTCTTCCATAGGATCCAGCGTAGTCCAGCGGGAGGACAAAGGATGGTAGAACCTTGCGCTGTAGTCGAGGTACAGAAGGCCCGCGAACTCCTGGGACTCCTTGCCGTTGAAACGGTAGAATATTACATATAAAAATATCCCTGCCATCGTTGATGGACACGGCAGGGAATACAAGATTGTTGCGTTAAAACAACAAGGATAGTCACTGACGGTCATGGGGACTTATCTTAACATTGTCCAAGATGCGGTCAAACAATTCGACATCCTCTTCTCTGACGAAGAAATACATCACGGACA
>CAJUEK010000015.1 GCA_910585445.1 uncultured Bacteroidales bacterium | reverse complement strand
TATTGCTATTTTACTAATAATTAATAACTTAATTTCGTCGAACTGACGTTATTTAAGATATGGCTTCTCAGGGATGGGCCTTAGATTTTCCGGAATACTTTTCCATTTTCCGGCTTCCAGATATTCAATAATGAAGTATTTGGGAGAATCTGAACTGCTGATAAGCACAGCTTCAATTTCTATGTTGCTGCCTTTCCCCAAGTTTTTTACCGGAACGCTGAAAAGCAGAAAGTCATTTTCGCAGAGCGTGCCGACAAACGGGCTTCCGTTGACATCTTCATAATAAAAAGGTATTGTTTCCCGGCTTTTGTCCCTGACTGCTGTGATTTGTGCAGGAGAGCCGTTCATTGTGTTGATGAAATGTCTGTCAGCCGTCCAGTTGCCGGCATAAAGAGTAGTGTTCCTTTCCATGAATATCCATCGTGCCGGAAATTCATCCGTGCAAGTTTGCGGATGTGGGGCACAGCATTGTGCGAGCCCTGAAATTCCGATGACGGCAATGATGATTATAAGTTTTCTTGAAATTTTCATAAGATGTCAAATATCCGGTAAGTTAAGAAAAATCAGATAGAAATCCAAATAAAAATATGTCAGGCTGGATATGGCGCGTGCAGTCATCTGAAAGCGATGTTGCGATAGGTTTTTAATGAAAAGTTTCTTATTTTTGCATTTAGGCCTGATGCCTTGCAGCTCCCGGCCGAAACAAGTAGTTTGTAAGATAAAACGATATATGAGTTCATTCGTAGTAGAGGGCGGGCATAAGCTCAGTGGAGTAATCCGTCCGCAAGGGGCAAAGAATGAGGCGCTGCAGGTGATAAGTGCTGTGCTTCTCACGTCGGAAGAGGTTAAAATCTCCAATATTCCGGAGATTCTTGACATAAAGAATCTTATTCTCCTGCTTGAGGGCATGGGTGTTTCCGTCACAAGGCTTGACAAGGGCGTATATGTTTTCAAGGCTGACAATATTGACAGGGAGTATGTCTCAAGCGCGGACTTTGTTGCCAAGTGTGCCAAGTTGCGCGGTTCCGTAATGGTTGTCGGACCTCTTCTTGCGCGTTTCGGACAGGCATATTTCCCGAAGCCGGGAGGTGACAAGATCGGACGCCGCAGGGTCGATACGCATATCCAGGGAATGATGAAGCTCGGTGCGGAACATGACTATGACCCGTCAAGGAAGGCGTTTTTCCTGCATGTCCCCCAGGGGCGTCATCTGAAGGGGCAGTATATGCTTCTGGATGAGGCGTCGGTGACGGGTACTGCGAATATTCTCATGGCTTCTGTGCTTGCGGAAGGGGAGACTACGATTTACAACGCGGCCTGTGAGCCGTATGTGCAGCAGCTTGCGAGGCTGCTTGTTGCCATGGGGGCGCAGATTGAAGGCATAGGCTCGAATCTTCTGAAGATACGCGGCGTTAAGAGCTTGCACGGTGCGGAACATGTTATCCTTCCTGATATGATTGAGGTCGGGTCTTTCATAGGCATGGCTGCCATGAACAAGAGTGCGATAACCATAAAGGATGTCTCTTATGAGAATCTCGGCATTATTCCGGAATGTTTCCGCCGTCTTGGGGTGCAGCTGGAGCAGCGCGGGGATGACATATATGTGCCGGAGCAGGAAAGCTATGTGATTGATTCGTTTATGGACGGGTCTATAATGACGCTTGCGGATGCTCCGTGGCCTGGACTCACCCCTGACCTTCTGAGCGTGATGCTTGTGATGGCCATCCAGTGCAAGGGCAGTGTCCTGATTCACCAGAAGATGTTCGAGAGCCGCCTTTTCTTTGTCGATAAGCTGATTGACATGGGAGCGCAGATTATCTTGTGCGACCCTCACAGGGCCGTGGTGATAGGCCATGACCACCATTACAGCCTGCGTGCCGGCAACATGACCTCTCCGGACATCCGTGCCGGAATCGCCATGCTGATTGCCGCCATGTCCGCCAAAGGCACAAGCGTAATCAGCAATATAGAGCAGATAGATCGCGGCTACGAAGACATAGACCTCCGCCTGAACGCCCTCGGCGCCCGCATCACCCGCCAGTAAAACGGTTTTTGCGGCATATTGAAAGCGAAATTTTGAAGCCGTCGTGTATAAGTGTTTCATTATTCCTTGCAAATAATGATTTAAATGTTACATTTGCATAATACTTAATCTGTGATTATGAAAAACTTATATGTGATATTTAAATGTACAATCCTTTTGGTCGGGTTGTCTTTATTCGCTTCCTGCGACAATAAGGATTCAATGGAACTCTCTTGTCCTGAGTCCGCTTCTTTTTATGAGATCTCATCAGCTGAGCTTACCTATGCTATAGTAGGTGAACAGATTCCTAACCCTTTGTCTTTGGATATAGTAAAAGATGCATTTTCACAATTGGACTATAAAACAAGAGCAGGGTATAGTGCGGAGGATATCGTGGCGACTCACCATTATGTGGCTTTCAAGCCTGGCAATGATGATGAGTTTTGCTGTATAAAAGCAACTGATGATATAGACCTGTTTTCTTATCCTCTTGATTACGAGGTTTCTGATGGATTCGTTGTGCCGGATCAGAGGTTTATGACGGGAGAATTCCCTTATCAGTGGGCCTATGTTCCGGTCGAATATGACTTGTCGGCGATCAAATGTCCTTATGATATATTGTATGATATTTGGTCTCCGGAAACAGGAACTAAATCCTCAGAACAATTTCCGGAATTTTTGAATGCAGCTATAGAAGAGAAAGCTTACGAACTCTGCGGGCAGCCATTGGAGAAAGTTATGGAAACAAAGGCAGGGAAAGTTACTCCTTCAGGACGAGTCGTTTTTTATGATAAAGACTCTGGAACTTATCGTGGAGTTGAGGGGTTGAGCATAAAAACAGCACGTGCGACTCATAGTTCTTATACGCATTGTGACAGAAATGGATATTTTGTGTCATCGGATTCATTCAGATATGCTTTTACATATGAAATACATTTCAGCCGCACTGATTTTGAAATTCGTGAGAATGGTACAAAGACAGAGGTGATTTATAAATATAGTAACTATAAGGGTAGCCTGGACAAGTCATATGCTGACAGCGAGTCTTGTTTTTATGCCAATATCAGCCGTGCGGCCATTGTTTATTATTATGGAAATATTTATGGGTTGCGCCGCCCTCCTATGAGGAGTGACAAATCGTATAGGCTTGTTATTCAGGCACAGAATAGTTCTAATGGCAATGTTGCAGGTAGTCATTATGTTAAAGACAATTGGATATTTCCAGATAGACCAATAGTGAAAATTTATAAATTGCGGTCTAATAATTCTGAGCGTCCCACTTGGCTTATTCATGCTACTATGATTCATGAATTAGCACATGCGTCACATTGGCGTTCTAACTCAAAATTTGATGAGACATCGACGGAACTCGTCGAATCTTTTGCGATGGGAGTGGAATGGTTCCTGTCTAAAAATGAATACCAGTCATATATTCCTGACTATACTCGTCAATCATATACTGGTATTATACAGGATTTGATTGATGGCTATGGATACAAGTACTCGGTTTATAGTGCGACTTGGATTAATGGAGAATACTTGCAGAACCAAGGTAGTGCGGAATTAGGCTATTATGATAAAGTTACAGGCTTTACGGCTCCTGAATTAGAAGAGATGGTGAGAAGCAGTACTTCGTGGAACGAATTTCAGAGCCGTGTGCTGTCTTCGCCAAAGGCTGAGGGGCAGCAGCAGGCCATATCGGAGAGCTTTACCTATTGGATGAAATATTAAACGGACAACGATGAAAAGAAGTATTTTATTATTCGTACTGGCATTATCTTCACTGGTTTCTTGTGAGAAACCAGAAATCCTTGACGGATGGCCAGTTGTGAATCCATACAGCAGGTTTATCGTTACGAACAGTCTTGACGTGCCGGTAGAAATCACTTCATATAAATGGCAGAATCAGCAAAGCATAAGCCTGGCACCTGACAGTAGCTATGGGTATTGGACGATGATTGTACTTCCGGCTTTGACTTTCGAAGAAGATAAAATATATTTTTTCCATTGTGACTCGCTGATGCTGTCTTCACCGTATCACAACCATGTCATAATATCTATATTGGATTTGCATGCACTATCGGATATCCGTGAAATTGAAAACGGCTTTGAGAAGGAGTTCGTGATAACGGAAAACATGGAAAAGAGCAGATTGTAAAGTATGAAAAGAAGTATTTTATTATTCGTATTGGCATTGTCTTCACTGGTTTCTTGTGAGAAACCAGAAATCCTTGACGGATGGCCAGTTGTGAATCCATACAGCAGGTTTATCGTTACGAACAGTCTTGACGTGCCGGTAGAAATCACTTCATATAAATGGCAGAATCAGCAAAGCATAAGCCTGGCACCTGACAGTAGCTATGGGTATTGGACGATGATTGTACTTCCGGCTTTGACTTTCGAAGAAGATAAAATATATTTTTTCCATTGTGACTCGCTGATGCTGTCTTCACCGTATCACAACCATGTCATAATATCTATATTGGATTTGCATGCACTATCGGATATCCGTGAAATTGAAAACGGCTTTGAGACTGAGTTCGTGATAATGGAAACCATAGAAACCGACTGAGATTCTATTTCTTACGGATAATGTTGAGGCCGTCGCGAAGGGGGATTATCACGGACTCCACGCGGCGGTCGTCTCTTATCATGTCATTGAAACGTGCGATTCCGAGAGTCTGCTTGTCCTGCGGAAGCGGGTCCTGGCACACTTTCCCGTCCCACAGCACATTGTCAGCAAGGATGAGACCTCCCGGGCGCACCATGTCAAAGACAAGCTCATAATACTCGCAGTACTCACGCTTATTGGCATCCATATATACGATGTCATATTGCTTGTCAGGGTCACAGTTCCCGTTGTCGCTGTCTCTCATTTCAGACAGCATCCGTTTGAGGGTCTCCTTGCAGTCTCCGATATGCAGGGTTATCCTGTCCGAAAGCCCTGCTCTGCCGAAGCCCTCAAGTATGAGGTCCTCAAGTTCGTCATTAAGCTCCAAAGTGTCCAGATGCCCGTTCGCATCAAGGGCAGAAGCCATGCATATGGCCGAGTATCCGGTGAAAGTTCCCAATTCCAGAATCCTCTCTGCCTTTGTCATCTGCACAAGCATACGCATGAATTGTCCCTGTACTGCCCCGGACAACATCCTTGCATGATTTGTCCTCAGATGTGTCTGTTTCTCGACCCATGAGAGAGCATCAGACTGAGGGATCGCATGCTCCTTTATATAGTTGTAGATATTTTCCATTTCGCTTAAAGATAAATCAGTCTGGACAGCTTGTCCGGAGAGAAAATTTTACATGCCATTTCCCGTACATCCTCTGCTGTGATGGCCTCCACCATGCGGAGCGTCTGCTGCGGCCCTGTTATCTTGCCGTAGGACAGAAGCCCTTTGCCCATTGACAGACATTGTGTTTCGCCGTTGTCCGAGCTTATGGCAAGCTGGCCGAGCAACTGTTTCTTTGCGGCTTTCAGTTTGCGCTCTGACAGTGTCCCGCTGCGCAGCTTGTCCAGCACTTTTCCTATGGCTTTCAGGCATTTGTCCAGATTGTCCCTGTCGCATCCGAGGCATATTGCGGCTATTCCGGTGTCCGCATATTGTGTGTATGAGCATTCCACTCCATACACCCATCCGTTCTTTTCCCGTAAGACCGAGTTCAGCAGGGAGTTGCTTGCCGGCCCTCCGAGTATATTGCACAGAAGCACAGCCGCAAGCCTTTCCCGTTCCTGATACAGCGACGGGGCCAGCCCTCCTATGACGCAATTGGCCTGATGGCTTCTTTTGTTTACGGTCTTGTCAAACGGTTCCGCTGCCGGAGCCATGTATGTGCCGCAGGCTTTGCCTGAACCGCTTTCTTCCATGTCGCCGCTGCCGTTCTTTCCGAAATATTTCTCCGCAAGCCTGACGGCCGCTTTCTCCATTTTGCTCTCCTCTATGTCTGCGACCACAGTAAATGCCATCTTTTCCGGACGGAATTTCTCCCTCACGAACCGGAGCAGCTCGTCACGTGTCATTTTTCTGACCGAGGCGGCAGTCCCGAGTATGTTTCCCCCGAGCGGATGCCCCTTGAAAAGCATCTCCTCGAATCTGTCATAGATGTCTTCGGACGGGGTGTCCTTGTACGAGTTTATCTCGTCTATCACGACACCTTTCTCCGTCTGTATCTCATGTTCGGGGAATGTCGGCTCCGTGGCCAGCTCGAACAGGAGTGAGGCGGCCTTTCCGAGGTCTTCTTTCAGCACGGTGGCATGAAATACAATCTCTTCCTTTGTCGTATATGCGTTTAGCTCCCCGCCAAGCCTGTCGAGGTAACCGTTTATCACTGAAGCGCTCCTGCGTTCCGTGCCTTTGAATATCGTATGTTCTATGAAATGTGCAGTCCCGTTGTGGAAACCCTCCTCGTCCCTTGTGCCGCATTTGATGCTCAATGCGCAATATCCTACGGACGAATTGCTCCTCTTTACGGCATACTGCATTCCGCAATCTGCTTTGCCGCTTATCATTATATTCTCATTCGCAGTTATTAATGTCCCCTATAGGAGATTATTCTCTTGAGGTCCTCCGGGAGGAAGCCCGGTCCCGTCTTCTTGCCAATCCGGTGCCTGCGGTAGTAATATATTTCATGGGTGGAAGTGTTTATGAGCATTTTGTAGCAATAGGAACCCGGTTGCGGGCAATCCGGCGCTACGGTATAGCTCACGAGAACATTCGGCTCATTCTCAATCATATACTCGTCAGCGCTGTCTTCATCGGTCACTGATATGGACGAGTCAAAATGCGTGTCCCTGAATGTGCGTGTTATTCCGGAATTGAGGTCTTCTTCCGCGAATATTATGTCCATGCCTCCCGATTTGGGCATGTTGAGCGTGTAGTTGCTCAGTCCGGTATATCCGCTTAGGTCCCTCTCCATTGAGTCCAGGGTATATTGCTGGATGATGTCTATGAATGCTGGAAGGAAAACAAGCTCGCGTCCCGAAGGATTTTCGGCCGGGCACAGCGGCATTGACACCACTTCGAGCATCTCATCTATTCCTAAGGCTGCCTTAGGCCCTCCCTTGACAAGGGTAAGGAACATGATGCCGGGAGTGTCTTCTTTCCTGAATCTTCCGCTTGCCGTTATGAGAAAGTAATATTCGCCGTTTTCCTTAAGTGAGTTGAATTCTTCGGTTGTACAGAACTCATATGGGGAAATGCGCCATCTTGATGCTATCTCGTCTTTGAGTGAACTGTCGTAGAATGCGTTGCCGGTGAGGACGACTTTGGTGACTTTCCCCGTGAAGTCGCTTATCTTGATTTTTTTCGTGTTGATTTGTGCCTGTGCGCCGGCTATCAGCGGAAATGCCAATGATGCAAGAAGTATCAGGATTCTTTTCATGTCAGGATTCTGTTTAATAAGTATTGGTATATGTGCAAACGGGCGCAAAGTTACAAAATTAGTGCTATATTTGTACTTCGCACATATGTACGTTTGTGCCTTGGCAAAAGTTCTTACGTTCTGCTATGGGCTTTTAAGTATATATGCCGGTTATGACTAAAGAACAAGTATGTCCCAGTATATAGTATCTGCAAGAAAATACAGGCCAGACTCTTTCGGAACACTGATTGGCCAGGACAATATAGCGCAGACCCTGAAGAATTCCATCCTCAGGGGCCAGCTTGCGCATGCCTACCTTTTCTGCGGTCCGCGCGGAGTCGGAAAGACTACCACGGCCCGCATTTTCGCAAAAATGATAAACTGCTCCGACCCTACGGAGAATATGGAACCGTGCGGAAAGTGTGAATCCTGCCTCTCTTTCGCAGAAGGGCGCTCATATTGCATACATGAGCTGGACGCGGCCTCGAACAATGGCGTGGATGACATCAAGGCCCTTATGGACCAGGTACGCATACCTCCGCAGGTGGGCAGATACAGCGTTTATATCATTGATGAGGTCCACATGCTCTCTCAGTCGGCTTTCAACGCATTTCTGAAAACACTTGAGGAGCCGCCTGCCCATGCCATCTTCATTCTTGCCACGACAGAGAAGCACAAGATTCTTCCTACGATTCTTTCGAGGTGCCAGACATATGATTTCAACAGGATAACTGTGGAGAACATAGTCAGGAATCTCAGGATGGTGGCCTCCGGGGAAGGGGTGACCATTGATGACGAGTCGCTTCATGTGATTGCGCATAAGGCGGACGGGGCGATGAGGGACGCGCTCACGATTTTTGACCAGACGGTGGCGTTCTGCGGAACGGATGTGAAGTATGAGGATGTGCTTCGGAATCTTAATGTGCTTGATTATGAGTACAGCTTTTCGCTGGTTGATGCGTTCCTGGCGGGTGACTGGTCTTCCGCGCTCATGACTTTTGACGGGATTCTTGCTAAAGGTTTCAATGCCCTGCATTTCGTGGCGGCCCTTTCGTCACATCTCAGGGATTTGCTTGTCAGCAAGAGCGGAGGGCTTGAGGCTCTTCTTGAATTGCCTGAGTCTCTTAAGAAAAAGTATATGGAACAGGCGTCAAGGTGTCCTTTGCAGTTCCTCTATGAGGCTTTGGGCATCACTGCGCAATGTGAATCGGGATACCGTGCAAGCGTGAATCCCCGCCTGCATATAGAGTTCTCGCTGATGAGGCTCAGTTTCCTTATGAACCGTCAGGCCGGAGTCCAGGCTGCTGCCCAACCCGTTGCCGTTCAACCAGTCGCCGCTCAACCGGCAGCTGTTCAGCAGACATCCGTTCAGCAGGCAGCATCACGGCCTGCCCAGGCACAACAGCCTGCAGTGCAGCCTTCAATGGTTCAATCTGTACCGGCTCAGCAAACAGCATCTCAGCAAACTGTAGTTCAACAGACAACTGTCCGGCAAGTTTCAGAGCAGGGTGCACCGGCTCAGCCGTCAGCCGTCCAGCCTGCCAATTCACCGGCTCCTGTGGAGAAACAGTCAGAGGTACCTGCTGCTTCAGAAGTCATACATCAAAGCCAGCATGCCGCGGCGGCTCCTTCGGTTCCCGAAGGACAGGTCCCTGCAAGGGACCGGCGTGCGCGCAGCGCCCGCCCAGCCGCCTCCCTTTCGCTCAAATCCATGATGGAGGCAGCTCCGGAAGTTGCCGCTGCAGCAGCTGAGGACACTCCTCTTCCTGAGGATGAACTGCTGATTGAAAAGTGGCCCGAGCTTGCAAGGCAATATGAAGACAAGCCTCGCCTGGCGAGCATGCTTACGACCACCACCCTTACAATTGAGCCTTCCGACTCGGCCAAGACAGTGATTTTCCGTGTCGTAAATGAGGCGCAGAAAGAATGGGTAGAGTCAAAGCTCCTTCATGACCTTGAGGGCAGCTACCGCAAGATAGTCGGCTCTATGAAAGTATATCTCAGGGTAAGCGTCACGCAGGATACCGTAGAGCATAAGAAAATATACATGCCGAGCGAAAAGGCCAAGGAACTTATGTCGGAAAATGACGAGGTGAAGAATCTTGTAAAGGATTTCGGGCTTGACATCAAATAAACGTGCAAAGGCACAAAACAAACGTGAGAAATGAAACTTCGTTGCGAAAACTTAGTAAAGAAATATGGCCCGCGCACAGTCGTGAAGGGCGTTTCCATGGAAGTGGAGCAAGGCGAGATTGTCGGCTTTCTCGGTCCTAACGGTGCGGGAAAGACCACGAGCTTCTATATGATAACGGGCCTTATCGTTCCGAATGCCGGCAAAATCTTCCTGGATGATGAGGAAATAACCAAGCTTCCCATGTTCAAGCGCGCTCAGAAAGGCGTGGGATATCTTGCACAGGAAGCCTCTGTGTTCCGTCACATGAGTGTGGAGGACAACATAATGTCCGTAATGGAGATGTCCAAGCAGTTCTCCAAAGCGGAAAGGAAGGACCGTCTGGAGTCACTTCTCGACGAGTTCAACCTCCATAAGGTGCGCAAGAGCAAGGGAATACAGCTTTCCGGAGGAGAGCGCCGCCGCTGCGAGATTGCCAGGGCCTTGGCAATCGACCCGAAGTTCATCCTGCTTGACGAGCCTTTCGCAGGTGTGGACCCGATTGCTGTGGAGGATATCCAGTATATAATCGCAAAACTGAAATACAAGAATATCGGAGTCATCATCACAGACCATAATGTGGGTGAGACGCTTGCCATCATTGACCGTGCATATCTTCTCTACGAAGGCTCCATTCTGCAGAGCGGCACTCCGGAGGCATTGGCAGCCGATGATGAGGTGCGCACTAAATATCTCGGCTCCAATTTTGTGCTCAAGCGCTCTGACGCTTTCCTGCGTGCCGAATCAGGCGGACCGCAGAGGCTCAACACTCAGGCCGAGCACGATGCCCTGGCCTCACTCAAAAGCAGCAAGGAACAATAATAAGGGATTACCATTTGCTTGAATGCTGTGGCAAGCTGCAATGGAAAATTTGGAAAACGGTAAAAATATCGTGCGATTTTTTTACCGTTTTTCTTTTTGGGAGCATTCGGTAAAAATTTGGGCCGATTCTTAAACCGTTTTTGATAAATGCATTGATTCAATGCCAAATAGACCTGCCGGCCAATTTGTTCCATTGCCCTGGTGAGCCTAAGGGCGCGATGCAAGCTACGTAAAGAGAAAAGAGGACGAAAACTTAGTTTTTTGGGGTGCTAAGAAGGGCAGTTTTTCAAAGAAAAATAGGGTGAGCAAAAGTTTACTTTGCCCACCCTATTTCGCTTGTATCCGTCTGCGGATTATTTCACGCGCTCGCCATATGAACGGTCAGTCGTGTTGACACGGATCTTCTCTCCCTGGTTGATGAAAAGAGGAGCCATGATGGTTGCGCCTGTCTCGAGGGTGACTTCCTTGAGAGCATTTGTTGATGCGGTGTCACCCTTGACTGCAGGCTCGCTGTAAGTCACCTCAAGCTCGACATATGTAGGAAGCTCGCAAGTGAGACAGCGCTCCTCATCAGCGAGGAACATCATTTCCACATGCTGGCCCTCTTTCATGAGGTCTGCATTGTCAACGAGGTCAGTGTCAAGGTGAATCTGCTCGAAAGTCTCCTCGTGCATGAAGTTGAAGCCGTCCTCGTCCTTGTAGAGGAACTGGTAAGGCCTTCTCTCGACATTGATGGTCTCGATTTTTGCACCTGCAGTGAATGTGTTCTCAAGTATGCGTCCGTTCTCGAGGTTACGGAGCTTTGTCTTTACGAAAGCTGGACCCTTGCCAGGCTTCACGTGCTGGAACCATACGATTGAGCATGGCTTGCCGTTGAAATTGAGGTAAAGTCCGTTCTTGAAGTCAGCTGTTGTTGCCATAAAAAGTATATGTTTTTATTGATAATTCTGAAAATCCGGCTGCAAAAATAGAAAAATGTAGCTATCCGACCAAAAAAAATACTGATTATCAGACATTGTAGGTCTGCTCCCAGTCCTGAGCGAACTTGTTGAGACTGAGCACATGTTCCGCCACATCCTCCAGCAGCCACTTAGGCGTGGAAGTGGCTCCGCAGATTCCTACCTTGTCGTCTGCACGGAACCATTCGCGCTTTATGTCATCGACTGAATCAATATGGTATGTCCTTATATTCAGGGATTTGCACAGGTCGCAGAGCACTTTTCCGTTTGAACTTGCCTTGCCTGACACGAAAATGATGAGGTCATGCTCGAGAGCGAACTTCGAAAGCCTTTCATGCCTTGTGGCCACCTGCGAGCAGATTGTGTCATGCACCACCAGCATGCGTGTACCTTTGAACCTCTCGACAGAAAGCTCGCAGTATCCGGCCATCAGCTCCTCGAGCCTTGAGCACAGTCTCGAATATTCTGCCGGGCTCTTTGTCGTCTGGCTGAACACTTCAGTAGGCACGCCGAGGCTTATGGTGCCGTCTTCGACCGCCTTTTCCAGCATGGCGAGGTCTTCGACCACTGTTGCCATGCCGTCTGTCTGCCCGATAAGTCCGAGCACTTCCGCATGTCCTATCTTGCCGAATATGAGAATCTGACCTTTGCCGGCCTCTTTCTGTGAATTATAGGCGTCCTTGATGCTCTTCTGAAGCTGCAGCACGACAGGGCAGGTGCAGTCTATCACATTGAATCCGAGCTTTTCCGCCAGGCGGTATGTCTGTGGCGGTTCGCCGTGCGCCCTTATAAGGAGCACCTCTCCGCTTGCGTCAACCATTTCCCCGAGGTCTTCCTTGTCAATCGTCACAAGGCCCTCATTGACAAGCCTTGCCAGTTCCGCATCATTGTGCACGATTGCCCCCAGCGAATAAAGACGCTTCTGCTGCCCGTCTTCCCTTTTGCCGTCCTTGAGGAACTCCTCGGCTTTTCCTATTGCCCTTATCACTCCGGCGCAGAAGCCGGAATTCTTGTCGATATCTACTGTAATGCTCATCTCAGGAGAATGTTATGCGCAGCAGAAACGCTCCGCTATGATGTTTCTCAGCCACTTCATCTGGTCTTCCATGGTCATGTCTGAATTGTCAAGCACAACCGCATCTTCTGCCTTGGCCAGAGGTGAGGTCTCCCTGTGTGAATCTATCCAGTCACGCTCCTGAAGGTTTTTCAGCACGTCGTTTAAGTCGGCTTCTTCACCCTTGGAATGCATCTCGTCAGCCCTTCTGCGCGCCCTTACCATAGGGTCGGCAGTCATGAATATCTTTAGCTCCGCATCCGGGAACACTGTGGTTCCGATGTCACGTCCGTCCATTACCACGCGCTTTAGCCTTCCGAACTCCCTGAGCTTTTTGTCAACGAACTCCCTCACCTGAGGAACAGTAGCTATCGGGCTTACCTTGTCTGCCACGGCAAGGGACCTGATTTCCCTCTCTATGCACCTGTCTCCTATATATGTGCCTTTTTCTCCGAAATGCAGGTCAAGTCCATCAAGGGCCTTGTCAAGTCCGGGGACGTCAATGCTTCCGTCCGCGTCAATGTAGCCGTTCTCTATGGCGAACAGGGTGACGCCTCTGTAGAGCGCTCCGGAGTCAAGATAAAGAAAAGAAAATTCGTTTGCTATGATTTTTGCAAAGGAGCTCTTCCCTGTGGAAGAGTAGCCGTCAACGGCTATGATTATGTCGGGTATGCGCATATTCAGGTCTGGTACACAAAACGTTTTTGAAGTAACTCCGCAAAATTATAAAATATTGTGTAAACTCCCAAAAATGTCGATGTTTGTCCCGGGCACACATATATATGCCTTGGCTTCGGCAAAACTTTACAAGCAAGCTTGACGTTTTGCTCTCCGCTTTGGCTATATTTGCGCTTCGCGCATATATGCGTTTGCGTCTCTGCAGAGTGAAAATAAATTTTTCCTCTGCACTCAACTTTCACTATATTTGCCGAATTTTGTTAAGAACATAAACTTTTGGACAATATGAAAATTCTTGTTATTGATGATGAGAGGTCCATCAGAAATTCTCTGAAGGAGATACTGGCGGACGAAGGCTATGATGTGGATGTCGCGGAAAACGGTGTACAGGGCTGCGAGATGGTGGAGAAGGAAAAATACCGCGTGATTTTCTGTGACATCAAGATGCCGGAGATGGACGGCATGGAAGTTCTCGACAAATTGACTGAAATGGGAATCGACTCCGCAGTCATAATGATTTCCGGGCACGGTGACATTGATACGGCCGTGGAATGTATCAAGAGGGGAGCTTTCGACTTCATTCAGAAACCTCTTGACCTGAACCGCATTTTCATTACAATAAAGAATGCGACTGAGAAAGTCTCCCTGGTCAGGGAAACTAAAATCCTGAAGAAAAAGGTATATGGCCAGCAGATGGTCGGCGAGTCAGTCCCTATCGCCCATGTGAAGGAAATGATTGACAAGGTGGCTCCGACAGATGCCAGGGTTCTCATAATCGGCTCCAACGGTACCGGAAAGGAACTCGTGGCCCGCAGTCTTCACCAGAAGAGCAGCCGCTCATCCATGCCATATGTGGAGGTCAACTGTGCCGCCATACCTTCAGAACTGATTGAAAGCGAACTGTTCGGCCATGAGAAAGGAGCCTTCACGTCCGCAATCAAGCAGCACAAGGGCAAATTCGAGCAGGCTGACAAGGGAACGCTCTTCCTTGACGAAATCGGAGACATGTCACTTGCCGCCCAGGCAAAAGTGCTGCGTGTGCTTCAGGAGAGGAAACTCTCGCGTGTGGGAAGCGACAAGGACATCACAGTTGACGTGAGGGTGCTTGCCGCAACAAACAAGAATCTCAAGGAGGAAATCCTGAAAGGCAACTTCAGGGAGGACCTTTACCACCGTCTTAGCGTGATTGTCATCAATATGCCGTCTCTGGATGACCGCAAGGGGGACATTCCTCTTCTTGTCGAGTATTTCATCGGCCAGATATGCAACGAAACCGGCATGGCCCAGCGCCCTGTGGACGCGGATGCCATGCAGCTTCTGGTTGACAAGAACTGGACAGGAAACATCAGGGAGCTGCGCAATGTGGTAGAGCGTCTGCTCATCCTTTCTGGAGACCGCATCACTGCTTCGGATGTAAGAAGCTACGTCCTTTAGCCTATCTGGCCGGAGTGTTTCGGTATAGTTACCACGAAACTGGCCCCGCCAAGAGCAAATGATTTCTGGTACCGGATTTCGCCCTCGCACTTTTCAATTATGTTGTGGCATATTGCGAGGCCGAGTCCGGTACCGCTCGTCTTGGTCGTGAAGTTCGGCGTGAAGAGCTTGCCGAGATTCTCCTCTTTGACTCCAGGGCCGCTGTCGTCGAACACAATGTCGTAATATCCGTCCCTGGTGCTGTTCCTCAGGCAAATCAGGACATGTCCGGCCGCAGTTTCCCCCTCATCCCCGGCAGATTCCTTCTGCTGGATTTCTACTGCCTGGATGGCGTTTGTTATCAGGTTGACGAACACGCGTATGAGCTGCGGCTTAGGTGCCATGGCATATGCGTGTTCCATACCTATGTAGGAAATCCTGATATTTTCCTTATTGTCGAAGATGACCAGCTGGTCCTTGAGTATCTTGTCAAGGTCAAGCAGTACCGGAGCCTCATTGTAGAGCTTTGCGAAGGTGGAGAACTCGTTGGCAGTGTCACTCAAAATGTCGATGTGCTCAAGGATTACCGATGCCACCTTGTCGAACTTCTCCTCCCATTTAGGGTTGTTGTTCTGCTTGAGCCTTATCAGCCGCTGTATCTCCAGCTTTATAGGAGTCAGAGGGTTCTTGATTTCATGCGCTACCTGGCGGGCCATCTGGCTCCACGCCTTGTCCCTCTCTGCCTGTGCAAGCTGTTTGGTGGAGTCTGCAAGATCCTTTACCATACGGTTATAGGCATCGACAAGCGAAGAAATCTCATCGTCCCTGTCGTATTCGATGAACTCGAGGTTGTGGATGTCTGTCCTGTTCATTTTCCTTCCTATCTCAAGCAGAGGAGCGAACATCGCGTTTACCTCCCGTGTGGTGAACAGCAGTGAGACTATCAGCAGAAGCAGGAACAGGTTGATGAGCAGTGCGGCATGGAACAGTGCTTCCCTGCGGAAGTCGTAGCTGCTGCCTGTGTATGGCATGCTGATTATTGCGATTATCTCGCCCTGGTCGTTCAGCAGCGGGGCATACAGTGACCAATAGGAGTAGTCCGCTATCTTTTCCTTGTTTATATAGAATCTCTGGTTTAGGTTGCGTATGTTGTAGAACGCCTTTTCCTTGATGCGGCTTCCCATCAGATGCTTTTCAAATACCTCAGGGGTGGTGGAGCGGAACACTTTCCCTCCCGGAGTGAACAGGGATATGTCCGACTTGATGATGTTGCCGATATTGTCAAGTTCGGCGTCAAATTCGGCCGAGAGTAGCTCCTGCCAGTCCCTTGTGTGCCTTGTGCGGCTTTCCAGCAGCGTCTGTACAGTCGTAATCCGGGATGCCATCATGCTGAACATGTTGGACTCGTTCCTCTGGTACACGAATATGATGCTCACCGCAGTCATGCTGGCCAGGATGAGGAATGACGACACGAAAAGTATCGTGTTTATCTTAGTCTTGAAATAATTGTTCTTGAAGGCCTTTGTCCTTTTTTTTCCGGAGGTCAGCAGCATCGTGAACAGCATGAGGATGAGGAAAAGGTATGAGAATGCCACGCAGAACGTCATTATGTTCCTCTGAGGGCGTGAAATCACAATCATCTCCTCATCGCTTATCCGCTTTATGAAGTGAGTGTGCTTCTTGGTCCTGTAAACGGCATAGTCATCGCCCTGGCCGAAGTCGAATGCATATTTGTTCGGGTATGGATACGTGCCCTTATATGATGCAAGCCTTCCCCTGTTGTACTTGGCATATGAATAGTATGGCGGAATGTTCACATCTCCCGGCTTGGCGAAATGTCCGAGTATCCTGTAGTATCCTCTTCCTTCCTTGTTCGAATCAGGCTCAATCTGAAGGAACACCCTTGTCAGGCCTGTACCGTGCCTGTAATACATGAACAGTCCCATGTAGCAGGTGTTCCCGTTCCCGTAGTCGATGAAGTAGAAGCGGGAGCCTTCCGCAATCGGTTCGCCGTTTTCCAGGGCAATGTTCATGAACGGCTGTGCCGCCTTGTCACCGTCGCGGAATACATTTATGCTGATGTCATATGACTGCTTTATCCTGTTCAGGTAATATTCCGCAACCCTGTTCAGAATCATTCCCGATGTATTGTCCAGTGCGGCAAGCGATGAAATAAGCTGGTCTGACGCGATGTCCTCCTCTATGTTGCGCAACTGGACTTCAAGGCTGAGGTCTCTGTCTATTGCCAGGCGGTTTGCCCATACCATCACCCTGTCCTGCTCCTTCCTGAATCCGAGGGCACTTGAGGTAATCGTGAAATAAGCTGCAGTCAGGAAAAAGAAGAGTATCAGCGGTTTCCTTGAGAGGAAATTCAGTTTCTTTCCTGTGAACTCCCGTATAGCTGGCCTCATGAGCTGTAGAGTGAGAGGCAGGCATAGAGCGAGTCCGGTATAAGACAGATACACCATGGCGGTGAAAACGATATGCTCGCTCCATCTGTACAGTTCAAGGGAAATGTTGGAATTGAGAATCAGGCTGGTCAGCGTCAAGTGTATATATGCGCACAACGCGATTATTGATGCGGACGCCGTCAGAATTGAGATGCCCAGCTTGAGCCTGCGCCTCTTTTTGTTTCTCATCTGCAGCTGCGTGAGCCTGCCCTTGACAAGATAGATGCAGAAGAACAGCAGCGTAATATAAGTGTTTGTGACAATCAACGCCCCGAGCGAAAAGAAAAACGGCCCGTCGGCATAGACGGTCGGGGAGAAGAGCGAGTGGGTCCCGTTCATCTGCTCTCCCCACAGGTAAGCCATGGCGTAAAGTATCGTCAATGTCACTATTACGGACGCATAGACCCTCAGTGTGCGGTGTCCTATGAGGAACAGCACCGTGACGGCTGCAAAAAGCGCGAGCGCAATCCATCTGAGCATCGAGTTGTCAAAGAACGGATTCATCTGCCCCGGGTCGTATAGCACCTTGAACATGGGTGCGCCGCCTATTGTCACGGCCGAGCCTCCGCTGTTGTTCAGAGGAAGCACGGAATATTTCCCGGGAAGCCTTAGCCGCCTGTTTACTCCGTTGTCATTTCCGCTGATGTCGTCTATGAGGGCGTTCTTGATTTCAAGGCCTGCTATCACCTTGTCATTGTGCGTACCGTTAACGGCTTTCACGACATACCATTTCAGCCCGAGGTTCATATACGAATATTCTCCCGTGATGTCCACAAGCGGTGAACTTATCCTCCGGTTGAATGCGCTGAGTCTCTGGAAATAAATCTTTGAGGATATGTCGTCGTTCATTATGCCGAACTGGTTGCTCCAGGACTGGAGCGAATCATTCACATAGCGGTATATGACCATGTCTTCAGGAATGCCGCCCGGCAAGATGAACTCGTCTTCAGGGGTTTCCATGGCCAGCCTTATGTAGCCGTCAAGTACGGCCAGTCGCTTTTCTATCCTTGCTGACGCCTTGTCTGCCACTTTTTCGATGTCACCTACCGAGCTGCTGCTTGCCATGGACAACACAAAGAATGACAATGCAAGCACGAGTCCGACAAGCGGGAGTTTCTTATGTAAAAGTTCGCGTGTCTTCATTTCTCCTCTTATTCGTGATGGTAAGGCTCTCCGCGCATTATCGTGAAGGCGCGGTATATCTGCTCCGCGAATATCACCCTGACCATCTGGTGTGAAAATGTCATTTTTGAAAGGGACAGCATTGAGCCTGCCCTGCGGTAAACTTCATCCGAGAAACCGTATGCTCCGCCTATGACGAAAACAAGGTCCCTGCCGCTGCGGGCCATCTTGTCCTGCAGCATTCCGGCCAGTTCCGTCGAGGAATAGATCCGGCCTCTCTCGTCGAGCAGCACAAGTTCATCGGAGGGCTGCGCATTTTTCAGAATCAGCTCTCCTTCCTTTGTCTTTATCTGTTCTTTCGTGAGTGCGGAGACATTTTTTAGCTCAGGGATTTCAATCATTTGAAAAGGCACATAATGCTTTAGCCTTGACAGGTATATGTCCAGGCCTTCCCTTATCCATCCCTTGTCGGTCTTACCGACCGTAAGCAAAGTAATTTTCATCAGACGCGTTTTCTAAATTAACGCAAATATAGCGAAAGCCGAGAGCAGAAGCAAAGTTTACTTTGATTATGCCGAGGCGCATCATTATATGTGTGCGAAGCACAAATATAAAAACTTCTGTAAAAATACCGTCCCTGATGCGCGGGAATGTTGATTGACGACGCCTTAAAGGCTGCTCAGGCTCGATTTTTGCAATAATCCCCGGTCCAATCACAAGAAAAGTCATGATGAAACATAGAACAGCGTCCGTATGGACTGCGGCAGCAGTCCTGATGGCCTTCCCGGCGTCCTCTTATGCCCAGGGAGACGGCTATGATGTCTTCACACCTATTGCCAAATACATTGCGGCGGGAGATGCCGAAAAATTGTCCGCATGGTTTTCTGACAATCTTGAAATAACGATATTCTCCTCATCGAACGACTCGAGCCGGAACCAGGCCTGCCAGATTATGAAGTCGTTTTTCAGGTCATATACTCCGCGTTCCTTTGAAATCACTCATATGACAGGCAGGATGAATATGAAATATGCCATCGGAACACTTACAGCTGGAGGCGAGATGTTCATAGTGACGATTTTTGTCGGATACAAGGATTCTTCCTATAACATACAGCATCTCAAGATAGAGCGCCCGGACTGATTTGCGCTGATTCTTGCGCTATTTTGGCACAGGCTTTGCAATATGTCATTACGCAGTTAGTTTAGTTGTTAATAATAAGGGTTAAAAGAGGGGCGGCCGCAAGTCGATTGACTTAAGGCCGCCCCTTGATCGTTCTTGTATTCCTGCCGCGCTATTTCTGGCGGAAGAACACCTGTACCGGACATCCGAGAAGGTCGAATTTCTCGCGCAGTCTGTTCTCGATGAACCTCCTGTACGGTTCGCGTATGTACTGCGGAAGATTGCAGAAAAATGCGAATGACGGGAAGCGCGTCGGCAGCTGGGTTGCATATTTTATCTTGATATACTTTCCCTTCCATGCCGGAGGAGGATAATTCTCTATTTCAGGAAGCATCTCCTCATTGAGCTTCGAAGTCGGTATTTTCCTCGAGTAGTTCTCATATACATGCGCGGCCGCATTGAGCACATCCATTATCCTCTGCTTGTTTATGACGGAAGTGAATATGATTGGAAGGTCATTGAAAGGGGCGAGCCTTGACTTGATTGCCTCGACATACTCTTTCATCGTGTTGCTGTCCTTCTCAATGGTATCCCACTTGTTCACAACGACCACGCAGCCCTTGCGGTTGCGCTGGATAAGGTTGAAGATGCTCATGTCCTGAGCCTCTATTCCGGTCTGTGCGTCAACCATGAGTATGCAGACGTCAGAATGCTCGATGGCCCTGATGGACCTCATTACGGAATAGAACTCAAGGTCTTCGTGCACCTTTGCCTTTTTCCTCATGCCGGCCGTATCGACAAGCATGAACTCATGCCCGAACTTGTTGTACAGGGTAGCTATGGAGTCGCGTGTAGTGCCTGCCACAGGGGTTACAATGTTCCTGTCACGTCCCAGAAGCGCATTCGTCAGGGATGACTTTCCGACATTCGGCTTGCCCACGATGGTGAAGTGCGGAAGCTCCGGATGCTCGTCCTTGTCCGGGTCCTCCTCGGGAAGAAGCCTGACAATCTCGTCCAGCAGGTCTCCCGTGCCGCTTCCGTTCGCAGATGAAATGCTCCAGACCTCTCCCAGTCCGAGTGAATAGAACTGGTATGAATCATACATCTTGTCTCCGGTGTCCACCTTATTCACGGCAAGCACGACCGGTTTGCCGCTGCGGCGCAGTATGTCCGCGATTTCCTCATCGTAATCCGTTATTCCGGTGCCGGCCTCAACCATGAAAAGCACGACTGACGCTTCTTCTACGGCAAGCATTATCTGTTTGCGGATTTCCTCCTCAAATACGTCATCCGAATTTGAGGTGTATCCTCCCGTGTCAACGACCGAGAACTCGGTTCCGCACCATTCGCACCTTCCATAGTGCCTGTCGCGCGTAACTCCGGCCGTCTCGTCCACTATTGCCTGCCTCATTCCCACAAGGCGGTTGAAAAGTGTGGACTTTCCGACATTCGGCCTGCCCACAATAGCTAAAAGGCTCATAATAAAATAATTGTTTAATGGCAGCCTGCGCTGCAGTCACTGCAGCCAAGGTCACTGCATGAAGGGTTTTCCTTGCCGTTTTTGCGGCCCCATATCCTCATCTCCTCTTCTCTGGCGCATCTTATGCCCCTCTTGCGCATCTCCTTGTTGTTTTCTATCTCAGTCTCGGGGAATTTCCCGTCTTTCCTGAATATTATGTTGAATCCAAGGCCGATGACGCAGAGTCCGACAAGTATGAGGGCGGCTACGAAGATTTCCATCCTGGCGTCAGTTTATGAAGCTTGAGCTGATTTCCTCGTAGTTGTAAACCTTGTTTATGATGTCTGCGAAGATATCTGTCATTGTCAGCACTGTAATCTTGCTCTTGTCCTTGGAAGGGTCCTGGCTGAGCGGAATCGTGTCGGACACGAGCACTTCCTCGAGGGCGGACTCGGCTATCCTTTCATATGCCGGGCCTGAGAATACAGCATGTGTGGCGCATGCACGCACGCTTGCCGCTCCCATGTCCTTGAGCACGTTCGCAGCCTTTGCGAGGGTTCCTGCGGTGTCTATGATGTCATCAACGATGACCACGTTCTTGCCCTCGATGTCTCCGATTGCCGTGATTGAGCCTACCACATTGGCTTTCTCACGTGACTTATGGCATATGATGACAGGACACTGGAGGTATCTTGCATATGCGTTGGCCCTTTTGGCGCCTCCCATGTCAGGTGCGGCGATTGCCAGGTTCTCTATGTTCTTTGCCTTGAGATACGGCAGGAATACCGTACTTGCGTATATATGGTCAACCGGGAAGTCGAAGAAGCCCTGTATCTGGTCCGCATGCAGGTCGCATGTCATGACCCTGTCGCATCCTGCGGCGTGAAGCATGTTGGCCACAAGCTTGGCTCCGATTGACACCCTCGGCTTGTCCTTGCGGTCCTGGCGCGCCCATCCGAAATAAGGCATTACTGCGATTACGCTGTGTGCAGAGGCTCTTTTCGCGGCATCAGCCATGAGCAGAAGCTCGAAAAGGTTGTCTGTCGGAGGGCATGTTGACTGCACGATAAATACTGTAGCTCCCCTGACGCTCTCGTTGAAAGACGGCTGGAACTCGCCGTCGCTGAATGTCAGTACATCAGACTCGCCAAGGTCGAGGTTGAGGGCTTTGGCGACTTTCATTGCAAAGTCCTTGGAGGCCCTGCAGGCGAAAAGTTTCATTTTGTGTTCGTTGTGCATCGTATTGTGAGGGTTTGGTTCTGTTATTGGGCATTTTCCAGCGATGACAGCACGTCACCGATGTAATCAAGTATTTCATCTCGTCCCATGCCTGTCTGGGATGAGCTAATGAAGGTCGGAGGAAGTTCCTCCCAGAATTCGAGAATCTGGCGCTTCATCCTGTCAGTCTGCTCCTTGGTCACGTTGGGTCCATTCTTGTCGCCTTTCGTGAAGATTATCGCAAAAGGAATCCCGCTCTGGCCCAGTTCCGTAAGGAAGTCCATGTCAACCTTGCCTATGTCATGGCGCGAGTCAATGAGGACAAAGAGCATGACCATCTCTTCCGAAAGGTTGATGTAGTTGCGGATAATCTGCTCCAGCTTCTGCTTTCCTGTGGCCGACATCTTTGCGTAGCCATAGCCTGGAAGGTCCACCAGATACCACTGTCTGTTTATGAGAAAATGGTTCACAAGTTTCGTCTTTCCTGGCTTGCTGGAAGTCATTGCGAGCTTCCTGTTGTTGCACAGCATGTTGATCAGGGATGATTTCCCGACATTGGATCTGCCGATGAAGGCGAACTCAGGGAATTTCTGTTTCGGCTTCTCGGATATTCTTGTGCTGCTGCCGGCAAATAACGCTTCAGTGATCTTCATAATGCATGAGGTCTCAAAATCAGCCGACAAAGATAGCGATTTTTTTTATTTGTCATGAAATCATGATGCATGTATCGGAAATTTTGCTAAATTTGTATCGCTTCAAACAAGAAACACAAAACGTGTCCGAAACCTTATGGAAAGAGACTTCATAGACCTTTTAGAGCTTCAGTCAAGACTTAAGGAGGGGGTGGAATGTCTTTTCCCCGGACGCATATGGCTGAAGGCTGAGGTCAGCGCCGTCAAGGCGCGTTCCGGGGGCCATTGCTATCTGGAGCTTTCCCAAAGCGGCGAAAACGGTCTTGCCGCAAAGGCTTCCGCCATAATATGGAGTTCAAGATACAGGTTTCTCGCTCCTTATTTCGAATCGGTCACCGGCTCTCCGTTGTCGGAAGGCATGTCTGTCCTGGTTGAAATCCAGGTCAATTACAGCCAGCTTTACGGCCTGTCCCTTATAATAAATGACATAGACCCGGACTTTTCCCTCGGACAGAGGGAACTGGAGCGCCGCCGCACTGTGGACCGCCTTGTGAAGGAGGGGCTTGCGGATTTGCAGAAAAGGCTCTCCCTTCCGCTTCTTCCGCGCAGGCTTGCCATAATTTCGGCTCCGGATGCTGCGGGATACAGGGACTTCATGCGTCATCTTCATGAAAATCCGTACGGGTTCATGTTCGTCACGGAGCTTTTCCCTGCCCAGATGCAGGGCGCTTCTTGTCCGGAGTCTGTCGTGGCTGCCCTTGATGCCGTCTTGGACAGCGGGGCGGATTATGACGCTGTCCTCATATTGCGCGGTGGAGGGGCCAAGCTGGATCTTGCCTGCTATGATGACTATTACATGTCAGCGGTGATAGCCCAGTATCCGCTGCCGGTGCTGACGGCCGTGGGGCATGACCAGGATTATCATGTGTGCGATATGGTTGCCCATGAGTATCTCAAGACTCCGACGGCTCTTGCCGATTATTTCATTGGTATCTATGAGGCGGAGGATGAGAGGCTGTCGTCCTATATGACGCGTATGCGCATGGCTTTTTCTCACAGGCTTGCGGTGATGGAGGGAGGCATAGGGCTTCTCAAGTCCAGAATCCGCGGTGGGCTGGCCTTGAAAATCGGGGCAATGGAGTCTGCTGTGGATGTGCTTGGGGCGAGGATTGCTGCTGCGGACCCGAGGGCTTTGCTTTCGCGAGGCTATGTCCTTGCGGCTGATTCGCGCGGGGTCGTGATAAAGGCTGCCAAAGGCAGAAAGGCCGGTGACAGGGTTACGGTCATGTTCCGTGACGGTGTGCTGGGATGCAGGGTTGAGGATGTTTCTGAATTTGGAGGGGACGATTATGAAAAAGAATAAAGAAGAATTTGATTATGCCGCGGCTGTGGCTGAACTTGAGTCAATTGCCGCCAAGGTTGAGGATCCGGATACGGGTATCTCTGACATAGAAAACCACATAAAGCGTTCCATGGAGCTTATAGCGGCGTGCCGTGCCTATTTGAGAGGGGCAAGGGAGAAACTTGCGGCCATGGATGCGGAAGATTACAATTGAAACACTGAAAATTATGGAAATAAAGGCTGAAAAGATGCTCTATGACTCCGATTCGTGGCTTATGCCCTTCAAAGATGCCATAGATGCAAGGAAAGCCAGGATAGAGGAGGCGAGGGACAGGATTTCTGTAGGCGGCTCCCTGTCGCATGGCGTGAACAATCATATGTATTACGGACTTCACAAGACAGAGGACGGCGGATGGGTGTTCCGCGAATGGGCTCCCAATGCTACCAAACTGTATCTGATAGGGGAGTTCAACAACTGGCGCCGCAGTGAGGCCTATGCTCTGAAGCCTGTAGGCTCTGGCAACTGGGAGATAAGCCTTGGCAGCATGTTCCTGTCGCACGGGACTTTGTACAAGCTCTTTGTTGAGTGGCCCGGCGGAGGGGCGGAAAGGCTGCCTGCATATGTGACCAGGGCTGTCCAGGACCCTCATACAAAGACTTTCTGCGCCCAGGTATGGGACCCGGAGCCTTATGTGTGGAAAAACGGCAAGTCCGGGAAAAGGGAACATCCTTTCATATATGAGTGCCATATCGGAATGGCCACTGAGGAGGAACGTGTCGGTACTTTTGAGGAGTTCCGGCGCGATGTTCTTCCAAAGGTGGCTGACCTGGGCTATGACACGATACAGATAATGGCTCTTCAGGAGCATCCTTATTACGGCTCGTTCGGTTATCAGGTGTCCAATTTCTTTGCGCTCAGCTCGCGTTTCGGCACACCTGAGGAGTTCAAGGCCCTCGTGGATGAGGCCCATGGGCTCGGAATCGCTGTCGTGATGGACATAGTGCATTCGCATTCGGTTGACAATGAGGCCGAAGGACTCGGCAAGTTCGACGGGCGCGAGGACCTGTATTTTTACGGAGGGGCGCAGGGACGTCATCCTGCATGGGGCTCGCGCTGCTTTGACTATGGCAAGGACGAGACTGTGCATTTCCTCCTTTCCAACTGCAAATGGTGGATGGAGGAATATCATCTCGACGGATTCCGCTTTGACGGGGTCACGAGCATGCTGTATTGGGATCATGGGCTCGGCAAGGATTTTTCCGGATATGCCCAGTATTTTGACGCAGGCGTGGATGAGAATGCAGTGACCTATCTGGCATTGGCGAATATGCTTGTGCATGAGCTTGATGGTGATGCCTTTACCATCGCGGAGGATGTGAGCGGAATGGCAGGGCTTGCCGCGCCGTTTGCCCAGGGAGGAGTCGGGTTTGACTTCAGGATGAGCATGGGCGTGGCTGACAATTGGATAAAATGGATAAAGACGCTCAGCGATGACAAGTGGAGCATGGGAGAGATGTGGTGGCAGCTGACCAACAAGCGTGCTGACGAGAAGACCATAAGCTATGCAGAATGCCATGACCAGGCGATGGTCGGTGACAAGACCATCGCGTTCCGGCTTATGGATGCCCAGATGTACACTTCCATGAACAAGGAGTCCGAGTCTCCGGTCATTGACAGGGGCATGGCTCTGCATAAGATGATACGTCTGGTTACGGCGGCTACAGCGGGTGACGGATACCTCACTTTCATGGGCAACGAATTCGGCCATCCGGAGTGGATTGATTTTCCGCGTGAGGGGAACGGCTGGTCTTTTGCCCATGCGAGAAGACAGTGGTCTCTTGCTGAGCCTGACTGGCTAAGATACAGATATTTGAGGAATTTTGACAAGGCAATGACCTCCCTGATGCGCCGTGAGGCCGTTTTGGAGGCAAAGCCGGAGCTTCTTGTGCAGGACGAGGAGAAAAAAATACTTATTTTCCAAAGAAATAGTTGTATCTTTGCGCTCAACTTCAACCCCACTGCCTCTTTTGCTGACTATGGCTTTGCAGCTCCGGCCGGAAAATACGAGGCGGTACTCAATACAGACGAAAACGAATTTGACGGCTTCTCCAGGTTAAAGGCTGGAGAGGTCCATTTTAGTATTCCGGAGAAGAGTCCGAACGGAAACGGCAAATATGATGACACTCTTTTCCTTTATTTGCCGAGCCGGTGTGCTGTCGTCCTGAAAAAGATAGATTGAGTAAACTTAAACATTATAGTATGGCTTTTCTAAAATTCAACAAGTCCGAACTTGTCAATCTCGAGTATTCGCTCAAGCGTGAGATTATCGCCGCAAGCGAGTCGGGGGCCTATTGTAACACGTCCATCGTGACCTGCAACACAAGGCGCTATCACGGGCTTCTTGCCGTTCCCGTAGGGGAATTGGGTGGAGGAAGGTACATGTTGCTGTCTGCCTTGGATGAAAGCCTTGTCCTCAGGGGCAAGCAGTTCAACCTCGGCATTCACTGCTACGGTGACACGTATGAGCCGAGAGGACACAAGTACATTGTGGACTTTGACGCCGATCCTGTTCCTGTAATCACCTATAAGGTAGGAGGCATCCTCTTCACCAAGACCATCATGATGGTTCCTGACAATGACCAGGTGCTCATCAGGTATGAGTTGCTTGAGGCTCCTTCTAAAGTGTCGCTTGTCCTGAAGCCTTTCCTTGCTTTTAGGAGCGTGCACAGTCTCACTGCCCAGAACTCTGAGGCCTATACGGGCTATGATGAGGTCGCTTCCGGAGTCGCTTTCAGGATGTACAACGGTTTCCCGTATCTCAACATGCAGACTTCTGCGGCGTCGGCGTTCAAATACCAGCCATACTGGTATAACGGTGTCACATATTCTGACGAGTACCGCCGCGGATTCGACTGCCGCGAGGACCTGTTTGTTCCGGGAACATTCACTCTTGAGCTGAAGCCGGGCGAGTCTGTGGTATTCTCCGCATCAGTAAATGAAATCAATCCTAAGGGACTGAAAAGGAAATTCACGGAGACCCTCAAGAAAATGGGCAGCATTGAGTCTTACCATGATCTTCTGGTTCACAATGCAAGGCTCTTCAAGTTCCGTCAGGGAGACAAGCTTCGCATAAATGCCGGGTTCTCTTGGCTCGAGACAGGGCTTCTGAGGGAGACTGTGGTCTCTCTTCCTGGACTGACGCTTTATGCTGACGGCAACTGTGATGAGTTTGAGAGCATTCTTGACACGCTGATTGCTGATGAGCAGGAGCGTCTCTTCCATCGTACCACACAGTGTGAGGCTCCTCTGCGCCTTACCGAGACCATACAGCAGTACATCCGTTTCAGCGGAAAGGAAAAGCAGATATGGAAAAAATACGGCGAGACTCTCAAGGCCATAATAGAAAGCTACGCCCCTGGCAAGAGAAATGAGATTGCCATGCATCCGAACGGACTGCTTTGGGCACAGATGGACGGGGTTGCCCTTTCATGGATGAACGCATACGTCTATGGGCGTCCTGTGACAGAGAGGGCCGGCTATCAGATAGAGACCAACGCATTCTGGTACAACGCATTGTGCTTTGCCATAGACATGGAGACAAAGTACGGGCCTAAGAAAGGAAATGCTTTCGTCGAGCGCTGGACTCCTGTACGTGAGCTTGTGAAGCAGAATTTCCAGCCTACATTCTGGAGAGCTGATTGGGGATATCTTGTTGATTTCGTGGGCAACGGACCTCAGGACAGGGCCGTAAGGCCTAACATACTGTTCGCGGTGTGCCTTGATTATGTTGCTGTGGATGACGAGGTTGTTTCCGATACAGTCATGACGATAAATGACGAACTTCTCACAAAGAGGGGACTCAGGTCGCTTTCTCCGCGTAATGAGGCTTATAAGGGAGTGTATGAAGGCTCCCAGATAGACCGTGACCTCGCATACCATCAGGGATGCGCATTCCCGGATTTGCTCGCGCCTTATATTGACGTATGCTTCAAGATGATGGGACCTGTGTTCAGCAACAAGGCCAATTATCTCGTTGAAGGCTTTTTCGAGGATATAAGCAAGCATGGTGTCGGGGCATTCTCGGAACTTTATGACGGAGACCCTCCTCATGAACCGCATGGCGCCATTGCGTCTGCCATGAGCACGGCGGCTCTCTTGCGCATATTATATATTATGGACCAAAATAAGAAGGAGGAAAAATAATGAAAGTTCTGATGTTCGGATGGGAGTTTCCTCCTCATATAGCGGGGGGTCTCGGAACGGCTTGCTACGGAATGACGAAAGGACTTGCCTATAATGATGTGGATGTGCTTTTCGTGATGCCGTCCGCCTCGGGCGATGAGGACCAGAGCGCCGTCAAAATCATAAATGCAAGTGATGTGGCCGTTGATACTGTCAGCACGACTGTTGACGAGTTTCTCGGGAAAGTGCAGTTTGTGCATATCGGAAGTAACATGGTTCCGTATGTTGACCCTCAGGACTTCACCACGATGGTGGAGGAGGAGCGCAAGAGGCAGATAAAGGGATTCCGTGTGCAGTATGGCCAGAAATACAAGTTCTCAGGCAAGTACGGTGCGAACCTCATGGAGGAAGTAGCCCGTTATGCAATGGTGGGAGCCACTATCGCCATGCAGCGCAAGGATGAGTTTGATGTGATTCATGCCCATGACTGGCTTACATATCTTGCAGGAATCGCTGCAAAGCAGCTTACAGGCAAGCCTTTGGTGATTCATGTGCATGCAACTTCCTTTGACCGCGCAAGCGACGACAAGATTGACACAAGGGTGTTCGACCTTGAAAAGAGGGGAATGGAGGCTGCCGACAAGGTGATTGCGGTGAGCGAACTTACGAGAAACATTGTCATCAACAGGTACGGGATTGACCCGGACAAGGTGGTTGCAGTGCATAACGCCGTGGATTTCAGCGGAAGGGAGAATCTTGAGGTCGAGCGCAATGTGAAGGATAAGGTTGTCACTTTCCTCGGACGCGTCACATATCAGAAAGGGCCTGAGTATTTCATTGAGGCTGCCGCCAAGGTGCTCAAGAGGTGCAACAATGTGCGCTTTGTGATGGCCGGAAGCGGTGACATGCTCAACAGGTGCATACGCCACGTCGCCAGACTGGGCATTTCTGACAGATTCCATTTTACTGGCTTTCTCCGCGGTGTGGAGGTGCAGAAGATGTTTGCGCTGTCTGACGTCTATGTCATGCCTTCCATTTCAGAGCCTTTCGGTATATCACCTCTGGAGGCGATGCAGACCAATGTCCCTTCAATCATTTCAAAGCAGTCCGGCTGCGCTGAAATTCTCAATTATGCGCTCAAGGTTGACTTTTGGGATGTGGACGCCATGTCTGACGCCATCTATGGCCTGCTGAATTATCCTGCGATATCGGCTCTGGCCGCACGCTGCGGATATGAGGAGGTCAATTCCCTGAAATGGAACAATGCCGCCGCCAAGGTTAAGGCCGTATATGAATCAGTTATCAAAAAATAAAATCTAAACATTATGAAAAAGAGCATATGTCTGTATTTTCAGGTCCATCAGCCGAACAGATTGAGACTATACAGATTCTTCGACATCGGAAAGGATTCGCATTACTATGATGATTTCGCCAACAGGACCATTCTCAGAAGGGTAGCCCAGAGATGCTATCTTCCGATGAATGCCCTCCTTCTCGACCTCATTTCTGCCAACAAGGGTGCGTTCAAAGTGGCGTTCTCCATCTCGGGTTCTGTTCTCGAGCAGTTTGACAGATATGCCCCTGAGGTGATAGACAGCTTCAGGAAGCTTGCCGACACAGGTTGTGTGGAGTTCCTTTCGGAGACATATTACCATTCTCTTGCCTCATTGGTTTCCGAGTCTGAGTTCAAGCATCAGGTGATGAAGCACAAGGCTGCCATAGAGCATTATTTCGGAATTACGCCTAAGGCTTTCCGCAATACTGAGCTTATCTATTCCGATGCCATAGGCCAGATGGTCTATGACATGGGATTCAAGACTATGCTTACGGAAGGCGCAAAGCACGTGCTCGGCTGGAAGAGCCCTAATTACGTGTATAGCTGCGCGATGGCTCCGGGCCTTAAGCTCCTTCTCAAGAACTCTTCACTCAGTGATGACATCGCTTTCCGTTTCTCTGACAGGACATGGGCTGACTGGCCTCTGACAGGCGAGAAGTATCTTGCATGGCTCAAGGCTTCCGCTCAGAATGACGAGATTGTGAACCTGTTCATGGACTATGAGACATTCGGCGAGCACCAGAAGGCGCAGAGCGGCATCTTCGATTTCATGAAATTCCTTCCTGTGGTAGTTCTAAACGACGGCGAGTTTGAGTTTGTGACACCTTCTCAGGCTTCCAAGAAGCACAGGCCGGTTGGCGAACTTGACGTTCCGGACCCGATTTCATGGGCTGATGAGGAGCGTGACGTGACCGCATGGCTCGGAAACGAACTGCAGAATGACGCATTCGGCAAAATCAATGAGCAGGTGGAGAAACTTGCGCTTCTTAATGACGAGGCACTCTGGTCTGATTTCGGTCATCTGCAGGAGAGCGACCACTTCTATTATATGTGCACAAAGTTCTTCTCAGACGGTGCGGTGCATAAATATTTCAACCCGTATGATACTCCATATGAGGCATTTATAAATTATATGAATGTCGTAAGTGACTTTATTTTGCGTGTTGATGATGCTATTTCCGTTTCTGATGCTAACTTTGCACCCGCAGAAGCCAAGGCTCCGGCAAAGAAGACTTCCGGTACTGCAAAGGCCAAGTCTTCGGCAGCCGCAAAGTCAGGTGCAGCCGCAAAGAAACCGGCAGCGTCCAGGACAAGGAAGCCTGCTGCATCAAAGACAACGAAGAAATAAATCGTCCGGCATGGTCATGAGGCCATGCAGGTGTTTTGTATAATCTCCCCGGACGGAACCTTGCCCAAAGGCTCCGGCCGGGGAAACTAAGTGAATTATTGTTGAAAGAATGAAAACAGAACTTATAAAGCCGGATTATCTGTTTGAGGTCAGCTGGGAAGTCTGCAATAAGGTGGGAGGCATATATACCGTGATTGCCACGAAGTCTCTCTATCTTAAGAGCGAGTTCAGCAGGAAGCACATCATGGTCGGTCCTGACGTGTGGATGAATACTGAGAACAATCCGGATTTCATAGAAGATCCGGCATTGTACAGGGCCTGGAGAACCCATGCTGCTTCCGAGGGCCTGAGAGTCCGTGTCGGAAGATGGAACGTGCCTGGCAGCCCGACTGCAATCCTTGTGGATTTCAAGCAGTTCCTTACGATGCAGGACAGGATTCTTACCGAATTCTGGACAAGATTCGGGGTTGATTCCCTTACAGGCAACTGGGATTACCGTGAGTCTGCGCTTTTCGGCTATGCTGCCGGAAGGGTCATAGAGAGTTTCTACAAATATAATCTTGAGTCGTCTGACAAGATTGTGGCCCAGTTCCATGAGTGGATGACCGGTGCGGGACTCCTTTACCTGAAGTCTGCCAATGTGCCTGTTGCAACTGTGTTCACGACACATGCCACAGTAATCGGAAGGTGCATCGCAGGCAATTACCTGCCTTTGTATGACGGGCTTGCAGGCTATGACGCGGATGAGAAGGCGCGCAACTTCAACGTTGTGGCAAGGCATTCCCTCGAGAAGAAGTCGGCTGAGAATTGCGACATCTTCACGACCGTAAGTGACATAACTGCCCAGGAGTGCCGCCAGTTCCTCGGAAGACCGGTGGATGTGGTGACTCCGAACGGATTTGAGCCGAGCTTCACTCCTGCTACTGATGAGGAGTATACCGCACAGCGTGATGCGGCAAGGAAGAAGCTTATGCAGGTGGCATCGGCCATGTGCGGCGAGGATATAATGGAGAATGCCGTGCTCGTCGGCATAGGCGGGCGTTATGAGTGGAAGAACAAGGGTATCGACGTGTTCATTGACGCCCTTGACAAGCTCAACCATACGGATTTCAAGGGCAAGGATGTGCATGCCTTCATAATGATTCCTTCCGGACATAACGGCCCTGACAAACAGCTTGCTGCAAAGCTTGCAGGCAACGGAAGCACCTATGTCACAAGGACTTCGCATTATCTGATGAATCCTGAGTATGACAGCGTCACAAGAAGGCTCGATGAGCTGCATTTCAACAATGCAGCAGGAGACAAGGTAAAGGTATATTTCATCCCATCTTACTTGAACGGCAACGACGGCATTTTCAATATGTCATATTATGACCTGCTTGCCGGTCTTGACCTTACGCTCTTCCCGTCATATTATGAGCCTTGGGGATACACTCCGCTGGAGAGCCTTGCGTTCAGGGTGCCTACCCTTACCACGAGCCTTGCCGGTTTCGGTCTGTGGGTGCGTACATATTACGGAAAGGAACATCCTGGAATCACTGTCCTTGACAGGAACGACTCGAATTATTTTGATGTCGTTGACGGCGTCGTGGAGCGCGTGAAGGAGATTGCGGGACTTCACAAGGATGAAAGGAACAAATATATGCAGAACGCCAAGGACGTGTCCGAAATCGCTCTGTGGGAAAATAACATCGTATATTATAAGGAAGCCTATTCAAAGGCTTTGGAGAAATTAATATCGGCCAAGGGCTCATACCCTTCGACCAGGAATGACAAACATATGGAATATAAGAAATTTGAAGTGAATCAGCCGACTTGGAACAGCGTCTTCGTATCACGCCACCTTCCTGACAGTCTTAAAGATCTGGAAATCCTTTCCAAGAATCTGTGGTGGTGCTGGAATGAATCGGCCAAGAACCTTTTCGAATCAGTTGATCCCCAGGCATGGGAGGCTTCGGGACAGAACCCTATAGCAATGCTCGACAAAGTCAGCCTCAAGAGATACCAGAAGCTTGAGCAGGACAGCAAGTTCCTCGCGGACCTCAAGTCTGTGATGGATGAGTTCAACACATACATGGCCCTCAAGGAAAAGAGGACATCTCCGTCTGTTGCATATTTCTGCATGGAATACGGTCTTGACACTTCGCTCAAGATATATTCAGGCGGTCTTGGCATCCTTGCTGGTGACTATATCAAGGAGACTTCCGACATGAACACCAATCTTGTGGCTGTCGGCCTGCTCTACAGGTTCGGCTATTTCAACCAGAAGCTGACCGCACAGGGAGAGCAGGTGTCCGAGGATGTCGCACAGGACTTCATGAAGATTCCTGCAACGCCTGTACGTGACGAGCATGGCAACTGGATTACCGTAAGTGTGGCTTTCCCTGGAAGGAACCTCAATGCAAGGCTCTGGAGAGTGGATGTGGGACGTACCGAGCTGTATCTGCTCGACACTGACTTCCCGGACAATCTTCCGGAGGACAGGTCAGTCACCTATAATCTCTACGGAGGAGACTGGGAGAACCGTCTCAAGCAGGAGCTTCTTCTTGGCGTGGGCGGAATACGTGCCCTGCGCAAGCTCGGCTTCAATCCGCAGGTTTACCATTGCAACGAGGGACATGCTGCGTTCATTGGTCTCGAAAGGCTCCGCGAGCTGATTACTGACAAGAATCTCGAATTTACCGAGGCAGTCGAGGTTGTAAGGGCTTCTTCGCTCTTCACGACACATACTCCTGTCCCTGCCGGACATGACGCTTTTGACGAGGGACTTCTCCGCAAATATATCGGACATTATCCTCAGCGTTTCAAGATTGGCTGGGAGACTCTCATGGGACTTGGAAAGAACAACGGCGCGGATGTCAACGAGAAATTCTCTATGAGCATCCTTGCAGCGAACATGTCACAGGAGGTGAACGGCGTGTCATGGCTTCACGGTGAGGTCAGCCGCGATATTCTCGGACATATGTGGCCGGGCTATCTTCCTGAGGAACTTCACGTGAGCTATGTGACAAACGGAGTCCACTATCCTACATGGACCGCTCCTGAGTGGAAAGAGGCTCATGCCAGGGTGTTCGGTGAGGAGTTCAAGACGCATCATTATGACAAGTCATGCTTTGAGGGCATATATAAAGTGTCTGACGAGGAGGTCTGGAACATCAGGACCTCTCTCCGCAAGAAACTCATAGACGAGGTTAAGAGAAGGCTTTCTGACCCTGCAGCCGCAAGCCACTACTCTCCTAAGGAGGTTGTGCGCATCAAGGAGTCTCTCCGCGAGGATGTCCTCACAATCGGTTTCGCAAGGCGTTTTGCCACTTACAAGAGGGCGCACCTTCTTTTCCGTGACCTTGACAGGCTTGACCGCATAGTGAACGACCCTAAGCAGCCTGTGCAGTTCCTCTTTGCAGGAAAGGCGCATCCTGCTGACAAGGCAGGCCAGGACCTCATAAAGATGATTGTTGACATCTCAAAGCAGGAGCGTTTCATCGGAAAGATTGTTTTCGTTCCTAACTATGACATCACTGTGGCCAAGTATCTTGTGCAGGGTGTTGACGTATGGATGAACAACCCTACACGTCCTCTCGAGGCTTCCGGAACTTCTGGAGAGAAGGCAGCCATGAACGGCGTAATGCATTTCTCAGTGCTTGACGGATGGTGGGTAGAGGGCTACAAGAAGGGAGCCGGCTGGGCTCTTCCTCAGGAAAGGACCTACACTGACCAGAATTATCAGGATGAGCTTGATGCCGCTACAATCTACAATATCATAGAGAACGAGATTGCCCCTACATTCTACAACAAGAGCGTGTCAACGGGACGTTCGGCAGACTGGATTGAGTACATAAAGAACACTGTGGCTATGGTGGCATGCAATTTCACCACAAACCGCATGCTTACTGACTATATCAACCAGTATTATGTGCCTCAGTCTGCAAGATATGACGGTCTTGTGGCTGACGACTTCGCTCAGGCGCGTGAGATGGCTTCATGGAAGAAGAAGCTTCGCCGCGAGTGGAACAATGTCGAGGTCGTGTCTGCGCAAATGCCTGACAGCAACAGCGACAAGATAGCAATCGGCAATGACTTCAATGCAGAGGTAGTCCTCAATATCGGTGACCTCAGTCCTGAGGAAATCGGAGTCGAGGTGCTGTTTGCGGCCACAGACAAGAAAGGAAGGCTTCATATACAGGAAACATACGAGTTTTCTCCGGTTGAGTGCAGTGACGGAAGGGCAAGATATACCGCAGCCATAAATCCTGACACATCAGGACTTTACCAGGTTGCAGGACGTATCTATGCAAAGAATCCTAAGATGCCTCACAGACAGGATTTCGAACTCGTGAGATGGTTGTAGCCACCGGCTTTTTTGACGGTGTCCATCTTGGGCACCGTCTTGTTATAGAGCAGCTTGTGAAGGCTGCTGCTGCACGTGGGGATGAGAGCATGGTCATGACTTTCTGGCCGCATCCCCGCAATGTGCTGCAGAAGGACGCACGTTCACTGAGGCTTCTTACTGCTCTGGACGAGAAGACTCGGATGCTGCATGAGCTTGGCGTGAGCCGTGTGGAAGTACAAAGGTTCACTAAAGAATTCAGCAACATGACTACCCGGGAGTATCTGTGCATGCTCAGGGACAATTATGGCGCTGACACGGTTTTGCTGGGATATGACAACAGGATGGGCAGTGATGCCGCCGCTCCTGACGATGTCGCTCGTGAGGCTGAGGCGATTGGCCTTGAAGTTGTTAGGACTGAAATGGTATCCAATGATTGCGGAGCTGCCGTCAGTTCGACTAAAATAAGGAAATGCCTTGAGGAGGGAGATGTGCTGGGGGCGAACGGGATGCTGGGCTACAGCTACTGTCTTCATGGGGTCGTTGTGGCCGGCAACAGGCTCGGACGCACGATGGGATTCCCGACTGCCAATATGCAGCTGTATGAGCCGCTCAAGCTTGTGCCTGGAAACGGGGTATATTACGTCAGAGTGAAGGTCTTGGGACGCGAGTTCTGCGGAATGTGCAATATAGGTCTGCGGCCTACCGTTGCCACAGGCAATTCAAGAACAATAGAGACCAATATCTTCGGCTTTGATGAGGATATATATGGGCTTGACATGGAGCTTTCTTTTGTGTCCAAGATCCGTGACGAGGTGCGTTTCGCTTCTGTGGACCAATTGAAGGCACAACTTGAAAAGGACAGGGACGCGTGCATGTCTATGATGTGACAGGCGTTCCGAGAACAAATTTTATATGGAAACTCTGATAGGACTGCTTCTTCTTTTGCTGCCTGCCATATTCAAGGTGGTTGAAAAGAAGCTTAATGCTTCCGGCAAGGCCGGTGGCAAAGGTGTTGCACCTGCCGTTGCAGCAGATGAAGAGGATGCTGATGAACCGGAGGAAATTGCTTCAGGACCTCTTGGCTTTCCTGCCGGGACATTGGAACCTGAAGTGGACCGGCGGCATGACATGGCCCGGCCGTATGACCTGGTTCAGCAGCGTGAGGCTGTCCTGAAGCATGACAGGCCTATGCAGCCTGCACCTCAGGCACATCCGGCACAGCCTGCACATCCGGTGCACAAGCCGGTGAAGAAAACGGTGGCTGGTAAGGTGCCCTCTGACGCCAAGTCTTGCAGGGAGAAAAAGATTGACCCCAGGAAACTGGTGGTGTATTCGGAGATAATGAAACCGAAATTTTCCGAATGACATGCGCGGATGTCGCGCAGATTGATGTTTATATGACGATAAAATAATAGATTATGGCACTTCATTACATGACCCAGGAGGGTTTTGACAAACTTAAGGCGGAACTTGCTGAGGCGATTGCCCAGCGTCCGGTCATATCGGCCGCCATTGCTGAGGCGAGAGACAAGGGGGACCTTTCTGAGAACGCCGAATACGAAGCTGCAAGAGAGGCTCAGGGCCTTCTCGAGCTCAATATATCAAAGCTTCAGGACCTCGTGGCCAATGCACGCGTTATTGACGAGTCGCAGATTGGTACGGACGTGGTCCAGATGCTCAACAAGGTGAAGGTCAAGAACCTTACCACCAAGCAGACAATGACGTTCACTCTCGTGAGCGAGAAGGAGGCTGATTTCATGTCAGGAAAGCTGGCCGCACAAACGCCGATCGGCAAGGCCCTTATGGGACACAAGGTCGGTGATGTGGTTGAGGCCCAGGTTCCTGCCGGAACAGTCAAATTCGAGATACTTGACATATCACTTTAATTCATGTACGGAGCCTTCCTCCCGGAGGGTTTCATTTATTGCAAAAGAATATGCCGACTGTTTTCACAAAAATAGCAGAGGGGGAAATTCCTTCCTACAAAGTGGCCGAGAATGAGGATTACTATGCCTTTCTCGACATCAATCCTATGGCTGCCGGCCATACGCTCGTGATACCGAAGCATGTGGAAGATGACTATATATTCAGTCTCGACAGTGACACATACATGGGCCTGTGCGCATTTGCAAGGAAAGTCGCTCTTGCGATCGGCAAGGCGATTCCGTGCAAAAGAGTAGGTGTCGCAGTGCTTGGAATGGAAGTTCCGCATACTCATATACATCTTGTGCCGCTCAATTCTGAGGCGGACATGGATTTCAGAAAAAAGAAACTGGAAATGTCTCCGGAAGAATTTGCCCGGACGGCATCGGCAATTTATAATGAATATGTCAAAATCAATTAGAATAATCTTTTTTGCGGCTGCGGCATCTGTCGCTGCGGCCTGCACAAGTGGCGCCAGGATTGACGGTGCCGTGGAGTCCGCTCCTTCTTCTGAGGTTGTCGTCAAGCTCCTTGATGCAAACAGGTATTCTGTGCTTGATACTGTCAAGACTGACGCTTCCGGCAAGTTTTCATATAAGGTGGATGTGAAGAAGGGACAGCCGGAGTTTGTATATCTTTTCTTCGGGGACAGGAGGATTGCCTCTCTGCTTCTTGAGAATGGTGACAAGGTGAAGGTGTCTGCCGATACGCTTGGAAACTATGCTGTTGAGGGTTCTGAGGAGTCGTCAAGGCTTGCAAAGGTTGAAAAGGACTATTCGGCCGCGTCCGCAAGGCTTAGTGACCTTGCCGCAAGGCTTGAGGTTGCGTCAGGAGAGGCGGAGACAATGGAACTTAAGAGCGAGATGGGCCGCGAATATGTTGCTTATTACCGCGAATGCGTGAAATATGTGCTGCAGAACAGCCGTTCACTTACAGTTGTTCCTGTGCTGTATCAGAGCTTTGGTGAGAGGCTGCCTGTTTTCGGGCAGAAGACTGATGCGATACATTTTACAAATGCTGCTGATTCACTCGAGACCGTATATCCTGATTCGAGATATGTGAAGGCTCTGAGGGCGGAGGCGCAGAGGCGTTTCGGCTATCTTGAGCTTGAGACACGCCTTAACGGGGCAGCTGAAATAGGATTCCCTGACATTGAGCTTCCTGATTTGTCAGCACGCAAAATCAAGCTGAGCGATGTGGATTCGAAAGTCGTGATGGTTTACTTCTGGAGCGCATCTGACGCCAAGCAGAACATCTTTAATACTGATGTCCTTAAACCTCTGTACGGAAAATACCATCAGCAGGGCTTTGAGGTTTATCAGGTTTCTCTTGACCCGGACAAGACCATGTGGGCTACCGCGGTCAAGAACCAGGAACTGCCTTGGATTAATGTCTGCGACTCACGTGCGGATGCTTCTCCATATGTGAGCCTTTACAATCTGTCGTCTCTTCCTATGGTGTTCTTCATCCGTGAGGGAATGCTCTCGGACGAGAAGGTCAGGGACGGCAAGGATTTGGAGAAGGTTGTGGCGAAATTGCTGAAATAAGAGTCTCAGAACAGCTTTATAAAAGAACGGTTCAAAGTCGGACAACTTTGAACCGTTCTTTTTATTGGGCAGCCTGGGTAACCCGGAAACCGTAACCGCCGGTGGGGTTATCAAGATAGATTGCTATTGATCTTATATATGGTGTTGTATTCGGCTCGAAGGTAATGGAAATTTTATTGAGTTCTCCTGTGATTTTATACCATTCACCTTGCAGTTTCTTTCCCGGTTTCTCAAATATATGCGACTCTATTACCCGGTCTTCTGAAACCAGTTCAATTTTTGTACAAATGGCGGTAAAGTCCGGATAAACATAAGGGTCATCAAGATTTGGTGTCCAAACGGCTGTTCCTCCTTTTGCCGGAATCTCCTTCTCACCTTTCCATACCCATGTCTTTGTTACTTTACCACAACTGCATAATGCTAAAACGAGTATAAGTGCAGTAATGATTTTTCTCATACTTATAATGAATATGTTATTGTTCTATAGTTCCAAGTATATTTACTGGAAGGCTTTGAAACAGTACCCGGGTCAATTCCTGTTTCAGTATCTATTCTTTTGGATGTGTCAAATTATGAAACATTTTCTTTATGACAACTTGTCGTTATCATTGCTAACATGCTGAGCATGTTCAAAAAATGAAAGTTAGTTCTTCTCTTAGTTTAATAATGTTAATTGTTAAAGATATGTTCGGAGGTCTCAGAACAATTTCTTGCGGCTGGTTGTCGCGACGAATTCCTTAAGATAGAACGGTTCGAAGTACGCAACGTCTTTGAACCGTTTTTCTTTGTATTCTGCAATTGCTGGAACGAGCATTGATGACGCTTTCGGACAGCATTGTATGAAGGTTGCGTTCGGATGGGCGAGCGTTTCCGCGCATTTTCCTGCTCCGTCCCCGATGAAAAGAACCGGTCCTTGGGCGATTATGTCAGAGTAGCTGCCGGAGTCTATGATGGCAGGTGCGGTTTCCGTAATCTGCCGGCCGTCCGGAGTGAATACGCCTGCATACACTTCCATCCTTCGCGCGTCAATCATAGGAACTATATGCCTGCATCCCTCCGGAACAAGTCCTTCCGCGATTGCCTGTGCAACAAGTGTGTCCAAAGTCCCTACGGCAAGCAGAGGCTTCTTCGCTCCGAAGCATAGTCCTTTTGATGTTGAGACTCCAACCCGCAGGCCTGTGTATGAGCCTGGGCCCATGCTGACGCATACCGCATCGCAATCTGATATTGTGAGATTGCATTCCTTCAGCATCTGGTCAATGAAGACCGCTGTCATTGATGCATGCGCTTTCGGGGACGAGCTTTCCCTGTATGAAACGATTGCGCCGTTTTCTGCGATTGCAGTGGAGCACAGCGCCGTGGATGTCTCTATGAGTATTATTCTTTCCATTGTGTCTGATTTTTCATGTCCGTCATCTTCCCCAGAAAAGCAGGTCTTTCAGATATGGGAATACGGAATATGCGAATCTTTTCAGGGGCGGGTATAGCGAGGACGAGTAAAGGGTGTCTTCGCTTATTATGTTGAACGTGTTGTTCAATGCGTTGAATGCCATTATGACAAGTCCCATTACAAGGGCATATTTCAGGAGGGAGAAAATAGCACCGAGCAGGCGGTTGAGCCAGCTGAGCATCACTATTTTTATCGTGGCTTCAATGACTTTCCCCAGTGCACCCAGCGCGAAGATTACCAGTATGAGAATCAGTGCGAATGCAACGATTTTCAGGACCTGTCCAGAGGCCGGGACGTATTGGGCGAGCCACTGGCTTGCCATGGTGGAGAAGCGGAATGACAGCCAGACTCCTACGATTATTGATATTATGGCTATGACCTGTGCTATGAATCCTTTCCTGAGGCCCTGTACAATGGCGGCTACGAAGCATATCAGGATAATTATGTCGAGTATGTTCATTTTTTCTCTTGGTTGATACTTGTGCTTGCGCACATATAGTCCCACATATAAACGTTGGCGCCTCGGCAAACATTTCTTTCGCTTTCGCTCAAGCGACTTCGTCGATTACAAGCGAGCTTGGTGTTTGTTCTCAGCTTTTTACTATATTTGTGCTTACGCACATATATTCGTCTTCGCCTCGGCAAACATTCTTTCGCATTCGCTTCAGCGACTTTGTCGGTTACAAATAAATTTGATGTCTGCTCTCAGCTTTTTACTTATTTGTGCTTCGCACATATAAACGTTGACGCCTCGGCAAACATTTCAAGCAAGCTTGATGTTTGCTCTCAGCTTTTTACTATATTTGCAGTTTGAACAAAAAGCGGGTGGGCATTGCCCGTGCAAAAATAGACAATTATTTTCAATAGTATGGCATTTAAAGAGTACAAAGGTCTTGATCTTGTCGCGACGGGCAACGATGTCCTCGACAGATGGAAAAGGAACCGCGCATTCGAGAAATCCCTTGAACTGCGCGAAGGCGCACCTGAATTCATTTTCTTTGAAGGTCCGCCTTCAGCGAACGGCATGCCGGGCATTCACCATGTCATGGCGCGTTCTATCAAGGATGCCATATGCCGCTACAAGACACAGGGCGGATATAAAGTCAACAGAAGGGCAGGATGGGACACTCATGGCCTGCCGGTGGAACTTGGCGTCGAGAAAAAGCTCGGCATAACCAAGGAGGACATCGGAACCAAGATTTCCGTTGAGGAATATAATGACGCCTGCCGCAAGGAGGTGATGAAATATACGGCCGAGTGGGTGTCCATGACAGAGCGTATAGGCTACTGGGTGGACATGAACGACCCGTATATAACATACGACAACAGATATATCGAGACACTCTGGTATCTTCTGAAAAAGATTTACGACAAGGGCCTGCTCTACAAGGGCTATTCAATTCAGCCGTATTCGCCTGCAGCGGGAACCGGTCTCAGTACGCATGAACTGAACCAGCCTGGCTGCTACAGGGATGTGAAGGATACGACTGCTACGGTGCAGTTCGCGGTCGTGAGGGATGGCAAGTCGGAATTCCTTTTTGAAGACGGAACTCCGGCATATTTCCTCGCATGGACAACCACTCCGTGGACTCTACCGTCAAATACTGCGCTTTGCGTGGGACCGAACATTGATTATGTGCGCGTGCTTTCATTCAATCCTTACACAGGAAAGCCGGCGGTATATGTCGTGGCGGAGGCTCTCGTAAGCTCTCTTTTCAATCCGAAGGCGGCAGAGGTCGCATTTGAGGATTATAAGCCAGGAGACAAGCTTGTACCGTTCAAGGTTCTTGACGGCAAGATCAAGGGAGCGGAGCTTGTGGACATAAGATATGAGCAGCTTATACCTTGGTTCAATCCGGGCGAGGGTGCGTTCAAGGTAATACCGGGAGATTATGTCACGACTGAGGACGGTACCGGAATCGTGCATATCGCGCCTACTTTCGGTGCAGACGACAATAAGGTGGCAAAGGCCGCGGGAGTTCCGCCGCTGATGGTGGTGGACATGAACGGAGACCGTTGCGCCCAGGTGGACCGTCAGGGACGTTTCTTCCGTATCGAGGATATGGATCCGGATTATGCCGCCGCCAATGTTTCGGCTGACTATTCCGAATTTGCCGGCAGGTATGTCAAGAACGCCTATGACGCTTCGCTTGCTGAGGACGCTCCTACTCTCGACGTTGACATTTGCGTTATGCTCAAGCAGCAGAACAAGGCCTTCAAGATAGAGAAACATACCCATACATATCCTCATTGCTGGAGGACGGACAAGCCTGTGCTGTATTACCCTCTCAATTCATGGTTTATCCGCACTACCGCAGTGCGTGAGAGGATGATGGAGCTTAATGACACAATTACCTGGAAGCCGGAGTCAACCGGTACCGGACGTTTCGGCAAATGGCTTGAGAACATTCAGGATTGGAACCTGTCGAGAAGCCGCTATTGGGGAACTCCTCTCCCCGTGTGGATGAGCGAGGACGGACGCGAGAGCATATGCATCGGCTCCGTCAAGGAACTTTATGCTGAGATAGAGAAGTCTGTCGCAGCAGGCATAATGGATGTGAATCCTCTGAAAGAAAAGGGATTCGCTCCGGATGATATGTCAAAGGAGAATTATGACAAGATAGATCTTCACCGTCCGTATGTGGACAATATATTCCTTGTTTCTCCTACAGGCAAGAAGATGGTGCGTGAGACAGACCTTATTGACGTGTGGTTTGATTCTGGTGCGATGCCGTATGCCCAGGAGGGCCTGCGCAACCTCGGAAGCAGCAAGTTCGGATGTACAGCCGACTTCATAGCAGAGGGCGTGGACCAGACGAGGGGATGGTTCTATACGCTCCATGCCATAAATGCCATGGTCAGCGACAAGTGCGCGTTCAAGAGGGTAATCTCAAACGGTCTGGTGCTTGACAAGGACGGCAACAAGATGAGCAAGAGGCTCGGCAATGCCGTGGATCCGTTCAAGGCCCTTGACCAGTATGGCGCTGATGCCCTAAGATGGTATATGCTTACAAATTCACAGCCTTGGGACAACCTCCGTTTTGACGAGGCTGGTGTTGATGAGGTCAGGAAGAAGTTCTTCGGAACCCTCTACAATACTTATTCGTTCTTCGCGCTGTATGCCAATATCGACGGATTCGATCCTGCCGCCGAAGCTGTGCCGCTTTCTGAGAGGCCCGAGATTGACAGGTGGATAATATCGCTTCTCAATACGCTTGTGAGGGATGTGACTGCCGCATACGAGGATTATGATGTGACTGCTGCAGGGCGTATGATACAGGAGTTCGTGTGCGACCATGTCAGCAACTGGTATGTGCGTCTTGGCAGGAAGCGTTTCTGGGGAGGTACCATGGATGCCGGCAAACTGTCTGCATATCAGACCTTGTATCAGGTTCTGGTTTCGGTTGCCCGTCTGTCTGCCCCTATAGCGCCGTTCTTCATGGACCGTCTCTATACTGATCTTGTGCAAGGAGAGGAGTCCGTGCATTATGTCGCAATGCCGGAGTATGATGCCGCTGCCGTGGACAGTGACCTTGAGGCAAGGATGGCTTTGGCACAGAGGGCGTCTTCAATGGTGCTTGCCCTACGCCGTAAGGTGAACATAAATGTCCGCAAGCCGCTTGCGAAGATTGTGATTCCTGTCATCGACATGAGGGTGAAGGAGCAGCTTGAAAATGTCAAGGAACTTGTGCTCGGAGAGGTCAATGTGAAGGAGATGGAGTTCATTTCCGAGACTGCCGGGTTGATAACCAAGAAAATCAAGCCTAATTTCAAGACACTCGGCAAGATTTACGGCAAGCGGATGAAGGAGATTGCAGCTGCGTTCGCCGCTCTTGGACAGGATGTGATATCGGAAATACAGGCATCGGAGACCTCTGGCACAGGTTATGTTTTGAACCTGCCTTCGGGTGATGTCACTTTGAACAAGGGTGACTATGAGATATCTTCGGAGGACATGCCGGGCTGGCTTGTGGCCACTGAGGGAACTCTGACGCTTGCGCTTGACATTACCATAACGGATGCTCTCAGGTATGAGGGTGTTGCCCGTGAACTGATAAACAGGATACAGAACTTGCGCAAGGACAGCGATTTTGACGTTACTGACAAGATTACGGTGAAGGTGTTTGCCGATGGTCCTGACGGTGAGGAGATTGCGGCTTCGCTTGCCGGATTCCGTGACTATGTCGCAGCTCAGACGCTTGCTGTTGATGTGCAGGCCGCGCCGATTTCAGAGTCCGGTGACGCTCCTGAGGTCGAGTGGAATGACGGGAATATCCGCATAAGAGTTGAGAGAATTTAATGATTATAAACACTATAAGCTATGGCAGAAGAAATGAAGAACGCTCCAGAGATTAAGGTGCGTTATAGTGATGAGGAGCTCCAGGAGTTCAAGACCATCATTCTTGAGATGCTTGAAAAGGCGAAAAACGAATATAAGCAGTTGCGTGATGTCGTTACTCATGGGTCAAGCAATGACATTGAGGACACGTCTCCGACTTTCAAGATTATGGAGGAAGGCGCGACGGCTCTTTCTAAGGAGGAGGCCGGTGCCCTTGCACAGCGTCAGTACAAGTTCATACAGAACCTTGAGGCTGCGCTTATCAGAATCGAGAACAAGACTTATGGCGTATGCCGCATGACCGGAAAGCTTATCCCTAAGGAGAGGCTTCGTCTTGTGCCTCATGCCACTTTGACGGTGGAGGCCAAGGAGATGATGAACAAGAACAAGTAGGCCCATGAAGATTTCCAAAGGAACCTGGCTTGTCGTTCTCGGTGCCGTTCTTGTCGTTCTTGACCAGGTGATAAAGATTCTGGTCAAGACAAATATGGAACTTGGCGAGACGATAAATGTCATAGGGAACTGGTTTCAGCTTCATTTTGTCCTTAATGAGGGCATGGCTTTCGGTATGGCTTTCGGAGGCGTCTGGGGGAAGGCTTTGCTTTCCGTATTCAGGATTGTGCTTTTCGGTGCCTTGTGGTGGTGGATTTCGAAGCTGGCATCGCGCCGCGGCACTCCGACCGGCGTGCTTGTGGGACTGACGCTTATTGCCGCCGGAGCTTTGGGCAATATTTTTGACTGCCTGTTCTATGGAATGATATGGCCAGAGACGGTGATGCCGGGTGCGCCGTTTGCGTTCCTGTTCGGTCGGGTCGTTGATATGTTGTATTTCCCGCTGTTTGAATACAGGCTTCCATGGCAGGATGTACCACGTGTGTTTTTCGGGGCCGTCTTTAACTTTGCGGACAGCTGTGTGACCGTAGGGGCTTTTTACCTGCTGCTTTTCCAGTACAGGTTCTTTGCCCAGGAGGACGGGAAATGATTTGAGAAAATGGAGTGGGGAGCTTGGCGGCTGATTTATGTGATGCCGTGTAAACCTCTGCGAATTGTGGATTCGGGTGCTATGCCGGGATTGGCAATGCCATAAATAATGAGGGGCTGAATAAAAAGTATTATTCAAGCCCCTTTTTCTTGTTTTCCAATGAGGTCAACTCAACCTTGTTTCCAAATTATTGCTGTCCGATAAAACTTTTTGAAGCGAAACAAAATTAGGACTGGCAC
>CAJUEK010000014.1 GCA_910585445.1 uncultured Bacteroidales bacterium | reverse complement strand
AACCATACTAACCGTTATCGAATCGATATTTTCAAATTTTTGTCATATACTTAGTGCCCCGAATGTTAATAGTATACATAACTGATAACGTGTTAGTTAAATGACTCTTTAATTCGCATTAATAGGCATCAAGTCGTCTTAATTAACCTACATAGAAGCCTACATGGAAAGAGTAGGATTCTCAGCGAAATAATGGTTATACGGTTTTGACCGTACTTGCACCATTTACTAACACGCTATCAATCAGTGCATTTTAAGATAGATTGAAATCAATCTCGGAAAAAGGTATATCCCAACCGGAATATCTCTCGTAAGTATATGTAAGTCAATCTCTTACTTATTAAGTACCTGAGCAACGTCAACGGCACAAGCTACTGTGCAGCCTACCATAGGGTTGTTGCCGATGCCGAGGAAGCCCATCATCTCAACGTGTGCCGGAACTGATGAGGAACCTGCAAACTGGGCGTCGCTGTGCATACGGCCCATTGTGTCGGTCATACCGTATGAAGCAGGACCTGCTGCCATGTTGTCCGGGTGAAGGGTACGGCCTGTACCGCCGCCTGAGGCTACTGAGAAATAAGGCTTGCCTGCAAGCACGCGCTCTTTCTTGTAAGTACCTGCTACAGGGTGCTGGAAACGGGTTGGGTTGGTTGAGTTACCTGTGATGGAAACGTCAACGCCCTCGTGCCACATGATTGCTACGCCCTCACGTACATCGTCTGCTCCATAGCATTTTACCTTTGCGCGAGGACCGTCGCTGTAAGCGATTTCCCTTACGACCTTAAGCTCGCCTGAGTAGTAGTCGAACTCAGTCTGCACATATGTGAAGCCGTTGATACGTGAAATGATCTGCGCAGCGTCCTTTCCGAGACCGTTGAGGATGCAGCGGAGAGGCTCCTTGCGTACCTTGTCAGCCTTTGCGGCAATCTTGATGGCTCCCTCTGCAGCAGCGAATGACTCGTGGCCTGCAAGGAAAGCGAAGCATTTTGTCTCCTCACGGAGAAGCATTGCAGCAAGGTTTCCGTGGCCGATACCAACCTTACGGTCATCAGCTACCGAACCAGGGATGCAGAATGCCTGAAGACCGATTCCGATTGCCTCGGCAGCCTCAGCGGCAGTCTTGCAGCCTTTCTTGATTGCGATTGCGGAACCTACCACGTAAGCCCACTTTGCATTCTCGAAGCAGATTGGCTGAGTCTCCTCGCAAGTGAGGTAAGGGTCAAGACCATACTGCTCGCAAATTGCGTTAGCCTCCTCGATATCTTTGATACCGTTCTCGTTAAGTGCAGCGAGGATCTGTTTGATACGACGATCCTGGCTCTCGAATTTAACTTCTCTAATCATAGTCTTGTCCTCCTGTTATTCGTGACGTGGGTCAATGTATTTAACTGCACCGGCCTCTTTAGTGAAGCGTCCGTAAGAACCGGTAACCTTCTTAAGAGCTTCGTTTGCGTCCGTACCTTTCTTTATCTCGTCCATGAATTTGCCGAGATGCACGAACTCGTATCCGCAGATCTCGTCATTCTTGTCGAGTGCGAGGGTCTTGATGTATCCTTCTGCCATTTCGAGGTAGCGAGGTCCTTTTGCAAGGGTACCGTAAAGTGTACCTACCTGGCTGCGGAGACCTTTTCCGAGGTCCTCAAGACCTGCACCAATCATAAGGCCGCCCTCTGAGAATGCAGACTGTGTACGTCCATAGACAATCTGGAGGAAAAGCTCGCGCATAGCTGTATTGATTGCATCACACACGAGGTCAGTGTTGAGAGCCTCGAGGATAGTCTTGCCCGGGAGAATCTCAGATGCCATTGCAGCCGAGTGGGTCATGCCTGAGCAGCCGATTGTCTCGACAAGAGCCTCCTGGATTACGCCTTCCTTTACATTAAGGGTAAGCTTGCAGGCACCCTGCTGAGGAGCGCACCAGCCGATACCGTGAGTAAGGCCTGAAATGTCAGTGATTTCTTTTGATTTCACCCATTTTCCCTCTTCAGGAATAGGAGCGGGACCATGATTCGGTCCTTTTTTGACGCAGCACATCTGCTGCACTTCGTGTGAATAAACCATACGTTCGTGTATTTAGTTATAAAATTCGTCATCCGCCGGTCCTGTGCACGATGCATCAGCCTAAAGCGGCTGCCGTACAGACACCGGAGCGGCGCAAAGATAATAAAAATTCAGAAGCGGTCGGATAATCCCCCTAAGATTCATGCAGATTTTTTCCTAAAAACCTCCCGTGGCATTTTCCTGCCTCAAAAAGTCAGGACGGATTGACAGCAAAGAGACATAAAAGCATTATATTTGTGCTGCACACATATATACGCTTGCGTCTCGGCAGAATCAAAGTAAACTTTGTTTCTGCTCTCGACTTTTGCTATATTTGTAAGGTTTTGCCGCCTGCGCTGTACGAGAGGAGAGTAGATGAAACAAAGCGGCATGCACTAAATGACAAGAAGATGAAATTTCATATAGATTCAGAATACAGGCCGTCAGGAGACCAGCCGGCAGCCATCGAGGGCATCTGCAACGCGCTTAAAGACGGCGTGGATGCGGTGACGCTCCTTGGCGTGACAGGCTCGGGAAAGACCTTCACCATGGCGAATGTCATCGAGAAGCTCCAGCGCCCGGCCCTGATACTCAGCCACAACAAGACCCTTGCGGCACAGCTTTACGGAGAGTTCAAGTCATTCTTTCCGGAGAATGCCGTGGAATATTTCGTGTCCTACTACGATTACTACCAGCCGGAGGCATATCTCCCGGTGACGGACACATATATCGAAAAAGACCTCAGCATCAACGATGAAATCGAAAAGCTACGTCTGAGCGCGGCATCGGCCCTGCTGTCCGGACGACGTGACGTCATTGTAATATCCAGCGTATCATGCCTTTACGGCATAGGCAACCCGGCGGATTTCCATGCACAGACGGTTACGGTGAAACAGGGAGAGCAGAGGAGCATGACACGCCTTCTGTACCAGCTCGTGGACGCATTGTATTCACGCACGGAGACCGATTTCAAGCGGGGTACATTCCGCGTGCGTGGCGACACGGTTGACATCTGCATAGGATATGGCGACAACGCGGTGCGCATCGAGTTTTTCGGAGACGAGGTTGACAGGATATCAGTAATTGACCCTGTCAGCGGAGCCGTTCTCGAGAACATCGGGGAGATTTCCATCTATCCCGCCGGAAATTTCGTCACCACAAAAGAGCGGAGCACCAATGCAATCAGCCAGATTCAGGACGACATGATGGCCCAGTGCGAATATTTCAACTCGATAGGCAAGCACCTCGAGGCCAAGAGGCTCAAGCAGCGGGTTGAGTACGACCTTGAATTTATCAAGGAAATGGGCTATTGTCCCGGAATCGAGAATTACTCCAGATATTTTGACGGAAGGACTGAGGGGATGCGGCCGTTCTGCCTTATAGACTATTTCCCAAAGGACTTCATCACCTTCATTGACGAGAGCCATGTGACACTGCCGCAGATAAGGGCAATGTACGGAGGAGACCATTCCCGCAAGACAGTCCTTGTGGACTATGGATTCCGGCTTCCTGCCGCCGCTGACAACAGGCCGCTCAAATTCGACGAGTTCGAAGCGATTACAGGCCAGACGGTCTTCGTGAGCGCGACTCCGGCGGACTACGAGCTTGAGAAATCGGAAGGCCTTGTAGTCGAGCAGGTCGTAAGGCCGACCGGACTTCTTGACCCCCCTATCGAAGTGAGGCCGACAAAGAACCAGGTAGATGACCTGCTTGAAGAGATACGGGTAAGGTCAGAGCTTGACGAGAGGGTTCTCGTAACCACCCTGACAAAGCGCATGGCGGAAGAACTTGAAAAATATTTCACCAAGATGGGAGTCAGGTGCCGTTACATACACTCGGACGTCGATACCATGGAAAGGGTACAGATTATAGAGGACTTCAAGAACGGACTCTTCGATGTGCTCGTCGGAGTCAACCTGCTCAGGGAGGGCCTGGACATCCCTACCGTATCACTTGTGGCCATACTGGATGCGGACAAGGAAGGCTTCCTGCGCAGCGGCAGGGCATTGACCCAGACCGCCGGACGCGCGGCAAGGAACGTGAACGGGCTCGTGATAATGTATGCCGACACCATAACGGACTCGATGCGGCAGACCATATATGAGACTGACCGCAGGCGCACAAAGCAGATGGAGTACAACAAGCTGCATGGAATCACGCCAAGACAGGTGGCAGTCAAGAAAAACATGCTCCTTGAAGACGCTTCGGCAGACAGCAACGGAGCGTCATCATATGGAAGACAAGCTGATGGCGGCAAGAAGCGAAATCCGAGAATCGCAGGAACAGTCTCCGGAAAGGTAAGCGCAGCCAATTCATACGATGACCCGGCATATATCCCGGACCCTACCGACCTCGGGAAAGGCACCGTCAGCGTAGGACTCGGACACGACTCGAGGCGCGACTCCAATTCGGCATACAAGGACGGATACATACAGGCAGACCTCGCCGCCGTACTCCAGGACCCTGTGATAAGAGCAATGAAACGCCCTCAGGTAGAGAAGGCAGTAGAGCAGGCAAAGCGCAACATGGAGAAAGCCGCCGCTGAGCTGGACTTCCTTGCAGCCGCCAAATACCGCGACGAGATGTGGGCGCTGCAGCAATACCTCAAGGTATGGAAAGACACATAGGACCCGATGCATGACACCGGACAAATACAACTCATAACGAACAAAACAGCCCTTAAGACATAAAGCCATGGATCATATAGACGTACTTTTCCCCAGATACGACCAGGCAGGCAGAGAGCTTGTCCGCGCCGCATACCTCATTGCCGAAGAGGCACTTAAGGACCACACCAGAAGCAACGGGCAGCCTTTCATAGGACACCCTCTCGCAGTAGCGAGAATAGCGTGCGACGAAATCGGACTTTCCGCAGAGTGCGTTGCGGCAGTGTTCCTGCATGAAGCCACAAGATTCTTCCCGGACACGGACATAGCATCCGCAAAGTTCGGCAAAGACGTATATACAATAGTTGACGGGCTCAACAAAATCTCCACAATCAAGCCGAAAGACACGCGTCTGGAAGCGGAGAACTACAAGCGGCTCATCGTCTCATATTCCAAGGACCCGCGTGTCACAGTACTGAAAATCGCGGACCGTCTTGAGGTAATGCGCAGCCTTGACATGTTCCCGAAGCTCTCCAGGGAGAGGAAAATCCTTGAGACAATGATGCTGTACATCCCGCTGGCGCACCAGCTCGGGCTTTACAACATCAAGAGCGAGATGGAGGACATCTATTTCAGGCATGCCGAGCCGGAGCAATACCGCGCCATCACCAACAAGCTCAAGAGCACCGAGCGCGACAGGCAGAAGCTCATGACACAGTTCATAGAGCCGCTGAAGCAGAAACTCTCCGATGAAGGCATATCATACAAGCTGAAAATCAGGACAAAGACGGCCCTTTCCATATATAAGAAGATGCAGAAGCAGAAAGTTGCCTTCGAAGGGGTTTTCGATGTATTTGCTATCCGGTTCATAATCGACTGTGAGACGGACAGGGACACGGAGCACGCATTGTGCTGGAAAGTGTTCTCATATGTGACCGAAGAGTATGAATCGGATACCAAGAGACTCAGGGACTGGATATCCAACCCCAAGCCTAATGGATATGAGTCGCTGCACATAACCGTCAAGAACAAGGAAGGAAGCTTCCTCGAAGTCCAGATAAGGACAAAGAGGATGGATGATATGGCGGAAAGCGGCCTGGCATCCCACTGGTCATACAAGGGAATCAGGCATGAGGCGACCTTGGACAAATGGCTCGGAGCGGTAAGGAAAGCGCTTGAGAGCCCGCTTGGCTCAGATTCGGACCCGATGGCAGCATACTATGAAGACGACGTGCTTGAGCTGCCGGCAAAGGATGTGTTCGTTTTCACCCCTTCCGGAGAGCTCCGCAAACTGCCCGCAGGTGCATCCGTACTGGACTTCGCGTTCGACATACATTCCGGACTCGGCACAAGGTGCACCGGAGGCAAGATAAACGGGAAGGCCGTGAGGATAAACGAGAAGCTCAACACTGGAGACGTGGTGGAAATCATGTCCGGAAAGAACCAGAAACCGTCGGCCGACTGGCTCAATTTTGTCGTGACCGGAAAGGCCCGCACAAAGATAAAGCAGAAGCTGAGCGAGGTGGAATTCCAGCATGCGGCTGACGGCAAGGAGCTGCTTGAGAGGCGTCTTAAGAACTGGAAGATGGAACTGGATGACGAGACTCTTGCGGCCATACTTAAGAAGCTGCAGCTGAAGACGATAAACGCATTCTATGCAGCTGTCGGCAAGGGAGAGGTTGACGTGTCGGATGTCAAATCGCTCATAACGGAGGCAAGAAGCCATGAGACGCCCCAGGCTGAAATCCCGGAAAAGAAAAGCCAGGGAGGAATCCGCGAACATAAAGGGAATGATGACATATTGGTCATTGACGCGAAGAACGTCCGCGGACTGGATTATCGCATGGCGAAGTGCTGCAACCCGGTGTTCGGGGATGATGTTTTCGGATTCGTCACCATAAAGGAGGGCGTGAAGATACACAGGATGTCATGTCCTAATGCGGCGAGGCTGATGGAAATGTACCCGTACAGGATACAGAAAGTAAAATGGAGCGACAATCCGGGAACCGGAAACTTCCAGACAGGCCTGAGGGTGACGGCCGCGCAGGAGCCTTCCGTGATAAACGAGATAATGGACATCGTAAATTCGTTCCGCGCATCGATAAGGATGTTCAATGTCACTGAAAACCAGAGGAACGGGACATATGACATAACCATGAAAATAGCCGTCCCGAGCAATCTGGAGCTTGACAAGGTAATCTCACAGATACGCAACCTGAGGAATGTGCTCAAAATAAGCAGGATGTAATTCAAAGACACTATATGATGCTCAAGGATTTTGACATAGAGGAAAGAGTGGCAAAGGCCAGAAGGCTTTTCAAGGAAGGCGGCTACAACTGCTGCCAGTCAGTGGTATTGGCTTATAACGACATTTTAGGAGTTGATGACCATGTCGCTGCAGTCATTTCGTCCGGTTTCGGAGGAGGCATGGGCAGGATGAGGGAAGTATGCGGCACGGTGAGCGGGATGACGATTCTTGCAGGCATGATGTCACCAGCAGACGACCCGTCAATAAAGGCGGCACGGACAGCGAACTACGCCCTTGTGCAGGAAATGGCCGGAAAGTTCAGGGAAATGAACGGGTCAATCGTATGCCGCGAGCTGCTGGGTCTCGTACCCATGGGAAGCGGTGCCCAGGCATGCAAGGAATCACCCGAGCCGTCAGACAGGACCGCAGAATACTATAAAAAGCGTCCGTGCGAGGAACTTGTGGGAATTTCCGCGAGAATAGTGGGAGAAAAACTCGCTGAAATGAAAAAGAAAGATTAATTTTGCGGGCAAATTTGAAGAAATGGATTATACTAAAGCCCATAAAGCCCATCCATGGCACGGAATAAGCCCTGGAGACAGCGTGCCCGAAGAAGTCAGGGCCTTCATAGAGATTGTTCCGACAGATACCGTGAAATATGAGGTGGACAAGGAATCAGGATACCTTTCCCTTGACCGTCCGCAGAAATTCTCCAATATAGTACCGTCGCTTTACGGATTCATCCCCAAGACCTATTGCGGTCCGAAGATGGCAGAGCTGACCAACAAGGCGCTCGTCCGGTTCGATGTGGCCGGTGACGGGGACCCGCTGGACATCTGCGTTCTTACGGAAAAGGACGTAACTCACGGGGACGTCATTGTGAAGGCACGCCCGATAGGAGGCCTGAGGCTTCTTGACCACAATCAGGCAGACGACAAGATTATCGCCGTGCTGCAGAATGACGCGGTATATGGGGCCATGACTGACATCGAGCAGGTGCCTGCCGACATAGTAAGGCGTCTGATACATTATTTCAGCACCTATAAGGACATCCCGGGAGAGCACACGAGCAGGATGCAGTTCATCAGCATCTACAACGTGGATGTCGCCAAGGATGTGATATTGCGGTCAATGGCAGACTACGAAGACTATATTGCGGCAAGACAGGACTGAGTGCCTGTGACACCATACAAGAATCCCCGGAAGCAATCTTGGACTTCCGGGGATTCTTTTTATTTCTTTTCTCCGTATGCGAGGTCGCCGGCATCACCCAGCCCCGGTACAATATAGGAATGGCTTGTGAGTTCTTCATCAATTGCAGCCACCCAAAGCGTAACCTTGTCACCAGGAAGGTTCTTCTGGAGATATTCAACGGCATATGCGCTTGAAATCGGGCAGACCAGATGCGTATGGCGCGGCTCCCCTTCCTCACACAGTTTCTTATAGGCAATCTCAAGAGAAGCTCCGGTAGCAAGCATTGTGTCGGCAAGGATAAGGGTCTTGCCGCCAAGGTCAGGAGTGCTCGCATATTCTATATTGATATGAAAATCCTCTCCCTTGTCGTATTTGCGGTAAGCCGCCACAAAGGCGTTCTGGGCATCATCGAAATAATTGAGTATGCCGCGGTGCAACGGAAGTCCGGCACGCAGAATGGTGGCTACCACGATATTGTCATCGTAGGTGGGGATGTTCGCTATTCCCAAAGGAGTGACAAAAGACTTTTCAGAATGCTCCAGCGTCATGCTTATCTCATAGGCGAATATTTCGCCGAGCCTTTCCAGGTTTCTTCTGAAACGCATGCTGTCCTTCTGGATTTCCCTGTCACGCATCTGCGCGACGAATTTGTTGAGAATTGAATTTTTCTCTCCGAGGTTGATGACTTTCATTGGATGATCTGTTTGTTACCGAAGTGCAAAGATACAACAAAGAAACGAAACCGATATCATCAAATCACCAAAGTTGTCCGTCCGGCGACACAGGAACGGAACCGGCAGACTGAACGGAACGCCGAAGGCGCAGCGCAATTTCCCCGATAGGATTTTTAAACGAATATTCATACCTTTGCGAAGATGTAAATACTGACACCGTGAACAATATAATAAGAAAATATGCTGCCGTAATCCTTGCGGCACTTGCACTCTGTCTTTCCGGATGCAACAAGGTCAGGCAGATAAATGTGACTTCAGTTGACATTGAATCCGTAAGCATGAGAGGGTTCAGGGGAATTGACGTATTCCTTGCCGTAGGGATTGACAACCCTGCGATGCAGATAGGACTTTCGGAAATAAACGGCTCTCTGAAATATTCTGGCAAGGTTCTTGGTAGGCTCGCCATGGATCCGTTCACCCTGGTCTCGAAATCTGCTGAGATTTACCATCTCAAAGCCGCGATAAGCATAGAAAAAGATGCCGGAATCAGGGAACTGACAGCGCTCATGGACAAGGAGACCATGCTCGGATGCACGGTTGACATCTCGGTAAGGGCGACGCTCAAGGGCGGAGTATCCAAAACGTTAAGATTTAAAGACATACCTGTGAGGGAACTTTTATAGAACATATGAAAATGAGAAAGACTTTTTCTTTATACGCGCTCGCCGCTGTCCTGTCCGCCTTTTCGGCGGCTTCTTCTTTGTATGCCCAGGAAATCGGCGAGACTGCCGGCTACGAGTATGCGGATTCTGTTATATTCCGCCCGGCCTGTGCAGTGGACTCCACTCTTATCGGCATTGATGTATTCGACGCTATGCCATCACGCGCAGCGGGAGACAAGGCCGGAGTAGGAATCAGCCAGTCACCGGCAATCACAGCCTCAATGAGGGCACATATAGCGTCCAACTCCTCTAGAAGCATAAACGGATACCGTGTGAGGATATTCTTTGACAACAGGCAGACCGCACGTGCCGAGTCCGAGCAGACACTTAGGAATTTCCGCAGCATGTTCAATGACATAGCGGCCTACAGGACATATTCAAATCCATATTTCAAGGTAACGGTCGGAGACTGCCGCACAAAGTCCGAGGCGATGGCCCTGCTTGCCAGGATAAAGCCGTCATTCCCTGGGGCATTTGTGGTCAAGGAACCGATATGCTACCCGGCCGTGGACAAGAACAATGCATTCGTGACGGACACGGTAAGGATTCTTATACCGAAATCAAATTAATTGCCAGTATAATAAATACAGTATTAACATTATGTTGAAGCAAGGATTAGAACTCAAGCAGACCCAGAAACTTTCCCCGCTGCAGATTCAGACAATCAAGCTGATAGAGCTCCCTATACAGGAACTTGAGCAGAGGATACGCAAGGAAATGGAGGAAAACCCTGTACTGGATGAGGACCAGCCTAAAGAGAAGGAGGAAGACGAGGCTCCAAGAGAAGTCTCTTTGTCTGAATATAAGGAAGATGACGCGATACCGAGCTACAGGCTCAGGTCCGACAATTATTCAAAGGATGAGAGACCTCAGTACAACACTTTCTCTGTAAAGGAAAGCTTTACCCAAAGTTTGCAGGAGCAGCTCGGCTACCGCAATCTGAGTGACCGCCAGTTCGCCGTGGCATCATTCCTCATCGGAAGCCTCGATGATGACGGCTACCTTCGCAGGAGCATTGACGGAATCGTCGATGACCTTTCATTCAGGGCAAATATCGAGACTGACGAGCAGGAAGTGCTTGACATGCTTAAGATAATCCAGGATTTCGAGCCGGCAGGAGTAGGTGCGAGAGACCTGCGGGAATGTCTTCTCCTGCAAATCAAGCACTGCAAAAGGACACCTGAGGTGGACAACGCCATCAGGATTCTTACCAACTATTTCAACGAGTTCACCAACAAGCATTTCCATAAGATAATGACCCGCATGGGGCTGAGCGAGGAGGAGCTTAAGGCCGCAATGGCAAAGATTCTCAAGCTGAACCCTGCCCCGGGAGGACAGATTGACGACTCATATACGGATCAGGCACAGCAGATTGTCCCTGACTTCCTGCTTGAGTATAAAGAGGGAGAGCTGAAGCTTTCTATGCCGCGTTTCTCCATTCCTGAGCTGAGGGTGAACAGGAAATATGCAGACATACTGCTCGAGGCTGCCAACTCTTCCGAAAGGGAGAAAAAAGAAGCTGCCGCTTTCGTGAAAAAGAAGCTTGATTCAGCAAAATGGTTCGTCGAGGCTGTGAAACAGCGCCACAATACCCTTTCCAACACGATGCAGGCTATTGTGGATTACCAGCACGACTACTTCATAGACGGTGACGAAACCCACCTCAAGCCGATGGTTCTCAAGGACATCGCGGAAAAGACAGGCTTTGACATCTCCACAATATCAAGAGTGGTCAACAGCAAATACATCGAGACTCATTTCGGCATTTACTCCCTCAAGTATTTCTTCTCGGAAGGTCTTGAGAATCAGGACGGAGAGGAAGTTTCCACAAGAGAACTGAAGAAAGCCCTGCTTGAATGTGTGGAGACCGAAGACAAGCGCAAGCCCCTCACCGATGATGAGCTTGTTGACAGGATGACGGGCAAAGGATACAAGGTTGCCAGAAGAACGATAGCCAAGTATCGTGACCAGCTCGGGATTCCGAAGGCAAGATTGCGCAAAGAATTGTAAAAAAAAGAAATAAAATAAAGAAAAAGAAATTATCACGCCTTTTTCACCACAAAAATTACGGTACTCATGACATCAGCCGTATTTTTGCCGGAAGTCAGGACGTGGGCATCAGGAACCTTATGTGTCCGTGCCCACGTCTTTTGTTTCAAAAAGTGAGAAGGTATGAAAATGAAGGATTTGTGCGCCGATGAGAGGCCGAGGGAAAAACTGCTGGACAAAGGGGCATACTGCCTGAGCAATGCCGAGCTTATAGCCATACTGCTGCGGACAGGAACCGGAGGAAAGAATGTTATTGACATAGCAAGGGAAACCCTTATGCTGGCCGGGAACAAGCTCGGGGAGCTGACTGCGCTTCCCCCGGAGAACCTGTGCAAAGTCAGCGGAATAGGCCCGGGAAAAGCCGTAACCCTTGCTGCCGCCTTCGAGCTTGGCAGAAGAGTCGCGGAAGAAGCCGGCATGGAGAGCGCATCCAGGATGGACACACCGGAGAAAGTCTTCAGGACTATGCTGCCGCACATGAAGAATCTCGACCACGAGGAGTGCTGGACACTGTTTCTCAGCAGGTCCAACAGGCTCATTTCCAAAGAAAAAATGAGCAGCGGAGGTCAGGACTCCACAGTGATTGACAAGAAGGCCATAGTCAGAAGGGCATTGGAGAAAAAATCCGCAGCAGTGATACTTGTGCACAACCACCCCTCAGGAAGCGCCCTCCCGAGCACCGAGGACATTCGCCAGACCAGAGACCTGCACCGCGCCCTCGACACATGCGACATAAGGCTGATTGACCATGTGATAATCTCCGGCGGCAGCTACTACAGCTTCTCCGACGAATGCCTCATCGGACGGAATGGGTGAACTTACATTTTGGAGGCCCTGTATGTCATGCTCATTACCTCGGCATGCCCCACCGCAGTGATTTCAAACACAGTGGCCTGCTCCATAAAATACGTGCTTATCCATGTGGAACGGCTTCCGTCAGACTCGTAGTCATGGTCTATATAGTCCCCCATCTTCACATGAATACGTCCTTTAAAGTGTATGTGCAAACTTCCTCCTGAAAGAAACTCAGACTTGAGCCTTACCCTTGGGGATATAGTTTGCCCATGTTCCAGAATCAGCACACAATCCTCAACTTTTCCGTTTGTCTTGAAGTCCGCGAATACAAGATCAGCAGTAAGGTTGCAAAGGTTGCCGCTCTCTATCTCGTTTATGTCCCAGCCGGAAGCAGAGAAATCGAAGCCGAGTCCAAGCAGTTTCTCTGACTGGGCGGGATTCTCATAACATCCCGCAAATCCGATATGGCATCCGAGCTTATGGACTTCACGGCATATATCCTCAAGCTGCTCATCAGTAAAGGCCCGCGTATTACCCATGCAGTACATATACGGAGGCCCCATATACCGGCAGCGTCCAAGAATCTGCTCTTTTGTCCTGTAGTCCCAATACTCAAGTATAGGACCGTCAAACTCGTCCCGTCCTCCCCAATACAAAATGAAGTTATTACCCATTATTGACCTGACAAATTCGACCTGCGCCTTATCTATATGCGATACCATAGGAGCAATATTGTTACGACGGCATTCTACAAGAAATTCTTCAAGAGAAGTTATGCGGGTACGATACTTTGCGTATTTCGAGCGATATACGAACTGCGTCATAAGCTCATCAAACGGGGTTTCACGAATCACAACATCAGCGGCAGAACTGCCGTCCAGACGCGTAACCTGATCTCCGAGCCGGCCTCTGACACCATGCATCACGATATATTTTCCGGGAGTGGCTGTTTCGTGCACATTGGCCTCGATTACCTTAAAGCCGAGACGTGCAGCAATCTGGACATCAAAAACAGACTGGCAAGGGATTATGACATCACTGTCCGCATATATCTTGTCTATGAAAATATGGCTATAGAACGGACCTCCGAATCTGAATGGCCAATTGGCATTGACAGCATTGGCAGTGTTGGCTTCTATCCTGCTGTGCAAGGCATTATCTCGGGAAATTTCCTGAGATAATGCACCGTAACAGCAGAGCAGAGACAAACCGGCCGAAAGGAGTTTTCTCATGATGTAAGTTTTCATTTCACGCGGTTCCTATAAGGCCTCTTGGCCACAAAATCACAAAAATCATAATAAAGTTCACGGTCAGCGACATCGGAAGAGCATTTCATATCACGCACTGCACTGCCGGACTGGTAATATGCAAGCGGGCATTTCTCCCAGACACCTGAATCAATGAAAGCCTGCATATAGTCACGAAGGCGATATCCGTAACTTCTGTCACCCCATTCCGGCTCCGAAAGCACACGTTCATCAAACTCTATTTCCATGGCCATTCCGTTTTCCATTGCCTGTCGGCAGGCAGTCTCAAGCCTTCCATATGGAATTGCATCATTGAAGAAATAATTCGGCTGGTACCATGCGGCATCAAAGCCTTTATCTTTCCATCCGTCATATCCGGGAGCCTCAAAATAAGGAATCCAAGTAAGCGGATATCCCTTGGAGTGCAGATATGCAGAGACTTCAGGAAGCAGAGGACTTTCATCCAATGTTTCCTCCGTTATCCAGTAAAAGCCGGCAAGTTCCACATGCTTCCATTTTCCGGTGCCATAGCGCTCCAACACCTCGTCTATAAACCAACGGCATGCCGCTATGCGGTCTTCCTCTTTTGAGAAATCCGTCACTTTACCGTCCAATATTCCCCAATAAGTCGTGCCGCCTTTCTTGGAAAGAGGCTGTTTGTAAATGATGGGGTTCGGAATTGAAATCACCACCTGCCTTTTATACGGAGGGGCTCCGAGTATCTTTGCAGCCTCCTCTACAGCCTTATCAATGGCATCTATGCATTGGCCGTCTTCAAAATAATAGTCTATAAGTTTCATCCAGTCCGCCTGCGCTGCTGCCGGCAGTATTGAACCATCCTTGTTCTTGTGTCCCGGGTCAAATGCGACCTCAGATGCCCCGTCACCTATGTCACGAATCTGAAGCAGCAGAAAGCCGTCAAAAAGCCAATCCGGGTTTCCGTCACGGTCCTTATACCACACATAATCATTCATGTACTCAATATCAAACATGCAGCCTCCTGCACCGCCTGCATAACAAAGCACAATATCAGACGCATCCAAAGACTTCATGACAGGTTCCGAAGGACGGCATGCGACACACATGAGCAGCATGCACAAAAAAACAATCTTTTTCATCTTTCAACATTTCTGTGCCGGTAAGGCCGGCTCACGACCCAGCCGCAAAATTCATGATACAATTCATTATCATCAGGACAATCAGATAACTTAAGGTCACGGAGAGCATGCAATGACTGGTAATAAGCTATCGGGAGTCCTTCCCATGCCCCTTCCTCCATGAACACTTTCATATAATCCCTCAAATGTCCGGAAAGATGCTCTCCCCAAGGCTGGTTCTTGAGAACACGTTCGTCAAATTCCATCTCAACTCCCATTCCTGACGCTTTGGCATCATCACATGCAACAGACAGACATTCATAAGGACAATAATCATTGAAAAAATAATTAGGCTGTTCCCAGCAGTTCTTGAATCCGAGTTCTTTCCATCTGTCATATCCCGGAGCATGAAACCATGGAATCCATGAAAGAGGATATCCCAATGAGCGCAGATATTCAGCCACCATCCTGATGAGTTTCTCATCAGAGCCTTCAGTCTCCTCATGAAGCCAATAGAAGCCCTTTAGTCCGACATAACGGTAATCATGATTTCCGAACTCCTCGAGAACACGTCCTATATACCATTTACATGCTTCAAAACGGTCTTCCAATCTGCTGAAATCAAGTTTTTTCCCGTCAATGTCACCCCAATAGGTGCTTCCCCCTTCTTTTTTAGATGGTATGAGATATTCTGAAGGATAAGGTATGGCCATCACAACTTCCCTCTTGTATGGAGGTTTTCCCAATAAAGGCACAACATCGCTGACAGCACACTCAAGTGCCCCTATGCCACGATCATCTCGGAAATAATATGAAAGCAGGCGTTCCCAATGCCTCCTTGATGCACAAGGCCAGTCATAATTCCAGCAGAATGCCACATCCGGAGCACCTTCCGCTCCGGCATCCCACAAGCACAGGAACAGAAAGCCGTCAAAAAGCCAATGGCTTTTGCCAGAAATGTCGGTATAACTCACATAGTCGCTAAAGTGCTCCTTGTCCCATACGGAGCATTTTGCTCCTCCCGAATATATGAGCACCATATCGGATGCCATGATTTCCTTTTCATCCACAACATCAGCACAACTGCTGCACACACCAGTCAAGAGCATGAGAACAACAGTGCGAAACACTCCGGCTTTCATCTCTTTACTTCCTTTATCTTCATACTTTTCATCAGTCGCCGCGTTCTGAGCGGCTCGTCTGTGGTAATCTGGTCAACTCCAGCACCAAGGACCTCCCGGATGTCATTCTCAGCATTCACAGTCCAGGCATTTATGCTGAAGCCGTTATCTCTTGCTCCCTTTATCCATCCGGATCCGTCAACCAGAGTCTTCCAATCCATATCAATGCCGTTCACTCCATTTGCGGCAAGAGTACTGAAGTCAAGGTCATGCCACAAGTACTGCACGGTAAACCCCGGAGCCGCCTCAGCAAGTTTTCGGCACTGGCTTATACTGAATGAGATGAAAATGACCCTTTTAGAATCATACAGCCCATACTTTTTCAGTTTCTCGACAGTAAGCGCAACTGCACGGTCTTCCAATTCAGGGGTATCATGGCATTTCAGCTCATAGACCAGCACTGTCCCTTTCCGGTCCGAGGCATACTCCAGAAACTCATCCACAGTCGGGATGCACTCACCGTTTGGCAGCCTCACATCATCAAAAGCGGATTTAGGATTCTTGCAAATATGTTTCCCATTTATGGCACTGTCGTGATACACAAGGAGTTCTCCGTCGGAAGTCATGTTGACATCGAACTCAGCCCCCCAGAAGCCATGGCTGAATGCGGCCTTGAAAGCGGCAAGAGAGTTATGTGCAAAACCTCCCTCCTCACAGTTCCAATAGCCCCTGTGGGCCACAATGGCAGTTCCGCGATTACGTGCAGAAGATGTAAAAACAGCTGCTACAGCCATCAGACAAATAAAAATTCTTTTCATAGCATCCATCAAATTAATAAAACTCATATACTTTTAAAGGCACGGCATACAAATGTATGCATTTCATTCCGGATTTGCATATCCATAGAAGCGCTTATGCCGGCGCGCAATATCACTGGCGACACGTTCATAAAAAGTCCGCCATTTTCCTGCAGAAAGATTATCAAGGCATGCAATCATGGAACCGCTGTCATAATACGCAAGAGCATGGCTGTCCAATATCCCAAGTTCCTCATAAACATCCCAGTAATCAACATGGCGCTGCCAATCCTTTGTACTGTCCCATTCAACTTCCACACCCATTGAGGCTCCGGCAGCCATGGAACAGGCGTCATACAAGTGCGACCTGTCCTGCCATCTGTCATTGAAAAGCCAGTTCGGCTGCAGCCAGGCCTTATCAAACCCGTACTCAGCCCATTGCGACCAGTTATATGCATTGAAATACGGAATCCACAAAAAGTCAAGATTCTTTCCGTGTATATGCCCAGCTATCTGCCTGCCATAAAAAGGAAGTATATTGCCGTTTTCCTGCTGCCAATAAAAGCCAGCCAGACGAAGATTGCTGTATTTTCCCTTGACGCACTCAGCCGCATACGCATCCAGCATACGGTCAACAAACCAGCATGCGACAGTCACATTGTCCTCACGGCGATCCTTTGTATTCATCATCTTCCCTTCTATATCTCCCCATTCTTCACAATTTGTATGAGGTATGGCAATGAAAACCTTTCTCGGCTCATATCCGCCATCAATATAAGACCTGCTGACAGATATGCAGCGGTCAAGCCTGTCAAGCCACTTGTCCGGGCCAAGATACTCCCTTATAGCGTATTCATATTCAGTCTTCGTGACTTTGGAATCTGCACTTCCGACAAGAACACCGTCAAAACGTGACATGGACAGGCAGAATGCATCAAACAACCATTCACGTTTGCCGTCACAAAAACAGGAAAGATAACCGGACCATATATTTTCGGAATGGTCATTCATAATCAGCATCATATCTGAAAAGTCCGCCTTACCGACAAGAGATGTCCCCGCCTGCACGACATTCACGCGTTCCGAAAGGTCACCGTCATCAGAGGCGAAGACAATATGCCCCGCACGGTCATTCCCTGAAAGATTCACTTCAAGCATAAGTTCCACTTGTATGCCGTTGTCTCCTACCTCAACTGACATCCAAGGCTCTGAGACAGAAACGTTCCACCGGACATCCGACTTGACAAGGAAGACCTCAGAGCATCCCGAGAAATCCATGTCAACAGAAGCGACCTCCTTTCCCGTGGAGCGCAGAAGAACCTCAATGAAGTGTTTTTGGCCGTTCTGGGGAAAGTCCGGGCCAGACACTGACGGTTCATCACGCTCCGAGCAGGAAAGCATCAAAAGGACTGCAACCGAAAAAGCGGACACTTTTTTCATCACACACGATTCAGTCCATATGTTCATAAAGAGTTATCTCAGAAATGGAGCAATAATGGCGGCGTATGCTCCATCCCGAATTGGAATAATCAGGGCCTGCAGCCCCGTTCCACCAGCCATACACACTATATCCGTTCTTGAGCATCTTGAACCGGTAATATCTCGCAGGCACGGAATCAGCTTCATCCACAGAAATAATGTCTCCCTCTGCCAGTATAGGACAATATGTGCCGTTTGCAAGACCTGAAAGCTCAAAATAGACACCTGTACAATCATAAGAACCTATCTTGACCCAGTCGTCACTCCACTCTCCGGAAGGAGTGTCAGAAGCCGCATAGGCATAAATCTCATAAGAAATCGGATCATTCTGATGGTACATGTAATAATGGTGAGTTACCCATTTGGAAAGCCGGCACGTCTTGCCTGCATCTATCGTAAAAGAACGCACATGTTCCTTGTTGTAGTCCTGTGACAAGCTCAGCTGGAAAGCCTTGTAACCCACCCCGTTGCTTCTGTCCGGGTCTCCTTCAGTAAACTCATTGTAATTGTTCCAATAAATAAGCCATCCGTCATTGAACAGCACATCAACATTGTCATAGTCTCCTCCCGCATCTCCGGAAAGCTTCAGGACACGGCAACCGCTCTTGTCAACTTTCCTCTCAGTAAGAGGAGCTACAGGACGCACCTCAACAGAGCATGAGAAATTCGCATAATCAGGATTGGTAAAAGTCAGGACAGCATTCACATCCGGATTCACAAGAGCACTTGCATCTGAATCAAACACAAGACGGTTTCTTGTGCGGCTATGTTCCACCATCCATGCTCCGTTCCTTATTTCGTAATCCCAGTCAATATTGGTATTGATATTCATTTCATATTGCCCTGCGCTTCCCAGGTCAAAGACCTCATCAGCAAACACTTCGAACTCAAAGAAGTTTCTCGGGAAAAGTTCAAACTTCCTGTAGAAATATGGATCTGAAGGTGTTGTGATTTCCAGGATGGCAGGCACCGACTCATCGAACCTTACGGACGGCTTAAGACTGAACACAAGTTCATCCGCTGTCTTGCTGACCTCCTCAAGCCACTCCCCTCCAGTAAGAGAGTACTCCCAATCGGATGTGTTCATCAGCACAGGTATTGCCAGTGTCCCTCCTTTTTCGACAACTACATGCTCAGGCACTTCAATTTCCGCAGACACCTCATAAGCAGGCTGGACAACAGAAACCCTCTCCATGATGCCCTCCGACACAAACTCCATGACAGACGTCCTCTCCCGTCCGGTATTGTTACGTTCCGCCACAAGACGAAGACGGCAGTTGCCGCTGCCTCTCTTCGGAGTAACCTTGAACCAAGGGTCTGAAACAGTCATTTTCCACTGCGTGTTTGACGAGACATCAAATTTAATGTCATTGGAATCTTCCGTCAGGATAATCTCGTGCTGCACATTGATGTACGCATCTTCTTTCCGGCAACCTGCAGATACGGCAAGCATAATGACGGGAATCAATATAATTTTTAAACGTTTCATATTATTCATTTGAAATTCACATGCGACTTACTCCAGATTATATTTCCAAATCTCAAGTTCAGACACAGAATACCAGAACTGCCTGCCGCTCCAATACTGATCCATGGCAGTCTGGAAAAAGGCATAGAAATTCTTTACGATTTTAACCCTGTAATATCTGGCATCAGGAACGGCATTATAGTCAAATTCCACGACAGTGCCTTCCGTACAAAGGTCATCAGCTGAGCCAGGGTCCGCATTCTTGACAATCTGCCATTTTTCAGAATCATCAACTTCCGCTATCATCTGCCATCCTGTCCAATCTCCGGATGGTTCTCCATCGAGAGTATATGCATATATCTCAAACAGCGCCGCGGCGTTGCCCTCATAAGGATAATATGGCCAAAAACGCATTTTAGCGACCCTCATCGTGTCTCCGAAATCAACCGTATAGGCATTGCCGAACTGCTTTCCGTCAGGCCCCACAGGAGGAGTTCCGCTTGAAGTCATGTTCCAGCCGAAATGCCTGTATCCCACTTCACTATACGCTGCCTTTTTGCTCATCCATTTTCCGTCAAAGAGATATGAGGCATCACGATTATTTCCTGAATCATTAATCTTTTCCGGGTCAGCATCATTATCAAGCCCAAGAACAACTGAGCATTGTGCCCTGTCAACTTGCCGGACTGCCGCCCGGGAAGCCGTGACAGTATATGTAAAATCCTCTTCCTGGTTATTCACCACAAAAGAATACGTCCCGCTCAGGTCAGTATTGAACTCCTCAAGAGCCCCTTCCAGACACACCGTCCTCGGAGAATATACTATCCTCACAAGCGCGTCCGAGAAATCCGACGCATCATTGAAAACGAATACTATCGTATGCTCATTATTGTCCACGGTGCCAGGCACTGTCTCGGAACCTATTGTTGCCGTTGCAGACTTGACCATGTTCACAAGAGCATGGACAGGAATCCTTGTCTCGAATTTTGCGTCAATGTCACATGACAGCATGGAAAACACTATTGCCGCCGCAACAACCATATTTTTCAATATTCCTTTCATCTTTACTTCTATTTATTATTTACCACCATGGATTCTGCACAAGCCCGGGGCTTTTGTCAATCTCGGACTGAGGTATCGGGAACAGATACATTGCCTTTCTGAATACCCTGGTTTCAAAAGCAGTGCGCTGATAAAATTCCGTTGACTTGAAGCTGTTGGTCTTAGGGTCACCCGCACGGACTGACAATCCCCAGACCGGACCACCGTCACCGAATTTTCCGATTTCAAATCTTGTCTCCTTTTCCGAACTGTCACTGCCGGAAAGCCAGCGCCTGTGGCAAGTGTAGAAGCGGTCACCCTCGAAATTAAGTTCAATCTGCCTCTCCCTCAATATATAGGCACGCTGCTGCATCTTGTCGCCTTTTATATTGGGAACAGTCTCGAAGATACCCGGCAGACCGGCTCTCTTGCGTATCATGTCCCAATATTTCTTTATGTCAGGATGAGAAGGCTCCACTTCATTAAGAGCCTCTATATAATCAAGCAGAATTCCAGCATATCTTATATAAAGCGAAACGTAGCTGCCTGAAAAAGTATTGTTGGTAAAGTCTCCCGGAACAACTTTTTTCTGAGTGAGCATTCCGGTCATAGTATAATTCAGATTAGTTCCGGAATTAGAGCCTCCGCCGTAATAAAGTTCACATCTTCCCCACCCGTCTTTCTGGTCAGCCCTCGAATTGAACTTATTGCGGTTCTTCGCCTCATCCGAATAGGTTATCTGAACCCTGTGGTTATAATTTACTGACGCATAGAATCTGGCCTCCCTATTGACATACATGTTCCAGTCACCTTTTGAATGTCCCCAGGCATCAAGTTTCTGAAGGTCAGCTATCAGTCCCTTACGTCCGGTCTCTGTTCCGGTATCCCATCCTTTGGGGTTATAGCTGGCGCCATCCTTAGCGGCAAAACCCTCTTCAACATATCCTGACAGAGGATCATCAATGCTGCGCCCGTTATTCATATAGAAAGCATCAACAAGCCTCAATGTAGGCCCGACTGCTCCCATACAGTTGATTCCTGTCGGTATGGTATGTATCATCCAGGCATACCTGACACCACGGTTGTCATATGAAATGCCTCCCTGGTCAATCGAGCCCCAAATGATTTCTTCATTCCATCCCGTATTAAGAATATTATAATATGCCTTGTACGGATTATAATCCTTGGAATCAACACTCTGGCCAGCATAATATAGTCCGAGTTTTGTTTCCGCCCAATGGTTCTCCGCAAGTTCTATGACAGCTCTTGCTGCATCCGCAGCCCTTCTCCATTTTTCCGGTTCATAATCAGAAGCAACCAACGGAGTGCCGTCATTATTGCGGAATGCATCGTAGTATTCCTTGTTCCCGTTCCACTGCTCGGAAGCCGCGAGAAGGAGCAGTTCAGCCTTTACGGCACGGCAGGCCACTTTCGTAGCACGTCCCATATTCAACGGCTCGGCCTCATACGAATAAGGAAGAAGTTCCTCCGCCCTGTCAAGCTGCCCGGCTATATACTCCACGCAATCGTCAAACGGTGAACGCTGCATGCTCCCGAAATCAGTGGAGTTTGACATCTGCTCAGTAATGAGCACTACAGGACCATACTGGCGCAGCAGCAGAAAATAATAATATGCCCTCAGGAATACTGCCTCTCCGACATAGCGTCTCTGCACATCTGCAGAAAGTTCATGGCACCTCGATATATTGTTCTCGAAAACAAAACTTGCCCTTATGGCTTTGTAATATGTCCCCCATTTAACATAGAAATCCGTACCGGGTTCCCAATTGCCCGCTGTTATGCCAGAAGTCTGATATACGGCCCAAGGGATATCACATTCGTCAGAACAGCCGAGCCAAGGGTCATTCTGATGCAGATTGTCATAAGGCAATGCCGCATAAATGTTTGTCAGATATTTAAGCACCTCATTCCTGTTGGTCCATACCATCTCATCCGTCTTCATGTCATCAGGCATCTTGTCCAAAAACGAGCATGCCGCCAAAATAAAAACTGATGCGACCAATAAATATATTCTTTTCATCGTAAGCTGATTTAGAACGTGAATCTGATTCCGAAATTATATTTGCGTGTATTGGGATATGCGCTTCCGTCAGCGGAACCGGTCTCAGGGTCCCACATGTCCCATTTGGAATGCATCCAAAGATTGCTGCCGACAAAGTATATGCGCAGCGCCCTGCATCCCCAGGACTCAAGCCACCTGCCTTTGAACGTATATCCCGTCTCCAGGTCCGAAAGCCTTATCAGGCTGCCGTCATATATGGTCTTGGTAGATGCTTTCTGGTTATTTGTGGATGTAGTTGAAGAAAGTCGCGGATAGAAGGCGTCCGGATCAGGATTCTCAACCGTCCACCTGTCAAGTGCTTTCTTGAACAGATTGCCTTCTCCGACACCTCGGCGGAAGGGAAAGAACGCCCCTCCGAGAGTATAGCTGACATGCCCCTGCCCACGGAAAAACACACCGACATCAAGTCCTTTCCAGTTTATCTGTGCCCCGAAGCCATAATTTATCTCAGGCACTCTGGAATATCCTATGGCTACTTCATCATGTGAATCCACTTTACCGTCACCATTATAGTCCAGATATTTGATATCACCGGGACGCACTGTTCCGAAAGTCTGCTCCGGACTAAGGTCTATATCGTCCTGGTCTTCAAAATACCCCAATGCGACAAGTCCATAGCATTGCCCGAGAGGACGTCCGGTACGCATACGCCACGGATCAGTCGGAGCCTCATCTTTCTCTATCACCTTATTGCGCGCAAAAGCAAAATTTCCGTACAGGCGCCAATTCACTGGCCCTATATGATGATTGAATTCTCCGGTAAGCTCAACACCCTGATTGTCCAGCACCCCCATATTGGCCAAAGGCTGGCTGTTAAGCCCGGCTATTGCAGGCACGGTATTGCGCTGTATCAGTATATCCCACCTGTGTTCAAAGAAATAATCGACATCAAGAGAAAACATGGAATTGAACAATTTGATTTCCATGCCTATGTCCCTTTTGAATCCTTTTTCCCAAGTAAGGTCAGTGACGCCTTCCTGAGACTCTCCTATTCCCGGATACCATCCGGCTGTGGTACCGAACCGATGTGACCCAAGACCGTCTCCCCATGTGCTGAGATAAGCAAAGCGTCCCGAGGACAGCACATCAGACCCGACAAGCCCGGCAGAAGCGCGGAACTTGAGATGATTGACAACCTTTGAAATTCCTCCTTTCCTCCAAAATGGCTCGTTTGAGACAAGGTATCCCACAGCTCCGGCAGGGAAGAAACCGAACCGGTGCCCTTTCTGGAAATTTTCAGAGCCATTATATCCGGCATTGAATTCGGCAAAATAACGGTCATCGTATGAATATGTAGCCCTGAATGCAAGCCCCTGCTTTCTGTAAGGCAGAGACAGCAGGGCTGATTTGGCGGCGAGATTGACATAGTTCCTCTGATAGTACATGACCATAGCGCCGGTCCTGTGCTTTTCTGCAAACACCCTGTCATAATTAATCTGTCCTTTCAGTTCATCTGCCCTGTTTCCTGAATTTTGCGGAACATAGTTAAGATAGTCATCCCCGACTTTAGTCTGGATTATGTTATATAGCCCGGTCTCGTCATCCACTCCGTTTATGGCATATCTGGATGAGAATTTTCCGCGCCCCTGAATCGAGGTCGAATAGTAATCGTATGAGAATGACAGATTGGCGCTCAAGCCAGGAGTCAACCTTCCCAAATCCTGCTTAAGGATAATCTGGGACATGATTTGGGTCCTATATGTCTTGTTATATCCGGAGCCGAAAAGTCGTTCGGCCGGATTGGCTGCAGATGTTCCGGTAGATGCACCCCATCCCCACTTTACGCTTCCGTCCTCATTATATCCGAGCGGAACCCTTACAGGTGTCGTTATCGGGTCCTGAGAGTAGCACAGATTGAAAATCTCAGTAGCTTGGGACTGATAATCGCTGTTGGCTGTAATCGGCCTGGGCTGATGCGCATCCGTCATGTTTGCACCTATTTCAAGTGACAATATAGTGGATTTGGTTATGTTCATATCCACATTGGACCTGAAATTATAGCGCGTCAAATGTATGTTGGTGCTATAATCCGCTTCCGGGTTATTATACAGGTTACCGTTGTCCCTTATATATGCAGCGGTAACATAATAACGCGCACGTTCACCTCCTCCGCGAATGCTTATCGAAGCCTGCTCATTGTTCGACCACCTTGAAAACAACTGTCCGAACCAGTCCACATTCGGGTACATATACGGGTCAGTGCCGGCAGCAGTAATGGCAATCTGTTCATCTGTAAAGAACTGGCCGCCATATGCCTCATTATAAAGGCGCATATAGTCCGGACCGCCAAGCAATTCCGGCATATGCGTCAACTCAGACATCCCGGCCTCTATCTTCACATCAATCTGAGGCTTCTGTGCAATTCCCTTGCGTGTAGTCACCAGAACGACGCCATTTGCCGCACGTACTCCATAGACAGCAGTAGCAGAAGCATCCTTAAGTATTGATATAGACTCGATTTCCTCTATGGCCAAGTCTGACATCTCTCGTTCCACACCATCCACCAACACCAATGGCGCACTCGAATTGAGAGATGAAATTCCCCGTATCCAGAACTCAGCATTGTCCATGCCCGGCTCTCCGGTGCGCTGCACGACAACTGCTCCGGCCACCTTGCCGGCAAGTGCATTCGTAAGATTCCTCTGCGGAATCTGCAGTTCATCCTTTACGACGGAAGAAATGGCCCCTATCACAGAAGCCTTCCGCTGATGTCCCATTCCGACAACAACAGCTTCCTCCATCTCGAGAGTGTCATCCTCAAGAAAGATGTCAAGAGCCAGAGACTTGGGGACTGACGCCTCTTGGGTCTTGTAGCCGAGACTTGAAAATTCAAGGACCACACCGGCAGATGGCACTTGAATGACATAATAACCGTTCATATCGGTTACCGTCCCGTTCACAGTCCCCTTTATAAGGACCCCAACTCCCGGCACCGGCTGTCCGGAACTGTCAATCACCTTGCCTTTCACGACCAGGGGCGCTTGCTCTGATATTTCAGCAACATTTCCTTCTGAACCAGACCGGAAAGAATCGGCTGCCAGCGGAAATGAAACCCAAAAACTAAAGAAGAGCGTAATCCCCCATTTAATACTACTTGTCATAGTGTCTATTGGTTTTTAGTTGTTTTTTATGAGTTTGTCTCTTAATTTATCATCATGTGGCATTGCAAACATAGATATTATTTTGATAAAACAAAAGCATTTTTGTAAATTCTTTAATCTAACAAACAAAACTTTTTAAAAATATTTAAAAATAGATTTACTACTGTCAATGATTATCCGTATATTTGCCCTGACAGACATATATTACGCCTTGGCTTCGGCAAAACTTACAAGCAAGCTTGACGTTTTGCTCCGGGCTGTATGCTATATTCAAGAGTCACATTCTTATATAAGGACCACAATTTTTCAAAGCATGAAAAAACTGACAGCCATTTTTGCAGCACTAAGCTTATCAGCCGTCATATCTTGCAGACAGACGGGCACAGACAACGTAAACGTAATACCGCACCCTGAACATGTCCGCCTTCTTGGAGGCTACACCGCTCCCGGAAAATGCAATGTCAGCAAAACCATAGACAAGCATCTTGAAGAAGAGGAATACCATATTATAATAACAGACGGAGAGATTCGCATATCAGCCTCGACAGAACGCGGCTTTCTCTATGCGGACCAGACTCTCTCACAGCTTGCCGATACTCCTGAAGGCTATCCGAATGTAATCATACATGACAAGCCGCGATTCAAATGGCGCGGAATGCATCTGGACTGCGGAAGACATTTCTTCACTACAGATGAGGTGAAACGTTATATTGACATGATGGCCGTACATAAGATGAACACATTCCATTGGCACCTGACAGAAGACCAGGGCTGGAGAATCGAGATAAAGAAACATCCGGAACTGACAAGAACCGGAGCATGGAGATTCGGAAACAGGCTACGTACACGCACTCCTCAGGACAAGACGCGGGATCTCGACCTGTATGGAGGATATTATACCCAGGATGAGATGCGGGCAGTAGTGGAATATGCAGCAGCACGGGGAATAACCGTCGTCCCTGAGATAGATCTCCCGGGCCACATGCAGGCAGCTCTGGCAGCATATCCACAGTTAGGATGTACTGGAGGGCCATATGAAGTATGGAATTATACCGGAGTCTCAAAAGAAGTGCTGTGTCCCGGAAACGAAGACACCTTCACTTTCCTTGAGGATGTTCTCATTGAAGTCATGGACATATTCCCTTCCGAATACATCCATATCGGCGGGGACGAGTGTCCGAAAGACCGCTGGAAAGAATGTCCGAAATGTCAGGCAAGGATAGCAGAGCTCGGACTTGAGGATGACTCCGCACACACGGCAGAACATTATCTCCAAAGTTATGTGATGACAAGAATCGAAAAATTCCTGAATGAAAGGGGACGCAGAATAATAGGCTGGGATGAGATGCTCGAAGGCACCCTTGCCCCCAATGCCGCTGTAATGTCATGGAGAGGTAGCGACAGCGGGAGAGAGGCAGTCAGACTTGGCCACGATGCGGTCATGTCCCCCTTCTCACACATGTACCTGGACTATTGCCAAAGCATGGACAGGGATTCCGAGCCGGAAAATATAGGAGGCTATCTCCCTGTTTCAAAAGTTTATTCATATGAGCCGTTTACGGAAGATATGACGGAAGAGGAGAAGTCACATATTATAGGTGTACAGGCAAACCTATGGACTGAGTTCATTTCTGATGCGGCACACCTGGAATATATGCTGCTCCCACGCATGAGCGCAGTTGCAGAAGTCCAGTGGTGCCAACCGTGGCGAAAAGACAAGGACAGATTCATGAAAGACATAGAAAGAATGATAAGTCTATATGAAAAGATGGGCTACAATTATGCTCCTCATGTCTATGATGTGGCAGACGAAATCATGATATGCGACGGACGATACGAAATAGAGCTGACAACGGCCGGGACTGCAGAAATCCGCTATACGCTTGACGGAAGCGACCCTTGTGCCGAATCAGAACCATATACGGATAAAATCATCATATCAGACACTCCATGCACCCTTAAAGCCGCTGCATTTACTGCAGACTCCAGGACAAAGACATTCATCCAGGAATTCATACATAACAAGGCTTTCTGCAAAAGCATTTATGGCAATACGCCCAAAGCTGCCGGCTATGAACATCTTGACCTAAGCTCGCTGAATGACGGAATGCGGGGAAACATGAGCTACAATTCCGGAAGATGGGCGGCGTGGCTGGGAAGTCCCATGGACATCACCATAGACATGCGCTCCGATGGAAAACAAAGCTGCTCATCAGAAAAATACTCTTCAGTAACTGTAGGATTCATGAGATACAAGAGAGATTGGATATTCGGCCCCACCGCACTGAAGGCCATGACATCAAATGACAACTTAAGCTATACGGAATTAGATTCCATTGACATCCCAGAAGCGGAAAAAGATGTTCCAGAGGACATAGTCAACTACACTCTCCATTTTCCAGAAACAGATGCCCCTTTCCTGAGGATAATCGCAGAAGACACGCGGACCATTCCCCAGTGGCATGCCGGTGCAGGCAGAAACGGCTACCTGTTCGTTGACGAAGTCATCGTGCAATAATAGCCTCATCCGTATCTGAAGCTCACGCAAGCTCATCATGAGTGTTTCAGCAAGGGAACAAAACTTCATCCTGCAATTGTATTAATGTGCGATAAAATTTATCTTTGTATTTTTAAAACAGATGATATGCACAGAACGGACATCAGGCCAATAATAGACGAGAAAAGGCCAAAGATTTATATAGAGACATACGGATGCCAGATGAATGTCAATGACAGTGAGGTCATATTGTCCATCCTTCAGGATGAGGGGTATGCACTTACTGAGAACATGGATGAGGCCGATGTCATACTTGCCAACACATGTTCGATAAGGGACAATGCCGAGCAGAGGATATGGGGCAGGATTGACCAGTTCCGCCTGCAGAAGAGAAAGCGCCAGGGAGTTGTCATCGGCATAGTGGGCTGCATGGCGGAAAGGCTCAAGGACAAGCTGCTCGAGGGTCATGAGGTTGACATTGTGGCAGGCCCGGACTCCTACCGAAGCCTTCCGGCCCTGCTCAGGGCAGTCACTCCGGACACTCCTCAGATAAACGTGCTGCTCTCGCATGAGGAGACCTATGCGGACATCTCGCCGGTCAGGATGGACAGGAACGGCGTTTCCGCATTCATTTCCATTATGCGCGGCTGCAACAACGTATGCTCATACTGCGTTGTGCCATATACGAGAGGTGCAGAGAGGAGCCGCGACCCGCAGACCATCGTCAGGGAAGCCCAGCAGCTCTTTGACTGCGGATACAAGGAGGTGACTCTCCTCGGCCAGAATGTTGACTCATATTACTGGAAAGACGCCTCGGGAGCTGACAAGGACGTCAATTTCGCCCAGCTGCTCGAGATGGTGGCAAAGATAAGCCCCGAACTTCGCGTCCGCTTCTCAACTTCACATCCTAAGGACATCAGCGATGAGGTCATATATACCATGGCGATGTACGGCAACATCTGCAGGCACATACATCTTCCGGTCCAGTCCGGAAGCAGCGCCATGCTGGAGAAGATGAGACGCAAATATGACCGGGAATGGTATCTGGAGCGCGTCAGGAAGATAAGGAGCGTGATTCCGGACTGCGGCATCACTACGGACGTGATAGCCGGATTCTGCGGAGAGACAGCCCAGGACCATGCCGACACACTGTCACTTATGGAGGAAGTTGTCTTCGACTCGGCTTTCATGTTCGCATACTCGGAACGTCCTGGAACACTTGCATCCAGGAAATATCCTGACGACATTCCTTATGAGGTCAAGACGGAAAGGCTCAATGAAATTATAGCTCTTCAGGGACGCATGAGCCTCAAGAGCAACGAGAAAGAAATCGGAAGACGTCTCAAGGTCCTTGTTGAAGGAGCGTCTAAGAAAAATGCTGAGGAACTGTGCGGAAGGGCAAGCAGCAACAAGATGTGCGTGTTCCCTTCACGCGGTGAAAAGGCAGGAGACTACTGCGAGGTGGAAGTTGTGTCAGTGACTTCAGCCACACTAATCTGCAAGCGCATAGACTGATACGGGGACGGCTGCTGATTGTGCCAAACCGGCCTTGACATGTGTCATGACCGGCAACGGAAGCTGAGCTTGGCTGGCTTTTTGCAGCCTTTCCGTTATTTTGGCATATTGAAAATTTCCACAGATGAGCGGTTTCCTATCCATAGCCATATCGGTAATCAGCGGCTTCCTTATAATTGGAGCCATACTGGTGATACTTAACGACAATCAGGATTCAGGCAGAAAGATAGCCTGGATTCTGACTATCGGCATCCTGCCCGTCGTAGGCCTGCTGCTTTACATCGCTTTCGGGCTCAATTTCCGCAAGCCGGGAATTTTCCAGAAACGCAACAGGAAATTTCTCGAAACCTTTGAAAGCCGGACAGGCTGCAGCACAAAAGAACTGCTGTTCGGAGATGCTCAGGAACAGAACATCAGACCGGAATACCGCAACCTTAGCCGTCTGTTGAAAAAGGACAGCGGCCTAACGGTATGTGACAATAACGAAATAGAAATCATCACCTCAGGAGGCAGGAAGCTTGAGGCCCTGGTAAACGACCTTCTCAATGCCAAGCACCACATCCATTTCGAATACTTTTATTTCCTGAAGGACGACGGCAGCAAAAAGATAAAGAAACTTCTCATGCAGAAGGCAAGGGAAGGTGTCAAAGTCAGATTCATACACGAGAACATCGCCAACATAACGATTTGGCCCAGCTATTACAATGAGATGAAAGAGGCCGGGGTGGAAATCGTCAAATTCACGAATCCCAACAGCTTCATCCTGTCAAAGTTCAATTACAGGGATCACCGCAAGATAGTTGTGATTGACGGAAAAATCGGCTATACCGGAGGCATGAACATCGGGGACGATTATTTTTTCCGCTGGCGGGACACCCATACGCGTTTTACAGGAAATGCGGTTGCAGCGCTCCAATATTGCTTTCTGAACTCATGGATAACATCAGGAGGTACCATAGACGGCAATTTTGACGAGTTTTTCCCTCAGGACAGAGTGCCCCACGATGACAAGCTCGTGCAGATTATCCCTGACGAGCCGGACAGGCAGTTCCCTATCCTGCACATGGGCGTAGTATGGACAGCCCACCACGCGGCAAACTACCTTTATATCCAGACGCCATATTTCGTGCCGCCGGAGCCTCTGATGCAGGCACTCAAATCAGCCGCCATAAAGGGTTGCGATGTGAAACTTATGCTTCCCGCAAAGGCCGACCTGTGCTTCATGGGCCCTGCCAACAAGTCTTATTATAAAGAGTGCCTCGAGTCCGGAATACGCATATTCGAAAAAGGAGGAAGTTTCATACATGCCAAGACACTCGTCTGTGACGACTATCTTTCAGTGATAGGCTCGGCAAACATGGACTACCGCAGCCTTGAGCTGAACTATGAGATAAACTCCTACATATACAACGAAGAAATCGCCAAGGAGAACAAGGCGATTTTTCTGAGGGATCTTGCACAATGCAAGGAAATCACAATCGGACAATGGAACAGCCGCCCTTGGCATCAGAAACTGATACAGTCCGTCGTAAGGCTGTTCGCTCCGCTTCTTTAAGCTACTGCCCCGGACAGGCTTGCCCTAAACTTTCCATGGCTGCCCCTATCGTGTCGTCAATAGGCATGTAGAAACGGTAGAATGCCTCATCATCAAGCTTTGAATAACGCCCGACAAGCGCTTTGAGCTGCGGCATCATATAGCTGCGGGTCTCTTCCCATTCACCTTTGGCCGGCCTTACTCCATCCACACGCGAGGCATAATCCAAGAACTGGCCCTCAAGTCCGATATCGTCGAGATACTGCTCAAGTTTTGCGAAATCATCAATCACGGACAGGGATTTCCTGTACTTGTCGAACATTGAAGAGGCAAAGCGCATGGCCGTGGCTTTCCTGTTGCACTTGATATAGAATCCCGTGGCCTTAGTCGTGTCCATCGGCACAAAGACATCAGGAACGATTCCTCCTCCGCCATATACGGGACGTCCCTTGACAGTATGATATACAACCGTAGTATCCACTTTCATGCTGTCCGCCGACACCATCTCACCATGGGCATACCTCTCATATATGTCGTACTCATAGTTCTTTCCGTAAGGCTTCTGGATGCACCTGCCTGAGGGAGTATAGAAACGGGCCACGGTCAAACGTATTCCTGAGCCGTCAGTAAAATTAACAGGTTCCTGCACCAGTCCCTTTCCGTAAGAGCGGCGTCCAACTATCACTCCCCTGTCATTGTCCTGGATTGCACCGGAAAAAATCTCGCTAGAAGAGGCGGTTCCCTCATCAATCAGTACGGCCAAGGCTATATCTTTCATCGTACCATTCCCGTCCGCATCAAAATTCTGGCGCGGCCGGTTCAGGCCTTCCATATACACTATACGGTCATCCTTGCCGAGAAACTCATTGGTAAGCAGCAGGGCCTGGTCGAGATACCCTCCAGTATTGTTCCTCAAGTCAAAGACAAGACGTGTCATTCCGTCTGCAAGAAGCTTGTCCTTGGCATCGCAGAACTCCTTATATGTTGTCCTCGTGAACTTTGAAAGCTTTATATAGCCTGTAGAATCATCGGCCATGAAAGCGGCATCCACACAATGCACAGGAATCTTGGCCCTGGTGATGTCGAAAGGAATCAAAGCGCCGCTCCGGTTTACGGTTATCTTGACCTTTGAGCCGGAAGGCCCCTTCATCATGCGCACCATGCTGTCCTGCGGAGTCTTGGTTCCGGCAATTATCTTGTCATCTACCTTTATGATACGGTCTCCCTGGCTCAATCCGGCCTTCTCGGACGGTCCCCCAGGGATTACGCTCAATACGACGGCAGTGTCATTGGGCACATTGAACTGGATTCCGATTCCCTCGAAATTGCCGGCAAGCGCAGTCTCCGACTCCGTGAGCTTGACAGGAGGAAGATATACAGAATGGGGATCAAGCTTTGCAAGTGCGGCCACCACGGCTGCATCCGTCATTCCGGCCTTGTCAATAGTGTCCACATAATTCTTCTCGACCTGCTCAAGAATAAGATTAAGCTTGCGCCATCTCTCATAATCCCCGTCAAACTTCTTCGCTGGACGGAAATTCTTTACGACAAAGACAATCAGCACCCCTATCACAAAGCCAAGGAGCATTTTTGCCGCACCGGCATAAAAATTCTTCATATCACAAATCTCCTCCAGCCTGTCAGTCCACCTGTTCTACTTCAACTCCCGCAGTCCGCAGAAGGTCGATTCCATCCGTAAGACGGTATTCGTCCCGATAGACCACCCTCCGCACGCCTGCCTGTATGATGAGCTTCGCACATTCAAGGCAAGGAGCAGCGGTAACATACAACGTTGCACCGCTGCTGCTGTTGCCCGATTTGGCGACCTTAGTTATCGCATTTGCCTCAGCATGCAGGACATAAGGACGGGTCACGCCTTCTGCGTCTTCGCAATTGTTCTCGAAGCCGGCGGGCGTGCCGTTGTAGCCGTCCGATATTATCATCCTGTCTTTCACGAGCAGCGCCCCTACCTGGCGCCTTTTGCAATATGAGTTCCTCGCCCATACTGCAGCCATCTCTATGTAGCTTTGGTCAAATTTGTTCATATTCAATTCTATGTAAGTTACCTCTGGTAGAGGTATCTTTTTATGCTCTTCTTCGGAGTCCTCTCAAAATCTTCTGGCATGATTTCAATCTTCTTGATTCTCGCATAGTTCGGAAGCTCCTTGTTGAGCTCCGGAAGAGAATCCATCATGAATTTGCTGAAGACTTCCTGAGGCATTCCGTCTGCCTCGCCCTGAGGAAAATCAGGATAAATCAGGGCAGTAAGTCCGCCGTCATCCTCAATCACGAGAGAGTCAATTACATACGGGCGTGTGTTTATCACAGTCTCGATTTCCTCCGGATAAATGTTCTGGCCGCTCGGTCCGAGAATCATGCACTTTGAGCGTCCCTTAAGGAAGAGTGCGCCGTCACTGTCAATGACTCCCATGTCACCTGTACGGAACCATCCGTCACCGCCAAGCACCGCTGAAGTAGCCTCATCATTCTTATAATAGCCGAGGAAGACATTGGCGCCTTTCACCATAACCTCGCCAGGAACATTCTCAGGGTCTGAAGAATCTATCTTTATCTCCATATTCGGAGCTGCCTTTCCGCATGAATACAGCTTCGACTTCTGCCAGTCATCATAAGTGATGATAGGAGCACACTCTGTCATGCCATATCCCACGGTGAACGGGAATCCCATCTTCTTGAAGAAAGCCTCGACCTCCTTGTTGAAAGCCGCACCTCCGATTATGACCTCATAGAACTCTCCTCCGAATGCATTCACGAGTTCCGCGCGTATCTTGTTCATCACTACCTGGTCAAGACCCGGAAGCTTCATCATGAACTTGATGCCAGCCTTTTCAAGGACAGGTTTCACCTTGCTCTTATAAATCTTCTCGATGACAAGAGGAACTGCAATGATTATGTAAGGCTTGACCTCAGCCAAAGCCTGCATGATTATCTTCGGGCTCGGCACCCTTGAAAGGAAATGCACATGCGCACCGGCGCTCAGCTCATACATTACCTCGAACATCAAACCGTACATGTGCGCAGAAGGAAGCATCGACACCACGCTCTTGGTATTGTCCAATCCCGGTATGACTTCCTGGGCAAACTGCAGGTTAGAGAATATGGCCCTGTAAGGAATCATGACGCCCTTCGAAAAACCTGAAGTTCCGGAAGTGTAATTTATCACGGCAAGCTCGTCGGCAGAGTCCTCATAGTAGTCAAGGTTCTCAGGCATGAAAGCCTCCGGATATTTCTTTCCGAAAAGTTCATTGAGATGTTCGCGTGCCTCCACTATCTTGTTGTCGCTTGCATATAGAAGCTTGAAGTTGTTCACCTGGATGATGGCATGGAGTCCCGGCATCTCTGATTCAGTAAGCCCTTCCCAAATCACATCATCGACAAAGAGAATCTTCGCCTCTGAATGGTTGACAAGATGATGTATGTTGCTTGACTTGAACTCATGGAGAAGAGGCACAGGAACTGCCCCGTAAGTCATCGCCGAGAAAAAGGAAACCGCCCAATTGGCCTGGTTCCTTGAGCAAATGGCGACCTTGTCACCTTTCTGCAGCCCGCACTCGCTGAACATGATGTGCAGTTTCTCTATTCTTTCTGCAACATCCCTGTAGTGCAGGGTCACTCCCTGATAGTTGGAGATGGCAGGACGGTCCCAGTTCTTCTTGAAAGCCTCCTGATAAATTTTGTTTACTGATTTGAAATTCATTTTGAATCTAAGTTAAAGTACAATCTTATTTGAGTTTCACAGTCCTGACCTTTCCGTCATAGCACTCTGCCTCCACGGAGGAATCGTCGCGGACAGTGACGGTGCCATTTGGAAGAATCATCTGGTCACCCTTGAATGCCGTTACAGGCTCGCCGCCGTAGAATGGATATATCAGCGTCTGTATGGACGTGCGCACAATCCAATATGTGCGTCCGCCGACATCAAGCCTTTCCGGAAGCGCCTTGATTCTCTCCGCGCATGTGATTCCTTTCCATGAGGAAGGCTTCTGGCCCTTGAGGTTATACATTTCAATGGTATTGTCCTTATGGAGCACCATTATGTTGTATTTCCTTGCCCCGCTGAAATCATATGCATCAGGACCGATGAGGATTTCTTTTCCAAGGTCAACAGGGAATCCCGACACAAAGCGTCCGAGCCTGTCAATCAGATATATGCGGCTGCCAGAGCCGAAAAGGAACTGCAGTTTTCCGTTGGCATAGAAATCAACAGTATGTACGGTTCCGCATATGTCATGGCCGAAAGGTACGCCCCAAATTCCCTTGCCGTCTTCTTCCTGGAGGCAAAGGGCCTTATGGGCATTCTGATAAAAGATATTCGTGCGTCCTGTACCGGAATTCTTCACCTTGAAAGGTCCGGCAGGAACAACAACTACAGTATCGCGTTCAAATTCAGGAGCCTTCACCTTCTCGAAAGACAGGCTCAGCAATTCCAACTCCGACACGACACCTTTCTTGCCCTTGGAGATACGTAGTACGGCCGGGCAATATTCCGAAACAGAGCAGACCGAAGACAGCGGCCCGTAAAACTCTTTGGTGAACAGCCTCCCGAGCACATCCCTGTCGCCGGTAAGATTCAGATATCCCACAAGCGCAGCTGGTTTGCCTCCAAGCAGGTCATCCTTTCCGGCATCTGCGAAATACTCCTTGAGACTGTACTCAAGAGCCCTTCCGCTGACATATTCCTCCACGGCCTCACGGCTGCCGCTCACAATCCATCCGTTCATGTAGGTAAAGCAAGACTCGTCCTTAAGACGGAACTCCTTTCCGAACACGGCTGCAAGATGTGATGCAAAAGCATATTTATGGACAGCCGGCACATATCCCTTGAAAGATGTCACGCCTGTCCCACGGAACATCAGAATGTCCTCCTTGGACACCTTGGCCAGATTTACTTTCATCATGCCTTTTCCTGCCACAAATGAAGCGGAGGCTACCTCCTTGATTCCGAGCCTTGACACAAGGTCAACAGGTGAAATCGTGTCCCTCTTGCTCAGCGCGGACTGCTCCCAACGGAAAGCCTGCAGGGCCTGCCTTGAGTCAAGATACTCCTCATAGGCCCCGATATATGGCATAGCATCGCTCACCGGCAGCGAAAAAGCACAAAAAGCATATGACGGGAGCATAGACGAGACAGTTGAAACGCCTCCCGTTGATTTCTCTATGACAGACATGAAGGCTGAAGCGTCACGGGCATATAACGGAGTGCCGTGCAGATGCAGCGACTCTCCCGGACGTCCCTTCAGCGACAGAACGGTCCAGTCCGCCACAGTACCGAGGAATCCGGCATACTCGGAATACGCCTCATTGGCCTTTGAGCCGAAAACGTCCTTGAAATATGCACGGGAGAACATTGATGAGAATACCGGCTTTACACGGGCATTTGAGAGGAATATGACATCATCCCCTCCCGCATTAGCGGCAGCTTCCGCAAAACCGGCGGCCTCCGTCACGGAAAGAGACTGCTCGAGATGCCTTCCGGCAGCCTTTACAAGCGTCTCAGTCTCAGCCGCGAGCACAATTGAACGTCCGGAAATCCTATTCTCAGAAGCAACTGAGGAACAGTCCATGTATCTGGTATGGAATCCGTTGGCATTACAGAACTCCATAAGTGCCACGGCATCCTCAGAAGGTTCAGGCTGAGCGCTGCCGGCGTCAAACACATACAACGGCATCAACTTACCTGAATAGTGCAGCGAAAGCACGACAGGGGCACCGGAAAATTTCTTCAGCCCCCCGCTCTCAAACTCTGCAGAAAGTGCGGCAGGCATGGCAAAACCGGAAAAGGCAGCAGACGAAAGCCTATCGGCACGTGAAAGGCAGCAGACAGCCACTGCATCAGCAGGAACAGCCGGAAGCAACATGTACCTGGATTCATCCGGCATGTCCTCCGCAGTCCCGGCCCCGGAGTAGAGGACTGCCACAGCGGCCCCAATGCCAAAAGTCAGCACGGCAAGGGCGGCAAGGCAGAGTATGATTGACTTTCTGCTCATTACCTTACGGCAATAGCCTCAATCTCAAGCTTTACACCAAGCGGAAGGGCAGCAACCTGATAGCATGCCCTTGCAGGCTTGTCCTCAGTAAAGTACTCGGCATACACCTCGTTTACAGCCTTGAAATTGGCGATATCGTCAAGAAGCACAGTAGTCTTGACAACATTAGAATATGTCATTCCTGCTTCCTTGAGAATAGCACCGATATTCTTGAGTGACTGATGAGCCTGCTCCACAATGTCCTCAGGAACCGAGCCGTCAGCAGGATTCACCGGAATCTGTCCGGAAACATAGAGAGTTCCGTTCACTTCAATGGCCTGTGAATATGGGCCCACCGCCTTCGGTGCATCAGGAGTGGCAATAACTTTTTTCATGACATCAAAATTTTATAAGCATAATCGTGCAAAATTAGCAATTTTTGCAAAATTTGCAAAACATTGGCGTCCACTGCATTCCGCCATTATATTACACAACAGGCAGGACGCATGGGCAGATACATACAAAAAGGCGGCTGACATTTCTTGTCAACCGCCTTTGTAGCCCCGAGCAGAATCGAACTGCTATCTAAAGTTTAGGAAACTTCCATTCTATCCGTTGAACTACAGGGCCATTAAAGAAGCCTGTGAATTACTCGGCTTTCTTTTCAATGATCTGACGACCTCTGTAATAGCCGCACTCTGGGCAAACTCTGTGATACATTATTGTTGCACCGCAGTTTGAACATGTTGCGAGTGTAGGAACTACAGCCACGTCATGTGTCCTTCTCTTGTCACGTCTCTGTTTGGAGACCTTGTGTTTTGGATGTGCCATTGTTCTATATTTTTAATTTATTTTATCATTTTTATCCAAGGAAATCCTTAAGCATTCCGAAAGGGCTGTCAGCAGCTTCGCCATCCTGAGCGTCACCGCCCTCTAGGTATTTCATCGCAGCCGGGTCACATCCGCCCGGAGCGTGCACCCTCTGCATCGGCAGCGACAGGCAGACATAGTCATATATTATCTGCGCCATGTCAAGCTCCGCACTGTCAGCGGAAACAGCCACAACTTCCCTTTCCCCTTCCGAAAGGTCATCCGAGACTTCATTCTCACCGTACTTCACGCTGAGCATTATCTTCACATCTACAGGAAGCACAAGCTCCCCGAGACATCTGTCGCACTCGACAGTCACCTGCCCCTGCACATTGCAATCGACACCGATGTACTGTCCTGATTTCTCAACAGAGGCGCGCGCGTCAAACTGCGCCTGAAGAATCTCGGAATTGTCAAATCTTTCGAAGAACTCCTTATCGGCATGCCATGAAAAGATGGTCTCTCCGGCAGCCAATCCATTTAAAGGTATTATAAAATTCTCTCCCATATCAACCTAAAAACAGATTTGAGCCTGCAAAGGTAAATAAAATTTTTCTTATTAGCAATCCAAAGCGGAATTTTTTCTTTTCCTTTCTACCTCAAAAAGTATTATCTTCCTAATTCTCATAGACTTAGGAGTTACCTCAACAAGCTCATCCTCCTGTATATATTCAAGAGCCTCCTCCAAAGAGAACACAATCGGCGGCGGAAGCATCACTTTATCATCGCTTCCTGAAGCACGCATGTTAGTAAGCTTCTTGGTCTTGCATATGTTGATATTAAGGTCACGCTCCCTCGTATGCTCACCGACAACCTGTCCCTCATAGATATCTACTCCCGGCTCTATGAAGAAACGTCCCCTGTCCTGAAGCTTGTCCATTGAATAGGCCACAGAAACGCCGGTCTCAAGAGACACCAGGGAACCGTTGGTACGCCTCTCTATGTCGCCCTTGTACGGCTCATACCCCTTGAACCTGTGTGCTACGACGGCCTCTCCCTGCGTAGCGGTGAGAAGATTGCTTCGGAGTCCCATCAGTCCGCGTGCAGGTATGTCAAAGTCAAGGTGAGTCCTCTCGCCCCTGCTCTCCATATGTATCAGTGCAGCCTTTCTGCGGGTAGAAATCTCGATAGCCTTTCCGACAAACTCTTCAGGCACCTCGATTGTAAGATTCTCTATAGGCTCGCAACGCTCCCCGTTTATGGTCTTGTCAAGCACCTTAGGCTGTCCGACCTGCAGTTCGAAGCCCTCACGGCGCATGGTCTCAACAAGCACAGACAAATGAAGCACTCCGCGTCCATATACGACGAACGAGTCAGCATTTGGACCCGGCTTGACCCTGAGCGCAAGGTTTTTCTCAAGCTCCTTCTCAAGACGCTCCTTAAGATGCCTTGATGTGACGAATTTGCCTTCACGTCCGAAGAACGGCGAATTGTTGATGCAGAAGAGCATGCTCATGGTTGGCTCATCGACAGAAATCGGCGGCAGTGCCTCAGGGTTCTCGAAATCAGCGACAGTATCACCGATTTCAAATCCTTCCAGTCCCACAACGGCACAGATGTCACCGCACTGGACATCCTCGACCTTGGCCTTGCCCAGACCGTCAAAGACCATAAGTTCCTTAATCTTCTGCTTCTGCATCATGTCATACCTCTTGCAGAGAGTGATGTTCATGCCTGCCTTGAGAGAACCGCGCGTCACTCTTCCTACGGCAATACGGCCCACGTAAGGCGAGTATTCCAGAGAAGAAATGAGCATCTGCGGAGTTCCTTCATTCACCACAGGAGCCGGAATGACTTCAAGTATGGTATCAAGGAGCGCCGTTATGTCAGTCGCAGGCTGTTTCCAGTCAAGCGACATCCATCCCTGCTTCGCGCTTCCATACACAGTGCGGAAATCAAGCTGGTCCTCAGTAGCTCCGAGAGAGAACATCAGGTCAAAGACCTCCTCCTGTACCTCGTCCGGACGGCAATTGAGCTTGTCCACCTTGTTTATCACGACAACCGGCTTCTTGCCCATCTCGATTGCCTTCTGCAGGACAAAACGTGTCTGCGGCATGCATCCCTCGAAAGCGTCCACAAGCAGAAGGACTCCGTCGGCCATATTGAGCACGCGCTCAACCTCACCTCCGAAATCACTGTGGCCCGGGGTATCGATAACATTAATCTTTACACCTTTATATGTAACTGATACGTTCTTTGCAAGAATAGTGATTCCCCTCTCCCTTTCAAGATCGTTATTGTCAAGGATCAGCTCTCCCAGCTTCTCCTGCTCGCGTGCCTGACGCGCCTGGTAGATCATCCTGTCAACCAGCGTAGTCTTGCCATGGTCAACGTGCGCGATGATCGCGATGTTTCTGATATCCTGCATAATCTGAGATTTTACCTCTTTCCCGCCATTTGCGGCATCCTTGCATAGGACGCTTTGCGGAAAAGGACTGCAAAATTATACAATAATCCGGTTTTAACGAATTTTTCCTGTTATTTATTTACCTGACCCTTATCCTGCGGCCAATCTTCAAGGTGGCATTTTGGCTTATGCCGTTCAAGCGGCAGAGTGCGCTTACGGTAGTCCCGTTATTGCGTGCAATCTTGCTCAGAGTGTCACCGGAACGGATGACATGAAATTTCATTGCCGCTTTCTCTGCATCCTCCTTCTTGTCATCCTCCTCATTGCGCAGTTCATCCTCGAAATCCTGCTCCCAGCTGCTGTAAGGACTGAAATATTTCTTTTTCAGCACAAACAGCCTGTGCCGAAGCTCGCCCTTCTGAAAATCTATGAGCCACTGCGGGTCGAAAGCGAATCCCTTGTATCTCGTCTCAAAATGAAGATGCGGGCCTGTCGAACGCCCTGTTGAGCCGCCCAAACCTATCACCTCACCTGCATTCACCCAGTCCCCTGCCTCGACAAGGCGCTGTGAAAGATGTCCGTAGAAAGTCTCAAGACCGTTCTCATGCCTTATGACCACAAGATTTCCATATGCGCCCCACGGCTTTGAGATTCTCACCTTGCCCGTGAAAGCCGCATGCACAGGGTCTCCTGTCCTCAGCGGAATATCAACTCCCTGATGACGCCTTCCGCGCCGTATCCCGAATTTTCCCCTGTAATGGATATTCCCTATATAGGGACAATGGTATTGCCCAAGACTGTCCACAAGCCACACAGACCACGATTCGGGAAGCGAAGAAAGCTCAGCGTTGTAAGGATTGGTCGTATAGCCGCTCCAGCATTCGTCGAACACCCCGGTAGCGCCCTGAAATTCAGGGGTCTTGTAATATTGCCATGTATTGTCTCCGTAAAGAATGACCTTGACATGCTCATTCACTGTATCAAGGGTATCAATCGGGTCAGACGGTGATGTCACAAGTGACGGTACCGGAGAAAGAGCCGGCCTTGGAAGCACCACATGGCACTTCATGGTATCTATTCGGACCGGAGTACCTGCACTGGCCTCCGACGGGACAAGGCAGGCCAAAGCCGCGGCAATGACCATAAGCACTGCCGCGGCATTTCTGCATTCAGTTGACGTCATTCGGCTCCGAACTGTTTTGTGAGAATGTCCCTCACAGTTGCCACTTTCTCGTCAAGAAGCTCATCCGAGACAGCCTCGCATATGAACCTGAGGTACGGCTCCGTATTCGAAGGGCGTATATTGAACCACCACTGCGGAAACTCCACCCGGTATCCGTCAAAATCCATATATGCAGTCGCCTGCTCCGTCTGCATGAAATGGTCACGCACTGCATCCATTGCCCCTTTCTTGTCCTCCAGGCGGAAATTGATTTCACCGGAATTGCGGTATTTTTCAATTCCTGCTATCAGCTGGCTCAGGCTTATGCCCTTAGCTTTCATCCCTGCTATTACATTGAGTATCAGAATAGATGCGAGAAGACCGCTGTCGGAATAGAAGAAGTCACGGAAGTAATAGTGGCCGGCAAGCTCTCCTCCATAAACTCCGTCAAGTTCACGCAGCTTGTGCGCTGCAAATGCACGTCCGACCTTCCAAGTGCGCATCTCACCGCCAAGAGGAGCAAGATACTCGCCCACGGCCTTAGAACTTCTGATGTCCTGCAGGACTATGCCTTTCTCTCCCCTCTCCTCAAGGAAATAATGCCCAAGGACTGCAATCATCAGGTCCGGAGATATGAAGCGCCCGTTTTCGTCCACGAACATGACCCTGTCCGCGTCACCGTCGTAGATTACTCCCACATCTGCTCCCGTTTCCCTTACAAGATTCTTGAGGGACTCGACATTCTTCTGCACGAGAGGATTCGGTTCATGGTTAGGGAAGCGTCCGTCAAGCTCTCCGAAAATATAGGCAGGGACATCTCCGAAGATATCGTGGGCATATAGCGAAGCCATGCCGTTTGACAGGTCCATGGCAATCTTAAGTCCGCTGTAGTCACCTTTATATCCGAGAAGGAACTCAAGATAATCCTTCCTTATGTCCATCTGATGCACCTTGCCCCTTACTTCCGCCACAGGACAGGCACGCCCCGACAATATCCATTCCTGGATTTGCCCGAGACCATTGTCAAGACCTACAGGAAGGGCGTTCTCACGCGAGACCTTCATGCCGTTGTATTCGGCCGGATTGTGCGAGGCCGTAATCTGCACTGAAGCTCCGAATCCGTACCTGGCAGTGCCGAAATAGACCATAGGCGTTGTGCTGAGCCCTATATCATAGACATCAGCGCCGGCATCGGTTATTCCCTTGACGAGATATTCGTGAATCTCGTCCGATGATGTCCTGCAGTCCCTTCCGACAAGAACCTTGTCAGCGGAAAGAAGCTCAGGAAGAAAATATCCTACCTTGTAGGCAATCTCCTTGTCGAAGTCCACATTATAGACTCCGCGGATGTCATAAGCGTGAAATGCTCCCATAATTGTCATTTTTTTGTCTTGTATCTCGTGGACACCGCTCCTTTGGATATGCCCTGGAGCTTGCGCGCAATCATCTTGCGGCGTATAGGAGAAATCTTGTCCACGAAGAGTTCCCCATCCAGATGTCCGAGTTCATGCTGCACCATCCTGCATGCGAACCCGTCAAACACCTCTGTGACCTTGTTCATGTCACCGTCATAATATTCTACTTTCATGCGTGAAGGACGGCGTACTTCCGCATATATGCCGGGCACGCTCAGGCAGCCCTCCGAAAATTCGCATGTCTCCTCGCTCTCCTCCAGGACGGACGGATTTATCATCGTGCGCCTGAAGTCCTTCAGCTCCGGATATGTGTCGGCCAGGTCTGTCCCGTCAACTATGACCACACGCAGGCTCACCCCTACCTGAGGCGCCGCAAGTCCGCAGCCGTCGGCAGCCTTAAGAGTCTCCCACATGTCGTCAACAAGTTTTCCGACAGTCTCCCTGTCTGTGATGTCAGCATCCGCATTCTCTTTCCTGAGAACATCGGAACCATATAAATAAATAGGTAATATCATTATCGTTTTCTCCTTTTCTTGCTTACTTTCGAGGACAGGGTCTGGGGGATGAAAGTACGCTCAGCTGCCGGAGCCGAATCAGGCCCCGCCATACGGTCCATATGGCTCTGGAGGATAATCGCGGCACTTATCTTATCGACCGACTCCTTGTTCATGCGGTCCTTGGCCTTCATGCCCCCGTCAATCATCGCCCTATGGGCAAGAACCGACGTAAAGCGTTCATCCTCAAGTGTGACAGGCACATCCGGAAAGGCCTTGGAGAGCTGCTTGAGGAAAACATCAACATCCTTGGCGGCCTCGGATGGCGCACCATCCATATTGACCGGATAACCGACAACAAAACGTATCACATTCTCGTTTTCGGCATATTTTTTCAGATAATCCATTATCTTTGCAGACTGGACCGTATCCAATGCAGACGCAAAGATTCCGAGCGGATCGCTCACCGCGACGCCGACCCGTTTCCGTCCGTAATCTATGCCTATTATTCTGTCCATACGGTTGCAAAGTTACTACATAATTCAAGTTTCGCAAATAACGGAACCTCACAAAGACAACATGAACAAACGGAAACACAAGGGAATTTTCAGGCTCAGACTGACGGAAGACACCAGGGACAGGCATCTTCTCTCGGTAATATTCACCAAGACAGAGTTCTTCGTGGCAATGGTCAGCTTCATAGTGATGCTGTCAGCCATCGTCTTCTCCATCATAGCATTCACTCCCGTAAGGACCTTCATACCCGGGTATCCGGACGCACGGACAAAGCGTGCAGCCATCCAGAATGCCATCAGGATGGACTCTCTCGAGACCGTAATCTACCGGTGGGAACTTTATGCGGAAAACCTGCGCAGGATAGTGGACGGGCAGGAAGCGGTAAGGATAGACGATCTTGTCATGCAGAGACAGAATGAAAGCAGGGATGCAACAGACGCAGGTTATCTCAAAAGCCGCGACTCAATAATGAGGGAGACTGTCAAAAAAGAAGAAATGTTCGACATCTCAGGCAAGAAGCAACGGGAGCTTCCCATCGAGGGAATGATTTTCTTCACACCTCTCAAAGGAGTCGTGTCACAGGGATATGACCCGGTAATACACCCTTTCATCGATGTCACGGCCCCTGCCGGCTCTGTGATAAAGGCGATTGCCGACGGTACGGTGATTTACGACGGCTGGAGCGAAGAAACAGGCTATACAATACAGGTCCAGCATGGCTCTGACATAGTTTCGATTTACAAGCACAACCAGAAGCTCCTGAAGAAAACAGGCGATAAGGTAACGGCAGGCTCCCCTATAGCCCTGGTGGGCAACACAGGCAAGCTCACGACCGGAGACCATCTGCATTTCGAGCTATGGCACAAGGGAGAGTCGGTTGATCCGACCAAATACATAAATTTCTGACAGACAAGATGGAAAAGAGACGCATTGCGATACTGGGGTCCACCGGTTCAATAGGCAGGCAGGCGCTTGACGTGATACGCCAGCACAGGGACCTTTTTGAAGTTGAACTGCTTACGGCAAACAACAGTTCAGACCTTCTGATAAGCCAGGCCATAGAATTTGACGCCAATTCCGTGGTCATATGCAATGAAGAAAAATACAGGGAAGTGGAGGATGCGCTCCGCCCCCATTATATAAAGGTGTTCGCCGGAATGCAGTCCGTATGCGACCTTGTCGGAGGCGACAACATAGACATAGTCCTGACCTCGATGGTAGGATTCAGCGGGCTTTCATCCACAGTCGCAGCAATAAAGGCCGGCAAGACAATTGCCCTTGCAAACAAGGAGACGCTTGTGGCGGCCGGAAAAATCGTCATGGACCTCGCTGCCAGGAACAATGCGCGCATACTGCCGGTAGATTCCGAGCACTCCGCCATTTTCCAGTGCCTTATGGGGTCGGCGGGAGCAGACATAAGCCGGATTCACCTGACCGCCTCAGGAGGGCCTTTCAGGACATGGGACAAGGACAGGATAGCTTCAGCCACCTGCGCACAGGCACTCAAGCATCCGAAATGGAGCATGGGCAGCAAAATCACTGTTGACTCGGCGACGATGATGAACAAAGGGCTCGAGATAATAGAGGCAAGATGGCTTTTCGGCACACCCGGAGACAAAATCAAGGTTGTAGTGCACCCGGAATCCATAATACATTCAATGGTGGAGTATGCTGACGGCTCGGTCATAGCCCAGATGGGCCACCCGGACATGAGGGAAGCCATACAGTTCGCATTCAGCTACCCTTTCAGATTGTCTCTCGACAACCGCAAGCTGGATTTCGCCCAGCTGGGCAGCCTTAGTTTCTTTGAGCCGGACAGGGAGCTGTTCCCAGCAATAGGAATCGCATATGAGGCGCTTGAGAAGGGAGGAAACATGCCATGCATCATGAATGCCGCCAATGAAGCGGCCGTAGCAGCATTTCTGAAGGACAGCATAGGATTTTATGACATCACTGATATTGTGCAGGAGTGCATGTCCGGTGCGGATTTTGTAGCGGAGCCTGATCTGGAAACTATTTTCGCCACGGACAAGAGGACATTCGCAAAGGCGGCCGGGCTGGCACGCAAAAAGGCGGCCTCAAGAACGTTCAACAAAAACAATTGATTTCGGAATGATTATTCTAATAAAGGCGCTGCAGGTCATACTGGCTCTTTCTGTGCTCGTGCTCATACACGAGCTTGGACATTTCTTTTTTGCAAAGATTTTCGGGATACGCGTAGATAAATTCTATCTGTTCTTCGATGCAGGAGGATTCAGCCTGCTCAAATGGAAACCCAAGAATTCCGATACGGAATATGGAATAGGCTGGCTGCCACTTGGCGGATATTGCAAAATCTCCGGGATGGTGGACGAGTCCCTTGACACCGATTTCATAAAAAAAGAGCCGCAGCCATGGGAATTCAGGTCCAAGCCTGCATGGCAGCGTTTTCTTGTAATCGGTGGCGGCGTGCTGTTCAATTTCATTTTTGCAATTTGCATTTATTCAGGCATGCTTGCCCATTGGGGAGAGAGCTATCTGAGCAATGAAGGCAACAGCATTTATGTAAATGAGCTGTCGCATGAAATGGGGTTCCGCAACGGAGACAGGATTCTCCGTTTCGACGACTATGTGCCGGAAGATTTCGGCATGCTCCAGGCCGATCTTGCAAGGCGGACTGCAAGAAAAGCCACGGTTCTGCGCGGCAATGACACTCTTGACATTTATATCGACCACAGCATGCTCGGGAAAGTCCTGAATACTCCGGGAATGTTTGACCTTGCAAGGCCGTTTATCGTAAGCGAAGTCGTAGGAACTTCACCCAATGCCGGAAGCGGCCTCATGGAAGGTGACAGGATAATTTCCATAGCTGGAGTATCATCAGAGTTCATCCAGGATGCAAAGCCTGTCCTCGTCTCACACAAAGGGGAAACCGTCAGTGCCGTAATCCTGCGAGGGAAAGACACCCTGGAAATGGATGTCCGCGTTGACACCACAGGAGCACTCGGGGTAATGCTCCAGGCACCCGACATCAGGACCAAGGAGTATTCATTCGTTTCTGCCGTTCCTGCCGGATTCAACAAGACATTCGCCACAATAGGTGGATACGTGAAAGACCTGAAGCTCGTATTCACTCCAAGTACAGAGGCATACAAGTCGGTCGGAAGTTTCATAGCGATGGGCCAGATATTCCCTTCCAGCTGGAACTGGTACATATTCCTTAACCTGCTTGCCCTGCTGTCGGTAATGCTCGGGGTGATGAATCTCCTGCCGATTCCTGCCCTTGACGGCGGACATCTGATTCTCATCCTGTATGAAATGATAAGCGGCAAGAAGCCGAGCGACAAATTCGTATATGCCACGCAGATGATAGGCATGATACTCATATTCGGCCTCATGTTCCTGGCTTTCGGGAATGACATAGCAAGACTGTTCAGATAAACCAAAACAAAAAGATATGAAGCGTTTTCTCATTTATATGGCCCTGGCCGCAGCTACAGCCATCAGCATCTGCTCCTGCAGTGAAGAAAAAAGGAAAAAAGCCCTTCTGCCGAACATCAGCGGCAAGGCGGGGGAAGTCATTGTAGTGATTAACAAAGGAGACTGGGAAGGCGCAGTTGGTGCGGTACTGCGTGACACTCTCGCCTGCGAATGTCCTTTCCTGCCGCAGAAAGAACCGCTTTATACCCTCGTGGAAGTAGCTCCGGGAGGTTTTTCAAACATATTCCAGATTCACAGGAACATAATAATCGTCAATATAAGCAAAGATGTGACAGAGCCTGGAGTCGTGTTCCGCAATAATGTGTGGGCAGCCCCGCAGTGCGTGATACGCATAAACGCAGCCGACAGCGAAACAGCCGTAAAGCTTATCAAGGAGAACAGCCCGAAGATTGCCGGCGTGCTTGAAGAGGCGGAGAGAGACCGCGTCATAATAAATGCCAAAAGATACGAGGAGCAGTCACTTGCACCAGTTGTGACGCAGATGATAGGAGGCTCGCCTCATTTCCCTTCAGGCTACAAGCTCAAGAAGAAGACTGATGACTTCATATGGATTACTTATGACACGGAGTTCACTACCCAGAGCATCCTTATATATAAGTACCCTGTGACAAAGGGAACAGACATGATGGCAAAGGAGAACATAATAAAGACCAATGAGATGGTGCTCAAGGACAATGTCCCAGGAATGTTCGAAAATACTTTCATGACCATCAGTTCGTTTGCCAAGCCTTCTGTAAAGTACATACGCTATAAAGGACGTGAATTTGCAGAGATGCGCGGACTTTGGGAGGTGCACAATGACTATATGGGAGGCCCGTTCGTCACGCATGTGTTCTATAGTCCTGACGGAAAGTACATGATAGGTCTCGAGGCATTCGTATATGCTCCGAAATATGACAAGAGGCACTATCTGAGGCAGGTTGAGTCGATAATCTATTCGTTCGAATGGGCTGACGCTGGCAAGGGAGCAAAAGAAACAGGCAAGAAAGATTAAGAAATATTTTGTCGGTAAAAAAACTTTTATTACCTTTGCACTCCCAATTGATAAAAACGGGATGTTTGGTGGGTTCGTATAACGGCTAGTACTCAAGATTTTCATTCTTGCAATAGGGGTTCGATTCCCCTACCCACTACGAAAAAATATAAAAATAAGAACAATGGCAAACCACGCTTCAGCAGACAAGCGCTATCGCCAGAGCGAGAGGCGCAGATTGCATAATAAGTATTATGCAAAGACGACAAGGAACGCAATCCGTGCGTTGAGAAACACAACCGACAAGGCAGCGGCAGAGGCAAACGCCCCTAAGGTTTACGCAATGATCGACAAGCTCGCCAAGATCGGTGTCATCCACAAGAACAAAGCTGCTAACCTTAAGAGCGGTATTGCAGTTTACATCAATAAACTTTCATAAAGAAAGCTGACCTTTAGAGGTTTTCTTATAGCTGGAAGGAAGCAGTCCAACAATGACTGCTTCTTTTTCTTTCCCCCAAAAATCGTCACAAGGAAGTTATCTCACGGTAATGACCGACGAAAGGTGATGGCTAACGCAGTTTTCACCGGAAACATTCCTCCGACATTTCGCAGATTATTTGCGAGGGAAAACAAGGAAGACGAGAATTGAGGAGGGAGTTACCTCATGGTAATGACCGACGAAAGGTGATGGCTGGCGCAGTTTTCACCGGAAAGAATCAAGAAATCGAGATGTAGCGCAGTTGGTAGCGCACTACGTTCGGGACGTAGGGGTCGCGTGTTCGAGTCACGTCATCTCGACCATACATTCCTAAAACATCATATATCGCAGGCAGGCCCATAAGTTGGCCGGCCTTTTTCTTTAATGGCGCAAAATGGAAGTAAGTGTCAATCAAGAAATTATGCATTTACGGGTGCCATTTTTGTCGCACCCGTAAATGCATAAGCAACTATTGGTCAACACTTTACATTTTGCAAATTAAGCTATCTTATGTCAAGAATTGCAGATGCCTCTATATTGGCATGGCTCAGCAAAAACACTCTTGTGTATAGTGAGACAAATGCCTCAACACCGGAATCCTGAAAAATCGCCGCCCCAAAATGTCTTGTCTACTTCTCGCAAAAGTTGTGATGCAGAACTTCCCAATCAGCTTTTTCTCATTAACTTTCTGCGTTGCCCGATAGAGTTTTGATTACATAAAAGATTATATTGCTGTCCGATAAAACTTTTTGAAGCGAAACAAAATTAGGACTGGCACCTAT
>CAJUEK010000013.1:11382-52269 GCA_910585445.1 uncultured Bacteroidales bacterium | reverse complement strand
ACCTAACTTTCAATATTTTCAAAGAACTTTTATGATTTTTTACCGGACACTAATGCAAACACAATAATAATATCAATTGTTTAAACGATATTCAATAAAACTTGTGCGCATTGAGGCAAGGTTTGCGACAATGCGCACAAATTATTATCACCATGCAGGAATACCAGATCACTTTTTCCGACCGCCGCCGAAAGCAAAGCCGAGGTTCAGCGCAAAATAGCTGCTGCGCCTGTCAAAGGTGCATTTGTATTCGGCAGTAAGCCGCAAATGGTTGAAAAACTCAACACCGATACGGGGATTCAATATCACGGCAGGATAAGTGCTCGACAGGACCGGGCGTTCTGTGCCGCCAGACACGGAATCAGGAAACTCTGCACGGATTGTAGTGCGTCCCAAGCCGATGCCGGCGAACGGGCAAACCTTGTCCCAATAGCGGAAATTGTAGTCTGTGAACGCGACCATACTGAAACGGTTCGTTGTCACATAGTCATGATAACCGTCTTTTCTGTAGATTCCGCCATAAGCCAACTGAAACCCCAAGTCCCAAGGAGTGTCCTTAAGATTAGTCCTGGCCTCAATAAGAAAATGGGGCCCGGGAACCATACCGACAAGGCCGTCTTTCGAACCCACAGCGAAACCAACTCCGACCTCAAACTCAAACGCCCTGACATTCGTGTCGTTCTTTTTCTGAGCGAATGCAGCATTACCATATAATACTGCACATACAAAAAACAGGAGGTACTTTATTGTCTTCATATTTTCAGCAAAAGTTATTTAAGACATTTAAAACCAATAACCTACGCTGATATTCAAACTGTTCAATTTATAATATGAAGCCCAGTTGGAACCCGGCTTGCCGGCAGGCCCCCAATTTTTGCCTTCATGAAACATGTATGAAAATTCAACAGAAAAGCGGCGGATATCAAGGCCGAATGAAGGAGAAACCATAAAAGAAAGGTCTTTCTGGCTCAGACCTATTCCCATACCAAGCTCAACGCCCACAAAAGGAGATACAGGTCTATCTGAAAAATTATATTTCCCTTTGGCATAGAGCGGGAGAAGAAAATCAGAAGTCGTAAAAGAATAGCCAAGTCCCGTGCCTCCTCCCAAAAACAAACCGTCACCAAAGGCATATCCATGCACCGTTTCTACAAACATAAAATGTCCCTTTCTGTCAGAATCCGCAACAGCCATTGCCCGCAACTCAACACTGGAAGTGTACCCTTTCTTAAAGCCAAGAGATTGGCGGGCATGCAAAGCCGGAGCACAGAAAGCGGCAATAAGAAATGACAAAATAACTATCTTCTTCATAATCAAATCATCATTCACGTACAGAAGCTACATCACTGCTTCTTAAATGTAAATCTTACAACACCTTCCACAATCCTGTTATCCTTAACATTAAGAAGAACACAATCTGCACACAATTCAAAAGAACTGTCTGAAACATTATTCAAATATGCCCGGTTAATGCCATATGTATATGCATCAAGTCGCGAATTATATACCCCGGAAGTGAAAGACGGAGTGCCCCAATCAGGATGCCAGGTAGAAATAATCTGCACTCCATAGTACATTATTGTCTGTGAATATATACTACTCTCCGGATATTCTCTTATGACGACAGCAGGAATAGCACAATCATAAGAAAGCGAAATGCCGTCCTGACAAAGCGTCACATCTGCTTCTATCCATCCCGGAACAAACCCAGGCTGGCCATCAAGTTCGATCAACAGATCACGTGAAGCTATTCCGTCGCCATTGACATCAACAAACTCACCTGCCCAAAAAATACTTTCAACTGTATAATGCCCACAATAAGATGACAACCGGACTCCGTTGTTTTCCTTTTCAGTGCAAGAATACAAGCACATCATGCAGACAAGCCCGATGAAAATAAAATGTAATATTGACTTATTCATAAACGAAAAATTTGGTGATATTTCAATTTGTTTGTCGTAACTGAGTTCTCAGATTCTTTAATATTTTACAAATATATATTTTTAGCAATGCCGGCAAATGAGCAAAAGACGCAGACCTAAAACTCAAACGCACTGACATACGTGTCGTTCTTTTTATGAGCGGATACAGCATTTAAAAATTATATGACAGGCCTATCTTAACACCAGCTCCGCCAAATCCGCCCTTACCTATACCGGAAATTGTCGCATCAATATCGCCAGGACCACTTCCATTGATATTATAAGTCGGTACATTATAAGTGCAAGAATAGTTCTGAAATCCCAATGATAAAGAAAATCTCCAAATGTCAACGCCAATGGAGGGCAACACCATATAACCTATTCCAAGTCCGGTACAATCAAGCATCGCTCCTGCCTTAATGCCGACAAAAGGACTCGCAAGCCGATTCAAGAAACTATACTTCAAATCAACGAAAACAGGAACAAAAAACCGGTTCTCACGCTCCCTTATCGTCCAATGCTCAAAACCAAGACCTAAGCCGCCTCCAACATAAAGGCCATTTCCGAAACAATACCCGTGTGAAGTCAGCACCTCAGGACGGAAACCGAAACTGTCAACAAAAGTCCCTCCTATTTCAATACTCGGAGCATAACCTTTCTTATAAAATACGTTTTTCTCTTGCGCTTTCATGCTTAATGAAAGTACACTTACTGCAAGCAGCAACAACAATTTTGATTTTATCATAAACGAAAAATTTTCTGCAAAGGTAGGGCTAAATAAGTGTTCCGAGCAAATTTCCGAAGATGAAAAATCTTACACAAGGGAATTTAATATTATTGAATTTCAATCAATTACATAACAGCAAAACATACAAATCTTACATTATTATGTAAACGATTAACAATCAACGTGTTAAATATCAGCAACAAATCAAACTAATAGCTAACAAACAGAATATCAGACATTTTTATTAAAGCAAGCAGAGTAAATCTGTATATTGGGACTACCTGAAGACAAGATTTTGTCTGTCATCCTCTTTTTCTTCGTATAAATATTAGAGGTGGACAAGCCTGTCATCAAAGATATAGTCTTTGCATCGAAGCCGACAATCACATAAGACAGGAAACGGAAATCCAAATCCGAAAAATCAGGAAAGTCATCACGAAGCTTAGTCATCACATCTTCGAAGACCGAGTTTATGCGTTGCTCAAACACGCGGTTGTTTTCGCTCTTGCCATTGATTTCAGCAACAAGTTCCTGCACCTTGTCATATATACGGTCCTTTGTTTCAGAATGCGACGGGGACATATATTCAGAGGTCAGGCCGACAATCAGTTCAAATCTCGATTTTGAACCTGTAAGGTATGACCGACGAAGAGCATCCAGTTCCTGTTCCTTGGCATCCAAATCTCTCCGTACAGAATCTATCTTATTAAGATTAAGCCTGGATATCTCACGCAAATCGGCGATACGCTCCTTAGCCTGAAACATACGGTTACGCATTGAATATGCAGCAAACACTGAAATCACAAGAAACAGCAAAAGTATGAGCGAAACAAGCACATAGATAACCCGCTCATTTTTCCTGTTTTTGTCCAGCAGCTCCGACTTTGCCTGAAAATATTCGACTTGCGCCTCTGAAACGGATTGATTCATATTCTGAGAAATCAAATCTCTGTCAATGTCAAAATTTTCCTCAAGTTTTTCAAGGGCAGAAATATACTCACCTTTCTCTTTATAAATATTATATGCGAATGGACAGTCCTCCATACAATATCCGTTCTCCCGAAACAATTCATCGCATTTTTCAAAATTGCCCAATTTTGCACACGCGAGAGCATAAAGGCCACAATTGTACTCAGACAATTCATAGCCATATTCATTGATGCATTTGTCCAGAAGCTCTATAATCTTTTCCGGATTAGGCTCAGGCTTCAATATATGATATCTGGCATAATCACGAAGATAATATGATACACACGACGAATCCCATACTTCATGGTCAAAAAATTCCTTATAAAGCGAATCAGCAGTTTTCCACTTTCCGTAATCAGTACATGCAGATGCAAGTACAGCTGTAGCAATCCAACTCCGCAATGAATCTCCAGCCTCATTGAAAAGCACTTTTGCATCCGTCATTTTTTCAAAAAATTTCTCGCCATTGTAGTTCTTTTCATATAGCTCAGCCATAGCAGACGCAATCAGTCCCCTGAAGCTCAAATCATCAGTCTTTGCAGCCCACTCATTTGCCTTGGTATATGAAATCACTGCGGCAGTATATTCCTTGCCGTTCTCCTGCTCACGTCCGAGGTAAAACCATGCCTTCATCGCCTTGTCAGCAGGACCGCGCTTGCCATAATATTCCACAGCTGGCATCACCACAGAAACATCTGACGTATTTATGTCATTTTTGTCAAGAGCCTGGGCATACAGGACAGAAAACAAGGCCCGGCTCCGGCGTGTCTTAAAATGTCCGCCATCCATCCCCTCCAAGACAGCAAGTGCACTGTCAGGACGGGACTCAATGTAGCGTTCTACGCTCTCAAGAGTCCGAATGCTCTCCCAATGGCCCTGGCAGCCGACGAAAAGGCACAATGCAAGCAATAGAAATATTATATGGTTTCTCATAATCTTTCCAATCATAGCCGCAGTTGAACTTCAATTATTACAGAGGGCAAAAATACTGATATTAAGGCAAATGACAAAAACGGTTTAAGAAAGCGCCACATTTTTTTACGGAATGCTCCCAAAAAGAAATTCGGTTTAAAACTGGCCGGATTTTTAAACCGGATTTCATCAGTAAGCGGAATGCAAATGGAAGAGAATCCATCAGCATCAAGCCATAGACCGAAAAACAAGCGGGATTTTACATTGAGCCGAATTATTTTCGTAATTTTGCGGAAAACCTCAGGCGGATATCCGCCCATGCTGCAACGGAAAATCGGAAGAAGCATGAAATACGGATTAGAATGAAAAGAGCACTTATAATATCATATTACTGGCCGCCTACCGGAGGCTCTGGAGTCCAGCGCTGGGTGAAATTCGCCAAATATCTGCCCCAGGAGGGTTGGCAGCCTGTAATATATACTCCGGAAAACCCGGAAGCAATAACAACAGACACTTCACTTGAAGCGGAAATCCCGGCAGAGGCCGAAATCATAAAAAGGAAAATCTTCGAGCCATACGAAGTCTATCGCATGCTTACAGGAGGCCGTTCACGCAAAAAGACCTCCAAAGCGGAAACGGGAAAAGGCGGACAAGATGAGGTAAACCCTATCAATTCGCAGAAAAAAAGTCTCGGGAAAAGGATATCGCTATGGATAAGGGGCAACTGCTTCATACCTGACCCGAGATGCATGTGGATTGGCCCTTCGGTCAGATTCCTCAAAAAATATCTCAAGGAACATCCGGTGGACATAATAATAAGCACCGGACCTCCGCATTCCATGCACCTGATAGCAAGACAGCTTTCGCTTGCCACCGGAACACCATGGATTGCAGATTTCCGTGACCCGTGGACAAAGATGTTCTATTTCAAGCATCTGCATCTTGGCAAGACGGCAAGAAGGAAGCATGAAAAACTTGAAAAGAAGGTGCTTGATGATGCAACTGTGGTTGTGGCCGTGTCTCCGCTTGTAAAAGAAGAGTTCGAGACAATGACATCCACAAGGGTTGAGCTTATTACCAACGGGTATGACGAAAATGACTTCAAGGCAGCTCCGAAGACGGACGGTCATTTCAACATTACTCACACAGGACTTTTCGCTTCAGATGGCAACCCGGACATGCTTTGGGAGGCTCTTGCGGAGAAATGCTCGGAAGACGCGGATTTTGCAAAGACAATGCGCATACGCCTTGCCGGAAAGACTGACAAGGAAATAACGGATGCAATTCAGAAAGCGGGACTTGAAAAAAATCTCGTTGACCTTGGCTATCAAAGCCATAACGCTGCCGTGACCGAACAGAAAAGTGCCTCCCTGCTGATTCTTCCGCTGAGGAAAGAGCCGGAATACAAGGCAACTCTTCCGGGCAAGCTGTTCGAATACCTGGCAGCGGAACGTCCTGTCATGGGAATCGGACAAACGGGCGGTGCAATGGCACGGATAATATCACAGACAAAGGCCGGTTTTGTGTTTGAATGGGACGACAAGACATCAATTCGCAAATACATCGACATATGCTGGGAGCAGTTCCGCAAAGGGGAACTCAAGGCTGAGACAAAGGACATCGGACAGTATTCCCGCCGTGCCCTTACCCGCAGGATGGCTCAGCTGATGGACTCACTCATAGCAGAATAGACGCATTATTTACATACTAAAACACTGAGATACAATGAATAAGGAACTCATAAGAAAAATTGCCACATACACCCTGATAGTGTTGTTCTTCGCTGTGCTGGCATACGGATTCACCCCTCAGGTGCTCGGAGGGAAGATAGTGAACCAGAGCGACATAGCCTCTTGGAAAGGCATGGCGAATGAAGCCGTGACATACAACGCTGCCCATCCTGATGATCCTACGGAATGGACAAACTCAATGTTCGGAGGAATGCCTACGACCGCTACCATAGACGACTTCAAGGGAGACTGGACAAACGCAATATACAAGTTCATGCTGACCGGAAGGCGTCCGGCAAGCTATATTCTGATAGCCCTAATAGGAGGTTTCCTTCTTATGCTGTCACTTGGCACAAGTAAGGTAGTGGCAGTCGCAGGAGCAATAGCCATGGCATTCTGCTCATACAACATGCAGATAATACAGGTTGGCCACAATACCAAGATGCAGGCTATAGCGTATTTCCCATGGGTTCTTGCAGGAATAATATTCACTTATCGCTCAGCACTTTCCGGAGGGCGAACATGGAAAGAATGGCTCCCCAAGACGCTGCTCGGCGCGACGCTTTTCGCCCTTGCCCTCAGCATGCAGATAAAGGCGAACCATATCCAGATTACATACTATCTTGCAATAGTAATAGTCATTTACGCGGCTGGGCTTCTCATCAGCCTTTGCATAAGGAAAGAGAAACGCCATCTGACAGCGAGATTTTTTGCAGCATCTGCATTCCTTGCCGTAATCGGATGCGTCGGAATAGCAACCAATGCGAACAAGCTCATTCCGATGTATGAATACACTCCATACACAATGAGAGGCGGTTCGGAGCTGGCATCTGCAGAAGGCAGCAAGAAAGGACTTGACATAGAATATGCGACGGCATGGTCCTATGGCATAGAGGAAATGCCTAATCTCCTGATTCCCAATTTCAACGGAGGTTCATCATCCGGTGCAATGGACCCGAAGGATTCCGAGGTCTATGCCTTGCTGAAAAGGGCCGGACAGCCGAATCTGAAGCAGGTCATGAAAGGCCTTCCTCTTTATTGGGGTCCGCAGCCGTTCACTGCCGGGCCGATGTATCTTGGAGCAATCTCAATTTTCCTGTTCGTCCTCGGGCTTATCTTGTGCAAAGGAAGGGAAAAATGGTGGATTCTCACGGCGACAGTCATAGCGGTGCTGCTTGCATGGGGCAACCATTTCATGTGGTTCACCAAATTGTGGTTCAATTATGCCCCGCTGTACAACAAGTTCAGGACGGTATCAATGGCCCTTACTGTGCTTCAGGTCACTGTACCAATGCTCGGCTTCCTTGTGCTTGACAGAATCACAAGACAAGAATACACCAAGCGGGAATTTCTACGTGCAGGAGGCATCGCATGGGCTGTGACAGCAGGATTCTGCCTGATATGCATGGTGTTCCCGGGCATTGCGGGCACATTTACAGGAGCCGTGGATTCCGGACAGCCGGAAATCCTGGTTGATGCTCTGATTGCCGACAGGCAAACACTTCTGTTCAAGGATGCCATGAGGTCTTTCACCTTGATAACAATAGCTTTTGCCCTTATATTCTGGACCTTTCAGACAAAAAAAACGATGTCACCAAAAGGCAGGATGTACATTATGCCTTTGGCAATATGCGCCATAGTATTGTTCGACATGACATCAGCCGGCAAAAGATACCTTAACAAAGACCATTTCGTCACTCCCAAGGATTTCAGCGCAGCATATGCTCCACGTCCTGTGGACAGGCTCATCCATGAGGACAACGACCCGGAATACAGGGTGCTTGACATCAGCGTCAACACTTTCAACGATGCAATCCAAAGCTACCATCACAAATGCATAGGAGGCTACAGCCCTGTCAAGCTGCAGAGATACCAGGACCTCATTGACAGGTATCTGTCCAAGGAAATAGGAAGCATTTACACCATAGCGGGCAAGGCTTCGACGATTCAGGAGATAGAAGACGGACTTCCTGAACTGAAAGCAGTGTCCATGCTCAACGGAAAATATATAATCCTCGGAGCAGACCTTCCGCCGGTAAGGAATCATGAAGCATTCGGCAATTGCTGGTTCGTGTCTGGAGCTGTACGGGCAGAGACTCCGGATGATGAAATCGCACTGCTCGGAAGCACCGACCTGAGGACTACAGCCGTCATAGGAGATGATTTCGCATGGGCACGCGAAGCTATACTCGATTCTGAGACATGCAAGAAAGTTCCATCAGATGAGAATGAAAACGTGCTTTCAGAAAGTGACGCAAAACCGGTTTGCCAGTCAATCCTCCTTGAAAGCTATGCACCTAATGAATTGCAGTATGAGTTCTGCACCGATTACCCCGCAGCCGTGATTTTCAGCGAGATATACTATCCGAAAGGCTGGAAGGCATGGATTGAGCCGAAAGGAGCATATGGTGAGGTCAAGAACGGAAGATATGTGCCTACAAAATCCGCAGTTCCGGCCGAGATTTTCAGGGCAGACTGGATTCTTCGCGGAACAATACTTCCGGAAGGAGAAGGCCGCCTCGTAATGCGATTTGAACCGGAATCCTACCAAATCGGAGAAAACATATCAAGAGCCAGCTCCATCCTGCTAATCCTGCTTCTGCTCGCTTCCGCAGGATGGGAGCTTTCCGGCTCCGGAAGATTAAGGCAACGCCCTCAATGAGAATGCCTCGGAATAATCAATCAGCTTATTTGTACCATTATATTTTATCCATGCATCTTCCATATGACTTACTTCAGATAAGTCATTGGAAGTTGCATTCTTGAATCTTTTAAGCACAGAATCCAATATCTCAAGTTCCTCCTCAGTAAATCCGCTCATATCAGGCTGGATTTCAGAACATAATTTGATTCCTGAATATCCTGATGGAAATGCCACTATTTCGGAATATACACCATCAACTGCGCCATACACAATATCCCATTGCTGAGGTACAGGACCATATTGGATTGCCTTATACGACAGTCCGCTCATTCCTATGCCCCTAATCTTATAGCTGAGGAAGTCCGTATAAAACAAAAGCTTATTCATCTTTGTATTGAACACTCCTCCGCATTTATCGAGAAAAAACAAAATGATATTCCTAAGCCTGCCGTATGATTGGGGAGCATAACCGTTCGTCACTGCCCTGACCGCGGTCCCGAATATCATAGAATGGTTTTTATCTTCCTCCATCCTTTTTACAGACCGTTCAGTCTTCTCTATGATTTTGGCATAATCAGATGTAATGAACTGATTTTCAGCATTCTTCACAAACTCGACAAAAGTATTCGGATTCAAAATGCTTTTCAACAGCTTGCCTATTGCCTCACTCGGCATTTCACCATTTTCATAGAGCCTATATTGATTTGCTCCAAGTCCCAGTATCTCGGACATCTTGGAGGCAGACAAGCCATAAAATGTACGGACCGAACTTATTTCGTCCGGAAACGGTATTCCATATTTCACTCTATACTGATTATAAACCTGATTTATATTCAACATATCAAGCTCAGTAGTAGTGAACTGTTCCTGTGTATCAAGACAGACATAGTAATGTGCCAAATACATGAACTTTTCTTTGCGGTAAACGAGTTCACGTTTTTCATGCATCAATTTTACTTCTCCTCCTGTAAATGGACTTTTCATAATTCTTGGTTCTTAAAAGGATATACGACCGGATGTTCTGCCTTGTGGAAAGAAATACATATTGTAGCACTGTCCGGATGTCCAAGCGCAATCTTGATATATACCTCTTTTTTCTTTACATCTTTTCCGAAAACCCACATCTCACCGTATTTGTTCAATGTATCTTTAACAGGCCCTTCTGAATAGTCGGAAACAGTAATATTTCTGATTACATTCTCACGATATGCTGGCGTAATTTCAAGTTCAGCCAATGCCTGAGTATTTTTTCCACGGTCATCTCTGAAAATAATCTTAAATATTTTCAGTTTAGCTTGGAAAGTATTCAGGAATTTCTCGACCTCATCCTTGGTTGCCATACAATCTCAATTTTCATGCAAATATAGCATTTTTCATATAAAACAATCAATAATTCAACTTTATCATTGATAAAACTAATTTCAACACATCAAGAGCCGGCTAAAAAAACAATCATCACATAAACTATTAATAACCAAAATAATACACAAACAAGGGTACGCAAATACGCATACCCTTGTTTATATAAACATCCAATTTACAATATTTTACCGTCTTACATATGTGACAAATTCAAAAGCAAGTCCGGATTGAGGGTCCTGCCTGGTACCGGAACGCTCCTCAACAGTCCAGATGGCAGGATTTATCTCCGGAAAGAATGTGTCGGCATCATTGATTACAGTGTGTACATGAGTGATGTACAGCCTGTCAGCAAGCTCCATTGCCTGGCGGTAAATCTCTCCTCCTCCTATCACAAAGCAGGACATCTCACCAGTCTCACCGATCTCAGCCTCCTGGCTATCAGCCAAAGGAATGCCCTGGCCCGACAAGCTCCTTACCGCAGGCATTGACGACATGACGAAGGCCTCCTCCAACGAATGCGCCACAAGCACCCCGTCCGGAAAAGGGACAGCCGAACCGTCTGCACCGGTCATCATACCTCTACGGGTAACGACAATATTGGTCCTTTTCGGAAGCGGGCGTCCGATTGACCCGAATGTCTTGCGTCCCATGATTACAGGACTGCCGACAGTTATGCTCTTGAAATATTTAAGATCTTCGGAAATATGCCAAAGAAGCCTGTTGTCCTTCCCTATGGCACCGTTCTCCGCCACCGCCACTATAATGTTTTTCTTCATTTTCATCGTACAGATAAGCTATACCGCCACACGAGCCTTGATTCCGGGCCACGGGTCATAGCCCTCAAGCGTGAAATCCTCATATTTGAAATCGAATATGCTCTTCACATCCGGATTCAGTTTCATGACAGGAAGCTGGCGAGGCTCACGCGAAAGCTGCAAGGCAACCTGCTCAAAATGATTGCGGTAAATGTGAGTGTCACCTGTGGTATGAATGAAATCTCCCGGCTTAAGGCCGCATACCTGGGCAATCATCATCGTCAGAAGAGCATATGAGGCTATATTGAAAGGAACACCGAGAAAGACATCGGCGCTGCGCTGATAAAGCTGGCATGAGAGCCTGCCGTCAGCCACATAGAACTGGAACAGCGAATGGCAAGGAGGCAGAGCCATCCTGTCAACCTCAGCCACATTCCAGGCCGACACTATCATACGGCGCGAGTCCGGATTGTTCCTTATGGTTTCAACCACATTGGAAAGCTGGTCTATAGTGCTTCCGTCAGGACAAGGCCAGCTGCGCCACTGATGCCCATAGACAGGGCCCAAATCACCGTTTTCATCAGCCCACTCATCCCAGATTGAAACTCCGTGGTCTTTCAGATACTTTATGTTCGTATCGCCTGAAATGAACCACAGAAGCTCATATATTATAGACTTCAGATGCACTTTCTTTGTGGTGAGCAGCGGAAACCCCTCACTCAAGTCAAAACGCATCTGGTGGCCGAATATGCTCTGCGTACCCACACCGGTACGGTCTTCCTTCATGACTCCGTTTTCGCGTATATGCCGAAGAAGCTCAAGATATTGTTTCATTTGATATCCGTTTAAATCCGCACTGAATGTCAGTTCCTGACTCCGAAAGCAAATATTATGGCCTGCCCGTAAACCTCACCTGGCCTGAGCACCGGTGACGGATAATCCTCCTTGTTAGGCGCATCAGGGAAATTCTGGCACTCTATGGCAACACCTGAATAATCCTCATACACATGGCCGTTCTTTCCCTCCGGACACCCTGCAAGCCAGTTTCCGGTATATACCTGCACGCCAGGCTGGGTCGTAAGGACCTCAAGCACTCTGCCGCTTTCCGGAGAATACAGCAAGGCCGCGCTCTGCAGCTGCCCCTGCTCAGCACCGTCGATAACCCAGCAGTTGTCATATCCCTTTCCGTATTTCAGCGCAGGAAAATCAGCACCGATATCCTGCCCGAGAGGCTTCTCATTGACAAAATCCATAGGAGTACCGGCCACTGGCTCACTCTCTCCCAAAGGAATTAGAGTCTCGTCCGTAGGAAGATACTCCGAAGCATTGAGACTCAGGACATGCCCCAATACAGACCCGCTTCCCTCGCCGTTCAGATTGAAATATGCATGATTGGTAAGATTGATTACAGTCGGTGCATCAGACTCGGCAGTAAGAGTCAGGCGAAGCTCATTTTCCTCGCTCCAGTCATAGCGCGCTATCACTTTCACAGCTCCTGGATACCCCTGCTCACCATCCTCGGAATAATACATGAACTCCACGCCGGATTCATGTTCCCTGCTTTCCCAAACCTTGTTCTGAAACCCATCCGGACCGCCATGCAGATGGTTAGGACCATTGTTGACAGGAAGCTCATACTCTTTTCCGTCAAGGACAAAACGTCCCCCGGCAATCCTGTTGGCATATCTTCCAGGAATCTTTCCCGCACAAGGTCCATCCCCGAAATAGCCCGAAGCTTCGGGATACCCCAAAACAACATCCGAAAGTTTGCCATCCTTGTCAGGAACAACAACAGACACAATGCCAGCCCCCACATCGGAAAGCTGCACATATGCTCCGCTGCCGTTCTGAACAGTATAAAGGAAAATGTCCTTACCGCATGGGGACTTGCCCCACAATTCTTTTTTTATTTCCATATCTCAGTCGTATTTCTTTCCAAAATCTCTCAAAGTTATGTCTAATCCGCGAGGTTTTCAAGAAAAGAAATGACTTTCTGCTCGGGAGCATCTTTCATGAGCACCCTTTTCTCCTTGTCAAGAAGATACAGCGAAGGTATGGCGCGGACATCATAAATCCCGTCTCCCCTTATGACGAGGTCAGGGTCAAAGCCGTTATGCCAATCGGCAGGATAGGCCGGCATATATGAGAGCCATGCCTGGATATCCTCATCTATGTATATGTTGACCACGGCAAGGACACCGTCACAGACCTGAGATGCTATCACAGGGCTGTTCCCGAGCATGTCAATGATATTTTTACAAGCCTCGCAGCCCGGATTGCTGAAAAAAAGCAGAGTATATTCAGCATCCACGCCATACAAAGTGCCAATACGCCCGGATTTGTCCGAAAACCGGAAATCAGCCGCACGGGACCCCACGCGGTTCATGGAGCAAAGCCTTGCCTCACGTTCATATTTCCCCCTCATCAGAGGGTCAAGCCCCTCATATGAAGCAAGACGGCTCACAAACGGAAGATAAAGGTCCTCATTCCGCATAGGTGAGTTCGGGTCATAGAAATATTTTTGAGAAAGTTCAACGAAAGTCTCAAATACATTTGACGACGTGTCATTGCGCTCACACGCCACGGCCCTGTCATAAAGCCTTGCCACCGCCTTTCTTGCCTCCTGAATGCCGACAGCATCAAGCAGCATTGTCCAGTCTGCGAACTTCTGCTCGACTTCATCCTTCCTAACACCGCTTACAAGGGCAGAATCGCAGGGAAAATGCCGTGAAGTGTCAGTGATGCCGTTCCAATAATTCATGGCAAGATACCCGGCCATCTGAGCACCATCCCCTATCATCGAAGGCACGCGTACATCAGGAAAAGGCAGAGCCTTGAATTGCTCTGCCTTCCTCTCTGAGCAGCATACGGCCAAAGCCGAAGCCACTATAAATAAATACAGTCTATTTTTCATTTTTTCCGATTGCCGCTTCAGAAATGTTGATGAGGAAGTCACCTATCTTCTCAAGCTCGGCAACCACATCCATATAATAGACTCCCGTAAGGTAATGGTAGCTGTCGTTCTCGATATTAGTTATATGCTCTTCCCTGAGATGATTCCTGCATTCATTAATGTTATATTCACAATTGACCGCATTGGAAATCTCCTTCAGCTCCTCATTCCTGAGATTCTCAATCATGACGTCATATCCGCGCTGCACAACATCCAGCATCCTGTTCAGACGGTCAAGAAGAGGCTTGTCGAACACTTTTCCGTGAGCATTCTTCCTTTTGAGGATACGGCCTATAGCCTCTCCTGAATCTCCGAGGGACTCCATCTCCCCGATTATCTTGTACATGGCCTTAACCCTTTCAGACGCCTCGTCGCTGATGTCATTCTTTGAAACCTCGTTCAGATATGAAGCTATCTCAAATTCTATCCTGTCGGTAATCTCCTCGTATTTCACGAGCTTGTCATTGACAGCATTGAATTTCTCCTGGTCCTGCTCATTCACGGCAGCCTTGATATATCCGAATCCCTTGTTGCATATCTCTGCGAAATGCACCACTTCCTGCTGTGCTTCATTGAGAGAAAGCTCAGCAGTGCTCAGAGGACCTCCGGCGATATACTTCAGCCTGAACACTTCTTCCTCACCCTTAGGCTCCTTGACCATCCATGTCACGACCTTCACGATAAGAGGCACAAACCATATCAGTATCAGAGTATTGGTCACATTGAAAAGCGTATGCAGAGCTGCGATTCCGTAAAGTATGGCATTCTTCGACACCTGGAAAGCATGCTGGGCGGACGACAGGTCAGCCTGTGCGGCAGAAAGCGCAGCCTGTGCCTCAGACATTCCAGTTCCGGAAATCGTCGCCACTTTCATGGCCTCCTGGGCACTTACAAGGGCTTCCTGCGCCCTCATTGAAGCCTCGTTTGCCCCTACCATATCAACAGACATCGGGTCAACACCTCCAAGAGTCATCATTATATATCCTATGAACCTTACGATAGGATAGAACAGGGCAAGTACCCAAAGCACACCGAAAACATTGAATATAAGATGCGCGCGTGCGGCTCTCTTTGCCGATACATTGGCAACCATGGCAGCTATGTTGGCCGTAATCGTAGTTCCGATGTTCTCTCCGAGCACCATCGCAATGGCAAGAGGAAAATCAATAAGACCGGAAGTGGCAAGAAGCATCGTTATGGCCATTGTCGCGCTCGAAGCCTGGAGAACCACCGTAAGGACGGCACCTGCCAAAAGGAAAAGCAGAACCGAACCGAATCCGTAATGGTTGATAAGCCCGAAGAAAGTCAGCATCTGAGGCTGGTATGCCCCGAGAAGCTCATTCGAGAAATCCTTCATGAAAGTCAGTCCGACATACATGATGGAGAAACCTATCAGGAACTGCCCGAGATTCTTCATCATATCCTTCTTGGACGAGAACATCAGGAAGCCGAAAGCCATCATCGGCACGGCGAACAATGCGATATTGACAGAGAATCCGAGTGAAGTGACCCATGCCGTGAGCGTTGTTCCGATATTGGCTCCCATGATGACTCCGACAGCATTGCCCAAGGACAGCAAGCCTGCGTTCACGAAGCTCACGACCATGATTGTTGTCGCTGATGAGGATTGGACAAGGGCGGTCAGGACCGTACCGGTAAGAACACGCTTGAAAGCATTTGAGGTCATAGAGGCCATGAAAGACCTGAGACGGTCTCCGGCCGATTTCTGCAAACCTTCGCTCATGAGCGCCATTCCGAAGAGGAACATGCATAGGGCACCGAAAAGCGACAGTACATGTAGAACAGTTGTCATATATTCGTTTTTAAATTAATTTAAGCGAATAAGGCGCAAAAATATAAAAAATAATTAGATTTGCGACCTTTTAAAAAGAGAAATCGCCTATTCATGAGAAAACATATTCATATAATAATATCAATCATAGCATTTCTGTCTCAGATGCCGGTATACGCCCAGTTCTATGTCACAGGCGACGACCCCGGCAGACTCAGATGGAACAGCATAAGCACAGGCAACTACCGTGTCATATATCCGCAGGGATGCGACTCGCTCGCAAAAGTCTATGCGCTCAAGCTTGAGACTTTCCGCATACCCGTATCACGCACCACAGGCTATTGCAGCGAAGGCCATGGAACAAACCTCATGCCCGTTGTAATGCACACATTCAACACATCCAACGGTTCTGTGGCATGGGCACCCAAGCGCATGGACCTCTTCACGATACCTTCCGCTGCTGCTCCCGTACCTATTCCTTGGTCAACGATGCTGTCAGTCCACGAATCGCGCCATGTGACACAGATGCAGTTCGGCATGACCGGCGCATTGAAGCCTTTCAACTGGTTTTTCGGAGAAATGTTCAACATACTCGCCTCACTGCTTTATCCAGGCATATCTCTCATGGAAGGAGACGCCGTAATAGCGGAGACGGCATTCACAAAGTCAGGGCGCGGACGTAACGCGGATTTCCTCAACTACTACAGGATAGCTTTCGACAACGGCGATTTCAGGACATGGGACCAGTGGAGATTCGTTTCCCAGAAATATTATGCTCCAAGCTACTATTCCCTCGGATACATGACGCTCGGAGGATTCCGCATGCTTTATGACTGTCCTGAGTTCATGAGTGAAATGTATCATCTCGCTGCACGCCGTCCGTATAATCTCGGAGCATTATATACGACCACGAAGAAACTGACAGGAAAGCGTTTCAACAAGGCTTTCATGGAGGTATGCGACACATTGCACAGGATATGGACCGCAGATGCCGAGGAAAGGGCGCCGTTCATTCCGTCTGAGCCTGTAAGCATGGAACCGCGGCTTTATACCGATTATTCAAGCAATATGATAGCCGGAGACACGCTGTATGCAGTCAAGAGCGGTCATCTGAATGTGCCTGAGCTTGTCATGATTGACAATTCCGGACGTGAAAAAACAGTTACGAGGCTTTCATCATCTTCAGGCAGGATGCAATATTCGGAAATCAGCGGCAGAATCTTATGGAGTGAGGCCGCACCGGACGAAAGGTGGACTATGGATACAGGTTCGAAAATCAGATACATCAATGCCAAAGGACGTGCAGCCGGCCACAAGACAAGCCTGACGTCAAGGAAAGACGGGATATATCACAATCCTTATCCATCTGACAATGACTGCACTATGGCAGCGATATGCTATATGCCGGACGGCAGGACTTCAGTCACGATACTCGGCGAGGGAGGGATAGTTCTTGAAGAGCATTTCGCTCCGGACAGCCTCCAAACGGTCGAGCCTGCCCTTGCCGGGGATACGCTTTATGTGACGGCAATCTCAGAGGGAGGATACGGAATATACAGGGTCAGCGGCTCAGGGGAATTTGAGACTGTGCTCCCGCCTGCCCCTGTGATGATAAAGAATTTCGGTACAGCTGGAAACGAACTGATGTTCACAAGCGACCGGACAGGAGTCAATGAGCTTTATCATCTCGACCCGCGTTCGGGAAAAGCCGTCCAGAAGACCGTCACAAGATACGGAGCATCGGACTTCCATTACAATGCGGACGGAAGCTATCTGTATTATTCATCTCCGACAATGAAAGGAATGAGAATATTCCGCACTCCGTCAGATTCACTCGTATGCCGGCCGGCTGACTTCACCGAGCTTCACAAGTATCCGATAGCTGAAGCCGTAACAAGGCAGGAAAGGCAGATAGCGCAGGAAAAATACGGCACGGAGGCAGTTCCTGAGCCGGAGGGGATAACCATTTCCAAACCTGAGAGATACAGGAAAGCCGCACACATGTTCAACCTGCATTCATGGACACCGTTCTATGTGAATGTGGACAACATAATGAACATGTCTTTCGACCGCATTTACCAGGCAATTTCGCTCGGCGCGGCAGGCATAATGCAGAACAGGCTCGCCACAGCAGTAGGAGAGTTCGGCTATTCGGCACACAAAGACCCTTACGAAACGGCCAAGTGGAGACACTCTGCACATGCACGTCTGACTTACTCGGGCCTTTATCCTGTGCTGGAGGCTAAAATAGACTTCAACGACAGGGCGGCAAGACAGAGCAATGTGAAAATGTTCCTTACAGACAAGGGTACGGTCGCAGGTATGTATTCATCTCCAATGGGCATTCCATATTTTGAAGCCAAATTCTCCGCTTATATCCCTTTCAGATTCTCTTCAGGAGGATGGCATAGCGGAGTTATACCGAAAGTGTCATATTCAATAAGCAACGACAGGTTCAACACCTCAGTAACTGTACTCAGTTCGGCAGGAAGCGGACTTGAGCAATATCCGTTCGGACCGGTATTCATCGGAGCCACGGAAGGAAAGAACCGCATAAGCAACACCATTTCAGGGTCTTTGCGGGCCTACACCATACTCGGGACATCAAATTCGGCGGTATATCCAAGATGGGGTGCCGGTGTCGAGTTTGGAACCTCATGCAGGCTGGAAAGCAGGGAATTCAATTCGCCTATGGGATATGCATATGTTTATGGGTACATCCCTGGATTCACCAGGACACAGGGCTTCCGGTTGAGCGTAATGCATCAGCAGCAGCTTGACAAGAGGGCGATTTTCAGCCAGCCTACAGTGAACACTCTTCCCCGCGGAGCCATATCAGAGACTCCGCAGCTGCTCAGCTACCTGACGATGCGCCATCCTTCCATGACGAAACTTACCGTTGACTATGCGATACCGATATATATCGGCGAGCTGTCCATCGGAGGCAGTTTCTTTTCAATAAAGAGGCTTACAGTAAGTCCTCATGCCGACTTCACTTTTGCAGGAAAAGACTGTCTCATGTCTTTCGGAGCGGACGCGGTATTGGACATGCACAGCATCCTGACTTTGGAATGGCCTCTGTCCATAGGTATGACATGGTCTTATGCAGCCGGACCGGCACTCGGAAAAGTATTGGATGAAAGCGGAATGCAACTCAAGTGCAAAAGTTTCTTCGGGCCGGTGTTCAACGTTTCGTTCTAAGTCAGCAAATTCTCCGTATCTTTGCAGAATCCTTGGGTGAAGGATTCATGTAATCTTAAAAAGAACATAACACAATGTCAATCATCAACGAAACATCAGCCCCTTGCAGCAAATGCGGACAACAGCACAAGGTAGTGATTTACAGAAGCATAAACATATCGGAAAATCCAGAATTCAAGGAACGGACAAAGGACGGGTCGATATTCCTTTGGGAATGCCCACACTGCGGACAGGTAAATCTCGCCAGATATGAGACTCTTTATCACGACCCGGCCGGCAAGCTGATGGTATGGCTGCTCCCTGAGGGTGACCTTCCGGAAAGCCAGATGCAGTCAATAACCATGCACACAAAGGCTATGGGTGGCTATGTGCTTCGCAGGGTGAATGACACCGGCTCTCTCATGGAAAAGGTGCTCATACACGACGCCGGTCTTGACGATGCTGTGATAGAGATGTGCAAATACGTGACAAAACTGGAAATGGCTGCAAAAATGCCCGAACAGGATGCGGATTTCATGTCATCTGCCTTTCATTTCTACCGTATCGAGGGAGAAGGCGACTCAAGACTGATTACTTTCTCATATCCCCATAAAGGACAGATGATGGGAGTGAATATCGGCTGGAACGTCTATCAGGACTGCAGCGGCATCCTCGAGCGCAATCCCCAGGCCCGTCCCGGCGAAGGCTTCATCCGCGTGGACAGTTCCTGGATTGACTCCATAATAAGATAACCAAAATACAACTAATTAACATTCAGCTATATACATAATAACAGGTATACAAACCCACACACCCGTTATTATGTATATAACTATCAATCTACACCTTATTTAAAAGTGTCAGTGCGACATATTCCACAGATTTATGGTGTGAAAAAGTTCTTTAAAACATTCAATGTGTATGAGAAAGATGACAGAAAAAGATATAGAGATTTATTGCCGGATGCGTGCAACAAGGCGGGACAAACTTTCACTCCTGCTTATTGAAATCTCGTTCATCATCACCATGTCGTCAATTTTGTCTGAAGGGTGGTTTTCCGAAGCCATTATTATTTTCGGAATACTGCCTGTTCTCTCGGCAATAGCATTAAATTTTCTGTCGAAACTGAACAAATATACTCCAAAACCATATTCTTTTCCGATAGATGTCCCTACAGTCACGTTGATTCTCTTCTTGACAGCACTATTAAATGCAAGCATTGAAAACATCATCATTACATCACTTTCAATAGCTGCCGTCCTATGTCACCTGATATTCTGCATTATAGTCTGGACGAAGAAACACAAGGAAGAAAATTGATCTGCAAAATCATATTCAATTAACATTCAACAATCAATCACCACTTTACTCAAAAGCACACAAACCAAAAGAGTAAGAGTGAACTTCACAGGAAAACATAAAAAAGGGGAACTGGATTGATTCAGTCCCCCAAATATTATCTATGAATCACCTGAACCGGCAGGATTACAATTTCCTTGCACCGTCACTGATTACAACATCAATCACTACAGGCTCATGTCCGTATTTCTCGGCGAAAGCAGACTTGGCCTTTGCTATGAAACCGTCATAAAGTTCCCCTTTTACAAGGTTGATTGTGCATCCGCCGAAACCGCCTCCCATGATGCGGGAACCTGTCACGCCACACTCCTTGGCTACAGTAGCGAGGAAATCAAGCTCTTCACACGACACCTCATAATCCTTGGACATGCCCCAGTGAGTAGCATACATACGTGCTCCGACTGTCTCATAGTCACCTTTTTCGAGAGCCGCACACACATCAAGCACACGCTTCTCCTCACCTATGACATAACGCGCCCTCATATAGTCCTCATCTGACACCTTGTCACGCACAGCCTCAAGCTGCTCCATAGTCGCGCCTCTGAGGAACTCCTGTCCCAAGACGGCAGCAACACGCTCACACGACGCACGGCGGTCATTATATGGAGACCCTACAAGCTCATGCTTTACAAGTGAATTGAGAAGGACAAGCCTGTACCCATGCTGACCCGGGTCAAAAGGGAAATACTCAAACTCCATTGAACGGCAGTCAAGACGCATAAGATGTCCCTTCTTTCCGAATACGGAAGCGAACTGGTCCATGATTCCACAATTGACGCCGCAATAGTTATGCTCGGTACTCTGCCCTATCCTCGCAAGCTCGAACTTGTCGATTCCAAGATTGAAAAGATTGTCAAGAGCAAACGCGAAAGTGCTTTCAAGCGCTGCAGAAGACGACATTCCGGCTCCGAGAGGCACATCACCGGCAAACACAGTGTCAAAACCGGAAATCTCTCCTCCTCTCTTTATAATCTCACGGCAAACTCCGAAAATATAGCGTGCCCAGCTCTGCACAGGAGCATCCTCCTCATTCAGCCCGAACTCGCAATATTCATCAAGGTCAAGCGCAAATGCACGCACTGTACCGGTCCCGTTAAGCCTTATCTCAGCTATCATTCCCTTGTCGATTGCACCAGGGAAAACAAAGCCCCCGTTATAGTCGGTATGCTCACCTATCAGGTTGATACGTCCTGCTGAGGCAAAGAATTCACCCTCCTCAGAAAACAAAGTGCGGAATTTTTCTGCAATTCTCTCTTTCATGTCTTAGTGTATTTAATTGTTTTTCAATATCCATTTATAATGACTACTAATGCTACCTTTACAAGTCTCCTTTCAGCCACCATCCATGGCGCCAAGAAAAGCATGTCCGGCACATTATGCAAGCCATCCCACAAAAGTCCAAAGATAAATAAAATCCGTAACGGATTCAAGACCTTAAAATGATTTTTCCACATATTGCCATCATCTTATTTCAAGCACTATAGGACAATGGTCACTCACACCGCCGATATACCTTGGTCCTGAATAAGTCCTCAGAGGCTTCTCTCCGGGATGCTTCCTGTCACGCACCATAAGAAAAGGTATCCGACATATCTCCATCACGGAATATTCATCGAGCCATGGGCTGACCATGAACATGTCTATCAAATCCCATTTCCCCTCATATCTTATAGTTCCCTCACCCGCCGCATGCAGTCCGGAAGACTTATTGCACAACAATCCTTCAATAATGCCGAACTGCTCCCCGTCAGGCGTATCATTGAAATCCCCCATTGCAATCACCCCGTCAGAACCTCCCGCTGAAATCAAAGAATCGCACAATGCACCCAAAGCATGCATGGCCGCCTCCCTCCTGCCACGGGAAGCCGCTTCACCCCCGAATTTGGAGGGATGATGATTTACAGCCATATCGAAAACCCTTCCTCCGGCAGATTTAACTCTCGCGTGAAGTATATGCCTTGTGGCCATCTTTTCACCCATATATTCCGGCACAATGAAAGCAGCAGACTGCAATTCAAACGACGATTTCCTGTAAAGCAGGGCTACATCTATGCCTCTCCTGTCCGGGGAATCACTATGCACAATCCGATACCCGAACTTTCTGAGCGGAGTGGACTCAAGAAGCTTTCTCAGGACAAAGGCGTTCTCAATTTCCGCAAGCCCCACGGCATCAGGCATTCCACCATACCTGTCAGCAATCCACAGCAGGCCCTTTGCAACCGCATCACACTTCGCATAGAACCTGCGACGTGTCCACTTTCTTTCTCCTAATGAGGAGAACCCGCTGTCAGACTCCCCTCCTCCGCCGTCAAAGTAATCAAAGAAATTCTCAAGATTCCAAAACACCACCCTAAGCGTATCTCTTCCGTCAGAATAAACAAATGGCCAAAGGACAAGCACAAAGACCACGAAACCTCTTTTCACGCAATCGGATATTTTCATGTACGCTTCCATCATAACAGGATTTAAAAGATTCAAATGTATAAAGCACAAATGTGGCAATTTGCACCATAGCCGATTATAAGAAAAAGAAAAACTTTCCGTAAATTTGCGACCCAGTTTATAAAAAAGAGAAATATTTATTTTTAAATCTATAGAATATGGCACTCAAATGCGGTATAGTAGGACTTCCGAATGTCGGCAAATCAACCTTGTTCAACTGCGTAAGCTCAGGAAAGGCACAGAGCGCAAACTTTCCTTTCTGCACGATTGAACCTAACATAGGCTCCACAATAGTGCCCGACAAAAGGCTTGAAGTTCTCGAAAGCCTGTGCAATCCCAAAAGAGTGGTACCTGCTACAGTTGAGATAGTTGACATCGCCGGACTTGTAAAAGGAGCAAGCCGCGGAGAAGGACTCGGAAACCAGTTCCTTGCCAACATCAGGGAAACAGACGCCATACTGCATGTCCTCAGGTGCTTTGACGACCCTAACATCGTGCATGTTGACGGAAGCGTTGACCCTGTGCGCGACAAGGAAGTGATAGACCTTGAGCTTCAGCTGAAAGACCTTGAGACAGTGGAGAACAGGCTCGCCAAAGTACAGAAGCAAGCCCAGGCAGGAGGCGACAAGAGTGCAAAGAGACTGTTCGAGCTGCTTACCAGGTACAAGGACGTTCTTGAGCAGGGCAAGTCATGCCGTACAGTACAGCTGGACAACCCTGAGGACCAGCAGCTTGCAAAAGAACTTTTCCTTCTGACAAACAAGCCGGTAATGTATGTCTGCAATGTTGACGAATCATCGGCAAAGACAGGAAACGGATATGTGGAGATGGTCCGTGAGGCAGTAAAGGATGAGAATGCCGAGATACTTGTAATTGCGGCCAAAATCGAATCAGACATAGCTGAATTGGAAAGCTATGAAGAAAGGCAGATGTTCCTCGAAGAAATGGGACTCGAAGAATCAGGCGTGGTGCGTCTTATACAGAGCGCATATTCGCTTCTGAATCTCAGGACATATTTCACAGCTGGTGCAGACGAGTGCCGCGCATGGACAATCAACAAAGGTGACAAGGCAGCTAAGGCGGCAGGAGTAATCCACACTGACTTTGAAAAAGGATTCATCCGGGCCGAAGTAATCAAATATGAGGACTTCGTGAGCCTCAAATCTGAGTCAGCATGCAGGGCAGCCGGCAAATTAGGCATAGAAGGAAAGGATTATGTAGTCCAGGACGGCGACATAATGCACTTCCTGTTCAACGTATAGGCACAGGAAACTACTGAAGAAGCCCGGACAGGGCAGACTCCAGCTCATCATAAGAAGGGACGGGATTGTCGGCAAAAACATGCCTGATGATTCCGTCCTTTCCTGACATATACACCCTCGGTATTCCAGAATTTGCGAAAAGGGAATATACATGTCTCGTATCTTGGGCAGAAAAGGGCATTTCCAGCCCGTTCTCTCTCCAATAATCCATTACAGAGGAATATCCCTCAGAGCGGCTCATCACGGCAAATGACACCCCTTTTGAGGCATATCCGTCATAAAGGCGCTGTATTGACGGCAATTCTTTCCTGCAATCAGGGCACGAGGTATTAAAGAACACTATACATGAAACCTGTTTGCGCAGCATTTCACCCGAAACACAGCTGCCGTCGCTCATTACGGCCTCAAATTCAGGCAGCATGTCCCCTTCCCGCAGAAATGCCCCTTCCTCGCGGTCACGTACGCAGCCGCAAAGAAAAAGCATGAAAATAGCAGCAGATACTACGCCGCGAATCACCAATATGAAACCTTCCTTTTTCATACAGGCAAATATACTGCAATCATTCAAAAAACAAACAAAAAGGACGCAACCGGCCGGTCGCGTCCTTTCATATTTCATAAGGAAATTTTCTATTAATAGAAACGGGCTATATTGTTCTTCACATCAGCAGCCTCTTCCATAACCGGACGGTACATCCTCATCGCATAGTAAGCCAACTGCATGTTGCGGTTATTTGCATCATCCTCAGTGAAGAATGCTCCGTTGTCACGTCCTGTAACCTTATAGACATAGACTCCGTTGAGACCCTTGAGAGGACCGCAGACCTTGCCTTCCTCAGCAACCGAAGCAGCACCGATGAACACATTGTCAAGACCATATGAAGTGAAAGAAGCGAAAGTCATTCCGTCCTTTTTGCTTACAGCAGTTCCGAGAGCATCAGCGATTGACTGAAGATCACCAAGTCCTTCAATCTTGCCTGCAACCTCAGCTGTCTTCTTGTCAGCAAGTTTCTGATGGTGAAGGATGTTGCGGATTACAGGAGAAACCTCCTTGATGTCAGTATATCCTTCCTCATGTATTCCCTTGAGGGCAGCCACGATATAATACTTGTTGTCGATTGATATGATGTTGGAAACATCTCCTACCTTGGCCTCGAAAGCCCATCTGCTTACTTCCTTGGTGTTGTCGATGGAATTGAGGCTGTTCGCTCCCTCAGCCATCTTGCTTACAGGGTAAGCATACAGACCGTCCTCTTTGACCGCATTCTGGAAATTCTCATATTTTCCTGCAGACTTGGTAGCAAGAGTATTGGCCTTGGCATAAAACTCATTCCTTGTCTTGTTGCTTGCCTGGGCTGTCTTTTCAAGAACTGCCACTCTCTTCTTGGCGACAGGAGAAGTCTTGCCTGTTACAAGGAGCACCCATTTTCCGTTCTGGTCATTCATGACGAAAGGCTCGTTCATATCAAAGCCAGGGAGAGTCATGGCATTGTTCAGAAGAAGCCACATGCCCTGCTTGTCGGAACCTTCCTGATAAACTGCAGAATACTTGGAAGCCAATGAATTGAAATTCTTTGCATTTACGGCACCTGCAAGAGAGTCAGCCTTCAAAGCGGAATCACCCTCAAGATAAATCTGGCTTACGAACACAGAATCAGGAACCATAGCGCTCTCCATTACCCTGACGCCATAGAAAGTATTGCCTTCTGAAATGACCTCAGAAACAGACGCATTCTCACTGAAAGCATAATCGTTGACTTTCCTTGATATCCTGTTCAGCTCGCCTGCCTTATACCAGCTTGCGTCATATGGCCTGTCTGAGTTTGCAAGCAGGAAGCTCTTCATGTTCTCAGTAGAGGCAAATGACTCATATACATTTGCAATGGCATTGTTTGCAGCCTCTATATCCTCAGCCGAAGGAGTGATTTCGAACACTACATAATCAATGTCACGGCTTGCATTCTGCCTGTAATACTTCTTATGGGAGTCATAGTATTTCTTTATCTCCTTGTCGCTCACCACGATAGTAGTGTCCTGTGCAAAACCGAAAGGAACCATCACGAACTCGACATCAAAAGTGCTGTTGTTGTCCTTAATCTGCTCTGTGAGCATCAGGGAGTTGGTGAAGTTGCTCTTCATGAGCACAGACTCATACTTTGAGTAATACTGGGCCGTCTTGACATTCTCAAGAAGATTGTCCCAGAACATCCTCATGCGTCCGCTCTCGTCTGAGTTCACCTGGCTCTCCAGCTGCACGAGAAGCTCCTTAGACATGTTTCCGCCGAAAATCTGCATGAGGACCGGAGACATTATCTCACCGGACATCATCTTGTACATTTCCTCATTTCCGACTTCAAAGCCCGCCTTGCGTGCCTGAGGAATGAAGAGATATTCATCAACGAACTGGTTCCAAGCCTGGTTTCTGACCGCTGCCATAGCTTCCTCGCCATGAACGGGCATACCGTTCATCTCGCTGATGGAAGTGAGCTTGTCAACCTCTTCCTGGAAATTTTCATAGGAAATTGATTTGCCCGCTATCTCGCCTACGTCATATTTTGATGACATGGAAGCCGAGACAGACTGCAGCGTGCTCGGGTCAATTATGAAAGACAGCAGTGCCACAGCAATGAGCACTGTTATCAGAATCCCGAATTTTACGCGGATTGTTTCAAGAACTGCCATTTTATCTGTTTTTTTTTGATTTATAATCAATATTGGGGTGCGAATATAACTATTTTCTGCCAATACGCAGCTATTTTTTTTGTAATGGTCCTATAAAATTGGCCGAATCAACCAAAACTTTCGTACTGTCCTGGACAACAATACCGTAACTTGAGAAAGGATTCAATATTGAGGAGTTTCTGGCCCTCTGGTCTGATTCCATCCCATATCCCTGCATGAACCCTTTCGGAGAATACAGTTTCACATAGCAGTCCGTATGGATTCTCTCGTTCTTCTGGTCCCAATACAGGGTATCGGTTTCCATCACCTGATGATTCATCAGATTCTTGACCACAACATTGCCGAAAGCCTCCCAGCTCTCACGCCCGTCAGTATATTTAAGATGTCTCGCGTTGTCAGCGACAATCTCAGTCTCAAGCATCCCCTCGTCAGTGTAGCCATAGACATAGAAACCCTCAGGAAAAAGCTCATACCAAAGCGTATCCCTTTCGTATTTCTGCATGAGGGGAGCCTCGGCCCTCATCTTTATCATCCCGTTCTCAGACTGCACAATGAACATGTCATCAACCGTCTGGACAGGAGTCTCCGCAAGTACGATGCTGTCGGCCTCGCCCAATTTTCCTTTACAGGAATAAACGATGAAAGCAACCGCCAAAGCGGTTGCCGTCACCGATATATTATGAATGATGCTTTTCAAGCTTCCGTTATTTCTGTGTCCTTACGGTAGTAACGGCCCTCATTCCGCCGCATGAGACTGTATATGACTGTCCATCTGTAAGGTCATACATGAACGCCTCCGCTGTCTGAGGATAATATGCGCTATACTGCCTTATCAAATTGGCGGCATCGCTTGCAAGGGATGGATCTGCATTCTTGGCCTTTGTCATATAATCGACAGCAACCCAGTAAGGTGCCCTTCTCTCTATTTCATTTCCGCTGCATACCATTGAACCCCAGATGGTTCCGATAAGCATATAAGCCTTTCCTGCAATAGCCTCATCAAGCTTTGCTGCCTCCTGTGCTGCTGAATATGCCTTTGCGCTGTTTCCGTTCTTGTAGCAGAAAGCCGCGAGCTCAAACCAATATCCGGCGTCAGTCACATTGTCAGACTCAGGATATGCGATAGCCTCGTCCATATACTTTATGGCATTCTCCATATCATTTCTTCCTGCATAAAGCTTATATAGATAATAAGCGGAAGTATATGAAGGCTCCATTGTGTACATTGTCGTAACAGCCTTGAGGAAGAGGTCATTGTCGGTACATCCGTCAGTCAGTCCCATCATCCTTACTATATTCTTCGCAAGGTCAAGATTCTGAGGGTCAGCCTCGTACCTCGGAGTGAAAAGTGAGATGAGATTGTCGCAGCTCGCAACCTGGCTTCCGATGAAAATGCTCTCAAAATCAGTCACGTTCTTCTCGATGCTCCTTCTCTCCACGTCATTCTTGGGAGTAATCTTCGCAAGAGTCTCAACACCGGTCTCATAGATATCGATTACTTTCTCAGGCTCAAGCATTCCCATCTTGTAAAGCTCAACAGCAGTATTGAGCTGAAGAAGGAAGATGTTGGGCTTGGTCTTCACTCCGGTCTTGCTAACTACATCAGTCAGGCCCTCAAGAAGCTTTACAGGCTCATCTTTCATGTAATTGTACATGTCAAGAGCCTTGTTGTTTAGAGAAGCCACCTTATATTTAGGCCAATACTCAACTCTCTGGTCATAGATGGTCATGAGAGAATCAATGAGCTGCTCCTTATATACTGCATTGGAAGCATTCTTGTTTATCAGGTTGCGGATAAGTGTAGTTCCGTCAGAAAGCATTGAATACCTGGCAGTAGGAGGACAGTATTTGTACGCAAGCCGCCAGTTAGGCAAAGCCGCCTCATAATTCTTCTGCTTATAATATTCAGTGTAATAAGACAGATACTTGATGCACTCGGTGCTGTCCGGACCATACTTTCCCTGAGCGGAAACAGTCCTGCCGCCGAATGATGCCAAAACGGCAAAAGAAATCAACAGTACAATTCGTTTCATAGCGTTATTTGTGTTTTTTTTCATTAATTATATCTTGGTTTCTGGAACCAGATGTCGTGTATATTGAAGCCTATCACGAACATCGCGTACCTTTCCCTTATCATATTGTTCCTCGTGCTTGCCCTCTGTCCAACATCCACACCGAGTGATATTCCGTTGTACCACCTGTACACAGGAAGAGTAACGCCAAGGGTAAGTCCCACAGAGTTGACATTGTTCCCGTCCAGCTTATAATAGGCCTGGTCATAATATACACCGGCACGATAGGCGCATCTCCTCAGATAGTACCTGATATCGTTACGGTTCGGAACAATCTCAAAGCCAGCCCTGAATGACTGCGACACAGTGGAGCTGAATCTCGAATCACCCACGGCAGAAAATCCCTGCGCCTTGTCCATGCCCGACTTTCTCCAGTCTGACCTGAGATAATTGAACTCCGCGCTCCATCTCTCGCCGCCTTTGAAGCTGATACCTATTCCAAGCTCATCGGCAAACCTTACTCCCGTCTTGGCAAGAGTGTCAACCTTATGCTTTAGAGTATCGGTCACGCTTGACTGATTGGCGTACCTGTAATTGGTGGCATATCCCCTCATTCCAGTACCGAGCTTATATGTGGCACCTATTATCATAGACACGTCACCTCCGAGCTTCTGCTCATACTGGAGTCCGAATTTACCTGTTACACCCCTGACCATCAGCTCACTTCCGCTGTTGACAGACCTGTAGGAAGAATTGGCATAGTCCATCCTGGTGACCTTGTCGAGATTTCCGAAATAATATATTATCTCGGCACCAACGGAAAATCTTTTCCAAAGAGTGACTCCGGCTCCTCCGAACACCTGATATACGCTTCCGGTACCGTATGAGTCATATGAGATGTTACCTGTCTGTCCGATTATGTCCGGGTCAGTCTCGACTGAAGAAAAATCATATCCTACATCACTGTATGGCGTTATTCCCACCATAAATGCAGATGACCTGTAGATAGGGAAGCTCAATACGAAATCATATACGTTGAATGTATTGTTTCCTGACTTGATGTCCCCCTGACGGTAGAGGGTATTCTTCTGTACAAGGCCGAAGTCCGCCATGAAAGCAAGGGAATCCCTGGCGGTAACGGCCGCAGGGTTCAGGTAATTGATGAATCTCCTGTTCCTTGTGGCTATTCCTGTGCCTCCCATGCTCTTGTTGTACGCAGTGCCCTCCTTTGAAATGTCTCCTATTCCGAAGATGGAATACGGAGAATACGCACCATAAGTACCCTGCTGCGCATACGAGCAGACACCCATGATGAGAAACACTGACACAAGAAATATTCTTTCAATCTTTCCTATCATATTCAACAGCTATTAAAGCCAACCCCATGAGAACGAGGTTACAAACTACAAAGATGGAGTTTTTCATCTGTTTTGCAAAATAAATCGCATCACCGCCGGTAAAAACATTGACATTGTCACCGTGACGGCAAATGTGCCCTTCTATTTCAAATATTATGCCCGATATGACACCGGAGGAAATGGAAGAAGCCACATCAGTACCTGCACCAGAATGGGATTCAGGAATATCAAGCAGAGGCAGGGACCTTGAATAACGGTGCAGGGCCTTGAATCTTGTCCTGCATCCCGGAGATATGCAACCTCCCCCGAAATTGCCGTCCGCCCCTATGAAATCTATGGTAAGTGTGGTGCCGAAATCAAATATGGTACATCCACGCCCTTTGAAAAGATACCTCGCCGCAATAATGGAAGCTGCCCTGTCCGGAGTTATGCAGGATGGAAGCCCATATTGCGAAAGCATGTCATCAGAAATTACAATAAGCCTCTCGCACTCAGCGCGAAGAACCGATATGCCCTGCTGGGAAAAATGCCTTACGCTGCTCAGTACCATGGTATCAGGCCTTGTCCTTGAAGTAAGAGAGAGAATGAAGTCAAGCATCTTCTCCCCCTGGTATCTGAATGTCTTGCCGAGCGTCATGCCGTCGGCCCAAGCCGCCTTGAGGGCAGTATTTCCTATGTCTATTATAAGATTGGCCACAATCGTTTCTGTTTGGGAAATGCAAAATTACAAAAACTCTATAACTTCTTCAAAATATCACAAGCTGCTGATATGCCGTTCACATTTCTCACAAGAATCCTGAGCCTGTTTTCGTTCTGCTTCAGCTCAAACATCTTCGGATTGGCAGTTATGTTTTCCAGCACCTTGGTGAACCGGTCGCTCCTGTAATATGAAGCCATAGGGTTGGATATGAAAAAGGCTATCATCACCCCGTTCTTTATTATTATTTTCTCGAAGCCGAGCTTTTCGCCCATCCTCCTTATCTTGACAATGCCGAACAGGCGTTCAAGCTCAGCGGGCATCTTGCCGAAGCGGTCTTCAAGCCTGGCTTTCATTCCGGCCAGCTCCTTGTCCGAAGACAACGAATCCAGTTCCTTATATATCCTTATCTTCTCTGCCGTCAAATCAATGTAACCGTCAGGTATAAGCGCAAGCTGGTCAGTCTCAACGGTACAGTCCGCAACATAGCTGTCCACCGTATTCTTCACGGTTATGCCAGTCTCAACCCCGAGCTCCTCCATTGCCTCCGCAAGAATCTTCTGATATGTCTCGAATCCCATGTCGGTTATGAATCCGCTCTGCTCCGCACCAAGCAGGTTTCCTGCACCCCTTATGTCAAGATCCTGCATTGCGATATTGAACCCGCTTCCCAAGTCTGAGAATGACTCTATGGCCTTCAGACGCCTTCTGGCCTCATCCGTCAGGGATACAAGCGGCGGCACTATGAGATAACAGAATGCACGCCTGTTCGAACGGCCCACACGTCCGCGGAGCTGATGAAGTCCGCTCAGACCGATGTTCTGCGCCTGGTTTATTATTATAGTGTTGGCATTCGGCACATCAAGACCGTTCTCTATGATGGTCGTGCAAAGCAGCATGTCATAATCTCCTGCCATGAAATCCAATATCTTGTTTTCCAGTACCTTGGCTTCCATCTGTCCATGAGCCACACAAATCTTCATGTCCGGCATTAGCCTCTGCAAAATGTCACAGATGGCAGGAAGTTCCTCGGCCCTGTTATGAACGAAAAACAGCTGCCCGCCACGGTTAAGCTCATAACTGATTATACGGCGCATCTCGTCCGGGTCGAAAAGCATTATCTCGGTCTGCACAGGTATCCTGTTCGGAGGGGGAGTGCTTATGATTGAAAGGTCCCTTGCACCGAGCAGAGAAAACTGAAGCGTCCTCGGAATCGGAGTGGCAGTAAGGGTGAGCGTATCCACTGAAGCCTTAATCTGGCGCAGCTTCTCTTTCGTGCTGACCCCGAACTTCTGCTCCTCGTCAATAATGAGAAGCCCCAAGTCCTTGAATTCAAAGTCCTTTCCCACAAGCTTATGAGTGCCGATTACAATATCCAAGGTACCGGCTTTCAGACGCTTCTTTACGTCTGCTATCTCCTTGGCGGTCCTAAGGCGGCTCACATAATCAATATTGCAAGGAAAGTCCTTCAGACGCCCTCGGAACGTATTGAAATGCTGAAGCGCAAGAATTGTAGTAGGCACAAGCACAGCTACTTGCTTGCTGTCCGCAACGGCCTTGAATGCAGCCCTGACGGCAACCTCGGTCTTTCCGAATCCGACATCCCCGCAAACGAGCCTGTCCATAGGGCATTCGTCCTCCATGTCCATCTTCACGGCCTGAATGGCCTTCTCCTGATCCGGAGTATCCTCATACATGAACGAAGACTCAAGCTCCTGCTGCATATATGTGTCCGCTGAAAATGCAAATCCCTTGGCACTCTTCCGCTTGGCATACAGCTGTATAAGGTCCTTCGCAATGTCCTTGACCTTGGATTTGGTGCTTGCCTTGAGATTCTGCCACACCTTCGAGCCAAGCTTGTGTATCTTGGGAGGCTCAGAATCCTTTGACTTATATCTTGAAATCTTGTGCAGGGCATGCACGGACACGAACACGACATCATTGTCCTTGTATGTAAGCTTCACGACCTCATGCATCCTTCCCTTGTCATCCTTCATGCGCACAAGTCCCCCGAAAATGCCGACTCCATAATCTATATGCACAATATAGTCACCTATGGAGAATGCTGTCAGGTCATTTATGGTAAGCTGCTCGCTCTTTTCCACCGAACGCCTTATGCTCACCCTGTGGAAACGGTCGAAAATCTCATGGTCACTGTAGCAGCAGACCTTGTCGTCACGGTCTATGAATCCGTTGTGTATATTGCAGCCTGGAACGAACTCCGGCATGACACCGGCATTTGCGGAAAGTATGGAACGCAGCCTTTCAAGCTGGGACTGCTTTTCCCCGTATATTCTGACCTTATAGCCTTCTTCAAGACGCTTCCGTATGTCTTCCGCAAGCAGTTCGAAATTCTTGTTGAAGACGGGCTGCGGAGAAATATTGAATTTTACCGGTTCCACGTCCTGCATTGAAAGAGGCACTTCCAGCCATACCTTTCGGAACTGTCCAAGACGTGCGAAGAACTCCTTGTCCTTATACATGTCTGAGGAGTCCAGCCATACCAGAGTATCGGGAGGCAGAATGTCCGTAATGCATGCACACGCCTGCACGGCATCCGACACGACTATATCAGGACTTATCTCAGCCACTTTCACCTTTTCCTTGGACAGCTGGGAATTGCAGTCGAATATATTTATGGTCTCTATTTCGTCACCGAAGAAAGATATCCTGAAAGGGTCATTGTACGAATAGGAGAAAATGTCGGCCACAGCCCCCCTTATGGCAAACTGTCCCGGCTCGGCCACGAAATCAACCCTCTCAAAACCGTTCTCCACCAAAGTTTCTGCAAGAGAGTCATGGCTTATCTCATCCCCGACGGAAAGTCTCATTACCGCTTTCCTTATTTCATCCGGCACAGGCACAGCCTCCTCCAGAGCGGCAGGATATGTCACAATTACAAGAGATCCGCCGCCATATTCCATGATTTTTCCTATGGCAGATGTCCTCTGGACTCCGAGCGAAGCCTTGTAATTGCTCTTTTCAAGAGTCTTTCCCGAATCAGGCATGAAGAACACGCAGTCTCCCTCAATCAGATTATACAGGTCAACCGCACAATATTCAGCAGACTCCCTGTCAGGAAGCACGATGACCTGAATGCCCTCATAAGAAAGCTGGGATACGACGAACCATCGGGCAGACAGGAAGAGCCCGCTGCAGAACACATCGGATGGTTTTCCGAGTAATGCGGCAATTGTTCCGACAGATTTCGAACTTATCAACATTTTTGCAAATTTTCTGTTCATAACCTGTGTAAAACCATGTTTAAAACAAGTAAAAACTAAATTGGCGAATCATCTTTTTCCGTATATACCACAGAAGAATCCGCGAATCAAAGTTTTCAATGATATTTTTCCCAAGAACTTCACATCAGGGTTTTCAACACTACATGACGACGGGCGTACTCTGATAATCAATCAGATAAAACAGTTATCAACATATCAACAATGAAATAATCATCATCAGATTTTAAAATATATATCTATATTTGTATATAATTATTTTGTTGTTGGACATGGCGACTGATTTCGATCCCCGCAATATCAATGAGGGCAAAGATAAGGAATTGGACGGAATTATCCGTCCGCAGGATTTGCAGGACTTTACAGGACAGGACAAGATAGTATCCAATCTCAAGATTTTCGTGGCGGCGGCCAAGATGAGAGGGGAGTCGCTTGACCATGTGCTGTTCCACGGGCCTCCTGGACTTGGAAAGACTACGCTTGCACATATTATATCAAATGAGCTGGGAGTGAACATGAAGGTCACTTCCGGACCCATATTGGACAAGCCAGGCGATTTGGCGGGACTTCTCACGTCTCTCGAGGAGGGGGACGTGCTTTTCATTGATGAGATACACCGCCTTTCACCTGTGGTCGAGGAATACCTGTATTCCGCGATGGAGGACTTTGTGATAGACATCATGATTGACAAGGGGCCGGGAGCACGTTCGGTCCGCATATCCCTGAATCCTTTTACTCTCGTAGGCGCGACTACAAGAAGCGGCCTGCTGACCTCTCCTCTGAGGGCGAGATTCGGAATCAAATGCGCCCTTGAATATTATGACACGGCTACCTTGGTGAAGATAGTGAAGAGGAGCGCATCGATATTGAATGTCGGCATGGAACAGGATGCGGCATACGAGATTGCCCTGAGAAGCCGCGGAACGCCTCGTATAGCCAATGCGCTTCTTAGAAGGGTGCGTGATTTCGCGCAGGTGATGGGAAACGGAAGCATAGACCTTGGGATAGCTAGGTATGCCCTTGACGCCCTAAACATAGACAAGAGGGGACTGGATTCGGTTGACAACAAGATTCTCAAGACAATAATAGCCAAATTCAAGGGAGGTCCGGTCGGGGCCAATACCATAGCTACGGCTGTAGGGGAGGACCAGGGAACGCTGGAAGAGGTCTATGAGCCTTTCCTTATAAAGGAGGGCTTTATTATAAGGACTCCGCGCGGACGTGAGGCGACTGAGCTTGCGTACAGGCATCTGGGGCTTGAGAAAGGCTGCATTGACATGAATGACCCTTCGCTTTTCTGAGTATGGGCAGAATGTTTTTGCTTGCCGCTGTCTGCATCGGAGTGTTGCACTCTATTGTCAGTCAGGCATGTACATCGGCTATTATTCCCGGATGGGCGACTCCTGACGGGAGGCCGCTTCTTTGGAAGCACCGTGATACGGGCACTCTTGAAAACAGCATAGGGCATTTCAAGGGTGAGATATATTCTTTTGTCGGTCTTGTCAATTCGGACTCACCCGGAGGAGAGGTATGGATAGGCAGCAACACTGCCGGTTTCTCCATAATGAATACAGCCTCATATTGCCTGAAGGATGATGATGTTCCAGCCGCCTGCATGGACAGGGAAGGTGTCCTGATGTACAGGGCGCTTGAAATATGCGCGACTTTGAAGGATTTTGAGCATTTCCTGGACACCCTGTCTCGTCCGATGGGAGTGGAGGCCAATTTCGGCTGCATAGATGCATACGGGGGAGCAGCTTACTATGAGACCGGGAATTATGGCTATGTGAAGAGGGATGTAGCTGCTATGGAGACCGGCTATTGCGTGGTGACCAATTTCTCTCTGTCAGGAAGAAAGGAGGACTGGAAAGGATATGAGCGGTATCTCACAGCCGACAATATATTAGGCAGGATGAAAGGGGAGTCACGTTCATTCAGACGCATGAGTCCGCATATCATAATGGATTCCCTGTCCCGTTCATATGGGCATCAGGTGCTTGGAATTGACCTTGTGCGTGATTCTGCCGCTTTCCTTTCTTCATCCCGGGGTGTTGCAGTTGACCAGGATTTCATACCTCGCAGGAGCACTTCCGCATCTGTTGTGGTCCAGGGAGTGCGTAATGGCGAGGATGCGTGCCGTACTGTGCTGTGGGCGGCCCTTGGTTATCCTTCTTGTGCCGTAATGCTGCCTGTGCCTGTCTCCAGTGAGGACCATGTGCCCTCATGCATGAAAGGGGAGCATAGCGCTTTGTGCAGCTTGTCGCTTGGGATTAAGGAAAAATGGATATTCTCTTTAGGAAGTGCAAGCAATCTCGGATGCTATATGGATATGCGTCCGGTTCTGGCAGGGGATGGCGGGATGCCGTCTTTGCTGTCATGCTCTTCATATGCAGAAAAGGTTGTCGGAGATGCTTTTTTTAAGCTTCAGTCCGGACTTTATGAGGGCAGGCTTGCTTACAGGAAGTATCTGAAGGAGTATGACAGGCTTGCTGAGAGTCTTATGGACATCGTCTTGCGTTCTTATGGAGGATATATTGAAAATGCCGGTGAAGTTCCGCAGCGGCTTGATGTCTCAAAGTAATTTTGCTGATTTGCATAAAAATCCGTAAAATTGTGCCGAAATTTCAATAAACACTTTAAAATGGCCGAAAAACTTATTTCAAAGATTCCTGAGGGACCTTTATCTGAGAAGTGGACAAAGCACAAATCTCAGATCAAAGTTGTCAGTCCTGGCAACAAAAGAAAACTCGAGGTTATTGTCATCGGAACCGGTCTGGGAGGTGCGTCTGCAGCTGCTTCTCTCGGCGAGCTCGGTTATAATGTAAAGGTGTTCTGCATCAGCGATTCTCCACGTCGTGCCCACTCAATTGCGGCACAGGGAGGTATCAATGCCGCAAAGAACTACCAGAACGACAATGACTCCATCTATCGACTTTTCTACGATACAATCAAAGGTGGTGACTACCGCAGCCGTGAGGCTAACGTTTACCGTCTTGCTGAGGTCAGCAACAGCATCATTGACCAGTGCGTGGCACAGGGAGTTCCTTTTGCAAGGGAATATGGCGGACTTCTCGCCAACCGTTCTTTTGGAGGTGCGCAGGTTAGCCGTACCTTCTATGCCCGCGGACAAACCGGACAGCAGCTTCTTCTTGGCGCGTATGCGGCCCTGAACCGCCAGATAAAGGCCGGAACAGTGAAGAGCTATCTGCGCTACGAGATGCTTGACCTTGTGCTCATCAACGGTGAGGCTAAAGGTATCATCGCAAGGAACCTCGTGACCGGAGAAATTGAGAGATTCGGAGCACATGCAGTGGTCGTGGCTTCCGGCGGATACGGAAATGCATATTTCCTTTCTACCAATGCCATGAACAGCAACGGTTCAGCCGCTTGGCAGTGCTACAAGAAGGGAGCGTTCTTCGCAAACCCTTGCTTCGCGCAGATTCACCCTACATGTATTCCTGTACATGGTGAGCAGCAGTCAAAGCTTACGCTCATGTCTGAGTCTTTGCGTAACGACGGACGTATCTGGGTTCCGAAGAAGATGGAGGATGTCGAGAAGCTCCGCAAACATCAGATCAAGCCTTCACAGATAGCTGAAGAGGATCGTGACTATTATCTCGAGCGCCGTTATCCTGCTTTCGGTAACCTTGTGCCTCGTGATGTGGCTTCACGTGCAGCCAAGGAGCGTTGCGACGCAGGTTTCGGAGTCAATGAGACGGGACTTGCAGTATTCCTCGATTTCAAGACCGCTATCGAGCGTCTCGGACAGGATGTAATCAGGGCGCGCTACGGTAACCTCTTCCAGATGTACGAGAAGATTACCGACACCAATCCTTACGAGGAGCCTATGATGATTTATCCGGCTATCCACTATACTATGGGAGGTATCTGGGTTGACTACAACCTCATGACTACCGTACCTGGCCTTTATGCAATCGGTGAGGCAAACTTCTCTGACCATGGCGGAAACCGTCTCGGAGCATCTGCCCTCATGCAGGGTCTTGCAGACGGATATTTCATCCTTCCTTATACAATCGGAGACTACCTTGCATCCAAGTTCAAGGAGCCTAAGACAGACATCAACGCACCTGAGTTCGTTCAGGCTGAGAAGGATGTCAAGGCGAAGATCGAGAAACTCCTCTCAATAAAGGGCAAGGAGAGCGTTGACACCATCCACAAGAGACTCGGACACATCATGTGGGAGCATGTCGGAATGGCACGTAACTCGGAAGGCCTTAAGAAGGCTATAGAGATGATTCAGGAGCTTCGCAAGGAGTTCTGGTCAAATGTCTATGTGGCAGGTGAGAACGGTGAGTTCAACCAGGAGCTTGAGAAGGCTCTCAGGCTTGCTGATTTCCTTGAGATAGGTGAGCTTATGGCCCGTGACGCCCTGAACAGGAACGAGTCCTGCGGAGGACATTTCCGTGAGGAGATGCAGACTGAGGACGGTGAGACCAAGCGTGACGATGAGAACTACATGTATGTCGCTGCATGGGAGTATAAGGGTGATAGCGTTGAGCCGGAGCTTCACAAGGAGCCGCTCAACTATGAGAACATCAAGATTGCCACCAGAAACTATAAAGACTAATTGAAATGGATTTGACATTGAAAGTATGGCGTCAGAAAAACGCCAAGGCAGAAGGAAAATTTGAGACATATCAGGTGAAGAACATCTCTCCTGACAGCTCTTTCCTTGAGATGCTCGACATCCTCAATGAGCAGCTCATCGCCGAAGGTGCTGATCCGGTAGCTGTGGAGAAGGGATGCAAGAGCTCAGGCCCTGTTTCCTTTGACCATGATTGCCGTGAGGGTATCTGCGGAGCATGTTCACTTTATATCAACGGCCGTGCACACGGTCCGGACGATGAGGTTACTACATGCCAGCTCCACATGCGCAAATTCAAGGATGGCGACACAATCACTATCGAGCCTTGGAGAAGCAAGGGTTTCCCTGTAATCAAGGACTTGGTTGTTGACCGTCAGGCGTTTGACAAGATTCTCCAGGCCGGAGGATATGTGTCTGTAGGAACTGGTGGAGTTCCGGACGGAAATGCTATTCCGATTCCTTATGAGAAGGCAGAGGAAAGCATGGACGGTGCGGCATGCATCGGTTGCGGTGCCTGTGTGGCAACTTGCAAGAACGGTTCTGCAATGCTCTTCGTTTCTGCCCGCGTAAGTTCACTTGCGCTTCTTCCTCAGGGTAAGGTAGAGGCTGCCAAGCGTGCCAAGGCTATGGTTGCAAAAATGGACGAGCTCGGATTCGGTGCTTGTACAAATACCCGTGCATGTGAGATGGAGTGCCCTAAGCACATCACTGTTTCACATATCGCACGTCTTAACAGGGAGTTCCTTTGCGCCAAATTCCAGGACTAAGGTAATACTGCTGATACTGAAAGAGGGTGGCCATGACGGTCACCCTCTTGTTTTTTTTGCCTTGTGGCGGGTTTATTTGACCCACTGAGGCATCTTGTCTTTTCCTATCAGGTAGTAGAAAATCAGTCCGAGCCAGCTTGTAAGCACGATTACGGCAATGAAAAGTATTTTCTTTACCTTGTCGCCGCTGAGCTGCCATATGTCCATTGCTGCCTTGATTGTGAGCACTACACCGATAATCCAAATAATAAAGCTTATCATAACATTTGTTTTTTGAGACTTACTTCCATATTTTATGCCTGTTTTCCCTTACCAGAGGAAATTGTCGAACGGATATCTTCCGGCATGTATCTCTGCCACCATCTTGTAGAGGTCTCCGCGGAGCTTGTCTATTCCGATTTTGTTCTTGGCTGATATGAATATGCATGGAGTGTTCTCCTTGGCAATCCAGCTGTTCTTGAACTCCTCGAGGGAGTAGTTCTCCTGTCTTTTCGGCTCAAGGGAAAATTCGTCATATTCTTCGTATCTGTATGCGTCAATCTTGTTGAATATCACGAATATAGGCTTATCAATGGCCTTTATGTCACGGAGTGTCTCCTCGACAACCCTTATATGGTCTTCGAAGTTCGGATGGGATATGTCAACCACGTGCATGAGGATGTCCGCCTCGCGCACTTCATCGAGCGTGCTCTTGAATGCTTCCACCAGCTGTGTAGGGAGTTTTCTTATGAATCCTACGGTGTCGCTAAGGAGAAAAGGCACGTTTTCTATGACTACTTTCCTGACTGTAGTGTCAAGTGTGGCGAACAGCTTGTTCTCCGCAAATACATCGCTTTTGGCCAAAAGGTTCATCAGGGTACTCTTACCTACGTTGGTGTATCCTACGAGGGAAATACGTACCAAAGAACCCCTGTTTCCGCGCTGTGAGGCCATCTGCCTGTCAACCTTTTTCAGCTGTTCCTTAAGTTTTGCTATTTTGTCCTGGATTATGCGCCTGTCAGTTTCAATCTGGCTCTCTCCCGGACCTCTCATTCCGATGCCTCCCTTCTGTCTTTCAAGGTGAGTCCACATTCGGGTCAGGCGCGGCAGAAGATACTGGTACTGTGCAAGCTCTACCTGTGTCTTTGCGTATGCAGTCTTTGCGCGCTGGGCGAATATGTCAAGTATAAGGTTCGTCCTGTCGAGAATCCTTATGTTGAGTTCCCTTTCTATGTTCCTGAGCTGGGTAGGGGACAGCTCGTCGTCGAAGATTACTGCATCAATCTCGTTTTCAGCTATGAAGTCTTTGATTTCCTGCAGCTTTCCGCTCCTTATGTATGTCCTTGAATCGGGCCTGTCAACTTTCTGTATGAATCTCTTTACACCGATAGCTCCGGCTGTCTCTGCCAGGAACTCCAGTTCGTCAAGGTATTCGTTAATCTGCCTTTCGTCGTCTCCCTGCTTTATGACTCCTACGAATACCGCTCTTTCTCTGTATATTTCTTTATTTTCTGCCATAGATATGTTTTGCAATT
>CAJUEK010000013.1:0-11282 GCA_910585445.1 uncultured Bacteroidales bacterium | reverse complement strand
TACATGCATTATAGTCACACTCTCGCATTGATATAGGTCATCAAATTATCTCAACTGGAAGATAACAGGGAAGGTATATGTAACAGGGACTGCACGGTCTCTCTGTTTTCCCGGTTTCCATTTTGGTGACATAGAAACTACCCTGACAGCTTCCTTGTCAAGTGAAGGGTCTACTCCGCGGAGCACTTTCACTTTGGTTACTGTTCCGTCTTTCTCCACGGTGAACTGGAGTGTCACACGGCCCTGAACTCCGTTCTCCTTTGCGATTTCAGGATACTCGAGCCTTGAGTTCACCCATTTTGAGAACTGGTTTGCATCTCCGCCCTGGAATGATGGCTTCTCCTCCACGAGCTGGAACGGAATGGCCTCCTCTTCAACTACTTCCTCTTCAACTTCCACGTAGTCAATGATTTCAACTCCGAGATTCTCATTGTCCTCAAGATTCATGAACATGTCGTCGTCAACCTGGATATCATCGTCAACGATGTCAATCTGGTCTGAAAGGACAGGAATCTGTGGTGCCGAAGGTGGCGGTGGAGGTGTATCCATGGTAGTGGATATGATTTCCTCTTCCACAAGGATTTCTGTTGTGTCTTCAAGGACTGCAGTTTCTGTTTCGCTGCTTGTCCATTCAAAGCAAAAGAGAGTAATTCCCAAAGCAATTACAAGTCCCAATTCTACGAAAAGGAGCTTCTTGTTTTCCAAGCTTGCTCTTTCTGACTTTTTGATTTCCATATTGATCGTTAGTTTTTATATTCACTTTCGTCACTTAGAAAAGCATGATTCACTTTTCTCCGCTTTCGCCCGGTAAAGTTAGAAATTATATTTTTCATTTCAAATTTTTTGCAGTCAGTTTTGATAATATCAAGGAATTGCGCCGATAGTTTCTTTACATTTTGTAGATTTGCAGAAAATTTGAAGTAATGATTTCTTATTATTTTGAAGACACCTCTTTTGTTTTCAAGGTGAAGACGCTTAACAACCGCTGGCTCAAGCTTGTGGCTGAGAGTGAAATACGCAGGATAGGACAGATTTCCATAATATTCTGTTCGGACAATTATATTCTTGATGTCAATCAGAGGTATCTCCAGCATGACTATTTCACCGATATAATAACTTTTGACTATTGCGAGGGTGACAGGCTTTCAGGAGATTTGTTCATCAGTGTTGACAGTGTGCGTGAGAATGCGGCGGAGTACGGGACTGAGTTCAATGATGAGTTGAACCGTGTCATGGTGCACGGGATTCTTCATCTTATAGGGTATGATGACCATTGTGACGAGGATATCGCGCAGATGAGGGCAAAGGAGAATTATTATCTTTCATTGAGGGAGCTTGTCTGATATGATGGGCAGATATGATGTTATCGTAGTCGGCGGGGGACATGCCGGCTGCGAGGCGGCCATGGCGGCATCGAGGATGGGTTCTTCGGTTCTTCTGATTTCCATGGACATGAACAAGTTCGGACAGATGTCATGCAACCCTGCAATCGGAGGAATTGCAAAGGGACAGATTGTCCGTGAGATTGATGCTCTCGGAGGCTATACCGGAATTGTCACTGATGCTTCTACATTGCAGTTCCGTATGCTTAACCGCTCAAAGGGCCCGGCAATGTGGAGTCCGCGTGCCCAGTGTGACAAAAACAGTTATTCGTCTTATTGGCGAAAAATTCTCGAAAGTGCCTGTAAATTAGATATTTACCAAGATACTGTGACCCGTTTGCTCTTCTGTGGAACGAAAATCACGGGAGTATGTACGACTACTGGGGCAATATTCAATTCTCAGACGGTTATCATAACAGCGGGAACCTTCCTTGGAGGACGCATGTTCATCGGCAGGAATGCTTTTGAGGGCGGAAGGATAGGTGAGCTTTCTTCTTATGGCTTGACTGAGCAGCTTGTTGAGATGGGAGTCAGGACGGCAAGAATGAAAACCGGCACTCCTCCGCGAATTGACATATCTTCTGTTGATACTTCATGTCTGGTTTCGCAGGTAGGTGATACGGAGCCTGAAAAATTTTCTTATTTGCCTTACCTTTCTTCTGCCCAGAACGGAACTCCGCAGATGCCATGCTTTATTGTGCACACCAATCAGAAGGTGCATGACATATTAAGGAGCGGTTTTGCGGATTCTCCTCTTTTCTCAGGCATGATAAAAGGAATCGGTCCGCGCTATTGTCCGAGCATTGAGGACAAGCTCAGGACATTCGCGGACAAGACGGAGCATCAGCTTTTCCTCGAGCCTGAGGGAAGGCATACAAATGAGTATTATCTGCAGGGCTTTTCTTCTTCTTTGCCGTTGGATATTCAGATGGAAGCCTTGCATGCCATCAAGGGACTTGAGAATGCTAAGGTTTATCGGCCGGCTTATGCGGTGGAATATGATTATTTTGATCCTACACAGTTGAAGGCATCGCTTGAATTGAAGTCTATAGAGAATCTGTTTTTTGCCGGGCAGGTTAATGGAACTACCGGTTATGAGGAGGCGGCAGCGCAGGGATTGATTGCGGGTATCAATGCACATCTTAAGACAGTGGGGAAGGAACCATTCATCCTTAAGCGTGATCAGGCATATATAGGTGTTCTGATTGATGACCTTATTACTAAAGGAGTCGATGAACCGTACCGCATGTTTACTTCGAGGGCGGAGTACAGGATATTGCTCAGGCAGGATAATGCCGATTTGCGTCTTACCGGGCTTTCATATAATGTTGGTCTTGCTGACAAGTTCCGCTATGACTATACTATGCGCAAGTATGATTGTGTTGATAGATTGAATGAGTTTTTCTATTCCACTTCAGTGCGACCTGACGATGTGAATGAATATCTCGATTCTGTAGGTTCTGCCAATATTGACTCACGAAGGAGAATCTCTGATTTGATTTCACGTCCTCAGGTTTCAGCAGATAGAGTATTTGATTTAGTTCCACGTGGAACAATAGGAAAATCAAATATTGATTTGGAAAAAGATTTTTCTTCTCCGCTTGATTCTCTGTTTAAGGAGGAGCGCAGGTATTCCGATGTATTGCTGAATGCAGATTCGCTTTCTGATGTGTTTGCTGATGGAAATTCAAGCTATCAGGATGCTGTTCATATTCTGAAGAGCAACACTGAGTATCCGTTAAGCAAACTCAATTCCGATAAGATGGATGTTATGCTGGAATATAATTACAGGCGTGACATATTGAGTTCTTCTGAAATTTCCATAAAGTATAAGGGATATATAGAGCGAGAGCAGCAGATGGCTGATAAGATAATGAGGCTTGAGAATCTTTCGATACCTGAGGGTTTTGATTTCGATAGGGTGGAGAGCCTGTCCATCGAGTGCCGTCAGAAACTTAAGAAATATTCTCCGCGTACTATAGCGCAGGCATCCAGAATATCAGGAGTATCTCCTGCGGACGTATCTGTTCTGCTTGTTTACTTCGGTAGATGATAAAAGGTGTTCCACGTGGAACACCTTTTGTTTTTATATTCAGGAAATCTGATTACAATCTTTTAAGAGAAAGCTTGATTATTTCTTCAAGTGAGGATGATGGTTTTTCTTTGAGGACAGCGCTGACAGCCTTGTTTACGTTCGCTTTGGTGAAGCCCAGCATTACAAGTGCTGTTACGGCCTCTTCAACTGAACTGTCTGAAGCGGACGCCAAAAGAATGTTGCTTTCTGCTCCTTCTCCTTTTACAACCTTGTCCTTAAGCTCGAGAATCAGTCTTTGCGCACTTTTGGTTCCGATTCCTTTTATGCTTTTTATTTTGTTGATGTCTTCTGCCACAATGGCATTTCTTATCTCGTCTGAGGTGAGGGAAGAGAGCATCATGCGGGCTGTAGATGCTCCTATTCCTGATACACTAATCAGAAGACGGAACAATTCACGCTCGTCCTTAGTGGCGAATCCGTAATAAAGTTCTTCGTCATCCCTCAGGTAATGGTGTATATATATCGTTGCAGTCCGGTTGCCGTTCAGCTTTTCGTATGTCTGCAATGAGATGAGGATTCTGTAGCCTATCCCGTGATTCTCCAAAGTGGTCTCGGTGGGAGTGAGTTCGATGATGTCTCCTTTTATGTAATCAATCATTGTTGTTATGTTTTTGTATGCCTTGCAAAAATATGATAAAATCCTGTAAAAGAAAGATTGTTTTTGCTAAATTTGCAAGATGTTTTGTCGTCATCAAGTTGTGAAACGGCCGGCGACAGTATAGTGGAAATTGAAGAATATAAAAACAGATTCTAAAATGGTTGTTGAAGAAATAAGAGATATGTTTCCGGCATTATCCAGAAAGGTGTACGGCAAGAATCTCGTGTATTTCGACAATGCTGCGACTACCCAGAGAGTAAGGACCGTATTGGATAAATGGAATGAGATTAGTTCTTTTTCTAACGCCAATATACATCGTGCCGTACATCGTCTGGCGGATGAGGCGACGCAGGCTTATGAGGATGCCAGGGATGCCGTATGCAATTTTATAAATGCAGGGCATAGGGAGGAGATTGTGTTCACTTCAGGAACGACGGCTGCTATAAATCTGGTCGCATTCAGTTTCGGCGAGGCTTTCGTCGGTGAGGGGGATGAGGTCATCATAACTGAAGCTGAGCATCATTCGGACATAGTTCCATGGCAGATGATGTGCAAGCGCAGGAAGGCTGTTCTTAAGGTGCTTCCGATTGATGATGACGGTCATCTTATGATAGGCAGGCTTGAGTCCATGCTTTCTCCGAAAACAAAGATAATGGCAGTGACGCATGTGTCCAATGTGCTTGGAATAGTCAATCCTGTGAAGAAGATAATTTCCATGTGTCATGAGGCTGGAGTGCCTGTTCTTGTGGACGGGGCACAGGGTATTGTCCATTGTGATGTGGATGTTCAGGAACTGGACTGCGACTTTTACGCTTTTTCGGGGCACAAGCTATATGCCGCTACGGGCACGGGGGTGCTTTATGGAAAGAAAAAATGGCTTGATGCAATGCCGCCTTATATGGGGGGCGGGGAAATGGTCGGGACCGTTTCTTTTGCGGAGACTACATATGCTCCTCTTCCCCTGAAGTTTGAGGCCGGAACACAGAATTTTGCTTCTGTGGCCACATTGAAGCCGGCTATAGATTTTGTGAATCTGCTTAGCGAAAATAGGGCAGGGAAGTATAGTGACCTTGTGAGGGATTATCTTTATGACTCTTTGTACAACAACCCTAAGATAAGGCTTTATGGTGTTCCACGGGGAACAGAGGACGAGAAGATACCTGTTTTTTCTTTCTCTGTGGACGGAGTTCATCATGAGGACCTGGCTCTTATATTGGACAAGATGGGCATTGCCGTGAGGTCCGGACAGATGTGTGCCGAGCCGCTTATGGAAAGGCTTGGTATTACAGGCGCGCTGAGGGCTTCCATTGCTCCATATAATACGATGCAGGAGGCTGAATATTTTATAAAGAGCCTTAGCAAGGCTATAAGAATGCTTATGTTATGAAAACATTGAAAGAAGCTGAAAATGCCATAGTCGAGGAGTTCTCGATGTATGAAGAGTGGCTTGACAAATATGAGTACCTGATTGAACTCGGAAAGTCCCTTACGGATTACCCGGAGTCCGAAAAGACTGATAATAATCTTATAAAAGGTTGTCAGTCAAGAGTTTGGCTTGATTATAAGGTAGAAGATGGCAAAGTGTTCCTAAATGCTGACAGTGATGCCATAATAACAAAGGGGATAATCTCGCTTCTGGTAGGACTTTATTCCGGCAGGACTCCTCAGGAGATTCTTTCTTCGGATTTCTCAGTGGTTGAGAAAATAGGACTGAAAGAGAATCTTTCTCCTACAAGGGCCAACGGACTTGTTTCCATGATAGCCAAGATAAGGGAGATAGCTTCAGAAAATATCTGACGGAGCTATGGGATTTAGAAATCTGTTCAAAAAGAAGCCTGTCGTATTGACAGAAGAAGAGAAGGAGAATTTGATGAGACTTGAAAGAGATGTTATAATGGCCCTCAGGCAGGTGTATGACCCTGAGATTCCGGTCAATGTATATGACTTGGGGCTTATTTATGAGATTCGCGTGGACGAGGACCATAATGTCTATATCCAGATGACCCTGACTGCCCCTAATTGCCCTATGGCGGATTATGTGGTTGAGCAGGTCAAGACTGCCGTGGAGGATGTTCCCGGTGTCGTGAGCGCGAGGATAGACCTTGTTTTTGAGCCGGTATGGGACAAGAGCAGGATGTCTGAGGAGGCTCTCGTTGAGCTTGGACTTGATGATTGAAGAGCGGAAAGCAAGGTGAAGGTCGAGCTTTATCTGGGCCTTGGTTCCAATATTGGGGACAGGGCGAAGAATATATCGGATGCGATAAGCTGCCTTGACATCAAGCTTGGAAGACCTTTCAAGGCCATGTCTTCCGTAATTGAGACAGAACCGTGGGGATTTGAGGCCGAATGCAGGTTTCTCAATGCGGTTGTGCTTTATGAACTTGAACTGAGGGACGGATATAATGCGCAGGCTGAGGGGCTGATGATATTGGAGACATGCAAGGAAATAGAGTCCATGCTTGGACGCGCTGGGAAGCCCGAATATGACGGAAAAGGGGAGAGGATATATTCTTCGAGACCTATTGACATTGATATTCTTTTCCTTGGCGGCAGCAGGATAGATTGCCCGGAGCTGACGGTTCCGCATAAGCTGATGGCACAGAGGGAGTTTGTCATGGTTCCGCTGAGGGAGATAGCGTCCGAAGAGATAAGAAATGAATTTGGAGATATATTTTAATTTATGATATTATGACACAGGAAGAACTTTTCAAGATTCTGGTTGCCCATTGCAAGGAGTACGGATTCATTTTCCCGTCAAGCGAGATTTATGACGGGCTTGCGGCCGTATATGATTACGGGCAGCTTGGTTCTGAGTTGAAGAACAACATCAAGAGGTATTGGTGGGAGGCCATGACGAGGCTTCATGAGAATATAGTCGGAATTGATTCGGCGATATTCATGCATCCGAGGATATGGGAGGCTTCAGGCCATGTGGGAGCGTTCAATGACCCTCTGATTGACAATAAGGATTCAAAGAAGAGATACAGGGCTGACGTGCTCATTGAGGACTATATCGGAAAGCTTGAGGACAAAATCCGTAAGGATGTCGAGAAAGGCCGCAAGAAGTTCGGTGAGTCTTTTGATGAGGCAAAGTTCATCGAGACCAATCCGAACTGCATCAGGAACAATGAGAAGATTGAGGAGGTCAAGAAGAGAATGGCTGACGCTCTGAATGCCAATGACCTTGCTGAACTTCGCCAGATTATAATCGACTGCGAGATTGCATGTCCTATATCAGGCACCAAGAACTGGACTGATGTACGTCAGTTCAACCTCATGTTCTCAACTCAGCTCGGAAGCACTTCTGAGGGAGCCAATCTGATTTATCTGCGCCCTGAGACAGCACAGGGTATATTTGTGAATTATCTCAATGTGCAGAAGACAGGACGCATGAAGATTCCTTTCGGAATAGCGCAGATAGGCAAGGCGTTCAGGAACGAGATTGTTGCACGCCAGTTCATTTTCCGCATGAGGGAATTCGAGCAGATGGAGATGCAGTTCTTCATCAAGCCTGGTACTGAGCTTGACTGGTTTGCGAAATGGAAAGAGAACCGTATGGCATGGCACAAGGCCCTCGGAATGGGAGACGAGAATTACAGGTTCCATGACCATGACAAGCTTGCACACTATGCGAATGCTGCGACTGACATCGAGTTCAGGTTCCCGTTCGGATTCAAGGAGCTTGAGGGAATACATTCGCGTACAGACTTCGATCTTGGTAACCATCAGAAGTTCTCCGGAAAGAAGATACAGTATTTTGACCCTGAATGCGGTGAGAACTATACTCCTTATGTTGTGGAGACTTCCATCGGAGTTGACCGTATGGTGCTTGCCGTATTGTCGCACTCTTACAGGGAGGAGCATCTGGAGAACGGCGAGACACGCGTTGTGCTTGGAATTCCGGCACCGCTTGCTCCTGTGAAGGTTGCCGTGCTTCCTCTTATAAAGAAAGACGGTCTTCCAGAGCTTGCCCAGCAGATTATGGATGACCTCAAGTATGACTATAACTGCCAGTATGACGAGAAGGATTCAATAGGAAAGAGATACCGCCGTCAGGATGCCATAGGAACCCCTTTCTGCGTTACTGTTGACCATGATTCTCTCAATGACCATTGCGTGACTGTGCGTCATCGTGATTCGATGCAGCAGGAGCGTGTCAAGATAGAGGATTTGCATGCTATCATAGGCAGGGAGGTGAATCTCAGCAATATACTCAAGAAACTCAAGTAAAATTTAGAATTATGAGACTAATGTCAATCATCGCAGCTTCAATGATGGCTGCATCACTGCTGTCGCCAAGTGTGGCTATGGCCGAAGTCCCTGCACAGGGAATTTTCTCTAAGAAGACCTCAACTGCCACAAGCAACGGTAAGGCTGCCGGTGTGGCATTGAAGTCTCTTTATACCCAGTATAAGGCTGACGGCAAGCTCAATATGCAGAATGTCGGCAACATTGTCAACCTTGCGACACTTGCCAATAACCTCAAAGGGCTTAAGGGCCAGAGCGACAAGTCTGCATTCTATAAGGATTTTGCCTCAGGTCTTGTCACAGGTTCAGGCAATCTGGTGAACGACTCTAATTCAGGGGCAGTAATGGGCGGACTTGCCGGTCTTGTGAACAATGTTGACCTTTCCGGTATCCAAGGCGCCATTTCAGGTGACCAGGGCAATGGAGCAGGTGAGATAAAGAATGCTTCAGAGATTGCAAGCTCTGTGAGCGGAATCCTGAACATGTTCAAGAAATAGGTTGTCCTGCCTTGGGCTGTTCGGCCGAAATCAAAAAAGCACCGTATCTGTTTCCGGATATGGTGCTTTTTGGGATCTCAATGAGTCAATGCCTGTTTCAGTCTTCGGAGACAATGTCCGGTGAATATTCAAGTATGTCCCCCGGCTGGCATTCCAAAGCTCTGCACAGGGCATCCAAGGTGGAAAAGCGCACTGCCCGGGCCTTGCCGGTTTTCAGTATCGAGAGATTCACAGCTGAAATACCGACTTTTTCCGCCAGTTCCCCCAGAGACATTTTTCTGCGGGCAAGCATTACGTCAACATTTACGATGATTGCCATCAGTCCTGTTTTTCGGTTTCACTTGCAGTCTGGTCATCCGGCTTGACGTCTTTTCCTTTCAGATAGCCTGGAAGGCTCATTCCTGCCATATTGAAAAGCTCTTCGAGAGGAGGAACCGATTTCATCATTCCGGAAATGAAATTGGATGTTGCGGTCTTTCCGTCTGCCTGGGTATTCCCGTCCCAGACTGTCACCTTGTCTATCTTTATTCCTTTCACAGCTTCAACCTGTGTCTTGACAAGTTCCGGGAGCTTGTCCGCGATGAGCATAAGTACGGCTTTCTGAGGATCACCGGCTGCGGCATCCACGAGCTTGTTGAAGCCTTCCGCCTGCTTGGACAGGATTTCAAGGATACCTTTGGCCTGTGCGTCCATCTTGGCGAATATGGCATCTGCTTCTCCCTGTGCGAGCCTGCGCACTCTCTCCGCTTCTGCCTCGGCATCTATGATGGCTTTCTCTTTTTCTATCTGTGCAGGTACCACGACATTTGCCTGTTGGGTCGCCTTTTCACGTTCCGCACGTGCAATTTCAGCGTCACGCTCGGACTTGTAGGCCTCTTCGAGAGCCTTGGCAGCCTGGACTTTCTCGGCAGCAATGGCTACTCTTGCGGATTCGGCCTCTTTTTCGCGTCTTTTCGCATCGGACGCGGCAATGGCTATCTTGGAGTTGTTCTCGCCTTCTACGGCCTTTGCATTGGCGTCTGCCGTGCTGATACGGGTGTCACGGAGGGTCTCGGCTATACGGATATCCTTGTCCCTGTCTGCTTCAGCCTTTCCTATCTCACCGAAACGGTTCTGTTCAGCAACGCTCTTCTTTGCGTCGTTTATGGCCTTGGCTGCCGCTTCCTTTCCGAGAGCCTCGATATATCCGGACTCGTCCCTGATGTCCGTCACATTGACGTTGATAAGCTTTAGGCCTATCTTGCGCAGTTCTGCCTCGACATTCATGCTCACGTTTGCGAGGAACTTATCCCTGTCGGAATTGATTTCCTCGATGTCCATTGTCGCGATTACGAGCCTGAGCTGTCCGAAGAGGATATCTGTGGCGATGTTCTGTATGTTTTCAATCGTCAACCCGAGGAGACGTTCCGCCGCGTTTGTCATATTGTCCGGTTCCGTGGATATTCCGACAGTGAACCGGCAAGGCACATCTACACGTATGTTCTGCTTGCTGAGGGCATTTGTCAGGTTGCATTCGATTGATATCGGCTTGAGGTCAAGGAACGCATAGCTCTGGAATACAGGCCATATGAATGCTGCGCCTCCATGGATGCACCTTGCGGAAGATACTCCTCCCTGCTTGTTCTTTCCGGTCTTTCCGTAGATTACCAGTATTTTGTCTGAAGGACAGCGCTTGTAGCGCCTGAGGATTGCCGCCAGTGTGACTATAAGCACGAATACGGCAATGACGATGATGTAAAGTGGTTGCATAAGCCTGTTAGATTATAAATGAGTTTATTTCTTCTACGAGCAGGGTTGAGGCATCCAGCACTTCAGAAACTTTTATGGATGCTCCTGTCTTAAGGTCGACGTCCGAATCGGTCACGGCATCGTATTCTCTTACCGAGCCGTTTATCGTTATCTGTACTTTGCCGGTGCCTTTCCTTTCCGAAGGAATCGTCAGATATACTTTCCCCTGGCATCCGGGGGCACTTTTGTAAATGTCTATGTTGCCGCTCTGCTGCATCTTGGCCAGCCATTTGAACATGTACATCACAGCAGCAACTAGCAATGCCCCTACTGCGAATGCAATAACCATCAGGAGCGCTTTTGAAGCAATGTTCTCTTTGAGAAGAATAGCAGTCCAGCTCATTCCGAGAAGGAAATTTACAAGATTGCGGAAGGTGTAGAGATTCATTGACGCTTCCGTCTCGAAAGAACCGTCTGATATTTCGAAGTCGGTGTCAACGTCGCTGTCAATTCCTATGAAGGTAAGGGCAGTCTCAATAATGAAAATCAAAGATGTAGCTATGGCGATGCACCATAGTATCTTCATGAACAGGTCAAGTGAGGTCCACCATTCTGCCATATTTGCATAAGTTTTAAATGTTACTTCTGCAAATATAAGGTTTATTTAATGATAAACAATAAATATAATTATTGCTGTCCGATAAAACTTTTTGAAGCGAAACAAAATTAGGACT
>CAJUEK010000012.1 GCA_910585445.1 uncultured Bacteroidales bacterium | reverse complement strand
GATAAAAATGTACCAAACCGCAAGGATGAAATTGCAACAAAATTGAAGAAGAACCAAAATATACAAAAGCCCCCTTTCAGCCCACACTGAAAGGGGGTCAATCGTCACTTTTTTCTTTTTCTTTAAATTATTTCTTTTTTTTAAAACGACATTGAGGTTTTAGTGCCTCATAAGGGGTGAAATTATTTCTTGGATTTCACCTTGATGGTGTCAAACCCTTTCCCATAGACCCCCATCACGGAAGAGACGGACAGAAAAGCGTCCGGGTCGATAGTCTTCACATAGCGGAGCAGAAGATTAAGGTCATCTTTTCTTGTGACCACCATGACAATGTCCCTGTCTTCTTTCGAGAACCAACCCTTGGCCGGTATTATCGTAACGCCACGTTTCATGTCAAACGCTATCGCATCCGCCATCTCCACATGCTTCTTGGTGAAAATGAACGCCTGCACAGACTGCTTGGAGCCGGACAGGTACAAGTCGATGGCATATCCGCTGACAGTAACCTGGATAAGGCCATAGACGGCAATTACAAGTTTTTCCGCGAAAGGCACAAGCTGCTGCCTGTCTACATCGGAAAATGAAGGGAATATCATTGAGGACATGATTATACCCACATCTATCACGAGTATTACACGTCCGGGAGAAGCATTTTTGTACTTGCACCATAGAAGCGCCACAATATCAGTTCCTCCTGTGCTGCCTCCCTGCGAGATGGAGATGCCTATTCCGACTCCGGCTATCACTCCTCCGAGTATGGTGCATATCAATTTCCCGTTTTCAAGGGCAAACGAATGCACAAAATCCTGAGGAACGACTGTCGGCAGGAAATTCAAAAGAACGGAGGTAAGGATGATGGCATATATGGTCTTGCCCCCGAATCCCCTTCCAAGTATCTTCAGTGCCACAAGCAACAGGATTATGTTGACGACAAAATATGTATATCCCAACGGAATGCCTGTGGCATAGAACAGAATGGCCGCAAAGCCAGACACACCACCTCCGACAAGATTGTTCGGGAGAAGAAATATTGTCCATCCCAGACAATATGCCAACAGTCCGAATGTGATCAGGCCGTATTCCTTGATAACTACCCAGATCGATTTGTCCAACAGATTCCTTGTCATTTCATATCCTCGTTCAAATGTTCCTTTTTCTTAAGTTTCAGACCGGATTTTACTTCCTCGAATCCTTCGCCATAGACCCCCATGGCAGTGGAAACTGAAATGAATGCGGAGCGGTCTATCGCCTTTACCTCATTCACGACGTCATTCATCTGATGTTTCCTCGCCACAATAAGAAGAACCTTTCCCTCGCTCTGAGTGTACCATCCTACGGACTGCAGGGCGGTCACCCCCCTGTGCACATCATTTATCATGTGGTCGGCGATTTCCTTATATTTTGATGAAAAGACCAATATCTGGACAGAAGACTTGTTGCCGAGCAGGACAAAATCCACCCCGAAAGAAAAAGTGAGCATGATTACATAACCATAAATCATATCCACGATTCCCATTCCAGGAACAAGAAGCATGGAAGCGATTATGAATATGTCCGTAACCATATATACCCTTCCTGGTGACACAGGCCAATACTTATTGACAATCATGGCGACAATGTCAGTTCCTCCGGTACTGCCTCCCCTGAGCAGGGTCAGTCCGATGCCGACAGCCTCAAGCGAAGCTCCGACAATGGCGACAAGGAATTTGTCAAAGCGCTCCGGGTCCACGACTTCCAGCTGCGGAAATCCGGGAAGCACCTCAAACAACAGGGACGAAAGAGCTATGACATAGATGGTCTTGAACCCGAATGCCTTGCCCATCACTATAACTGCCAGAATGAGCAGGAAGACATTGATTATCGGGAAACTCACACCTATAGGAATCGCTCCTCCGGTACCGTACTGGATGATTGTGCACAATCCGGTCAGGCCACCGCTTGCCAGACCATTGGGAATCAGGAATGAAGTCCATCCCAGACAATAAATGAGAGTTCCGACCGACAGCAGCAGATAATCCCACAGCACTGCCAATATTTTTCTGGCTTTCATTGCTTACTTGACGACTATGTTGACAATTTTTCCAGGCACTACTATCACTTTCACGATATTGCCTCCGGCTACATATTTCGCAGTCTGTTCAAGTCCGCGTACATGAGCCTCAACCTCCTCACGTGACATTCCGGCAGAAAGCTCAACCGTGAAACGTGTCTTTCCATTGAATGAGACGGCATAAGTACATGTGTTTTCAACAGTATAAGCCTCCACATACTCCGGGAAGGCCGCATAGGAGATGCTTTCACCATGTCCGAGAGCAGCCCAAAGTTCCTCGGCGATATGAGGTGCAAAAGGCGACAGGAGCACAATCAAAGGCTCAAGAATCTCGCGCTTGTTGCATTTCAGTTCATACAGTTCGTTCACGGCAATCATGAATGCGCTCACGGCAGTGTTGAACGAGAAGGCCTCTATATCAGAGCGGACTTTTCCTATCAGCTTGTGCAGGGACTTCAGTTCTTCTGCGGAAGCCTTGCCCTCCGTAACGATGAAGCCGTCACGGTCATAGAACATCCTCCATACCCTCTTGAGGAAGCGGTTCACGCCGTCAATGCCCTTGGTATCCCATGGCTTGGACTGCTCAAGAGGCCCGAGGAACATCTCATAAAGCCTGAGGGTATCAGCTCCGTAAGTATCGCATATCATATCCGGGTTCACGACATTATACATGGACTTGGACATCTTCTCCACTGCCCAGCCGCACACATATTCCCCGTCCTCGAGTATGAATTCGGCATCAGCAAAATCAGGCATCCATTTACGGAAGGCATCCATGTCAAGCCTGTCATTATGCACAATGTTCACATCCACATGTATCTCTGTCGTCTCATAATTGTCCTTGAGCCCGAGAGAAACAAAGGTGTTGGTATTTATGATGCGATATACGAAATTTGAGCGTCCCTGAATCATTCCCTGGTTTATCAGTTTCCTGAAAGGCTCTTTCTCGCATACATAACCGAGGTCATAAAGGAACTTGTTCCAGAAACGGGAGTATATGAGGTGGCCGGTAGCATGCTCTGTACCTCCGATATAAAGGTCAACATCCCTCCAGTAGCTGTCAGCCTCCTTTCCTACAAGAGCGTCCCCGTTATGCGGGTCCATATAGCGCAGATAATACGCGCTGCTGCCTGCAAAGCCAGGCATGGTGCTCTTTTCTATAGGCCAGCCGTCCACATTCCAGTCAGCGGCACGTCCCAAAGGCGGCTCGCCCGTAGATGTCGGAAGATACTTGTCAATCTCAGGAAGTCTGAGCGGAAGGCTCTCAAAAGGCATAGGTGTAGCGATTCCGTCCTTGAAATAGACTGGGAAAGGCTCTCCCCAATATCTCTGGCGTGAGAAAATCGCATCACGGAGACGATAGTTTATCTTCCTGTGTCCGATTCCGTTCTTCTCAACATAGTCAATTGCCGCAGGAATAGCATCCTTGACGCTCATGCCATTGAGGAAGCCTGAATTGCACATGATTCCCTCCTTGGCGTCAAAGCTGGATTCACTCACATCGCATCCCTCAATCAGAGGAATAATCGGAAGGTCAAACCTCTTTGCAAAAGCATAGTCACGGCTGTCATGCGCAGGAACCGCCATAATAGCTCCTGTACCATAGCCGGCGAGCACATATTCGGAAATCCACACAGGGACTTTCTCTCCGGTCAGCGGATTGACCGCATATGAACCCGAGAACACTCCAGTAACCTTGCGTGTCTCCGCCATCCTCTCGCGCTCCGTCTTTTTCCTCGCCGCTGCCACATACTCCTCAACAGCATCTTTCTGCTCCTGTGAAGTCAGCTTGCCGACCCACTCGCTCTCAGGCGCCAGCACCATGAAAGTGACGCCGAACACGGTATCCGCACGCGTAGTGAAGATGGTGACATCGTACTCCTTGTCACCATTATATGTCTTGAACACCATCTCGGCACCCTGGCTCCTGCCTATCCAGTTGCGCTGCATATCCTTCAGAGAGTCAGTCCAGTCCAGAGACTCAAGGTCCTCAAGAAGCCTTCCCGCATATGCGGAAACCCTGAGCTGCCACTGTGTCATCTTCTTCTGCTCCACCGGATGGCCTCCTCGCACGGAATATCCTTCCTTGACCTCGTCATTCGCAAGTACCGTCCCCAAGGCCTGGCACCAGTTCACTGATGTCTCGCCCTGATATGCTATCCTGTACTGCATCAGGACAGCGGATTTCTCCTTCTCATCAAATGCATTCCACTGTTCTGCCGTGAACGGCTCAACATCACCGCATGCCGCATCAACAGCCGCACTGCCTCCCTGGCTGAACGCAGCTACAAGCTCTTCGACAGGACGTGCCTTTCCCTGGGCATTGTCATACCAGCATCCGAACATCTTCAGGAATGCCCACTGTGTCCATTTGTAATACTCAGGCTCACAAGTGCGCACCTCACGTGACCAGTCATAGGAGAATCCTATCCTGTCAAGCTGCTCCCTATAGCGCGCTATATTCTTTTTCGTAGTTTCAGCCGGATGCTGGCCGGTCTGTATGGCATACTGCTCAGCCGGAAGCCCGAACGCGTCATATCCCATTGGATGCAGCACATTGAAGCCGCACAGACGCTTGTAACGGCTATAAATGTCACTGGCTATATACCCGAGCGGATGTCCCACATGAAGTCCGGCACCGGAAGGATATGGGAACATGTCCAGCACATAATATTTAGGCTTGGAATTATCAATATCTGCCTTGAAAGTCTGATTGGCAGCCCAAAAGGCCTGCCATTTTTTTTCAATTTCCTTAAAATTATATTCCATAGGTATCGAATGTTTTATTCAACCTGCAAAAGTAATATTATTTCTTTATCCCGAAACTACCGCGGCCGCCTTTCTTTTCAAGACGGAACTCCACCGGTATGGTCATTGACGTCCTGACCTTGTTGCCGTTCACACGCCCCGGCTTCCATTTCGGTGAAGCGCCCACTACTTTCAGCGCCTCAGCATCAAGCTCCTCTGAAACGCCCTTCACCACACGCACGTCAGTGACTTTCCCGTCCTTTCCGATTATGAATTCAACCAGGACACGGCCCTGAATGCCGTCACGCACTGCTGAAGCAGGATATTTAAGATACTGATATACCCACTTCTGCAGAAATTGGCGCGGGTCCGGACTGTTGAGGAACATCGGTTTCTGGTCACAATCATGATATGCCACTACGCCTTCATAAGAGGAGGTCTTGCCTTTCTGCTCAGACGGCCTGAAAGAAATTTTCCCCTCATGACATGCAAGCGCAAGCGTAAAATTATAGACATACTCAAGCTCGCGCTCCATCATCTGCCACTCTATTATGGACGGCGTATCCTTCTCGGTGTTATGCTCCGGATAACGTCCCGTGGTGAACATTACAGAAGGTATATCTTTCGCGTAGAAAGCCCTGTGGTCCGACGGATATGTCTCCGCAGCCACGACTTCAGGCAGCACAGGCTGGAGGTCGCCGGCCAAAGTGCGGATTATCGCGTTCATGTCAGCATTGGACGAAGTATATGCATAAAAACCGTTGTACCCTGTACCGAGCATGTCCAGATTGACCATGGCGTCAATCTTGTCCACATCCGAGAACGCCCTGTTCAGAAAATACCACGACCCGGCAAATGTCTCAGAAGAGGCGCCGAAGGCCACGAATATGACGGAGCGGCGGAAAAGTATGGAATTTGTACGCACCATACGTGCCAGCTCAAGCATCATCGCAAGACCGGAAGCATTGCCGTTCGCCCCATAGAATATCTTTGTGGCCGGCTCTCCGTCAACGGTCATTGTCATCTCACCGAGATTGTCAAGCCTTGCCCCCACGACAATGTAGCGGTCACGCAAGGTCCTGTCATATCCCTGGACAAATCCGACGACATTTCTTGATGTCAGAGTGTCCCCGGCTTCTGTCCTGAGACCGAAAACATCCCCACCCTCCGGAGAGAGCACATCTACGCCATAGCTCCTGAGCTGTTCCGAAACATAATCCGCGGCAAGGCGCTCACCTTCAGAACCGGCCTTGCGCCCTTCCATCATCGCAGAAGACAATTCGCGCACATGGGATTTCAAGGCAGAGGCCGTCTCACTGTCATAAAGGTCCATATATGCAGATGAACCGTTGTACTGGGCATATGCACCGGCATTCAAAAACAAAGCAGAACAGACTGCAAGCAAGATTTCTTTCCTCATACGCATCATTCGTTCAAAAGAATCCATACGTCAGACGGGCAGAATGCCTCATTCCTCACAAGGTCAAGGGCAGCGACCGCGTCCGCAATCTTATTGCGTGGACATACTCCTACCGCTATCATACCGTTGCGGAAAGAAATCAGGGCTGGAGCATAATCCCCGTTATCCGCGACTTCGCGCAGAAGGGTCTCGGCATTTGAACGGGCACGGAAAGTCCCTACGATTATATAATATCTTGATTCCAGCTTTGTGGCGAACAATCCTCCGAGCTTTGTCGGATTCAGGATAGTGCCACCCTGCTGCTTGAGAGAATCCAAGGCCGCTATAGAATCCCGTACAGCCTGCTGCTCCTGCTGCAGCGAATCCAGGCGCGCCCTTGCGGCAGCCTCCTCAGCACGCAGGATTTCAAGCTTCTTTTCTTCAATGTACTCACTCGTGGGGCGTCCGGCAAGCCTGCGGAAGAAATCGCATCCGGTTACCGTCATCATGACCGCAAGAGCAAGCAAGATATAAGATTGCTTCATACATTTACTAATTGCGTATTCGCGCAAATTTAACGATTTAATGGTCTGGGACAAAATAAAAATGATATATTTGTAAAATCTAACCATCTGACACATTGCAGAAACAGACCAGACACATACTACACATAATGACCGCAGCCATAGCACTGCTTTCAGGCAGCGGCATCTGCGCGCAAGATACCGGCATGCACCTTTTTGAGGAAAGCCTCAACAGGGCTGCTCCCCTCTTCCGGAATGACACTCTTACCATGCGCATATTCGGGGACATAATGATGCACACCAGACAGATAGAAACCGCTGCGTCAGAAGATGGGGCTTACGATTTCTCATCGTACTTTTCTTTGCTGTCAGAAGAAATCGGCAGTGCGGATATTGTCGTGGCCAACATGGAGTTCACCCTTGCGGGCAAGCCCTACACAGGCTATCCATGCTTTTCCGCACCGGATTCTTTCGCCCCGTTTCTGGCGGAAACCGGCTTTGACGTATTCCTTGCGGCAAACAACCACATATTCGACAAAGGAAGTGCAGGAGCTGCACGCACCATCAGCATATACCGAAAGCTTGAACAGACGCACGGAATCAGGTTCACGGGACTGGCGGAAGACGAAGACGGACTTTCAGGAAACTTTCCTCTGACAATCCGCAGGAAAGGAATATCGGTTGCCCTTGTCAATTTCACATACGGGACAAACTCCCCGCTGTCATCAGAATGGCCTAAAGTGAACCTTATGGACGACAGCGGGTCCCTCCGGGAAGCATTCCGGAAAGCACAGGAAGCGGACTTCACGATAGCCCTTCCGCATTGGGGGACAGAATACAGGCTGAAACATTCAGAAAGCCAGAAAAAGACCGCACAGCAGCTTGCAGACATGGGTGCGGACATTATAATAGGCGCCCATCCTCACGTTGTACAGGACTTCTCGCTCATCAGTGCCAATGACGGCACAAAGGCCAGACAGGTCCCTGTGGCATATTCTTTGGGAAATGCCGTCTCCAACATGAGTGCGGCAAACACCCAGCTCGAACTGATGGCAACGATAAGGATAGCGCGCAACTTCAACGGAGACCTTGAGATGCTGCCGGTCGAGATGACATATCTGTGGTGCTCAGCTCCAGGAGGATACGGCAAATCATACACTGTCATACCTGTCGCGGACTTCATCGGACGCAGAAACGAATGGACCGGCAAATGGGACTATGACAAAATGGTCAGGACCTACAGCAAAGTGATGCAGGAGACGGGCATAAAGGAAGGCTTCCAGAACGCCGGCACGATTAACGACAAAAACAAATGATATGAGCAGAAATACAATCAGACTTGAAGCCATGGACCCCATTGAAGTATATGGGGCGGCAGACAAGAACCTTGAGGCCCTTTGCAGCTATTTTCCCGAACTCAAAGTTGTGGCAAGAGGCAATGAGATAATCCTCGACGGAAAGGATTCGGACATAGAGGAGTTTACCATAAAGCTCAACATGCTTATGGAAAGGAGGCTGCACAAGACCAATGTAACGCCATATGACGTCGAAGACCTTTTTGACGGGGAATCCTCGCCCGACAGGTTCAGGCTATGCGCGGAATCCGTCATAGTGCACGGAAATGACGGCAAGCCGATAAAGGCAAGGAACCTCACACAGCAGGAAATGGTGAAAGCCTATTTCGACAACGATCTCATATTCGCCACAGGCCCTGCGGGAACCGGAAAGACATACATCGCGATAGCCCTTGCCGTCAGGGCACTGAAGAACAGGGAAATCAAGCGAATCATACTCACAAGGCCGGCAGTCGAGGCCGGGGAAAGGCTTGGCTTCCTTCCAGGCGACCTGAAAGACAAGCTCGACCCGTATCTCCAGCCTCTGTATGATGCCCTCGGTGACATGATTCCGGCCAAGAGGCTTCAGGAGTTCATGGCGGAAGGCACAATACAGATTGCTCCTCTGGCATATATGAGAGGACGCACCCTCGACAGGGCATGCGTAATCCTTGACGAGGCACAGAACACCAACCTCGGGCAGCTGAAGATGTTCCTGACGAGAATGGGATGTGACGCTAAGTTCATCGTGACAGGCGACATGAGCCAGATAGACCTTCCTAACAAGAAAGACTCGGGACTGCTCAAGGGAATCGAGCTTACGAAAAACATAAAGGGAGTCAGCACGATTTTCTTCAAGAACGAAGACATAGTACGCCACCCTCTGGTATCAAAGATTGTTAAAGCCTTTGAGAAAATGGAACAGGCATGACACTATGAAGCTATGCACAAAACAGAAACAGGGACCGCTCCGGAAAATCGGGCGGTCCCTGTTTTATTTCAGCAAGCCGGATTATGAAGCACGTCCTGCCTTCACTACAGCGTCATATTTGTTGTATCCCTCCTCGAACTGAGGTCCCTTGTCACGGAAACGGTAGTAGATATTCTTCAGATACTCCGCGATGTTCACCTTGAGAGCCTCATCCTTTGAGATTTCGTATGCCTTCTCAAAAGGCTCGCATGCGCTCATGAGGGTTTTCTCGAACTCCTCCACAAGTGCCATGTACTTCTTGTCGTCATACTCATTGGCAGCCTTGTCCTGAATCTCGATTGCCTTGTTGTAGAACATCACGCCGGCTCCGATGTAGCCGTACTCATATTCAGGGTTGATTTCAGAGCATTTGTAGTATGACTCCACAGCCTTCTCAGTATTTCCGAGCTGGTTGTGGATGTTGCCTTCCACATAATAAAGGGAAGCATTGTTCGGCTCATTCTTCTTTGCCTCGTCAATAAGGACGAAGAGCCTGTCAGTATCATCACCGCTCTCCAGATACCAGTTGATAAGACCGATAAGGATGCTCTGGCTCTGAGGGAATTTCACGAAGCCTTCCTCAAGCACTTCTGCAGCCTTCTTTCCGTCACCGAGGTTCTTGTAAACATCAGCAAGCTTGGCAAATACCTCACCGCCCTCATAATAGTACTCCGCGGCAAGACACTGGGTGAAGTAGTCTTTTGCCCTCTCATAATCCTGCACTGCCCATGCTGTGAATCCGGCATTGTAAAGCGCAGTAGTGTCAACCTTGGCGAGCGGCTCAGTAGCAGCCGCCTCAGCTGCCTTTCCGAAAAGGATGCTCGCTTTCTTGAGGTCGCCGAGCTGGTATGCATTCATTCCCTCCTCGACATACTTCTCAGACACGCGTCCGATACCGGCATTGATGTCCTTAAGCTTAGACTGCTTCACGTCAACCTTGTGGGCCTCCGCATATGCCTCAAGAGCCTTTGCCAAAGCGTCCTCGTAAACAGGCTGGGTTACATTAATCATCACAAGCTGTCCGTTCTGGTTGAAGAACATTTCCTTGTTCGCATAAACCTCCTTCATCATAGGCTCTCCGGAAAGTTCCACCGTTTCAGATGAGAGCGGCTTCTCCGAACCCATGAGAAACTGGAGTTCCTGCTTTGAAGCGCCGAGCCATGCAGCTCCTGCCGGTGCATTGTATGCCTCCATATAAGAGTCGGCAAGCTTCAGCCAAGTAGCTGGCTTGACAGCCTTCTTAGGATTCTGAGCAGCAGCCTCAGCGGCCTCAACTGCCTTCTTTGCTGCTTCAGGAGTCTTTACCTGCGCATCAGCGGCCTGTATTGAAAGGACCAATGCCAATGCAATAAAAATTCTTTTCATAATCAATGTATTAATTTAAATTCTGTTCGTTGTCCTTAGTCTCGTCCTGAACCTCAGGTGCATCCTCTTCGCTCTTGTTCACAGCCGATATGGCGGCAATCGAGTCACCGTCCTTGATGTTGATAAGACGCACTCCCTGGGTCGCACGGCCGGCAACCTTGATATCCGACACCGCCATACGTATGGTAAGTCCGGAGCGGTTGATTATCATCAGGTCATTCACATCGGTGACATTCTTCATGGCAACGAGCGCACCTGTCTTTTCGGTGATATTGAGGGTCTTGACACCCTTTCCGCCCCTGTTGGTCTTGCGGTACTCATCAAAACCAGAACGTTTTCCGTAACCATGCTCGCTCACCACAAGGATAGTATGCGCTGCGGCGTCCTCGGCAGTAGGGTCATAGGCAATCATTCCGATTACCTCGTCATCATCCTCGATATTGATTCCCCTCACACCGGAAGCCGTCCTTCCCAACGCCCTGGCATCATTCTCATCGAAACGGCAGCAGCGTCCGCCACGTCCGGCAAGCAGAATCTCGCTCTTTCCGTTAGTCATCACTGCATCAAGCAGCTCGTCCCCGTCACGCACGGTTATGGCAATCACACCATTTGTGCGAGGTCTTGAATAAGCCTCAAGCGAAGTCTTCTTGATGATTCCCCTCTTGGTTCCGAGAACAATGTAATTGTTGTTCACATACTCCTCGTCCTTGAGGTTCTTGACATTGAGATATGTCTTTATCTTGTCGTCAGGCTCAATATTTATGACATTCTGGATTGCACGTCCCTTTGATGCACGCGAACCTTCCGGAATCTCATATACCTTAAGCCAGTAGCACTTTCCGTTCTGAGTAAAGAGAAGCATTGTGCTGTGCATGTTGGCGACATAGATGTGTTCGATGAAGTCCTCGTCACGCGTAGCGCTTCCCTTCATGCCCACGCCACCGCGGTTCTGCGTGCGGTACTCCGCAAGAGAGGTCCTCTTGATATATCCGAGATGTGAAATCGTGATTACCACATCCTCATCGGCATAGAAGTCCTCCGGATTGAATTCCTCGGCAGAAAGCGCAATCTCTGTCCTTCTCTCGTCACCGTATTTCTCTTTCATCTCCAGAGTCTCGTCCTTGATGATGCCGAGCTGCATGCTCTCATTGGCAAGGACATCCTCACAATATCTGATGAATTTCATGAGTTCGTCAAATTCGCTCTGAAGCTTCTCGCGCTCGAGTCCGGTAAGCTGACGGAGCCTCATCTCGACGATGGCGGTAGCCTGTGCATCGCTGAACCCGAATGTGGCAATCAGCTCATTCTTGGCCTCCTCCACGCTCTTGGAAGCACGTATAATATTGATTATCTGGTCAATCACATCAAGGGCACGGAGAAGTCCCTCAAGGATATGCGCCCTCTTCTGTGCTTTCTCAAGGTCAAACTTGGTCCTCCTGACAATAACCTCATGCCTGTGCTTTACGAAATACTTGATAAGCTCTTTCAGGTTGAGGGTGCGCGGACGGCCATTGACAAGGGCCACATTGTTCACGGAGAAGCTCGACTGGAGCGGCGTATATTTGAACAAAGTGTTCAGAACAACATTTGAGTTGGCGTCCTTCTTCAGGCGTATTACTACCCTGACACCTTTCATCGTGGTCTCATCGTTGATATAGGCGATTCCCTCAATCCTCTTGTTCTCAACAAGTTCGGCAATCTTCTCTATCATCTCCCTCTTGTTGACCATATAAGGAATCTCCGTCACCACAATAGTCTCGCGACCGGAATCATTCACCTCGATGTCTGTCTTGGAACGTATTACGATACGTCCCCTTCCTGTCTCGAAAGCATCCTTTATGCCCTGGCGGCCCTGAATTATGCCTCCGGTAGGGAAATCCGGACCCTTGACATAATGCATCAGCTCCTCAATAGTAATCTCAGGATTGTCGATATATGCACAGATGGCGTCACAGCACTCGCTAAGGTTGTGAGGCGCCATGTTCGTCGCCATTCCGACTGCGATTCCCGAAGAGCCGTTCAGAAGCAGAAGCGGAACTTTGGTAGGGAGCACCGTCGGCTCCTGGAGCGAGTCGTCAAAGTTGTTCTGGAAATCCACCGTATCCTTCTCAAGGTCGGCCAGAACCTCATCAGACAATTTGGAGAGCTTGGCCTCCGTGTATCGCATGGCAGCCACAGGGTCACCGTCCATCGAACCGAAGTTACCCTGACCGAATACCAGAGGATATCTGAGGCTCCAGTTCTGGGCCATCCTCGCCATGGCGTCATATACGCTGCCGTCTCCATGCGGGTGATACTTACCGAGGACTTCACCCACGATACGGGCAGATTTCTTAGTCTGGCTCGTCCACCTCAGGCCAAGGCCGTCCATTCCGAAGAGGACTCTCCTGTGCACAGGCTTGAAGCCGTCGCGCACGTCAGGGAGTGCCCTGGACACGATAACAGACATGGAGTAGTCAATGTATGCGCTCCTCATCTGCTGGTCGATGTTCACCTGGTCGATCCTGCCTGTCTTAATCTCATTTTCCATATATATTCCTATACCTTATACTTTTAATCCTGTTTCTTTTCTTTGCTCTCACTAACTCGCGTAGTTAACGCCCTGACGGACGTTTTCTTTGCTCACGCTCGGCAAAATGAGCAAGCTCCTTTTGCTCTCACTAACTCGCGTAGTTAACGCCCTGCGGGCGTTTTCTTTGCTCACGCTCGGCAAAAGTGAACAAGTTCCCTTTTGCTCTCACTAACTCGCAAAGTTACAAAAAAAATAGTAATTTTGTGCAATTGAAAGTGATTTTAGGTTTTACGTATATTTTTCATACATGGAAATAGGCATCTCAGACGAGCTGAACTCAATAATAAACTACTCCAGGGAAGAAGCAGTAAGGACAGGAAGCTACGGCATAGCCCCGGACCACCTTTTCCTCGGCATACTGCGCCACAGGGAAAACACAGCCTCAGACACCCTCAGGGGACTCGGAACCGACCTTGAGGAAATGAAGCAATTCATCGACGGGCGCATATTCACGAACGAGCACATCCCATACTCCGGAATCGACAAGGTAACATTCTCCCGCGGAGCGCAGAACGTCCTGAGTCTCACCATTCTGGAAGCCACGAAAATACGAAGCGCCCAGGCTTCGTCACAGCACCTGCTGCTTGCATTGTGCCGCAACTCCAGCTCATACGGATTCACATATCTGAACGACACGGGACTAAGCTACCGGGAAGTGTTCAGATATCTTGAAGCGAACGGTATGCTGGACAAGGACACAGGCGACTATGAAGTCCCGGAAATAGGAAAAGACACGCCGCAGATACACATAAGGGCGATTCACGAAGACACAGCCCAGACAGCGGAACATGAGAAGGAACAAGAGACATCGCCTCTGGAAGAATTCGGCTATGACATTACAGCCGCAGCCCGTGACGGAAAACTGGACCCGGTGGTAGGCCGCGAAGCCGAGATAATGAGGGTCATACAGGTGCTCGGCCGCAGACGCAAGAACAACCCGCTTCTCGTGGGCGACCCGGGAGTCGGAAAATCGGCCATAGTCGAAGGAATAGCGCTCCGGATATCCAGCGGAGACGTACCTCCTGCGCTGGCCGGCAAGAGGCTCATATCACTTGACCTGGGAGCAATCGTCGCCGGCACCAAATATCGCGGCGACTTCGAGAAAAGACTCAAGAACATAATAAAAGAGGCTTCCTCCAATCCTAATGTTATCCTGTTCATAGACGAGCTCCACACCATCATAGGAGCCGGAGGAGCGTCAGGCAGCCTTGATGCGGCAAATATGCTCAAACCTGCCCTGGCAAGAGGAGAAATCCAGTGCATCGGCGCCACGACTACCGACGAATTCAGGAAAACAATAGAAAAAGACGGTGCACTCGACAGGAGATTCCAGAAAATTACGGTCGAAAAGACAGGAATCAGCCATACCATATCCATTTTGCAGAGCCTCAAGCCAAACTACGAAGAGCATCACAATGTAAGATACAGCGAGGAAGCCATTGAGGCTTGCGTGAGAATGTCGGAGCGTTACATAACGGACAGATGTCTTCCGGACAAGGCCATAGACGCGATGGACGAGGCGGGTTCTGCGGTAAGCCTGAAAAACAAGAAAAGAACAGGAAGTGTCACGGCATCCGATGTAGCCGCCGTAATATCAGAAATGACAGGGATACCTTCAGGCAGGATAGCTGAAAGCGAGGGACACAGGCTTTCCTCAATGAAAGACAAGCTTAAAAGCAGAATAATAGGCCAGGATGAAGCCATAGACAAGGTTGTCCGCGCGATAATCCGCAACAGGGCAGGCATAAAAGACCCCGGGAAGCCTATCGGCACATTCATGTTCTTCGGCCCGACAGGAGTCGGCAAGACACAGCTGGCAAAATCCATTGCGGAATATCTTTTTGACTCAGAAGAAAACATAGTCAGGCTTGACATGAGCGAATACATGGAAAAATTCAATGTGTCAAGGCTCATAGGCGCTCCTCCGGGATATGTGGGATTCGAAGAGGGCGGCCAGCTGAGCGAACGCGTGAGGCGCAAGCCATATTGCGTGGTTCTCCTGGACGAGATAGAAAAGGCACATCCGGACGTATTCAACCTTCTTCTGCAGGTCATGGACGAGGGACGCCTTACAGATAGCAGCGGCCGGACAGTAAGCTTCAGGAACACGATTCTCATAATGACCTCAAATGCAGGAAGCCGCGAACTGGAAGACTACGGCAACGGACTGGGATTCGTATCCGCAGGAAGGAACATAAACGGGAACAGGAAGAACGTGCTTGACAAGGCCGTGAGAAAGACATTCCCACCGGAATTCATCAACAGGATAGACGAGCAGGTGTTCTTCAACCCTCTCTCCAAGGATGACATTGCAAAAATAATCGGCATCGAACTGAGCGGACTCACCGCACGTGTGAAAGAAGCCGGATATGAGCTTAATGTGACACCATCTGCCAGACGCTTCGTAGCCGAAGCCGGGTATGACAGGGACTTCGGGGCACGTCCTCTCAAAAGGGCCATGCGCGACTTAATCGAAGATCCGGTGTCCGAGCTGATTATCGCAGGCAAAGCTGACACAGGCAAGGGCAGGCATACCGGACGGATACGCGTAAGCCTTGACAAGGCCAAGAGCGGCACTGTGGCGGAATGGGCCTGACCCTATGCAGGGAAAGCTCCCATGAATTCCAGGTCAAGATCGTTTATCATATCGACCAATGTCCTGTATGAAGATTCTGAAGACATCATTTCGCTGAGGCGAACAAGGGCGTTATCTGTATTCATGACTTTATTGTTTTTGTTTTGTTGATGCAAAGGTAGGCTCTGCTTGAGCCAAACCACGGCACAAGCTAAAATATTTTCAAAAAAATGACAAAACTTGTGATTTTCGACCTTGACGGCACGCTGCTCAATACCATAGAAGATCTCGCCCGGGCATGCAACTACGCTCTTGGGCAGTGCGGATGCCCGGAACATGCCACTCAAGAGTATAATATGCTTGTGGGAAGAGGAATAACGAACCTGTTTAAAGGCGCACTTCCTCCGCACAGGCGCACAGATGAATGCATAGAACAGATGCGGAGACATTTTCTGCATTACTATGGAATGCACAAATGCGACTGCACAAGGCCATACGACGGAATCATACCGATGCTCGACAAGCTGTCAGCCTCAGGAATCCGTCTTGCCATAGCCTCCAACAAATACCAGGAAGGCACAGAAGAGCTTGTAAAAAAGTTTTTCGGTCAATACGAATTTGCCTGCATCCTCGGACAGCGCGAGGGAAAGCCGATAAAACCCGACCCTTCGGTTATTTTTGAAGCCATAAATGCAGTTCCGGGCACATCTGTTGATGAGACGGTTTATTGCGGAGATTCCGATGTTGACATGCAGACAGGCATGAACGCAGGTGTCAGGACTGCAGGAGCGTCATGGGGTTTCCGTACAAAAGAGGAGCTGCAGTCATACGGTCCATGGATGATTGCCGGTTCCCCGGAAGAGCTGTGCGACAGGATAATGCAACAGGAACAATAACTTAAAACAGATACATAAAATCGACATGACAGAAGAAAGAAGCATTGACAGGCTGGCGAGATACATCATGCTCGCGGCCGCGACAGGCATCATAGCCGCACTGTGCTGGTATTTCAGCAGCGTGCTGATATACATACTGATAGCCGTGGTTGTATCACTCATAGCCAAGCCCATCGTAAACCATCTAAAAAAAATCAGGATACGCGGCCACCGTGCACCTGACTGGCTGCTGGCAGTCTCCGCCATGGCACTGGTGCTGATTATTTTCGCATCTGTCCTGACACTCGTGATTCCGATAGTCAGCAGCATAGTGAAAGGCATCTCCATGACAAACGTGGAAGACGCTGCCAAGCACATTTCTGTGCCGCTTGCACACATGAACGAATCACTCCGCGCAGCCTTTCCAAAGCTCGGCCCGGACTTCAGGATAGAGACAGCCGTGATGCAGGACGTGCAGAAGATATTTGACGTGTCAGTATTCTCGTCAATGATAGGCTCGGCCGCCTCATTCCTCTCAAACATCGGAATCGGAATATTCTCAGTCGTATTCATAAGCTTTTTCTTCATCAAAGATGACGGGCTGTTCACAAACATCGTGACCTCGCTTGTCCCGGACAGGCACGAGAAGAACGCGGCAGAAGCCATCGCCGACATCGGAGACCTCCTCTCACGCTACTTCACAGGAATCATGATTGAAATCCTCGGAGTTGCACTGATAAATTTCATAGGCCTGCTGGCCGTTGCCAGGCTGGGATTCAACGCTTCAATAGGCATTGCTTTCCTTACCGGAATATTCAATGTCATACCATATGTGGGCCCTCTTCTTGGAGGTGCCATAGGAACTGTGCTGGCCCTTGTCCTGAAATACAGCAGCGTTGTCCCAATAGGCCTGGACGTGAGTTTCCTTACATTCACCATAATACTTGTGGCAATATTCTGCTTCACGCAGCTGGTTGACAACTTCCTGTACCAGCCTGTGATATATTCGGCAAGCATAAAGTCAAAGCCGCTCGAAATATTCATTGTCCTGCTCATTGTCGGGCACATCGCAGGGCCTCTTGGAATGATTGTTGCCATTCCGTGCTACACTGTAGTCAGGGTAATCGCATACAGGTTCTTCAGACGGTTCAAGGCAATCCGCAGACTGATACCTGACGAAAAGCTCATAACCTCAGGCAAGACAGGGAAATGAGCGGCACCATATAAGACTAAACCTTTTTCAGATTATGATAAAAAAAACTTTTTTCCTTGCATCTGCCATACTGATGGCACTTATGGAGATGCCTGCATCAGCTGCGGCAGAAACTATCAGCCCGGACGGGACCTATATGTTTGCGCAAAGAGACACCTGCGACCTCTATCTTGACGTCTATGATCCCGCACCGGGAAGCGTCACCACACTTGACGGCAAGACAAAACCTACCGTATTGTTCATGTTCGGAGGCGGATTCATCGCCGGCACAAGAAATGATGAGGGCTACAACAACTGGTTCAGGATGCTTACCGAGAACGGGTACCGCGTCATATCAATCGACTACCGCCTCGGCCTGAAAGGCTCGACAAAGGTTGGAATCGCCCAGGTAAATGTGCTTGACAATGCGATACATATGGCTGTGGAAGACCTTTTCAGCGCAACATCATTCATCATCGACAATGCGGACCAGCTCGGAGCAGATCCTAAGAACATCGTCATAAGCGGCTCATCCGCAGGCGCGATAACAGTAATGCAGGCCGAATACGAGATATGCAACCGGACCTCATGGGCCCAGACGCTTCCTGAGGATTTCAGATATGCAGGCGTCATGGCCTTCTCCGGAGCGGTGTTCTCCCGCAAAGGAAAGGTACGCTATGAAATGACACCGGCACCGGCACTGATAATGCACGGAACGGGAGACTCTCTCGTGCCATACAAGCAGATAAAGGTGTTCAATCTCGGATTCTTCGGCGGCGGCAAGCTTGTGAAGCGTTTTGAAAAATTCGGATACAACTATAACATGTATCATTTCATAGACTACGGACACGAGATAGCTGAATCAATGGGCACGACTTTCGACCTTCAGCTCAAATTCCTTGAGACAAATGTCATACGCGGGCAGAAAAGGATAATCGAAGCATGGGTGGACGACCCTGCAGTGCTGCGTGGCACAGGTCCTCAGTCCAGGAAGGAGCTTTACAGCAAATAGGGAGGCAATGCCTCAGGCGCAAAGCCGGCAACAATAACAATCCCCGGAAGAATGCATTGATGCAAAATCTTCCGGGGATTATTCATTCAATAAAATGACAACAAGTTCTACTCGGCAAGTTTGTCAAGCACAAGTTCCACCAGTTTGCGTACCTGCGCCTTATAGTCAGGATTGCTGCTCTTGAGATGACGGTTGGCTATGATGCAGCATACCGTACCTGCATTGTGTCCCAGATGCGCAGCTATGCCGGCTATGGCCGACCCTTCCATCTCGAAATTGGTCACGCGCTCGTCCCCGAACCTGAACGATTCAAATGTGTCAAGCATGTCAGGCATTGCCAAAGGCATCCTGAGGACACGTCCCTGAGGGCCATAGAATCCTGATGCGGCAATGGTCATGCCTTTTACTGTACAATCCCTAAACTTGTCGCTCATGCCTTTGCCGGCCCTGACAAAATAAGGGTCCGGTAGATGGCTGTTCCATCCAGTGTGCTTCTTGAAAGCCTCCTCGATGTCAGTCATGGCTATCTTGTCGCGGTCAGCATACCAGTTGAGAAGGCCGTCGCATCCAACTGATATATGCGAGAAGACGAAAGAGCCGAGCGGGATGTCAGGCTGTATCGCTCCGGAAGTTCCGATGCGGATTATGTTGAGCGAACGCTTCTGCGCCTTAGGCTCACGGGTCGTGAAGTCAATATTGACAAGAGCGTCAAGCTCGTTCATAACGATGTCGATATTGTCCGTTCCGATACCTGTGGAAAGCACGGTTATCCTTACGCCCTTGTATTTTCCCGTTATGGATACAAATTCACGGGACTGGTGGCGGAACTCCTTCTCTTCGAGATACTCCCCTACCATGTCAACCCTGCCGGGATCACCGACCAATATCACATTCTCCGCAAGCTCCTCAGGCCTGAGATGAAGATGGAATACTGAACCGTCCTCATTGATTATCAATTCTGATTCTGCTATTCTCATAATTTTTCTATTTAAAGTTACATGCTGCAATAATTGTCCAAATATAGCTTTTATCTATGAATTTTCCTATTTTTGCCCTGCATTTGAATTATCGCAATCATGTGGCAAAGGATACAGATTTTATACCTCGCAATAGCGGCTGCACTTGTCGGCTCGCTTTTTTTCTGCAATATGGCGACCATAATCGGGCCGGAAGGGTCAGAAGTGACAATCGGATATCATGAAAAGCTACCGTTCCTGCTGCTGACAATAATGGCATTCACTGCCCATGTCGGGGCATTGGCAAGCACCAGGGTAAGGTTTCTGCAAATGAGAGTCTGCGTAATAGCGGCGCTGATACTCACAGGATTCCAGATTTGGCTTGCAGTTGACGTCATAAGCCACAGGAGCGAAATGGTGTTTTCATTCACTGCGGCTTTCCCTCTTGTTGCGGCGATACTTGATGTAATGGCAGCGAAGAACATCATGCTGGACGAGATGATGGTCCAGGCACACAGCAGGATAAGAAAGAAAAAATCTTCACAGAAGTAAGGAAAAAAAACGGGGCCTGAATAAGATTCAGCCCCGTTTTTTTTTCCTATGAAACGAAGTCCGGAGAGCCGGACACCAATCAAGCCTTGTCAACCAATGCGAATGAAAGGTTGCCTTTGCAGCACAGCTTGCCTGCTACAGACACAGAAGCCTCGCAAAAGAACAGCATGCCCCTGCGTGTAGTAAGCTTCGCAGTAATCTCACAAAGATCACCCGGACGTATTACATTCTTGAAACGCACATTGTCAATTCCGCTGTACAGGGTAGTCTTGCCCTGAATCTCATCCTTGACAAGCAATGCGCAGCTCTGCGCCATAATCTCGCATTGGATTACCCCCGGCACTATAGGATTGCCAGGGAAATGTCCCCTGCAGAAGAACTCATCCTCGCGGATGCGGTACTTCGCATGGCAGACTCCTGCTTCGTCAATATCAATCTCATCCACAAGCAGCATAGGCTCACGATGAGGAAGATAATGTTTCAATTCTTCTCTATCCATAAAATGTGTGCAAATATCAGTTAAAGTACATCAGAAGCCGCCCTCTCAGGTCAGCCGTTATATTTGCGGAATGCCACGCATCCGTTGTGTCCGCCGAATCCGAGTGAATCGGAGATTCCGATTGTAAGCTCTGCCTTCACAGGCTTGTTCGGCGTATAGTTGAGGTCGCACTCAGGATCAGCCTCGTCAAGATTGATTGTAGGAGGAACGACACCATTCTTCAGCGCAAGCACAGTGGCTACGGCCTCGACACCGCCGGCAGCTCCGAGCATGTGTCCTGTGGTTCCCTTTGTAGAGCTGATATGCGCCTTGTATGCATCCTCTCCGAGAGCGAGCTTGAAAGCAGCAGTCTCAGAAGTGTCATTGAGGGCAGTACCTGTTCCGTGAGCATTGATGTAAAGCACATCGTCTGAAGTATATCCGGCCTCATCAAGAGCCATTCTGATGGCAGCTGACTGTGTCTTTCCGTCAGGACGCGGTGCAGTCACATGGTGTGCGTCACAGGTGTTTCCGTATCCGCAAACCTCAGCTATAATCTCGGCTCCACGTGCCACGGCATGCTCATACTCCTCAAGCACAAGCATTGCTGCTCCCTCAGCCATTACGAATCCGCCGCGGTTCTTGTTGAAAGGAAGCGATGCGTATTTAGGGTCCTCAGCCCTTGAAAGCGCCTTTGCATTGGCAAAGCCTGCGATTCCAAGAGGAATGATGGCAGCCTCCGAACCTCCGGCGATGATGGCGTCAGCATATCCATGCCTGATTGCACGGAAAGCCTCACCGATTGTGTGCGTAGAAGTCGCGCAGGCAGTAACCACAGGAAGACATGGACCGCAAGCATTGTTGCGTATGGCGATATTTCCTGCAGCGATATTTGATATCATGGTAGGTATGAAAAGCGGAGAAACCCACTTCGCGCCCTCATTGATGAGCTTTACGGTCTCCCTGACCTGGGTATTGAAGCCTCCGATTCCGGAACCCACATATACGCCAAGACGGAAAGGGTCAATGTTGCCGCCTTCCTCTGCAGCCACAAGTCCGGACTCTTTCATCGCCTGCCAGGCCGCAGCCACAGCATAAACGGTGAACTTGTCCTGTTTGCGGGCAAAAGGTGTCTCTATCTCATAGTCAGCAGGAGAAAAGTCCTTTACCTCACCGGCAATCTTGACAGGAAGGTCGTCAGTAGGGAAAGCCGTGATGAAATCGATGCCGCAGACTCCTTCAAGAAGATTCTTCCAAAATGTCTCCGTATTGTTTCCGACAGGAGACACGACTCCGGTTCCTGTCACTACTACTCTTCTGTTCATATATATTACGTTTTAAGTTAAATGTTCCGATTATGCGAGGGCAGCGGCCTTTTCGGCCATCACCTTCTCGGCTCCGAGGATAAGGTCTTCAACAATAGCCTTTGCAGGCTCTATCTTCTTCACCATACCGGCACATTCTCCGGCCATGTAGCTTCCGTTAAGATCACCTTCCTTCACGGCCTTCCTGAGCGCTCCGGTACCGAAAGCAAGGATTTCTTCAGGAGTGACTGAAGGGTCTGCCTCCATCTTTGCGAAAGACTTTGAGAACGGAGTCTTGAGTGAACGTACAGGATGACCGAGGGTCTTTCCAGTAACGATTGTAGAAATGTCAGTCGCCTTGAGAATCTTCTCCTTATATACATTGTGTGCTGTGCACTCCTCTGCGGCAAGGAAACGTGTTCCCACCTGGATGGCATCGGCACCGAGCATGAATGCTGCGGCAGCACCGCGTCCGTCACATATTCCTCCTGCAGCCACCACCGGAATGTCGAGAGCATCTACAATCTGAGGAACGAGAGCCATAGTATGGAGCTCTCCGACGTGTCCGCCTGACTCAGCACCCTCAGCCACTACGGCATCAGCACCGGCAGACTGCATCTTGAGCGCAAGAGCGACTGAAGCGACCACCGGAATCACCTTTATTCCCGCAGCCTTCCACATTTCCATGTACTGTGCAGGAGAACCTGCACCGGTCGTAAGTATCTTTACGCCTTCCTCGACAACCATTGCGGCAATCTCGGCGGCGTTAGGTGCCTGAAGCATGATATTGACTCCGAAAGGCTTGTCAGTAAGCTCCTTGCATTTTCTCACCTCATTTCTGACCACCTCAGTTCCGGCGTTGACTGAAGATATCAGTCCGAGACCGCCGGCATTTGAAACCGCAGCAGCAAGAGAAGCGTCTGCTATCCAAGCCATTCCGCCCTGGAATACCGGATACTGTATTCCGAGCATGTCACAAATTCTGCTTTTAATCATAATAAAATATTTTTCTTATTCGTAAAACTGCAAATATAATTGTTTTTCCCGAAAGGTAGGGACGGCTTACCACTCAAGGACAGCCGCACCGGAAACGAAACCTGCACCGAAGGCGCTCAGCACAATCTTGTCACCCTCTTTGAAAAGTCCCTTCCTGTTGCATTCGTCAAGAAGAATCGGGCAGCATGAACTTGATGAGTTGCCGTGGTCATGTATATTGACAGGGAATTTCTCCTCTGGCTGTCCAAGGAAATGCCTGATAGTGTCGATGATACGGATATTCGCCTGGTGAAGCAGATAATGGTCAACCTCATCCTTGCTCACTCCGCTCGCGTCAAGAGCCCTCGAGATGTCCTTGCTCGCAGCCTTTACAGCAAACTTGAACACATCCTGTCCCTTCATCTGGAGAGGCACATCAATCTCTTCCTTATTGACATAAGGCGTAGGCTGGAGAGTGCGGTACTGCCAGAGCTTGTCAGTCGCGCTTGCCGAAGAAAGCTTCACATCCTTTATATTGTCTCCCGGAGTAAGCACGGCAGCACCCGCTCCGTCACCGAACAGGACGCAAGTCCTTCTGTCAGTCCAGTCCGTCATCCTTGTAGGCTCCTCGGCACACACGATGAGCACATTCTTCACTTTGCCGGCCTTGTAGTGTGACTCAGCCACGTCAAGTGCAAAAATGAATCCTGCACATGCACAATTTATGTCTATGCAAGGACATGTGGCGCCGATGCCGCCCTGGATGATGCAGCTCAACTGCGGGGTAATGTATTCGTTGACGACATTCGAGCAGATTATGAAGTCGAGTTCGGCAGCTGTCATGCCGGCATTTTCAAGAGCCTTGTTGGCTGCCTCTATGGCCATATCTTCGAGCTTTTCGTCAGAAATGACGTGCCTGCTTTTGACTCCGGTCCTGGTGGTTATCCATTCGTCGCTGGTCTCGAGAAACTCAGACAGCATGTCATTCGTGACAACTTTTTTGGGAAGAACACTTCCCGTTCCTGCAATTTTCATTTCTATTCTTCTTATTTGTTTACTCGTCAAGGATGCAAAATTACTCTGGCGCGCAGTCATCCTCAAATCAATGTGGCGAGGGATGACTTTAATTGGCGGAAAACACATCCAAGCCATGCTTACGTGGCGAGTTCTTGGTATTTGTGGCAAAATTTCCTACATTTGCAATCGCTAAAACTTAAAGACTGATGTCCCTTAACGCAAAACTGCCAAGCTACCTGCTTGGAAAATATCAGCTTACCGGTACAGTGACATTCTCTGTACTGTTTGCCCTCGTATTCCTCAATCTCTATATACCGTTCTCGGACACGGCGTGGTTCGGGTTCGGCGACTCCCTAATGTCAGTCCTTACGCTGCTGTTCTGTTCGGCGGCAATAGGAGTGCTCATCGCAAGCCGGGTACTGATGTACAAGTCAAAGAAATATTTCCATATGACATACTGGGCCTATGTATTATGGTGCATTGCGGAAATAGCATCCATCTGCGGCTTCTACACATGGCTCACAGTTGACATCACTTCACCTGAAAATGCACTGGCTCCTGAAATCTTCGGGAAGGCCTTCCTCTACGGAGCCATAGCCCTTCTCGTGCCATACATCATCTCGGCGATGTATTTTGCCATAATCGACAAGAACAAGACCATCAGCCTGATGAGCTATGAGAACATAGTGACGGACGAGGCACCAAAAGCGGACACGCCCCTGCAGAAGATAACCCTGTTTGATAACAGCGGCTCGCTGAAGCTTTCACTCAGCCCGGAGAACCTCTATTATATAGAGTCTGACGACAACTATATAAAGGTATGGTACACGGACAGCAAGGGTGAGCTTAAGCAATACATGCTCAGGTGCCGCCTCAAGACCGTCGAAGAGAGCTTCAAGGGAAGCGACCTGGTAAGATGCAACAGGAAATATATCGTGAACATCAAAAAGGTGAGGCTGCTTCACAAAGAAAGCGAAGGATATGTCCTCGACCTTGACAATGAGTCCATACCTCCGCTTCCTGTAACCAAGACCTATACTGATGCCGTTCTGAGTCATTTCACAGACCAGAGCCCGTTGCTTGAACCTATAGAATAGCGTCCTTCCGGGCCTGACGCACAGGTCATTCTTCCGTCTCGCAGCCAGAGAAAAAGAAGTCGCTGCGTGCCTTTTCCTGCGAAAAGCAGAAATAAGTCATCTCACATCTGGAGCAGACTTTCCCGTCATGGCTTACGGTCGCTTCAATGAGCGCAAGGTTGCGCCTGACTTCCTTTATGCGTCCGCGTATCTCCACCTGCACGCCTCCACCGGTAGGCACGGGATTGCGGTATTTCATTTCAAGGCTTACCGTCATTCCGGAAGTCTGAAGCTTGCGGTTCACTATCCAGCCGCCGATTTCGTCCATAAGAGTGGCCTGGATGCCTCCATGCAGGGTCTTAAGCCAACCCTGATAATTGTCGGAGGCATTCCAGAAGCATACGAGGTCGTCCCCGTCCTCATAGAACTCCATCTTAAGCCCGCACGGATTCTGAGGACTGCATGCAAAGCAATTGTAGCCCTGCTCCTCAAGTCCTATATATGGATTCTTTATCTTTTTCATGACACTCTGTTACTCGGCTGCCTTCAGACGCTCCGCATTCTCGGCAATCTGGAGCTGGTCAAGCACATCCTGGATGTCGCCGTCCATGAAGACAGGCAGATTGTACATCGTATAATTTATGCGGTGGTCAGTGACACGTGACTGCGGATAATTGTATGTACGGATTTTCGCTGAACGGTCACCGGTCGAGACCATTGTCTTTCTCTTGGCTGAAATCTCATTGAGATACTTCTCGTACTCCATGTTGTACAGACGGGTACGGAGTTCGGCCAGAGCCTTGTCAAAGTTTTTCAGCTGGGATTTCTCATCCTGGCACTGCACCACGATACCGGAAGGGATATGGGTAAGACGTATCGCAGAGTAAGTCGTGTTGACGGACTGGCCTCCAGGACCGGAAGAACAGAAGGTATCCTTACGTATATCATTCATGTTCAGCTCAATGTCGAACTCGTCAGCCTCAGGAAGTACAGCTACTGAAGCTGCCGAGGTATGCACGCGTCCCTGTGTCTCGGTCTGAGGCACACGCTGCACGCGATGCACTCCTGACTCATACTTGAGCACGCCATAGACCCCGTCACCGCTCACTTTCAGAATTATTTCCTTGAATCCTCCGGCGGCACCTTCAGACTGGCCTGTCACCTCGCACTTCCAGCCCCTGCGCTCGAAATACTTGGAATACATGCGGAAAAGGTCGCCCGCGAATATGGCAGCCTCATCTCCTCCGGAACCTCCGCGGATTTCCACAATGGCATTCTTGCTGTCCTGAGGGTCGGCCGGAATGAGAAGCAGGCGTATGTTCTGCTCCATCTCGGGAAGCTTAGGCTCAATCTCGGCAATCTCCTCCTTGGCCATTTCCCTGAGGTCCTCATCTTTCTCGTTGGCAATTATGTCCTTGGCCATCTCATAGTCCGTGACCATCTTGCGGTATTCGTTTCCCGCCTCGATTATAGGTGCAAGCTCCTTGTACTCTTTGTTGAGCTGCACGAATTTCTTCATGTCGGAGATTACATCGGGGTCAGAAAGCTGCGCCTGCAGCGATTCGAATTTATCCCTAAGGCCCAAGACCTTCTCCAAAAGTGAATGTTCTGCCATATATTATTATGTTTTATTTCATTTACAGGCGCCGCCTATCTTCTTTATCCAGCATCGCCGGCGCAGCCAAAGCTCGCTCTCGTATCTTTCCCACACATTGACGGCCGTGTTCGTCTCAATCTGAGGGTTCGCAATAGCCCACTCGGCCCCGCAATCCTGGAACTGACCTGCCATGATGCCATGGAATACCGACGAAATGCCGGTCTTCTGCCATTTCGGTGCGGCCCCGTTCAAGAGAAGGTCGATGTTCCGGTAATCCTTCTTCGCCTTCAGGACATGGTACCACCCGAACGGGAAGAGCCGCCCTTTCGCCTTGCGCATCGCCCAGGAAAGGCTCACCATCGCAATGCCGAACGCTGCCACATCATCATCCTCATCAAGCAGGACACAGCAGAGCTTCTTGTCAAGCATCTGAAGTATATTGTCAATCTCCTCCTCGATTTCAGCGTCCGTAAACGGCACGAAATTATAAACATGCCCGTCAAAAGCGCTGTTATAAGCATCAAAGAACTTCTTGAAATAGCTCCTGTCCTTTTTCAGCTTGTCAAAATCAGCCGCCCTGATGTGATACCTGTCAAGCATACGTGCGGCTATATTCTTCATTTTCTCATCGACTCCCTGACCTGCCGGCATCCTGTACTGCACCCAGTCACACTCTTTCTCAAACCCCAGGCGCCTCACAAGGTCAACATAATATGGGTAATTGTAAAGGCATGAAAACGGCGCGAGCTTATCAAAACCATCAACCAGCATGCCCTGACGGCCCATTGTAGTATATTGCAGCGGGCCATGTATCTCATCCATGCCTTGGCTCAAAGCCCATGATTCAGCCGCACCTATAAGGAGTCTTGCGACCTCAATGTCGTTTATAAGGTCAAACCATCCGAACCGGACCCTCTTCGTGCCATACCGTGCATTATAGCGCGGATTTATTATCGCACATATGCGGCCTACCACCTTACCGTGCCCATCTTCCGCAAGCCACATTTTCCTCGTGCAATACTCAAGCGAGGCCGAATGCATCAGCTCATGCTCCTGTCCGCCATGAAGCGGCGGCACATAGCAATCACATCCCTTGTACAATTCGTCTGGAAATCGGATGAACTTCTTGAGGTCACTTCTGTTGCTGACCTCCCTCACAATGTAAGTACTCATTCCAACTCTTTTTGTCATATCCGGACATATGTCCGCAAATCACATACAACAAAGTGCAAAAGTAACCAAAAAAAATGAATTTTCGTCCCAAAGGCCATAAACGGCCTACTATGGCCACCCGTCTTATGGAATTTCCGGGCTGGAAGTGTCTTTTTCCGGAGAGGATTCCTGCCAATTTGACATGAGATGCTGTACGGCAGCCTGTGCGCATGCGCAGCCGAATACGGCCGGTATATACGATATTGTACCGACCTGCGACTTCTTGTTGCGGTCCTCACAAGCCACAATGGACTCCCTGTCCGGCAGTTCTTCCGAGAAAACGGCCTTGAACCCGCGGCTTATGCCCATGTGCCTCAGCCTCTTGCGGACTATATAGGCCAAAGGGCAATTGAACGACTTTGAAATATCGGTGATGCGTACTTTCGTGGCATCGAATTTCGCTCCGGCACCCATTGACGAAACAAGCGGAACCCCATTTTCCATACAATACTGTATGAGCGACAGCTTCGGAGCAAGGGTATCAATCGCATCGACAAGGAAATCTATTTTCCGGCCTCCGAGCACATCGGCGACCTTTCCTGCTTCCAGATAATCGCATATAACCGTCAGTTCAAGCTCCGGATTTATGTCCCTGAGCCTTTCCGCCAGCACTTCACACTTCGGACGTCCCACCGTGGAGTCCAGTGCAAGCAACTGCCTGTTCTTGTTCGAGACGGAGACGGTGTCACTGTCCATTATAATCATATGACCGATCCCGGCGCGGGCAATCATCTCCGCGGCATATCCGCCGACGCCTCCCACTCCTATCACCGCCACGGTACATGAGCGGAAATGCTCCAGCATCTCCTCACCCACGAGCATCCGTGTCCTTTCCTGCCATGAATGTACAGCCATACTACAGTCCCTTTGCCTTAGCCTCATCCCAGATGGCATCCATCTCGGCAAGGGTCATATCCTTGAGATTGCGTCCTTGCCTTATGGTATGTTCCTCAAGATATGTGAAACGGCGCTTGAACTTTGCGCATGTGCGCTCAAGAGCCGTATCAGGATTAAGTCCATAAAGACGTGCGGCATTAACGACAGCAAACAGATAATCTCCCAGTTCGCCCTCTGCCCTCCCGTATGCATCCTGGCGTTCCTGTTCGGAAGCTGCTGCGGCCATGGCATCAAGCTCGGCCTGATACTCGCCCATTTCTTCCTTGACCTTGTCCCATACCTGCTCCTTCTGTTCCCAGTCAAAACCGACTCCGCGCGCCTTGTCCTGCATCCTGTATGCCTTAAGAAGCGGCGGCAGAGTGTCCGGAACTCCGGACAGAACCCTCTTGTTGCCGTCCTTTTCCTTTGTCTTGAGCATCTCCCACTGCTTTACGACATCCTCAGAATCGCTTACCTGAGCCGTAGAGAATACATGAGGATGGCGGTAAATCAGCTTGTCGCAAAGGAAATTTATGACATCTACTATATCAAAGTGCTGCTTCTCCTCCCCTATCTTGGCATAGAAAAGCACATGCAGGAGCACATCCCCAAGTTCCTTGGAAAGCTCGTGCTCCTCTCCCTTGAGAATGGCGTCACTCAATTCATATGTTTCTTCTATGGTCTGCGGGCGAAGGGATTCGTTCGTCTGCTTGCGGTCCCATGGGCATTTCTCGCGGAGTTCGTCGAGCACATCGAGAATCCTTCCGAAAGCCTCCATTTTTTCCTGTCTTGTATGCATATGAGGCAATAATCAGTTCATCGTTTAAACATCATTCAGTCACCAGGCGCCATGCAGCGCCGTGAGGCGTGGCAAAATTAAGAAAAAATCCTATCTTTGGGGTCCCAATCACATAATATATGCTAAAGAACATCAGCTATGTCACGGCAGAAGAAGCCGTAAAGGTCGTAAAATCAGGAGACCATGTGCATCTGAGCAGTGTCGCAAGCGCCCCAAGGCTGCTTATTGACGCTCTCTGCGAAAGAGGAGAAAGAGGTGAACTTCAAGATGTCCGCATCCACCACCTTCACACGGAAGGCCCCGCACCATATTCCGACCCGAAGTTTGACGGGATTTTCTTTCATCAGGGCTTTTTCATAGGAGCGAATGTACGCAAGGGAGTCCAGAGCGGATATGCCGACTATATTCCGGTATTCCTCAGCGAGACGCAGAAACTCTACAGATGCGGAGCATTGAGGTGCGACGTGGCAATGATTCAGGTCTGCCCTCCGGACAAGCACGGCTACGTTTCGCTCGGCACTTCCGTAGATGCGACTCTCGCGGCAATCGAATGCGCAAAGACAGTAATAGCAGTGGTGAACCCCAATGTTCCGAGGGCATGGGGACAGGCTATGATACCGATGGACCTCATAGACATATTTGTTGAAGGCAACACACCGCTTGAGCCTGCGCATTTCAGCGAGCCTAATGAAACGGAAATAGCGATTGGAAAGCATTGCGCTTCCCTTATTGAGGACGGAGCCTGCCTGCAGATGGGAATCGGAGCGATACCGAACGCCGTGCTTGCCCAGCTCGAAGGACACAGGCATCTGGGCATACATACTGAAATGTTTGCAGACGGGGTGCTCTCACTTGTGGAGAAAGGAGTGATTGACGGTTCCAATAAAGTTACAGACAAAGGAAAGCTTGTCTCAACCTTCCTCATGGGATCCCAGAAAGTCTATGATTTCATAGATGACAACCCTATGGTGGCAATGATGGACGTAGGATATACGAACGACCCTTACATCATTTCACAGAACCCCAAGATGACAGCCATAAACTCTGCCGTGCAGATTGACCTGACGGGACAGGTATGCGCAGATTCCATAGGAACCAAGTTCTATTCCGGAGTCGGCGGACAGATTGACTTCGTTTACGGCGCATCGCTCTCAAAGGGCGGAAAGGCGATAATAGCCATGCCGTCGTGCACGAACAAGGGCGGAAGCAAAATCGCGCCAACCATAATCGAGGGAGGCGGAGTAGTCACAACAAGGCCGCATGTGCATTATGTCGTGACTGAGTTCGGTGCAGTTGACCTGTACGGGCGCTCAATGCAGGAGCGTGCGCGCCTGCTTACAAGCATAGCCCATCCTGACCACAGGGAGGAACTGGAGAAAGCTGCTTTCGAAAGGTTCGGCCCGCATTACCACAGGGTCCTGATATAATCATCCTCTTGCCTTACGGCGTGCAGTCAGTTCGCGCTGGAACTCCCGCGCATTCCTGCAATGCTCGCCATATGACACTGCAAAACGGTGTGTCCCGTCAAAAGCCGGACTGGCACAAAAATAAATGTAGCCATGGGTATCCGGATTAAGCACAGCATCAATGCAAGCTTTTGGCGGGACATTGATTGGCGTAGGAGGAAGCCCGGCATATTTGTACGTATTGTACGGAGAATCTATCGTGAGATGCTTGCGCAGCACCCTGTCAAGCTTATAGTCATGGCAATAGCAGACCGTAGGGTCCGCCTGCAGCTTCATTCCCCTGTTAAGACGGTTGAGATAGACCCCGGCTATTACCGGATATTCCGCCGCCTTCAGCGTCTCGCCGCTTACAATCGAGGCCATAGTAGAAACTTCAAGCCTGCTAAGTCCCTGCTTTTCTGCCTTGGAAATGCGCTCCGGCGTCCAGAATGAGTCATATTCCTTTTTGAACCTGTCAAAAATCTCCTCTACTGAAGCTGTCCACCACATCTGATAAGTGTCAGGAAGTATCATCGCAAATACAGTCTCCGGAGTGAAGCCATAGCGCCCGAGAAACTCCCTGTCATCAAGGGCAGAGGCGACAGAGGCTGAGTCAACCATCATCTGGCTGCTGATTTTCCGTGCTATCGTGCCTTTGCTTCTTATCGTACCGGAAAGAGTCAGGTTCTGAGGTGTCTGCCACCCGAAAACAAGCATCCTGGCCACATATATGCTGGTAAATGATGGTTCAATGACATATTTTCCCGGCTTTATGTTCCCCTCTGCCCCGACTTTCCTGAGACATCTCTCCAGGCTTGCAGGACGCAATGTCCCGGCTCCGGCCGCAATCGAATCGGCAACCTGTCCGGCCGTCATGCCATCACGCACATACAGCACATGCTTCTTTGTGAAATTCGGTTTCTTGTTGTCACTTATATACCTTCCTGCAACGAATCCGGCAGTACCTGCAACAGCAGCAAATGCCACAAGCAGGCCTATCAACACATTAGCTTTTATTTTCATACAATCTTCATTTCATCGGAATACAGAACCGCAGCGGCATCATCTGCGCGAACGCAATATTATCACATCCCCGTCCACAGGGGCATAGCCCGGCTCCCAGGCGTTCATCTTGTAGAGCGACTCCATCCTCACCGCAAAGCGCTGCGCAATATCACGCAGATCGGCCTCTCCCTCCACGACATATTTGTCAAGTCCTGAGGGGGCTTCTTTCTTCTTTGCCTGAAGATAAACCACTGTTCCTGGCGCAAGATAGCCTTCAGACTCCAGATCATTGAATTTCAGAAGCTCACGAAGGAAAAGCTTATAGCATTTGGCTATGCTGGCATATGTCTCCCCCTCGCAAGAATAAATGAAAGGCACGCCGTTCTGCGAATACATCTGGCGGGAGAGGGCGAAATGGAAGACCTCGCTCTGCTCAGGCGTCAGAACCTTGACCTGCTCAATCTGTCCCGGAGACTGTGGGATGGCCTGCTTGGGTGTCTCATGATTTTTCTTGTCATGTTTCCTTGAGGCACGCCTTGCCTCCTTACGCGCTTCCCTTACAGACTGCCTGGCCACATCTGCCGTCTCTTCATTTTTACCTGAGGAAGCAGTCCAGCCAGCTGCCTTGCGGTCAAATTCGTAAAGACGGTGCTCTTCTATCAGCCTTATGAGCTTCTCCGGATATGCAGGGTCGGTGGCATAGCCGGCCTTGCGAAGCCCGTAAGCCCATCCCTTGTAGTCCGTAACCGACATGTCGAACAGGAACCTGTACCTGTCACGGTAGCGCAAAAAGTCAGAATGGTCCCGGAAAGACTCGTCAGGAGAGCTGTATTTGCGGAAGCAGTCATTCCTTCTGTCATCGTCATGATAGACCTTGGCGCCCGTCCAATTGTGGCATTTTATGCCGAAATGGTTGTTGCTCTTGAGAGCAAGCTCAGACTGTCCATAGCGCGATTCGAGCAGTCCCTGGGCAAGTGTTATGCTCGCCGGAACTCCGCTTCGGTACATCTCCGACACAGCCAGTGATGCATACCGTTCTATATATGACTGCTGGGGCGTCTTTCCTGCCCCGTGAATGTCAGTTGCAAAAAGCACCGCCACAGCAACCACTATTGCAATTCTTATGATATTCTTCATAATGCCAAGGTTTTCATATCCGGCCCCATGTGACATACCGGTCCCCAAACACCCGTCTCACACAAAACCGCAATTTGCGAAGATAGCAATTTTATTCCGAAATCAGCACATTACCTTTGCACCCGGCCGGCATCATCACTGGCGCACAAGCGGAATTTCATATGAAGTCCTGTCACGTGCGAGTTCCGTATTCGGGAAAATTTCCCGCAATTCATCAAGGAAAAAGTCCACTGAATGGAAACGGGAAGAATAATGCCCGACCAGCAACCTGCCTGCACCGGCTTCAAGAGCACACTGGGCCGCCTGGACCGTGGTGGAATGGAAAGTCTTGGCAGCCATGTCGGCCATATCCTTCGGGAAAGTTGACTCGTGATAAAGCAAGGACACTCCTTTCACCCACTCCGGAAGCTCCGGAAACGGGGCCGTATCACTGCAATAGGCATAGCTCCGCGGCACGAAAGGCACATATGCGGCCTCCGAATTAGGAATCACAAGAGGCTCATCCGTACCGGAACAAGGGCAAAACCCGTTCTCGATGCAGGCATGGGTCAAAGGACCGGCCGGCCGGACCACATCCTCCCCGCGCTTAAGGGCACCTATCTCCGAAAGAGACAGCCCGTACTTCCCTATCGCCTCTTTCTTCACATTGAATGCAGGCGCTTTCTCACGTATCATGAAACCGAAAGTCTCGACACGGTGATTCAGCGGAAACGCAAGCAGCTCTACCGTCCTGTTGTCATAAATAACCTCAGGTTCCTTCATGGCCAAAGGCACATAATTGATATGGAAAAGCAGGCCCTCACCGAAATATGACAGGAAGAACTTCAGCACCGGATGAAAATTCTTCGGGGCATATATGGACAGTTCCGCCGTGCGCCCGAGCATGCCCATGGTGGAAAGCAGGCCGAACAATCCGAACAGATGGTCGCCATGTATATGAGAGAGGCAGATATGCTCAATCTTAAGGAATGATATTCCCATGCGGCGCATCTGCATCTGCACTCCCTCACCGCAATCTATCAGAAAGAAGCGCCCACGTACATCAAGTACCTGGGCGCTTGGGAATCTCTCTGTAGTGGGCAGGGCCGAAGCCGTACCCAGGACATTAAGAGTGAAATTCATGCTGAAGAGATTACTCGCCTCTCTCGAGCTGGCTCTTAAGGGCTGCAAGAGCGTCGATGTCACCGAGAGTAGTCTTCTCGATGTTCGAGTTAATCTTCTTCACAGCCTTCTTGGTGTTGTCAGACTCGCTTGAAGTCCTCTCTGACTTAGCCTCTGATGAAGCATATGTCTTCACGTGTGAGAGAGTAGCCTTCTTTGCGCTTCTCTTAAGCTCAGTAACCTTGAATGCGAGAGTCTCGCCTGCAGCCGGCATAGAGCCGTCCTCTTTCACGAGCTCCCTGTTGAAGCAGAATGCGTCAACATCGCCCTCAAGCTCAACTACTGCGCCTTTCTCGTTTACATTTGCAATCTTGGCCTCAACTACAGTACCTACGCCATATTTTGCCTCAATCTCATCCCATGGATTAGGAAGGAGCTGCTTGTGGCCAAGGCTGAGCTTATGGTTCTCCTCATCAAAGTCAAGGATTACGACCTCGATAGTGTCACCAGGAGCTACAAGCTCTGAAGGATGCTTGATCTTGTTCCATGAGAGGTCGCTGATGTGAACGAGTCCCTCGATTCCCTCCTCAAGTTCTGCGAAGACGCCGAAGTTGGTGATATTGCGTACAGTTGCCGAGTGCTTTGAACCTACTGCATATTTCTCGCGGATATTCTCCCAAGGGTTTGCAACGAGCTGCTTCAAGCCGAGAGACATCTTCTTGTCCTCCCTGTCGAGCGTAAGAATCTGAGCCTCAACCTCGTCTCCAACCTTAAGGAAGTCAGAAGCGATGCGGAGCCTTGGAGACCATGACATCTCGGAAACGTGGATAAGACCCTCAACGCCCGGCTCAATCTCAACGAATGCACCGTAGTCTGCGATAAGGACAACCTTACCCTTGACCTTGTCACCAACCTTGAGGTTTGCGTCAAGTGCATCCCAAGGATGAACTGTGAGCTGCTTCAAGCCGAGAGCGATTCTCTTCTTGGCCTCATCGAAATCAAGGATGACAACGTTAATCTTCTGGTCGAGAGCGACAACCTCCTCAGGATGGTTGATTCTGCCCCATGAGAGGTCAGTGATGTGGATGAGACCGTCAACACCGCCGAGGTCAACGAATACGCCGTAGCCTGTGATGTTCTTGACAGTTCCCTCGAGTACCTGGCCTTTCTCAAGCTTGGCGATGATCTCGCTCTTCTGGAGCTCAAGCTCAGCCTCGATGAGAGCCTTGTGTGAAACCACTACATTGCGGAACTCCTGGTTGATCTTGACAATCTTGAAGTCCATTGTAGTGTCAACATACTGGTCGTAGTCGCGGATAGGCTTGATGTCGATCTGTGAGCCAGGGAGGAACGCCTCGATTCCGAACACGTCCACGATCATACCGCCCTTTGTGCGGGTCTTCACGTATCCCTTCACAATCTCGTTTGCATTGAAAGCCTCGTTTACCATATCCCAAGAACGAAGCTGGCGTGCCTTCTTGTGAGAAAGGATAAGCTGTCCTTTCTTGTCCTCAGTGCTCTCAACGAACACTTCAACCTTGTCACCTACAGTGAGGTCCTGGTTGTAACGGAACTCAGGAGCCATGATCACACCCTCGCTCTTGTAGCCGATGTTCACGATAACCTCCCTCTTGCTGATTGCAGTGACAACGCCTTCAACTACCTCTCCCTCAACAATCTTTGAGAGTGTCTGGTTGTACTGGTCTGCGATGTCGTTGATGTTTCCGTCATACACATCCTCTTTCTCGAATGCGTCCCAGTCGAAATTCTCAGGGGCGACAGAGGCGTTGAAAGCCGCCTTCTTGGTTTCTTCCTGTGCTGCAGGCATTGCCTCAGCAGCAACTGTTTTGTTTTCTTCCATAATGACTAATAAAAACAAACTAGGGGTTTAACATTATCTCATGTGCCTTGGCAAGCCGCGAAGACCCGCCAAAAAGCGCGCAAAAATATGCATAATTTTCGGATTTTCAAATATTTTAGGCAATGATTTTCACATCCGGACATCATTGCCCGGACAAGAAGCCCCAAACGCGCGAGGGAATGGAATCAGAACATCTTCCTCTGCTTGAAAATCCAGAAGATGACGAAAAATGACAGGAGCATAAGCCCCACTATAATGAACCAGGCCCAGCCGGACTCGGACAGGAAACGCCCGAAGCTCACATTCATGCCGAAGAAGCTGGCTATGAGGGTCGGCGGCATGAGCATAAGAGAGACCAGGGTAAAGACCTTCATGATTTTGTTCTGGTCCAGGTTGATGATACCGATGACGGTATTCTGGAGATATTCGAGACGCTCGAAACTGAAATTGGTATGATTAATCAGGGAAGCGATGTCCTTGAGCAGCACATTGAACTTCGGCTGAAGTTCGGAAGGGTACTTCGTGCTCTTGAGTATGCTCGACACCATGCGCTGCTTGTCCACAATATTCTCACGGATGAGCATCGTATTGTCCTGCAGCTGGTTTATGTCTATAAGGAACTCCTCGCTGATGTCCTCTCCGAGGTTGAGTTTCTTGTTATACTGGGCAATCTCCTTGGAAATAAGCTCCACCATATCCGCGTCAAGGTCGATACGCTGCTCCAGGATGCTCACGAACACTATATATCCCGAAGCGTACATCTTAGGAAAAGCGAGAAGCCTTCTCTGCAAATCGGTGAAACTCCTTAGCGGACATTCCCTCAAAGTCGTGAGCACCTGCCCCGCGAGTATGAAAGAAACCGTCTCCATGGAATACTCCTCAGGACCCGGGATAAGGAAGCTCGTGTTTGCAAAAATCGCCTGATCGGTCTCGGAAAAGCGTGAAGAACTCTCAATCTCCTCAGCCTGGGCACGGCTCTGTATCGTAGTGCCGAGAAAAGCCTCAACCGCCCTCTTTTCATCACCGGACGGAGAGAACAGGTCAATCCAGACGACATCCTCGCAACGGATTTTTCCAAAATCCGTCTCAGACCGGGACACCATCATCTGCCCGTTTTCCTTGTAGAATATCTCTATCATGCTGCACCTCCCTTTTTTTGCTCCGGCCCGGCCAAGGCAGCGGCCGCTGAATTAGCCATGCACAAGCCCGCAAAAGTATTTATTTTTTCACAATCGGCAAAATTTATTTGCTACGGCCGGAATATCTGCCTGTTAACGATGGAACGCCCCAAAGTCAATTCATCCGCATATTCCAAATCATCCCCAAATCCCAGGCCACGCGCGAGAGACGACACCCGGACACCATAACCGGAAATCTGCCTATATATATAGAATGCAGTTGTCTCACCCTCGACATCACCGCTCAGGGCAAGTATAACCTCAGGCTGCGTATCCGCAGAAGCATCATCCGCCTCCGCGCCTGCCATCGCGGCAACTCTCGCCACAAGCTCCCTCACGGTCAGGTCCGACGGCCCGACACCATTTATAGGGGAGATGATTCCGCCCAGCACATGATACACCCCGTGATACTGCCCGGTATTCTCGATGCTCATCACATCCCTCACGCTCTCCACGACACATATTGTCCTGTGGTCCCTTGAGCGGTCAGCGCAGATGGCGCACTCGTCATCATCGGAAATCATCATGCAATGACGGCAATATCTCACCTCATCGCGCAAACGGGCAATCGAGGAAGTGAAATGATGGACATTCTCTACAGGCTGCTTAAGCAGATGCAAAGCCAGACGCAAGGCACTCCTGCGGCCGACGCCCGGAAGAGAACTTATAGCATCCACCGCCTCTTCAAGCAGAGCGGACGGATAATTTTCCTTATACGCCATAATGATATTCTATGAGGGCAGACATCGGAGCCTGCACAAAATTCACAAATTCAAGACCGTAAACGGCACCCGCCTGCTCAAGCTCGCTTCTGCAGGCCAGTCCAAGGGAGCCGGCCACTCCTATGCTCCTGCACCCGTATCTTGAAAGCGAACGTTCCACAAAATTCCGCACATTCTCCGCGACAAGGCCGGCAGCATAAGAATCATCCCTGTGCCCCGTCACAAAAGGAGCAAAAGAGGCAAGATACCTTGACGGAGCTTCTCCACGATATATTTCCCTGACGGCTGAAGCATAATCAACATCAGGAAAAGCCGCCTCGAATTCCTTTGCAAGGGAAGGAGGGACAAGCCCCTTGAAATAATCAGAGAGGAACATCTTTCCCAAAGAGGCCCCGCTGCCTTCATCTCCGAGCACGAATCCTCCGGACCTTATGCACTGCACAATCTCCTTACCGTCATACAGGCAGCTGTTCGACCCTGTACCCATAATCGCAACGACTCCGCCGCCGTCACCAAACAGCGCCCTGGCAGCAGCGAGAAGATCAGATGCGAACTCCATCCTGCATGCCGGACGGAAATATTTCCTGAGCTGCCTTTCCAAATGCGCAGAAACATCTGAAGATACAATCCCCGCCGCATAAAAATGAATTTCATCGACCGAGGCCACAAGCTCTTCATCAGCAGAAGCCACGAAGCCGGATACAATCCTGTCCACCGCGTCTTCTGTCATGACGGACACATTGATGCCCGGAGTCCTTATCTGCCGCACGACACGGCCGTCTCCGCATGCATCTTTTTCGCACAGGCACCAGTCAGCCTTGGTAGCACCGCTTTCAACAATAAGTTTCATAGTCAATCCACATATTTGCCATGCCTTTTCCAATGCACCAGACCGTAAGCCGCTGCCACGGTATAAAACACATAAAGCACAGCCATCCACCACAATCCCTGAGAAACGCACAATATTGCGCTGACACAATCCGCCGCAATCCACACATACCACTGTTCAAGATATGAGCGTCCCAGCCACCATGTCGCAAGGGCACTGAGCACAGCCACGGAGGAATCAAGCCACGACATCGGGTTCTCAAACCTTTCCATCAATAGGGAAAGCGCCACCGTACCGGCAACCGCAAGCAAAGCGCTCACCGCAAGGACATTCGGGGAAATATGCCTCAGGCATATCACATCCCCTCCCTCATCTTCCGCAGGCAACGCATCTTTGGCAAGCCTCTTGGTACGGCTCCACTGCCACAGGCCCCAGAAGGACACAAACAAATAATAGGTGTTCAGACCGAAAGAGGCATAAAGCCCCTGACGGAAGAACACCCACATTGCGGCAATGCCGGTCACCACACCGACGGCCCACATCAGATTCTTCTGACGGATTTCGAGGATGACATATGCCACTCCCGTCAAGAGAGTGAATATCTGCATGAAAACCTCCGGAGAAACCATCCGCAGTATTCTTAGAGCACCTCTACCAGCTCAACAATAAACTTGAGAGCGGCATAAGGAGGAATAGCGCCAGGAGCGCCGTGCTCTCCGTAAGCGAGGTCATACGGTATATAGAACTCGTATTTCGCACCCTCGGCCATAAGCTGCACGCCCTCTGTCCATCCGCGGATAACCTGATTCAGTCCGAATACGGCCGGCTCTCCCCTGTCGTATGAGCTGTCGAATTTGACTCCGTTGAGAAGAGTACCCTCATAGTGGCACTTCACCTGTGAAGACGCAGACGGCTTTTTGCCTGTTCCTTCCCTGAGCACCTTATACTGAAGGCCGCTCGGAAGAGTCACGACACCCTCTGCGGAAGCGTTCATCTTGAGGAAAGCCTCTCCTTCCTCGCGCATTGCAGCTCCCATGGCCTCTTTCTCTGCCTTCTGCTCAGCCTCAATGTCAGCAAAATACTTGTCGAGAAGCTTTCCGGCCTCCTGGAAGCTCACAGCCGGCTCTTCTCCTTTGAGCACAGCCTTGATGCCTGCCGTAAAATCCTCGAAATTAACTTCCTTTATTCCAGAAGAGAGCATATTGTGGGCGATGCTCATGCCCAGTGCATAACTGTTCTTGTCCATATTGATATGTTATAATTGTTATTATTCTGAATTGCCGGCAGTGTATCCTACTTCCTGCTGGGCGTCTTGCCGCGCGCAAAGATAGCAAAATTACCGGACATCACTTTGACTTGCATCTCGTGCGCGGATGATGCTCCATTATGTTCCTCTGCCATGAGCTTGCCTCCACGTGAGTGTATATCTCGGTGGTCGTTATGCTCTCATGACCGAGCATCTCCTGCACCACACGCAGGTCAGCCCCGTTCTCGATAAGATGAGTCGCAAAAGAATGCCTGAAAGTATGCGGTGATATCTCCTTGGATATGCCGGCAGTCATTGCCTGCTTCTTCACAAGGTTGAAAATCGAAACACGGCTCATGGCACGCCCAAGACGGCTCAAAAAAAGTATGTCATCACTTTCGGCATCACGCGGAAGCGGCCTCACCTGAAGATATGCGACTATTGATTCGGCTGCCATTTCACCCAAAGGCACAATCCTCTCCTTGTTTCCCTTTCCCACGACGCGGACGAAGCCGTCTTCAAAATAAAGCCCGGACATACGCAGTGAGGCAGCCTCGGAAACACGCAGGCCGCAGCCGTAAAGAGTCTCCAGAATAGCCCTGTCGCGCACACCCTGCCATGTCGCAAGGTCAACGGAATCCATAATGTCCATCACCTCCCCGACCGACAGCACGTCCGGAAGATAACGCCCGAGCTTAGGAGAGTCCACCTTGTCGCAAGGATTTTCTTTCATCACCCCCTCAAGCACAAGCCAGGAACAGAAAGAACGCAGGGAGCTGAGCACCCTTGCCTGGGAACGTCTCGATATGCCGTCCCGGAACTGGAGATACTCCTCTATCCCTGTGTCGGAAATCGCCTCAGCCGCACCGCCATACCATTTCAGGAAAGCCTCCACATCAGAACAGTACGATGCCACGGTATTCCGCGACATCGCACGCTCTATCCTCAGATAGCTGTTATAGTCTTTCAGGAGCCTTTCATCCATAGCGGCTGGCCGGAATGCCCTAAAGAGCAGAATATTTCCTGCCGTACTCCATCATCTGGCCGAGATAGTCGTCACAATATACGACCTCATAGTCCACGACCTTGCCGTTCTTCACGACAGGAACGATGTCAGGGTTCACAAAGCCGCCATACGGCTTCAGACCGAGCGCATCATACCTTTCTTTCACTTCCTTGTGAAGCTCAGGGTCAATATTTACGGCATAACGTTCAACCAAAGCCTTTCCAGCAGCATAGTCACCCTCTGACTTTATGCGCTGCACCTCAGCGAGAAGCTCACCGAAAAGCCCGCGCAGAGCCTCATAGTCGTTTACCACGAAATAAGTCTTCCCGTCACGTGTCTTCTTCTCTATCACATTGTCAGCCAGGCCCTTCTCATAGCACCAGTCAGCGATGAGCTTGCGGTTCTGCATATGGGCCTCCGTATTCTTGCGGCCAAGCTCCACACGGTTGAACTGGACCATGGAGCCGTTCCTTATATAATTGGAATACTGAGCCTTGTAAGCTTCCATGTCCGGCAGGATTCCAAGCTCCACGAGCTTAGGGTCAGCCATATAATAAAGCCCGAACAAGTCGGCACGGGTCTCCTCCAGGGCAGAGCTGTATTCACCGAGAGCATTAGGGGATGTTCCAGGGAGAAGCTGGCCGGAACCGTGGCCAAGGCACTCATGAAGGTCAGTGTGCACCTCATCCGTGATGGACAGGTATTTCTTCGCCGCAGCGATTTCCTCGTCTGACCATGCGAACTCCGTAAGCGTGCTCTTAGGAGATTCCTGGGCAGCCTTGTCGTAAGCATGGGTTATGTTCGCTATGGTCACCGACTTGGAGCCGTAGTCTTTTCTTATCCAGTCCGCATTCGGAAGATTGATTCCTATCGGAGTGGCAGGATAGCAGTCACCGGCAAGTGCCACGGCATTGATTACCTTAGCCGACACGCCTTTGACGACAGGTTTCTTGAAACGTGCGTCAACAGGTGAATTGTCCTCAAACCACTGGGCATTGGCGCTTATCACCTCTGTACGCTCAGAAGCCTCATGGTCCTTCACATTCACAAGGGCCTCCCATGTAGCCTTGCGTCCGAGAGGGTCGTTATAATCCTCTACAAAGCCGTTCACGAAATCCACAGTGCCGAGAGTATCCTGGAGCCATTCAATATTGTACTCATCCCAAAGCTTCAAATCGCCTGTCCTGTAGTATTCCACAAGCGAGCCGATATATTTCTTCTGCGAATCGTTTTCCGCCACAGCGGCAGCCTTCTCAAGCTCCGCCACAATTTTCTCAAGTGCGGCTCCGTAAAGCCCTCCGACCTTGTACACATCTTCGCGGATAACGCCGTCAGCACCTTTCACAAGCTTGCTGTTGAGACCATACGACACAGGGGTCTTGTCCGACGGGTCAGTCATGTCATTGTAGAATTTCTCCACCTCGGCACGGGTCACGCCCTCGTAGAAATTGACGGCTGACTCCGCCACTATGTCACCTGAAGCGTCTGTTGACTTGCGCTGGGCCAAAAATGACGGGTCATATACGACCTTAAGGATTTCACCGCACTTTTCGCCGTCCCCAACGGACTCCATGAGAGAACGGAAATAATCCTGCGGACATTCCGGAAAGAACTTGTCCTCCGCATAATGATGATGGATGCCGTTGCTGAAGAAAACCCTCTTGGCATATGTCATGAACTGCGCGAACTCTTCACAGTTGCGGTCGCCCTGATAATCGGAAATTATGTTTTCCAGCACCTTCCTCACAGCAAGGTTATGCGCACAGTTCTGCGCCCAGATAATGTCACGGCCATATTTTGCCGCCTCACTCAGATGATAGACATATTCCTTCTGTCCGAGGCTGAGATTGTCCCATCCCGGAATCCTGTACCTCATTATCTTGAGGTCCGCAAATTCGTCGATAAGATATTTGAAGTCATCTTCCTGCGCCGCTTTGTCAGAACATGAGACCAAGGCTGCGGCCAAGCCTGCAATTGTTGCCATTCCAAATCTGAATTTCATACTATATTAATTATTTATTTCCAAAACCGCACCGCAATAGAATGCGGCGAACTTACAAAGGTAATCAATTTTCAGAAAAACCGCTTATCTTTGTGAACCATTAGAAATTACAGAATGAACATCATAGCAATGAAAATATCGTCAGCCGCAAAAATTATAGCCCTGGGAATCGCCTCGGCCCTGCTCTTATCATGCGCCCCCGACTGGGGCTACGACACAAAATTCGGGAACATGCCTTCAGACAGGCCCGGTCACGGAGACCGCGTGCCAAGCCCGGAAACAAGGAAAGTCCTCCTGCTTTACTCGGCAGGATTCAATTCAATAAGCGGCTATCTGAACATCAATTTCGAAGACCTGAAGAAAGGCTGGCTGCCGGACAACAGGCGCAGTGAAGATGTCCTCCTCGTTTATTCGCACAGCACCTTATCCCCAGGCAATTATTCAACGCCGTCCTCACCGGTGCTCATGAGGCTTTACAAGGGACAGGACGGGAAAGCAGTTACCGACACGCTGGTCACATATCCGGCGGAAACCATATCAGCATCCGCCGGCACACTGAATCTCGTGCTCACATATGTCAAGGAGAATTTCCCGGCCAAGGGATACGGCCTGCTGTTCTCGTCACATGCCACTGGCTATCTCCCGGCAGGATTCTATTCGGACCCCAACAAATACGTGTTCAAGGAAAAGGGAACGGCATTGTACGGCGGAAAGGAAATGTCAGGGATGACGTTCCACGGTCCGGAGCCTGTTCCTTATACTGAACCTTTCACCGACTCGTCACTTCCGGCAGTAAAAAGCATCGGGCAGGACCGTGCAGGCAGGATGTCATACGAAATCGAGCTTGACGACTTTGCTGCGGCCATACCGATGAAACTGGACTACATCCTTTTCGACGCATGTCTCATGGGCGGAATCGAGGTGGCATACGAACTGAGGGAGAAATGCGTCCTGGCAGGTTTCTCGCAGGCAGAAGTCCTTGCGGAAGGCTTCGACTACACCACTCTCGCCGAGCATCTTCTGCGCAACAGCGTCTCCGACCCTAAAAAAGTATGTGAGGACTATTTCACAAGATACGACATCCAGTCCGGACTCAACAGGTCCGCGACCATATCGCTCGTGGACTGCAGCCGCCTGGAGCCTGTCGCCCGGACATGCAGGAGACTGTTCAGCAAATACAGGAGCGGCCTGGGCTTCATAGACCCGGACAAGGTGCAGCGGTACTACAGATACAGCTACCACTGGTTCTACGACCTTGAAAGCATCCTGACTGAAGCAGGCGCAGACGCCGCCGAACTGGAAGAGCTGAGGATGGCAATCTCCGGCTGCATCAGCTACAAGGCCGCCACACCATCTTTCATCCACGGGTCCGCATATGACGGAGGCTTTGACATAGATACGCACTGCGGCTTGTCGATGTATCTTCCTTGCCACGGGCACCCGGAACTGGACAAATACTACAGGACACTGGCCTGGAACCGTGCCACCGGACTGGTGGAATAAAAAGACATTTTGCAGTCTCGGGGAAATTGCATATATTTGCGGCCCCATAAAAAGCCATGTGCTTTTTGGTGCAATGGGGTCCGGAGCAAATCCGGACTGAGTAACACATTTTAAAATCAATACGACAATGAAACACATTGATCTCAATGGCCAGGTCCGCGAGGCCGGCAGCAAGGCAGCCGTAAAGGCAGTGCGCAAAGAGGGAAAGGTCCCTTGCAACATCTATGGACTCGGTATGGAGAACGTACTCTTCACAGTTGACGCAAAAGACCTCAAGACAATCACCCACACTCCGAACTCGTACATCATCGACCTGAGCCTGGACAACGGCCAGAAATATTTCGCAGTGCTTCACGAAGTACAGTATCACCCTGTAACTGACGAGGCCATTCACGTTGACCTCCTTGCAGTATGTGAGAGCAAGCCTGTCACAATCGACATTCCAGTAAAGGTAACCGGACACTCAGAGGGTGTGAAACTCGGTGGTAAGCTCCTCATCTCAAGCCGCAAGCTCCGCGTAAGCGCCATGATGAACAATCTTCCTGACATGCTCGAGGTTGATTCCACACACCTCATGATAGGCAAGCAGATTGTTGCCGGCGACCTCAACTACGAAGGCGTTACAATCGTGTCACCTAAGGCCACTATCATCTGCTCAGTACGTCCAACACGTGCAACTCAGCAGGCAAAGATGGAGCAGGGAAAGTAATCATCTGACCCGCAATGAATTACTTGGTTGCAGGTCTGGGGAACATTGGCGCGGAATACGCCGGAACCAGACACAACATGGGATTTATGGTATTGGATGCCTGGGCTCAGGCATCCAATATTGTTTTTGAGCAGGGACGTTACGGGAGCACAGCCTCAGTATCGTTCAAAGGAAGGAAATTCATCCTTCTCAAGCCGTCAACCTACATGAACCTCAGCGGCAAGGCTGTACGCTACTGGATGAACGAGCTGAAGATTCCGGCCGAGAACCTCATGGTCATATCGGACGACCTGAACATTCCTTTCGGCACGCTGCGTCTCCGCAAGAACGGCAGCGCAGGAGGCCATAACGGACTTGCCAACATAACCGAGCTTATCGGTACGCAGGAATATGCCCGTATCCGCGTCGGCATCGGAAACGATTTCGGACGGGGGCAGCAGGTCGGCTTCGTGCTCGGGAAACTTAGCGAGGAAGAGCAGGAGCAGATGAAGGACATATGCGCAAGGGTAATTGATGGTGTAAAGGCCTGGGCCACAATAGGTCCGGACAGGGCCATGAACACAGTCAACACAAAGCCCAGGCAGGCATGAAATTTTGCCTGGGCAAAGCCTATTGCGGTAAATTTCAAAGAATTACTGACAAAAATTTGCAAATCTCAAAGAGTTTCCATATCTTGCCGGAACTTTTGACGATTAATGTTTAACGAACTACTAAAAATTTAGGAAATGAAAGAGCTTGTAGATCAGATCAAAGCAGAGTACGAGGTGTTCGCGCAGAATGCCGAGGCTCAGGTAGAGAAAGGCAACAAGGCTGCTGGAGCACGTGCCCGCAAAGCTGCGCTTAACATCATGAAGCTGATGAAAGATTTCAGAAAGGTCTCTGTAGAGTCTTCAAAATAATTCATCAACAAGCAAGACAAAACGAGGATGGCCGCAATGCAGCCATCCTCGTTTTCTTTCTGTGACAAGTCAAAAAAAAGACGGCGGAGCATTCCACTCCGCCGCTTTCTGCATATAGACTATGGTCTCCTACTCTTCTTTTGCATTAGGGTCTGTAAAGTCAACCTCATAAGACGACCATGAAGGTGCATTGGTACAGGTCAAATCAAAGCCATTTGATGTAGAATCCTTGAATTTGTCACCTTCGCCCTCATTCAGTTTCCAATAGCCGAACAGGCCGTCTGAGTCAGCCGGGACCTCCCTGTTCATGGCATCCTTGATGACAGCAGGCGCAAGAGCCTTCTTCCAGAAACGTACCTGGGCCATCAATGCCGTAGTCCTGAAATAGCTGCCGGAGCCGCACAAAGTGAGGTTATTTATAAGGTATGAGGCAGTTATGTCCTTAGAACTGTCCTCCTGGCCGTTCACATAAAGCACAGCCTTGCCGTTTGCATAAGATATAGCCACATGATACCATGTGTTACGGGTGAATTTCGTAGTGCTCTCCCACTGCGAGCCACCTGTCTTTATCTGCATTACGTCATAAGGGACATTGGCATCTCCGAAACGGACATAAATCTCATTCCATCCTCCGTCAGGATTTGTACAGTCACCTGTGAAAATCGCCTGGTTATTGATAGGGAAAGAACCCATGTTCACCCATCCTTCCAAAGTCCACTCATTGGTCGCAACGCCCCAATCACCGGTACCTGTCGGAACGGTTGAAGAAACGATTCCCGGAACCTTCTGCATGAGAGGTGCAGTAAGCATGTACATGATACGTCCGCTCGCAGGCATAATCTCAATATCAGCGTCAGCAGACTCGATGCAGACAGGCACGCAGTATGCGATACCGTCACCGGTAGGATACCTCTTGATGTTGATGTTCACAGCATCCGACGACAGGCTTCCCGCCGGAATCACCGTTTCCCTGTCAAAAGAAAGATATTCCTCGGACAGAATCTCATAGTTCGCCCCATAAGTGGCATTATACTCGGCAACAAAGCTTTCAGCCAATCCGAGCTTTACATGCACATCCTTGTCAAGAGGCTGAGCAAGACGGACATGTATGGCAGTGCTGACATCACCCTTGACGGTCAGATTCTCAATCTGCTTGTTGAACGTGGTTGAAGGTGCCGCCTCGCTGATGAAAATGCCGTTTTCCACTTCCTGATATCCTGCATTGTCGCATGCGCCCAAAACTGCAGCGGAAATAAGCAATATGCCGGCTTTTATTATGTTTATCTTCATATCTTCAAACAATTATTCGTTAGTCCCGATGTTCCCGGAATGCAATGTCTTCATCGCCTCCCTGAAAAACGCATAGTCTTTGTCAAAAATCATTCGGAAAGCTCCGATTCCTCCGATAGGCGCCTCCACCTCAGGGTAGCGGTAAGCCGCATAGCCGTTCAGTTTGAAAGTACGGCCAAGAACCCTTGAATTGTATGAGCCTCCGCCGGATGTGCCATATGACTCATAGTTGACACAAAGGATTGTCTTTCCTACAATGGCTTCACGTGAATATATATCTGAATATGTTCTGAACAGCCCGTCAAGACGGCCGTCAATGCTTGAGTCACTTCCGTCATAATATGCCTGGATGATGAAATAGTCAAGCAGCGGCCCGTCCTCGGGAAGAAGCCAATCAGGCTCACCGTCCACGCAAAGCAGCTTATCTGTTCCGGATTTAGGTCCGAGTTCCTTGGACATCTCGTCAAGAAGCATATGAAGCCTTTCCGGATAAGAAGCTATGTTTCCTGCGGAACCGTAATGAGGCTCGAGGTCAAGGTCGAAGCCATCCCAGTTATACACTTTTATAGTATCAAGGATTGAACGCGCATATTTGCGTATCGCTGCCTCCTTATCCTCGTTCCACCCCCAATAGGCATTTACCGCATCCTGCTCCGTGGAATACTGGACTCCATTCACATTTTTGCTTGTCCTCACCTCCTGTGGGGTAGTCTGGTCTCCGATATTTCCGATGATGAAGCACATGAGGACTTTTGTACCCTTGATTTCCTGTACCTTGCGAAGGTCTTCCTTCTTCTCCGGGCTCAAGCCATGCCAGTTGCCCCACATGGATACGAAATCCACAGAATCAGGAAGCCCCATAAGCTGGTTTGACATGTTGACTCCGACACCGGTCCAGTCGCTGAACCAGCCGAATGAGACAGAACGGTTAGGAACACCGCTCTCATCTACCATGCGTGAAGCTTTCCAGGCACGTAGATTAGCATAATACTCCTCATCCTTATCCGAACCTTCAACGCCTGCAGGCTCATATACATTAGCCTCAGGCTTTGTCCAGTCGCTGCATGATGCGGCAGCCATCATAAGGAGGAAAAATGCTGAAATGATATGTATTCTCTTTTTCATTATAAATTCGTTTTGCGGAATCATTTCCATTTCTAATATTTTTTCTGATTCTGCGCCCACCAGAGGTCGGTATAATCCTTATCCTGCTTGTTTGAGAGCATCTGCACGGCTGCAGTCACATTGTCATTGTTTCTGTTGTACTCGCTCTGAGAGAAACGGAGACGTCTCTGTCCAAGTTCCGAATCAACTTCATTATTGGACATGTTGTCCTTAGGAGGGAAGATGTAAGGATATCCGGTACGGCGGAAATCACTCCATGCCTCAAGTCCGTTAGGATAGCCGGCAATCCATTTCTGTGTGATTATACGCTCAAGTTTCTTGGCATCTGACACGTTGTCCTCCCATGCTACAGTTACCTTGCACTTGTTGGCAATATTGTTGGCAGGCGTCTTGGAATCAACGTAATCTCCAGGGACACGGGTCGAATTCGCGATATAGTCGGAAGCTCCTGAAGCACCCCACTGGTCGAATGAGAGGCGTATTCCCTGCTCGTAGAAACTCTTGGCGTCTCCTCCCATGTTCCAGCCTTTCAACGCACCCTCGGCACGAAGGAAGGCAGCCTCGGAAGCAAGCATGACTGGCATCGGGGCAGTCTTGTTGGCCTCCTCAGAATAAATCATATGAGAATACTCGACATAATTTGACTTGTTCATGCCGGCGATTCCGGAACGCACTCCCATATAAGAGCCGTCATGAGCAGAGGGAAGGAAATACTTCTCACGGCGAGGGTCCTGATAACCGTTCATATATGAAGTGATGCAGGCATTTGCCATTACCTCACCACCCCAGCCTACCGCAAGAGTATAGAAACCATTATTGTAACGGCCATTGAGATTGTCATATGCGCTGTCTGAAATGCCCTCCATCACTCCTGAGGCAACAGCCTCCTCTGCCTTCTGCTTCGCATATTCAGGCTCTACATTGCTGATGCGCATTGCCATACGGAGTTTGAGTGTATTTGCGAACTTGAGCCACTTCACATTGTCACCGCCATAGATGCGGTCAACTGCAGCCAAAGGAGCCGAGCCGGAAGCCGCGGCGCTCTGGATTTCGACAATGGCAGCATCAAGGTCGTCAAACATAGCGTGCCATGCAGTGCGCTCATCATCATAAGACACATAGAAATCACCGTTGGCAACCTTGGAATAAGGAAGAGGTCCCTGAAGGGAAGCCACCATCTGCATCACATACACACGGAGAAGCTGGGCCATCTGGAAATAATACCCCTTGCCCTCGGTAAGCCTCTGGACAGAGAACCATCCCGGATAGAGACCTTTTCCGCCCTCGGCAGTGTAATACCAGTCAACAGTCCACTGGTTCCATGCATCGTCAATATTGAAAGTCGAATACAAATTCGTCCTCGTCCATGAATGAGGAGCAGTCACATATCCGCCGAAACATGCCCAGAATGTGTTGTTCCTCTGGCAAGGGTTCTCTTCCGGAGATGCAAGACAGTCAAGCATAGCAGGGAAAAAGCTATGCACAGGCAACGTTTCCGGACGATACGGGTTCGTATTCATCTCACCGAACTTGTCGGTACACCCGGCTGATGCTGCCGCAATGACAAAAAATGTCAGTATATGTTTAAATATCTTGTTCATTTTCCTTACTTAGAATTGAAATTTCACATTAAAGCCGATGTTCCTTGTGCTCGGAAGCATGAACGAGTCAAATCCCTGATAGTAATTCGACGTCACGTTTCCGGAAAGCTCAGGGTCGAACGGAGCTTTGCAGTAAATCATCCAAAGATTCTTGCCCACAAATCCGACAGTCATGCGGAGCTTGTCCTTGAACCAGTTTGAAGGCAAAGTATAATTCAGGCTCAGCTCAGACAGGCGCACGTTAGTCGCATCATATGTATAGTAGGCCGCATTGCCGGCAATCTTGCTATAATATTCCTGTGCCGACACCATACCCTGGTTAATCTTGATTCCGCCGGCATCCCTCAGCTCCGCAGAACGTGCAGAGACTCCGTACCTGTCAAGATATGACTCAGTGGCACTCATCACAATACCTCCGATACGTGCGGCGAATGTGATACCGAGATCAAGGCCCTTCCATCCGAAATGCGTGCTCCAGCCCATATTGGTCTTAGGCAGGATTGAGCCGAGGTAGAACTCCTTGTTCTCCACATTGAGGCCTGATTCGCCGTATGCTATATTTCCGTTATAGTCACGGCCGAGAAGATGGTAACCATATACATCTCCCATTGAGCCGCCTTCCTTAAGCATGAGCTTGGCATCCAGTCCTCCGAACGCCCCCTTCTCCAGCATGTCGTCCATAGGGATTATTTCGCCGTTGAACGGATTCCTCACCTCGTCGATAAGCTTGATGATGCGGTTTTCGTTCCACGTCAACGTATAGTTGGTAGAGAATGAGAAGTCACCCCATGAATCTCCATATCCTACTGCCATCTCGACACCCTGGTTCATGATGTTTCCGCTCTGTACAGGCATGTTGGTGAATCCTGAAGCAGGCGGCAGGGACACATAGAATGTCTGGTTATATGTGTTCGAGCGATAATAAGTGAAGTCCAGGCTGATTGAGTTGAGGAACTTGGTGTTGAGTCCGACTTCCCATGACTTTGTCCTTTCCGGCTTGAGGTCAAGGTTAGGATAGGTTGAAGTGGCAGACCAGCTTCCGGATTCCTCGTCAAACGGATAGAAAATCTTGGTCATGTACCTGTCGTAAGAGTTTCCGACCTCAGTATATGAGCCGCGCACCTTGAGAAGGTTGAGCCACTTCGGCGCATCGAACATGTTGGAGATTACCGCAGAAAGACCTACGGAAGGATAGAAGAATGACTTGTAGTTTGAGTATGCAAGCCTTGACTCCCAGTCATTACGTCCTGTAAGCGTGAGGTAAAGCATTGATTTCCATGCAAGCTCGACATTCGCGAATACAGCCTGCGCCTGGTCGTGATAGCCTTCTTGCTTAGGCTTATACTTGGCTCCGCGGCTGAGGTTGTGGATTGCGAAGAAGTTCGGAAGGTCAGCAAGCTGTCCGTCAAGACCGAGAAGTTCGTATTTGCTGTCGTTTATTGAAGCACCGATGTTCGCGTTCAGGGTAAATCCTCCCCAAGTCTTGTTAATCGTGGCGATAACGTCAGCATAAGTGTTGCCGAGAGAAGAGTTGACATCCCTGTACGAGCCGTTAGGGCCTGCCCATATCTGGTCAGTTGTCGCATAAAGCTTGTATGTGAGCCTGTTGGTGTAGTTGTCCAATTTTACGCGGCCGGCAATATCCAGCCAGTCGGTTATCTCCCATGCGAGGGATGCCGAAAGCATATAGCGCTTCTTGCTGTTCTCGCGAAGCTCCCTGTTCTGTACCCAATAAGGGTTCTGCATACCGACACCGTCATTGCCATAAGGCCAATATACGGTGTTGTATCCGAGAGCTGCATCATAGCGCTCGTACATCTGTATTTCCTTGAAGTTGTCACCTCTCGGGAAAAGATAAAGTCCAGGAAGAGGGTTATAATATATACCCTGAGAGGTCATGTTCTTGTCATCCTGAAGAACGAAGTTGGCTCCAAGATCAAGAGTAAGCCTGTCCTTTGCGAACTTGGTGGTATTGCGCCCGGAGAAATTGTAACGGTTGTACCCGCTGTTCGGAAGGATACCTGTAGTATTCGTAGTTGATACTGAAAGATATGTCTGGTTCTTGTCTGTTCCGGTAGAAAGCGACACTGAATTTATGACATTGGTTCCGGTATTGAAGAACTCGCGCGGATTGTAGTCTGAATTGACTGCCGGCCCCCAGCTTGCAATCTGACCAGCAAGGTTACCATACTTGCTCTGCATATCAGGCATCATATAGGCAGTGGAGAAGGTCGTATTGTTGGATACGGTCACGCTTGTCTTGCCTGCCGCGCCTTTTTTTGTAGTGATGAGCACAACTCCGGAAGCAGCTGCATTACCGTAGAGAGCCGCCGCAGAAGGACCGGTAAGCATGCTGATGCTTTCAATATCCTCAGGGTTTATATCGGCCACACCGTCGGTACCAGGCTGGTCAGACATGTTTGAAGCGCTTGAAGAGGCATTCGTGAGGTTGAACATCGGGATACCGTCAATCACATAAAGGGCCTGGTTTGAACCAGTGATTGATTTAACACCCCTCATAACGACGCGGGAAGCACCTCCCGGACCGTTTGAACCGGAATTGATTGTGACACCGGCAACTTTTCCCACGAGGGAGTTCATGAAGTTGGCATCCTTTACGGCAAGAACCTCGTCAGCCTTGACTTCCTGCACATTATAAGAAAGTGCTTTTTCAGACCTCTTGATACCCAAGGCTGTGACTACAACCTCATCAAGAAATTCAGAGGAAACGCTCAGAACTGCATTCAGAGTAGGCTGCCCGGTATAGGCAAGCTCAAGATCCTCATAGCCGAGAAGAGAAAAGATTACGATGTCACCCGGCTTGACACCTTTAAGGACGTAGTGACCGTCCACATCGGTGGTGACGCCTCCGGTACCACCTTTGACCATTACAGCGGCACCTATTACAGGGCCCTGGTCATCAGAAACTATACCGCTGACTACCCCCCCCCGATTGGGCAGGTTCCTGTGCGTTGACCACAGGAATCAACATATTCAATGCCGCAAGAGCAAACAATGCAATGCAGAATTTGAATAATGAAGACTTGATCATTTTAAGCATAATGAATTATTTAGTTAAAAGTTGTTAGCTGGGTAAAGGTACGACTATATTAATTAAAAGCAAACCCTTGGAGCGTAAATAAGCGAATTTTCCGGCTATCTTGACAGAGATCAAGGCTCAGGCGAAAAGTCTGATGGAAACTTGCGGCCCGGTTCCAAAATTATGTTTTCCAAGTGCTATGTTTTCCAGTGCTACATTTTCCAAGGTTCGCTGCAATCTTCAAGCCTTAGATGATGGCTATCCGGTTATGTAAAAGTGTTCCGAAGAACCACACTTGCATAATACTCTCGGGGTTGAGCACGTTTTTCAAAGCACATCAAGGTTTCCTAAGCAATGCATCCCCAAGTTGACAAATCATCAGTTCAGCAAAACACCACAAACTGAAGAGCAATAAATTGCATAACAAGAAGGTTCCAAACAGGCAAAAAGATGACATGTTGGGAACCATAGGTAAGCACAACAACTTGCATATCAACACATTAGAAAAGCACGTGGTTCCAAACGGGACAAGTGAAAGCACATCGGGAACCACAGACAAAGCACAATACAATGACAGCCAAAGGATTATACGACAAAAAAGCACATTATGGAACACAACTGATTTATTGTCAATTCATTTTAAAATATCGATTCCCCGTTTTGGGGCATAGCTTTTGAGCAATGTTTTGATAATAAAACAATTACGCTCCACAGCAAAAGGGCAGAGGGCACTGATGATTTTTGATACATACCGCGATTTCTTAAGCTCAGCCACATGTCTCCCCATCTGCTATCCCACCGGCTCCCTCCCAGGTTCTCTTCAATCCCGAGCCATGATACAACTTGGCCAGCAGGCCTATTGGACATTGAATCAATACATTTGTCAGAAAAACGGTTTAATAAAGGCGCCAGATTTTTACCGAATGCCCACCAAAAGCAAAACGGTAAAAAAATCGCCAGGAATTTTTACCGTTTTTCCATTTTACCATTGAAGATTGCCAGCCGGTGGCGCCAAGCAATTTCACCAAGAGCTACCAAACAGCTTGTGTAGAGTAAGTCGCTATCCGTCAATATTTTGCAGGAATACGATTCCTCTGAACTGGGGCACCGTATATCAAGAAGACACTGATTATCATACTGTTATATTCCACAAACTGTCTCCCGTCCTGAAAAAAGTTTACCACAAACCGTAAACTTTTATGCAATCAAAACTC
>CAJUEK010000011.1 GCA_910585445.1 uncultured Bacteroidales bacterium | reverse complement strand
GCTGACTTTCAGCGGATTACCCTAATCTTTTTTGCAACAAATTTGACGATGAACCTATATTTTTGCGATACCGAAATATATGATTATGGAGAATTTTGTTGCGCTGGTTGTCATGGTGGCGTCATTGTCGGTTGCGGGTCTTCTGATTATGAAAAACTTCAGGACTAAGTCTCTTGCCGGAAAGAAAAGCCGGATTGTTTCAATATTATTGCTGCTGAACAGCTGTCTGCTTTTGTGTGACATGGCTGCCGGAAAGGGAATTGCGTTCAGGCTTCCGCTTGATTTGCTGCTCTCGCTTTTTGCCCTGTACCCGGTCATGTCATCTGTATTGCGGGAGAAGGCTGCTGTGCTTTTTGTCGGGATGGCGTCTGCCGCGGAGGCCGGACTTGCCGTATATTATGTGCTTTGTTCCGTCTCAGTCCTTGATTTGCCTCCTGAGGAAGTTACCATGTGCCTGGCCGCGTTGGTTTCTGCATTTATAGCCGGAATCTTTATCTATGGGGTGTCCCGCCGCCTTGCGGATGTGCGTTCCGTCATGTCCTCGGGCAATGCCTGGTCGTACATGTGTCTCGTTGTCGAGACAGTGTATCTTTCCTGTATCCTGGTCTGCACGCTTCTGATGCTTTGCCTGTTCCGTATGGACGGGGATGCTTCAATGGGGCTGTGCATCTTTTCGCTTCTTTTCTGTCTTGTGCAGCTGGCGTTGGGCCTCAGGTGCTGTTATGATGCGGAGTTCCTGATTTTCAAGAAGCAGGAGGAACGTATTGCCATGGCCTACAAAGCCTCCAAGATGGAGCTTGCGGTCATGCGTCCCAAGCCGGACGAGGCTTATCAGGATGTATATTCCAGGATAGTGTCGTATTTTGAGGAAGAGAAACCTTATCTGAACGGTGACCTGACCATAAATGATGTCGTGAAAGTCGTCTATACGAATAAACTGTACATATCCAGGGCAATCAGCCATTATGCCGGAAAGAATTTCTGCCAGTTTGTGAATTGGCACAGGGTAATGTATTCGGTGGAAAGGTACAGGGCAAATCCTGAGATGACCGTGACTGATCTTTGGCAGGCATGCGGATTCAATTCAGTGGTCCCTTATAATATGGCCTTCAAGCTGTTCATGGGAGAGAATCCCGGGGAGTGGTGCCGTAAGGAGAAGGCCAGGCTTGTGAGGATGAAAAAATAAGTTGCGGAATCGGGACGGGAAGAGTATCTTTGTGCTTGGACAAAGGGCGCATGCACGTATTTGGGACGGCAGTGCCCTGACAGACAATCTGAAACTAATTCATGTTATGGCAGACGAGAAGATAATTTTTTCGATGAATGGGGTAGGCAAGATCCTTCCTCACAACAACAGGGTGATTCTGAAAGACATATATTTGTCTTTCTTTTACGGGGCGAAGATCGGTATCATCGGTCTGAACGGTTCCGGAAAATCCACATTGATGAAGATAATAGCCGGAATTGAGACCGGTTATCAGGGTGAGGTCGTATGGGCGCCCGGTTATTCTGTAGGTTACCTCGAGCAGGAGCCTCAGATGGAGCCGGACAAGACCGTTCTTGAGGTGGTTCAGGAGGGTGTCCAGGAGGTGATGGACATCCTGAAGGAGTACGAAGAAGTCAACCTCCGTTTCTGCGAGCCGATGTCGGATGAAGAGATGGCGGCTTTGATTGAGCGTCAGGGCGAGCTTACTGAAAAGATTGAGAACTGTGGCGGATGGGAGATTGATTCAAAGCTGGAGCGTGCAATGGATGCATTGCAGTGCCCTCCTTCCGATGCCAAGGTCGGGACTCTCAGCGGAGGAGAGAGAAGACGTGTGGCCCTATGCCGCCTCTTGCTCAGGCAGCCTGATGTGCTGCTGCTCGATGAGCCTACCAACCACCTTGATACAGAGAGCATACAGTGGCTTGAGGCCCATCTTCAGCAGTACAAGGGAACTGTAATCGCAGTTACGCATGACAGGTACTTCCTTGACAATGTGGCAGGATGGATTCTTGAGCTTGACAGGGGAGAGGGAATACCTTGGAAAGGAAACTATTCTTCTTGGCTGGACCAGAAGAGTACCAGGCTTGCCATGGAGGAAAGGCAGGAGAGCAAGCGCCGCAAGACTCTGGAAAGGGAACTTGAATGGGTGCGTATGGCTCCTAAGGCACGTCATGCCAAGTCAAAGGCCCGCTTGGGAGCATATGAGAAGCTTGCCAGTGATGACGGCAGGGAGAAGGAAGCTAATCTTGAGATTTTCATTCCGAACGGTCCCCGTCTTGGAAACAAGGTCATTGAGTTCCGTGACGTGTCGAAGGCCTATGGTGACAAATTGCTTTATGAGCACTTGTCATTCGTGCTTCCTCCGGCCGGAATCGTCGGTGTCATAGGGCCTAACGGTGCTGGAAAGACGACTTTGTTCAGGCTCATAATGGGACTGGAGCAGCCTGATTCAGGAGAAATCGTAGTCGGAGAAACCGTCAAGACTGCATATGTGGACCAGCAGCACAAGAGTATTGATCCGGACAAGACTGTATATCAGACAATTGCCAATGACTCAGAGTTCGTCAAGCTCGGAAAGAAAGAGGTGAATGCCAGGGCCTATGTGTCCCGCTTCAATTTCTCAGGAGCTGACCAGGAAAAATTGTGCGGCATCCTGTCCGGCGGTGAGAGGAACCGCCTGCATCTGGCCCTCACTCTTAAGGACGAAGGCAACGTGCTTTTGCTTGACGAGCCTACCAACGACGTGGATGTGAACACGATACGTGCGCTTGAGGAAGGACTTGAGAATTTCGCAGGCTGTGCAGTGGTAATTTCGCATGACCGCTGGTTCCTTGACCGTATCGCGACGCATATCCTTGCTTTTGAGGGCGATTCACAGGTGTATTTCTTCGAGGGAACCTATTCCGAGTACGAGGAGAACAAGAAGCGCCGTCTTGGAAATGAGGAGCCTAAGAGATTCAAGTATAAGAAACTGATGGCTGAGTAGGGCCGTCGGATGTGTATTGGAAATACCATATTTGCAATGAGACGAATTATAGCAGTAATTTTGGCGATGGGCTCTTTGGCCTGTGCCGTTTCAAGTGCCCAGATTAAGATAGGGAACCGTTCTGTTAACATAAAGAAGGCCGTGCAGGCCGCAAGTGACGTTACAAAAGCCATCACCTTGTCCGATGAGGATATTGCGAGGATGAGCCGCGAGTCTGTGGAATGGATGGATGAGCACAATCCGATAGATACTTGTGAATATGATGCAAGGCTCAGGCGTCTTACGGAAGGGATTACTGAAGTTGACGGGCTGGCTCTCAATTTCAAGGTCTATTATGTCATAGATGTCAATGCGTTTGCCTGCGGTGACGGGTCGATAAGGGTATTCTCTTCTTTGATGGACATTATGGATGACGATGAGCTTATGGCGATAATCGGCCATGAAATCGGTCATGTGGTGCATCATGATGTCAAGGACGCGATGAAGAGCGCCTATATGGCTTCTGCGGCCCTGAATGCGGCCGGCGCTGCCGGAGGAAAGATTGGACAGCTTTCAGACTCACAGCTCGGTGACTTGGCTGCCGCTTTGCTTGATGCGCAGTTTTCTCAGAAGCAGGAGTATGCCGCAGATGAGTATGGATTTGAGTTCTGTGTCAAGCACGGATTCAGCCCATACGGAATGGCGAACGGGCTTGGCAAGCTTGTAGAACTTTCGAAAGGAGCAAAGGCTTCTGTCGTGCAGAAAATGTTTTCGTCACACCCGGACAGCGAGAAGCGTGCCCAGAGGATGAAAGAGAAGGCAGACGCTTACGTGGCCGGAAAGTGATTCCTGATTTTGTAAGTCCTGAAAAATCCTGACGGTATGAAAAGAATTTCCGTGATAACCGCGGCCATGTGTTTTTTGCTGTTGCCGTTTTGTGCTTCAGCCCAGCGTTCCGAACTTCTTTTGGAGAAGGGATGGAAATTTTTTCTTGGTGACGCAAAAGGTGCGTCGGACAAGTCTTATGATGATTCATCTTGGAAAGAAGTTTCCGTGCCTCACGACTGGGCCATCACTGGGCCTTTTGACAGGAACAATGACCTCCAGAATGTAGCGGTGACACAGAATTTCGAGACCCGGGCTTCAGTAAAGACCGGACGTACCGGAGGATTGCCTTATGTCGGCACAGGATGGTACAGGTGCACTTTCGATGCTCCGCATGGCAAGAAGGCCACTCTTCTTTTTGACGGCGCGATGAGCGAGGCAAGGGTGTATGTGAACGGGCATGATGTCGGGTTCTGGCCTTACGGCTACAGTTCATTCCATTATGACATCACTCCTTATCTCAATTCTGACGGGAAGGACAATGTGCTTGCAGTCAGGCTTGAGAACCGCCCTCAGTCTTCAAGATGGTATCCCGGTGCCGGTCTGTACAGGAACGTCCATCTGATATTCACATCCGAGGTGCATGTTCCGGTGTGGGGAACTCATGTCACGACTCCTCATGTGGAGAAGGACTTTGCTTCCGTGCGCATGGAGACGAAGATTGATGGCGCGGAGGGAAGGGCCTTGAAGATAGAGACTTCGCTTTATGCTCCGGACGGGACTGTTGTGGCGGAACGTACTTTTTCGGGAAAGACCGGAGCCGGTCAGCCTATGGTTCAGAATTTCATCGTGGATTCTCCGGAACTGTGGTCTCCCGAGCATCCGGCCTTGTATCGTGCGGTGTCCAGGATTTATGCCGACGGTTCTCTTGCCGATGTTTATGAGACGTCTTTCGGAATACGCTCAATAGAATTTGTCACTGAGAAAGGATTTTTCCTGAACGGCGGTCACCGCAAATTCCAGGGGGTATGCAATCATCATGACTTGGGACCTTTGGGAGCGGCAGTCAATGTGTCAGCACTCAGGCATCAGCTCCTGATGCTTAAGGACATGGGCTGTGATGCTGTCAGGACATCGCACAATATGCCGGCTCCTGAGCTTGTCCGTCTGTGTGACGAGCTTGGACTGATGATGATGATTGAGCCTTTTGACGAGTGGGATATTGCCAAATGCACCAACGGCTATCACAGGTTCTTCAATGAGCCGTCTGATGTTCCGGGAATGACATGGGCGGAAAGGGACATGGTGAATATGCTTCATCAGTGGCGCAACAATCCTTGCGTGGTAATGTGGAGCATCGGGAATGAGGTTCCGACGCAATGCAGCGCGGACGGCTACAAGGTGGCAAAGTTCCTGCAGGACATCTGTCACCGTGAGGACCCGTCCAGGCCATGCACATGCGGAATGGACCAGGTCTCATGTGTCCTTGACAATGGCTTTGCGGCCCTGATTGACATTCCGGGCCTGAATTACAGGACTTTCAGATATCTTGAGGCATATGATAATCTTCCTCATGGCTTTGTCCTTGGGTCGGAGACGGCTTCGACAGTCAGCTCAAGGGGTGTGTATAAGCTTCCTGCCGAGAAGCGCTTCGGAGCTGTTGACAGCGACCACCACTGCTCCGCATATGATCTTGACGCATGTTCGTGGTCGAATGTACCTGATATAGACTTTGCCCTTGCTGACGATTACGGGTGGACAATGGGGCAGTTTGTATGGACCGGCTTTGATTATCTTGGAGAGCCGTCTCCATATGATACCGACTCTTGGCCGAATCACAGCTCGATGTTCGGAATAATTGACCTCGCCTCAATACCGAAGGACAGGTTCTATCTTTACAGAAGCGTTTGGAACAGGACGGAGCCGACACTTCATGTGCTTCCGCATTGGAACTGGAAAGGGCATGAAGGTGAGCAGGTACCTGTTTATGTATATACTTCGTGGCCGGAAGCAGAGCTTTTCGTAAATGGAGTCAGCTATGGACGCATGCGCAAAGATCCTTCTCCTGTGTCAGATGGATATGTGCCTGCTGATACGGCACGTATGGCAAAGGGATTTCAGGATGAGAATCATGAAGGACGCTACAGACTCATGTGGAATGATGTCGTTTATCAGCCTGGAGAACTGCGTGTGGTAGCATATGACAACTGCGGCAAGGAAGTGGGAGAAAAGGTAGTGAAAACGGCTGGAAAACCGCATCACCTGGAGATTTCTGCTGGCCTTGGCTTTATCGGAAAGGATGAGATTCCAGTCTTGAAGGCTGACGGCAAGGACCTGGCTTATTTTACAGTCAAGGTAGTGGACAAGGACGGAAACCTGTGCCCGTCGGATTCGAGGCTTGTTGAGTTTGATGTATGTGGAGCCGCCTCATACAGGGCTGCTGCCAATGGTGACCCGACGTGTCTTGATATTTTCCATGAGCCGCGGATGCATGCCTTCTCAGGTATGCTGACCGTGATTGTGCAGGCCGGAGAGAAAGATGGAGAAGCTGTACTGACTGTCAGTGCGAAAGGATTGAAGCCGGCAAGGGTTGCCGTGAAAGTTGAATAAAACAGAAGCCCCGGTCTTTTCATCAGACCGGGGCTTCTGTTTTATTATCAATATCTGTCCTCAGATGATACTGTAAGTTTCTTGCGGCCATGACGGCGGCGTGCTGCCAATACGCGACGTCCGTTCGGAGTCGACATGCGCTCGCGGAATCCGTGTTTGTTGCGGCGCTTGCGCTGTGATGGTTGGAATGTTCTTTTCATTATTTCTTGTTTTTATATTTTCGCGTATAAAATGGGAGTGCAAAGGTAGTCTTTTTCAATTTATTTGCAAAATATTTTGAAAACACTTTTAAGAAGCAATGCGTTTTTTGTCAGAAAACAGCTCTATTCAATGAATATGACCATCTTTTCGTTGAAGAAAGAATCGTTGCTCCAGCTGTTTATCGGCCAGGTATGGACAGAGCCTTTCCTCATGTTGAACTTGCCCATCATCACTGCGATTTCCTCCACTATGTCTCCTCCTTTAAGGTAGAATATCCCGCTGCGGTATTTCCCCTTGACCCATGGCATGAAGTTCTCCAATGATGTCACCGCCCTTGAGACCACATAGTCGAACGTCTCTTCGAGAGATTCCGCCCTCGCGTTCACTGTCGTGACATTCTGGAGCTCCAGTTCTTTGGCTGCCTCAGATGCGACAATTATTTTCTTTCCGATGGAGTCACAAAGCGTGAATCGGCACTTGGGGAACATGATTGCGAGAGGTATGCCTGGGAACCCGCCTCCTGTGCCGAGGTCAAGTATGCTTGCCCCCTTGTCGCACAGTGTGGCGTAAACATCCGGCATCTGCGTCTTTATGAATGCGGCAATGCACAGCGAGTGCATTACATGATGCCTGTAAAGCTGGTCTATGTCTTTTCTTGAAATCACATTGATTTTTGAGTTCCAGTCACGGTAAACCGCTTCCATCCGGCGGAACTGTTCAATCTGCTCCGGAGTCGTCTCCGGAAATTTCTCCTGTATCTCCTGTCTGAATTGTTCAAATGTCATGGCATGTCTTTTTTGTAGTTCAACTCCTGCATCCTTCCGGGGCCGTGCCTGTCAGAGCTAAAGCAGCTCGTCGGAATAGTCCATCATTTTTAGCAGCTGCGCCTTGGCTCTCCGTATTTTTGTCTTTACAGTGTTTATCGGCATTTCCAGTGCATCTGCAATCTCCTTGTATCCGAAATTGTCAATCAGATTCATCTTGGCCACGGTCCTGTAGTCGTCTTTCAGCTTTTCAATGTTGTTCAGCCATTTGTCATATTCCTGCTGGTTGATAATGTCCTCCTCAGGGTTATGCATGGTTGCCGGGATGTCGCTCAGTTCCGCCAGCTCCTCGTTGATTGATGTGGTCGGCATGTTCGTCTTCTCGCGGTCATGCCTGCTCAAGTGGTCAAAGGCAGTGTTCCTGGCTATCCTGTAAAGCCATGTGGAGAATTTGTATTCAGGATTGTATGTGGCTATCTGGCTGAAAGCTTTCTGGAAACTTTCGAGACAGATGTCCTCTATATCCTCCTTCTGTGAAGCATATCTGGAAATATGGTTCTTGACACCTGCATTGTAGCGCGTATATAGCACGATGAATGCAGCCTGGTTCTGCTCTATGGCCAGGCGTACAAGGTCCGTGTCTGAAAGATTAGTGAGCTTCGAGCCAGTTGTTTCCATGATTGCATTCTACTGTTAAAGGTATTGACAGGCTTACCACATTCTCCATTTCCTCTCTTGCAATCTGCTCCAGGAGCCCGACTTCCGGTCCGGCTGCGTCAAATACAAGTTCGTCATGAATCTGCAATATCATCCTGCTCTTAAGATTCTCTTCTCTGATGCGCTTGTCCACATTTATCATGGCAAGCTTTATTATATCTGCGGAAGTTCCCTGTATCGGGGCGTTTATGGCATTCCTTTCTGCCAGTGCCCTCACCGTACCGTTCTTTGAGTTGATGTCCGGAAGGTATCTCCTGCGTCCGAAGATGGTTTCAACATAGCCCGTTTCCTTTGCTGCGGCTATCGTGTCCGCGATATATGAGGATATGGCCGGGAAATTTGCGAAATAGTCGTCTATTATCTTCTTGGCTTCGGCACGTCCGATTTTCAGGCGTTGAGCAAGTCCGAATGAGGAGATGCCGTACATTATGCCGAAATTGGCTGTTTTTGCAATGCGCCTCTGGTCTGCGGTGACATCCTTTATGTCAACCCCGAAAATTTTAGAAGCCGTAAGAGCATGCACATCCATCCCTTCCTTGAAAGCCTGGATGAGGTGCTGGTCGCAGCTCAGGTGGGCCATGATTCTCAGCTCAATCTGAGAATAGTCGGCTGACACTATCTGTCCTCCTGGAGTTCCCGGCACGAAAGCCTTCCTGATTTCCTTTCCGCGTTCAGTGCGTATCGGGATGTTCTGGAGATTCGGCTTTGATGAACTCAGCCTTCCTGTTGCCGTCAGGGCCTGGTTGAAGGTTGTGTGTATCTTCCCCGTGACAGGTGAGATGTAGGTCGGCAGAGGGTCGATGTATGTCGAAAGCAGTTTCTTGACGCCTCTGTATTCGAGAATCTCGTTTATTATCGGATGCTTGTGCTCAAGCGCGCTGAGAGTGTCTTCGTCTGTAGGATAGACATATCTGACACCTGTCTTGGGCTTGATCTTAGGGTCAAGCTGGAGTTTTTCGAACAAGAGCGCCCCAATCTGCTTTGGTGAAAGTATGTTCAGTTCCGGCTCTCCCGCCATCTCGCGCACCTTCTCCTGTATGGAGTTCATTTCAGTCGCAAGTCCCGAAGAGTATCTGCGCAATTGCACAAGGTCGATTTTGACACCTTCCCTTTCCATTTTTGACAGCACCTTGCCGAGCGGCTCCTCCATGTCGTCATAAAGCTTCCTCAGACCGAGCTCTCCCATTTCTTCCCAGATTTTTTCTCCGAGCAGGCATGTAGCAGCCGCTTCCTGACGCCTGCTTGCCGAGGTGTCTTCTTCAGGAATCTCATCGAAAAGCGTCATTGGGGCTTGAGGTTTCTTCTCCTGGGCGGACTCATCTATGCTGATGCCCAGATATGTCTTTGCAAGAATCTCTATCTTGTGGCTTTTCTCCGGATTGATAAGATAATGCATTAGTCCGATGTCGAGCCATTTGCCTTCCAGCTGAATGCCGTTGTAGGCCAGCATATTGCATTGCAGCTTCAGGTCATATCCGCACTTGGTCACCTCCTTGTCTGATATCAGCTGAATGAAATCCTGTGCCGTGCCTTCAGCGACAATGCACTGCGGCTCTGCCTCCTGCGCATCGCCTGTACTTACCGCTATGGTGACTTTCCTTATGGGGGTGAACATCTCGTCATGTTCGCCTTCTGTGATTATCGCGCACCTGCCGCTCTCTTTCGCCCGCCAGATGATTTGTGCAGGCTCCGCTTCCAGACAATTGATGGTACGGCTCTGCTCTTGTGCGGCAGATTTGGCATGGCCGATATATTTGAGCAGCGACCCGAACTCGTATTTCTCGAAAAGGTCGGCCACCTCCGGGGCGTATTCACATGTTACTGCCATTTCCCCGGTCGGAACGTCTATCTGCATGTCGGTCTTTATTGTGACCAGCTCATGGCTCATTTCAACATGTCCACGTGCATTTTCAAAGGCCTCACGCTGCCTTGGCGTCAGTTCTTCCAGATGGCTGTAGATATTTGAAACGGAGCCGAACTTCGACACGAGTTTCCCGGCACCGACTTCTCCAACTCCCTTTATTCCGGGCACGTTGTCTGAGGTGTCACCGCATATGGTAAGAATGTCAATTACCTGCTCTGGCCTGCTGATTCCGTATTTGGCGCATATTTTCTCCACGTCAACAAGTTCATTTTCCGAGCCTGACTTTCCTGGCTTGAACTGGAATATGTTCTCGGAAATCAGCTGCCCGTAGTCTTTGTCAGGTGTGACCATATATACCTTGAATCCCTCTCTCTCGGCTCGTTTGGCCATGGAGCCTATCACATCGTCCGCCTCGAAGCCTTTTTCCATCAGGACGGGTATGCGCATTGCACGGCACAGCTCGCACAGAGGCTCAAGCGCGTCTATGATAAGCTGGGGAGTCTCATCCCTGGTGCCTTTGTATTCCGGATATATCTTATGTCTGAATGTTCCTCCCGGAGGGTCGAATGCTACTGCGAGATGTGTCGGCTTTTCTTTCTCAATCAGTTCGAGCACGTATTTTGTGAATCCGAATAGAATCGACATGTCCGCGCCTTTGGAATTTATCATCGGATGACGCAGAAATGCGTAGTACATTTTGAAGACCAGTGCGTGTCCGTCGATAAGAAAAAGTCTGTTTCCCATGGGGCTCTTATAAAAAATGAACCCCAAAGATAGCAAAAGTTTCGTTTTCTCTGCTTTTTGCCCAAAAGTTATTTCAAATTTTCTTCACCCGGACCGCTGCCTTGACCGCTGGCTTGCCGGGTGAATGCGTCCGGATTCTTGAAAATGCCAGCAACGGCTTTCTGCATCTCCTCAGACATTCCATCCTTACAGGCACAGCGGAAAACCCCGTCTGCTCCGAGCGCAAGCACCTTGCCGCATACTGCCAGTCCTTCTGCCAGATCGTGGGTGGAAAATATTACGGCTGGACGTCCTGGCATGCCGCAGATTTCCTTGAGAGTGGCCATGACCGCAATGCGGTTTTCCGCATCAAGAAAGGCAGTAGGCTCGTCCAGCAGGATTACCGGTGCGCGTCTTACCAAGGCTGAAGCTATCGCCGCCTTCTGGAACTCACCGTCGCTCAGTGTGGAAATGTCCCTGCCTGCAAGATTGTCAAGGCAAAGCCGCGAAAGGGCATTGCCGATGGCGGCCTCGTCTTCAGGAGCCAGCCTGCCTCCAAGGTCGCTTTGGCTGTAGCAGCTGATTCTAACGAAGTCCCTTAGTGTGAATCCCTTGACTTTCGGGATGCGCGAAGGTATCATTACAATCCCGTTGGAGCCGCTGCCGCTTTCTGTCCTCATGCCTGCAATGGCCCGCAGCAGAGTGGTCTTTCCGCTTCCGTTAGCCCCGCAAAGCATAATGCAGTCACCCTCGCGGACATCGAAAGAAATGTCACTGTACAATATCTTGCCCTCATGCCCGATGGTCATGCCGCTGACTTTGAGAAGTGTATTTCCGGTGAGATTTTCCATGTGTCAGAGTTCAGGTTTTTTTAGCAGTATGTATAATATGACAGGTATGCCTATGAAGGCCATTGTGCCGGACACGGGAAGGGGAGTCCCCGACATTTGTGACACAAGGTCGGCGCCCAGGCATATTATGCTTCCGCAAAGCATAGCCCCGGCAATCGTGCTCCTGTGCGAAGAACTGCCCGTTGCCCATTTTGCGATATGCGGAGCCACTATTCCTGCAAATCCTATTGGGCCGCAGAACGCGGTCACTGTTCCGGTGCAGAGGCAGCAGCTGAACATGGCCAGGAGCCTTATGTGGCGCGGGTCCGCTCCGGCCGCAGAGGCAAATTCATCCCCGAAAAGCAAGATGTCCAGTCCTTTCATGTTGACAAGCGCAGCCGCGCATCCTGTGCAGATTGCCGCAGCCATTATGATGATTTGCTGCCATGTCACGAAAGAAAAGCTGCCAGCCGACCAGCTGTAGAAAATCTTGAGGCTTTCGGCATCTGTGCTGAACTGCAGGGCCGCTACAATTGCATTTGCCATGAAGCCGAGCATTACTCCGAAAATCAGAAGTGTGGCGGCGCTGCGGACTTTTTTAGATGCCGCCATGATTACAGCGGCTCCGGCCCCGGCTCCGATGAATGCTGCTGCGGCAATGGAAATCTCATGGAAACGGTTTCCTATAGAACTTGCCGCGCATAAGGTTACAGCAGCAGCTCCGAGTGAGGCCCCGGAACTGATGCCCATTATATGCGGGTCAGCGATAGGGTTGCGGAATATGCTCTGCATCTGCAGGCCGGCCAGTGAGAGAGCCGCTCCTGCAAGCATTGCCGTGACGGTACGCGGGAGACGCAGCAGCATGAGGACGTTCCTGTCCGCGGGGTTGACATAATATAAATCAATCGCCATGAGCAGAAATGTCATGGCGATGCCTCCCGCGAGGAAAAGCGCTTTCCTGTTCAGTGGAAATCTCAGAATTTGTAGCTGTACCCTATGCAAAGTATATGGTTCAGATAATCTGTTCTTGTTACTGACTTCAGGTAGCCTTTGTTCTTTGTGATATGTATGTCGTAGTCTTTCCCGTCGTCTATCCTGTAATTGACATCAATGCTGTTCCGCTTGTCGAACCTGTAGCTCGCCCCTATGCAGTACCTGATTCTGCTGATGTGGTTCTTGAGCTTGAACCTGATCTCCGGGCTTCCGGAAGACACGAGACCGTGAAACTCTTTCGGAGTGTTCAGTGTGTTGGTGATTTCCGCTGAGACGTATGTGTTCAGCGGAATCCTGCGGAACGAATATTCAACCTGTGCCCTGGACCTCAGGACGAAGCTTGCCCTGCACTTTTCCATTACATTTATCGAGTCGGTCCTCATGGTGACCTGTGGCCTTTCGCGCAGGGAGAATTTCCATCTTCCGGCTGAAATTGAGGCCGTCATGTTCAGAGCAATTCGGTGCCTTGCTTTCCATTTCTTCTCCCCGGTGCTTTCCTTGACGTCATGGATATTGAACAGGTGATATGCAGGTGCTATCTTCAGCCATTTTACTGGTTTGTATCCGAAAGTGACGCTTGTGTTGAACCTGTCGAAGCTGCCGAATGAATCCTTTATCCTGATTTCTTCTTCAAATTGCCATGAGCAATGCTTGCCGATGCCTCCTCCGAGGGAAACCGACAGGCGTGAGCGGAAGTCCGGTGATGCGTCCTCATCCATGAATGAAATCTCATCTTGCGCATAGGCCAGGGCGCAGATGGCCGACAAAAATGCGCAAAGTGCCGTTTTCAGTTTCATATGCTATATGTCTCCTTGCAGTTTAGTGACGGCAGGCCCGTCGGCCTGTCCTTTCCCGAGTGTGTAGTAAAGCTTCACGAATGCCGCGTCTTTGAGGAAGTCGATGTTCCCTATTTCAAAGTGATTGATGTCCAGTCCTGTCCTTTTTTTCAGGTCTTCCATCATCTCTTCATGTCTTGCTGGCATGATAAGGTCAATGCGGTCATACAAGATGGTCTTCGTTCCCTTGCGTCTGCGTGGTGCACATGCCTCTGTAGCCCATATCAGTCCGAGCAGCAGCGCATTGGCCATCATCAGCTCGGCAATGGATATGTTCAGCGCAAGCCCGTTTATGACCGAAAGGCCTATGATGATGAAAAGATAGGTCATCTCCCTCACCGGCACGGTTTCCGTCCTGTATCTTATCATTCCGAAAATGGCGAACAGGCCCAGTGTGAATCCTATCTGGAGCTTGACATTCTCCATAAGGAAAATGAGCAGGAACATCGTAGCTGAGAAAAGCAGGAAGGTGAAATAGTAGTCCTTGCGTCCCTTGTGCCTGTAGTACAGGTAATGCACTGTCACAAAGGCGACAATCAGGTTGAATGCGAATCTTATCAAAAGATTTGAGAAAGAGGCGGCCTCGAAGACCGGTACTCCGAGGAAGGTGCTGGCTGACATACCGTTCCCGAATTCTGCCGCTATCTGAGGGTCAAACTCCGGCATTGACTGCAATATGCTTAACATGTCTGTAATTTATTTGTGAATCGTATTTTTTCCTTGAATCTGTTCTGTCTTATGCCCGGGTCGGTCATGGCCGTCCCGATGCAGTATTTGCTGAATCCCATTCTCCTTATCTTCAATTCAGCGAGGATGCCTTTCATGGTGGAGCCTGTCGTCCCGTCCTGCTTGACCTCCACGATGATGATGTCTCCAGGGGTGGCTGTCCGGCCGTTCCGGAGGTTGCTGAATGAAAGCCCCATGTCTATTGTCACTCTTTCTGTCCTTTCCCTGTTCACGAGCGTGATTCTTTTGAAGGATGTGCGCAGGGCTGCGCTGAAAGTTTCAGACGGGAGCTTTAGCATGCTTCTGGCAAAATAGGCGGCTTCCGGAATTTCCTTCCATTCAAGAAGGGCTGAAGGCGGAATCTGCATCCGCTTTTTCTTTGTCCTTCCGCGGTTGTTCTTGTTCTTTATTTCGATGAATGCGTGTGAACTGTCCTTGTAAAGCCTGGTGCGCAGCTTCTGCCTTGTCAGATGCCCGTTGTGGTGCATCAGGTAGCAATCGCATGAAGGGGTGTCGAAATAGTAAGTGTCATACTCCGCAATGAACTTTTCCCCGACGGCCTGCACGGAATATCCCCTGTCTATGGCGGCGGAAAGCAGCGGCTCAAGCCTTGCCGCAGGGCCGACATATTTGCTGTCGGTCCTGTTCATCAGCTTTACGCTTTTCATCATCTCGAGAGTTATGACCCTGTCCTTGGGGACTGCAATGGAAGTGCTTTCTATATGAAGGCTCATTTCGAGTCGGAAAATATGTATTCAAATACCTTGACAGAGTAAAGTTTTCCGTTAGGCAGATAGTTGTACTGCTTGGCTTTCGTCCCGTCGGCATTATACTCGTATTTTCTTATGCGTGAGGGCCTGTTCCTGTCGTCATATACAACTTCTTTCGTGACCTGGCCGCTTTCGGGGTCGTACTCGATGGTGATTCTTTCCTTCTGACCGTAGTTCGCATATTCAATCTCTTCTATCTTGCGTCCCTGGTCATCGTAGGTGGTGATGTGGTCAAGCCATTTGCTGCCTCCTTTCGCAGCCGTATTCCATTCTTTTACAGTGAGATTCTTGCGCTTTTCCCTTTTTGCAAGTGTTTCGGGAGAAATGTTTTGTGCAGCGAGCGTGCCGCACAACATGAGTCCGATTACTGCGGCTGAAAGTTTCGCTGTTTTTGTTGCAATCATAAATGCTGTCAATAATTAATGTGGTTTCAGGCCGACAAAAATAGCAATATTTTCGTGACATTCAAATTATGGTTTCTGGCTGATGTTGTCTTCCCTTGTTCGGCAATCTGCATTTTTTTGTAAATTTGCGCTGCCAGGTTTTTCCGGCATCTGAAACAGATGATTGATATGAGAAAAGAATTTGCATTTTGCGCAGCCTCGCTTGCTGCATTGCCTGCTTTCCAGCCCGCATCGGCCCGGGCACAGGAGAATGGCCGTGAGGCAGGACAGCCGGATGACAGGCCCAACATCCTGTTCATACTAAGTGACGACCATACGTCGCAGACATGGGGAATATATGGCAGTGTGCTTGCAAAATATGCTCCGGCGGACAATATAAAGAGGCTTGCGGCGGAAGGTGTGACCCTTGATAATTGCTTCTGCACCAATTCTTTGCCCACCCCGAGCCGTGCTTCCATCCTTACGGGGCGATACAGCCATATGAACGGGGTATATACTTTGGAAGACAGTCTTGGCACGGATATTCCGACCCTTGGCCCGGGATGCGCAATTTCGGTGAGAGAGTCCACGGATTCTCAACCGATATAGTGACGGACAAGGCCATAGAGTGGATGAAGGCCCAGGACAAGGATACGCCGTTCCTGATGTGCTGCCATTTCAAGGCGACGCATGAGCCGTATGATTTTCCTGAAAGGATGCGCCATCTTTATGACGGCGTGGTTTTCGAAGAGCCTGAAAGTCTTATGGACTTCGGACCGGAAACAAACGGGAGGACTTTCCCGGGGCAGCCTCTCGAGGAGATGGTCAGAAGATGGACTGTCGCATCGGCCGACCCTGACAAATGGTGGTGCCGCTATCCGGAGCTTCCGTTCAGCACGGAGGGAATGGGGCGCATTGCCACAAGAAAAGCCGCATACCAGAAGCTGATAAGGGATTATCTGCGCTGTGCCGCCACGGTTGATGACAATATCGGAAGGCTTCTTGACGCGCTTGAGCAGATGGGCATTGCAGACAATACCATAGTGGTATATGTCGCGGACCAGGGATATTTTCTCGGTGAACACGGATTCTTTGACAAAAGGATGTTCTATGAGGAGGCTGCCCGGATGCCGTTCGTAATCCGATACCCGGCGGAAATTCCTGCGGGACAGAGAAATGCCGACCTTATATTGAATGTGGATTTCGCAGCCACTCTTGCTGACTTCGCCGGTGTTCAGCCTCCGCAGGGAAGCCAGGGGCATAGCTTCAGGGCCAATCTCAGCGGTAATACACCTCAGGATTGGAGGGAAAGCATATATTACCGTTATTGGACTCACCATGAAATAAGGCCGGCTCACATCGGTGTGAGGACAGACCGCTACAAGCTTGTTTTCCTTTATGGAGAGCCTCTCGGGATGACCGGCTCTTCTGATGTGCCGGTTGCACCTTCATGGGAGTTCTATGATCTTCAGGAGGACCCGCATGAGGACCATAACGCATACTCAGACAAACGTTATCAGGCTGTCATACGGAAAATGAAGCAGGAAATGATGAGGCTGAGGAATGAGTGCGGTGATATTGACAAGGGTACTGTCCGCATGGGCGAGATTCTGGCTGCAGAGGGATTGCTTTGATTTTTTCCGTGCAGCGGCTGCGGTTTTTGCCCGATTTTTGTTAGGCAGGCCGGGCAGTGCAAAAACTCTGCATGGTGCAGGGCATGAAAAAGCATAAAACAAATATAATGAAACGGATTTTTATATTTCTGGCAGCGTTGGCGGCATTTTCGTGCGCCGCATCTGCCGATGACAGGCCATCTTCTTTCGAACAGCTTCCGGCTCAGGCAAGGGACTATGTGAATGCCGTCGGCAACGGAGTAAAAGTGATGTATGTGACAAAGGAGGATGACTTCTTCAGGCCGGACTACAATGTGATGCTAACAAACGGCATTCTGATGGAATTTTCCAATTCAGGCGCGCTGAAGAAAATCGAGGCGAAGAAAGGGACAATCAGCAAGGAGCTGATACCGGAGTCCATAAGAGAATTTGTCGATATTCATTATCCTGATGCTGAATATGTGGAATATGAGGTCGGAAAGAGGACATATGAGGTGAAGCTGTCCAACCGGCTTGAATTGAAATTCAACAGTGCATTCCATATAATTGAGGTGGATGACTGATTTTTGGTGGGGAGGTTGACCTCGCCGGAAAACAAGAAAAAGGGGCTTGGCTAATATTGTTTAGTCGGGCCTCTTTCGTTTTTTTGCCTCTGCTCTCAACTTTTTCGTATATTTGTCCCGACAAACGAAAAAGGAAGACAAAATGGCACAGAAACCATCAATCCCAAAAGGCACAAGAGACTTCGGACCGGCGGAAATGGCCGGCAGGAATTATATCTTTGACACAATCCGTTCAGTATTCAAGACCTACGGATATGCTCCTATAGAGACACCGTCCATGGAAAACCTCAGCACCCTTCTCGGCAAATATGGTGAAGAAGGGGACAAGCTCCTTTTCAGGATACTGAACTCCGGAGACGCCTTTTCCGGCATCAGCTATGATGACTACAGGATTGACGGCACACAGGACGGATACAACAGCAAGGCCCTCTCGCTTAAAGTTTGCGAAAAGGGTCTTCGTTATGACCTTACGGTTCCGTTCGCGCGCTTCGTAGTGCAGCATCAGAACGAGATATCTTTCCCGTTCAAGCGTTTCCAGATTCAGCCGGTGTGGCGTGCCGACCGCCCGCAGAAAGGACGCTACAGGGAGTTCTACCAGTGCGATGTTGACGTAATCGGCTCAAAATCACTCCTTAATGAACTGGAACTTGTGCAGATTGTTGACAGGGTCTTCACCCTGTTTGACGTGAACGTGTGCATAAAGATAAACAACCGCAAAGTCCTGACCGGAATGGCGGAGATATGCGGCTTCCCGGACAAGGTTGTGGATATAACTGTTGCCATTGACAAGATTGATAAAATCGGACTGGAGGCGGTTGAGGCTGAGATGAAAGAAAAGGGACTCACTGAAGAGGCCGTGGCAGTAATCAGGCCGATACTTACAATCTCCGGTTCTTCCGCAGAGAAAATAAACGTAATGCGTGAGCTGATGAGCGGCAAGTCTGCTTCAGGAATCGTATCCGGGACCGGTCTTAAAGGCTTGGATGAACTTGAGGAACTTTTCGCTCTTGTTGAAACGGCCGGAATCCGCCATGAAGTGGAAATCGACCTTTCCCTTGCACGCGGGCTGAATTATTATACCGGGGCGATATTCGAGGTCAAGGCCAAGAATTTCGCGATAGGAAGCATCTGCGGAGGCGGACGATATGACAATCTCACAGGCATATTCGGGCTTCCTGACATGTCCGGAGTCGGAATATCCTTCGGAGCGGACCGCATATACGATGTGCTTAAGGGACTTGACAAATTCCCGGCAGAAGTTACATCTTCCACTAAAATCCTTTTTGCCAACATGGGCAGTGAAGAGCTGCGCTATCTCATACCGGTAGTGAAGCAGCTCCGTGAGGCGGGAGTGCCATGCGAGATTTATCCTGAGTCCTCCAAACTGAAGAAGCAGTTTGACTATGCCGACAGGAAAAAGATACCTTTCATTTCGATTGTCGGTGAGACGGAAGCCGCGGAGGGACTTGTGAACATCAAGAACCTTTCTTCCGGGGAACAGAAATCCTTCAAAAAGGAAGACATCGCATCCATACTTGAATTTATAGCTTAGGAACTCAGATTTTTATCAGGCGGTGACCGGAGCATGGTTGCCGCCTTTTGTTGTGTGCATATCCATGATGAATACAGTAAAATTTGACAGGGCTACCCTTGTCGGCTACATTGCGGGAATCATAACAGGAGTCACATACGGGCTCAATCCTTTGTTTGCCATGCCTCTTATGAATGCCGGAGCCCCGGTTGAGAACATACTTTTCTTCCGTTACGGGCTCTCGGTGCTTATTCTCGGGTGCTGGCTTCTTGCCAAGCATGAAAGTTTCCGTGTTTCCGGAAAGCAGCTTGTGAGACTTCTGATTCTCGGTGCATGCTTCACAATGAGCAGCCTCTTCCTGTTCGAGGCCTACCGTCTCATTCCGTCAGGCATGGCGACAACCATAGTTTTCCTTTATCCTGTGCTTGTCGCGCTCATCATGGTCTTCATGCGTGTCTATCCTACATGGCAGGTCTGGTTTTCCATCATCCTGACATTCATCGGGGTTTTCGTGCTGTCCAGGAATGACGGGACGCATGTGATTCAGACAAAAGGAATAGTCATAGCTGCAGCCTCCGCCCTTGCATATGCCATGTTCATAGTCATTGTGAACCGCAGCAAGGCTATCCGCAAGGTATCCAATACGCTTTTGACCTTTTATGCGCTTATAGTGGGAACAATTGTGTTCATGGTCAAGGCACTGGCAGGAGGACATTCGCTTCTGCTTGGAATCAGCGGGTTTTCTGCCTGGGGCAATCTTCTTGGACTGGCTGTGCTTCCGACAATAGTCTCAACGGCCACGCTTGCCCTGGCCACAAGAAAGATAGGTGCCGCAAAGGCGTCTGTGCTCGGGGTATTCGAGCCGATAACTGCAATTCTCGTCGGCGCGCTTGCCTTCGGTGAACCTGTCACAATGAATGTGCTCATCGGCATCGGCCTGACCATGGCTGCCGTGACATTCATGATTGTGTCTTCCAACAAATAATTTTGCAGAACTTGTCATCATAATCCAAACAGATTCTTAAATTTGGGGTTGGATATTATTAAACACTGACTGATATGAAGAGATTTGTTTTCGCCGCTGCTGCGGCCCTGCTGCTTTGTGGAGCATGCTCACAGGGAAACGGACCGCTCAAGACTGAAGTCCCGGCACGTCCTGCAGGACAGAAAAGCGTGATAGCTCTTACCGCTGACCCGATAGAGACTGTCCGTATCGGAATCGTCGGACTTGGAATGAGAGGATCAAGCGCAGTGGAGCGCCTGTCTTATGTCCCTGATTCGAAAATCACTGCGATTTGTGACATTGAGCCGGATATGGTTGACAGGAGCATGAAAATTCTTGCAGGCCTCGGGCAGAACGAGCCGTTGGCATTCTCAGGAGCGGCGGATTCATGGAAACAGCTTTGCGAAAGCGATGAAGTGGACCTTGTATATATATGCACGGACTGGCTTACTCATACACCGATAGCTCTTTATGCGATGGAACACGGCAAGCATGTGGCAATAGAAGTCCCGGCAGCCAATACGCTTGAAGAAATCTGGGCACTCATAAATACTTCTGAAAGGACCCGCAGGCATTGCATGATGCTGGAGAACTGCGTGTATGACTTCTTTGAGATGACTACGCTCGCAATGTCGCAGGCAGGCCTTTTCGGTGATGTCCTCCATGTTGAGGGCGCATATCATCATTGCCTTGACCCGTATTGGGATGAGTATTGGAACAACTGGCGGCTGGACTATAACAAGAACAACCGCGGTGACGTATATCCTACACATGGAATCGGCCCGGTTTGCCAGGTTCTCGGCATGCATCGCGGCGACCGCATGAAAACACTCGTATCAATGGACACCAGGACGGCCAATGGCCCGAAAGTGTGGAAGCTCAAGACAGGTGAGGATTGCGGGGACTTCAAGAATGCCGACCAGACAAGCACGCTCATCCGCACTGAAAACGGCCGCACGATGCTTATACAGCACAATGTGCTTACCCCTCGTCCTTACAACCGCATGTACCAGGTTGTCGGAACGGACGGATATGCCGGGAAATATCCTGTCGGACAATATTGCCTCCGTGAAAATGCGGGAAGCACAGGCAGCTATGATGATTTGGGCACGGAGAAGGTCTATACGGGAACTGAACTGAAGGAATTGCAGGCCGGATATCCTAACCCGATTCTCACCCCTGAGCTTGAGGCTCTTGCAAAGAAAGTAGGCGGCCATGGCGGCATGGACTTCATAATGGACTACAGGCTTGTATATTGCCTGCATAACGGACTTCCTCTCGACATGGACGTATATGACATGGCTGAATGGTGCTGCGTGAGCGAACTTTCGAGAATCTCGCTTGAAAACGGCAGTGCACCTGTCGAAGTTCCTGACTTTACACGCGGTGAGTGGAACCGCATAAACGGATTCTCATACGCATTATAATGAAAGACTTTTCAAATATTCTGTCCCGTTTTGCCCTGCGTGGGAATGTTACGGGTGTGGTGCCATTGGGCAACGGCCTTATAAATGACACATACAAGGTGAATACCGATGAAGGGCCTGGCTATGTCCTTCAGAAAATCAATCATGCCATTTTCAATGACGTCGCCCTGCTTCAGCATAACATAGAATGCGTCACAAGGCATATACGCGGCTTTCTGTCGTCTTCAGGTGAGGGAGACCTTGGCAGAAAGGTCCTGTCTTTTGTCCCGCTCAAGGATTCGGAGCAGACATGGCTGCATGACGGGGAGTCGTACTGGAGACTCTCGCATTTCATTCCTGACGCCGTGACCGTAGATACTGTAAATCCGGAGTATTCATATTTTGCGGGAAAGGCCTTCGGTGAATTTGAGGCCATGCTTGCCGACATCCCGGATACTCTTGGGGAGACGATACCGGATTTCCATAATATGGAGCTGCGTGCACGTCAGTTGAGGGAGGCCGCCGCTGCAAATCCGGCCGGACGTATGGACTCCGAAGAAGCCCGTGCGATACTGGAAGAAATGGAACGCCACATGGAATATGCCTGCACGGCTGAGCGTCTGCATCGTGAGGGCGTGCTTCCGAAGCGTATCTGCCACTGCGACACAAAGGTCAACAACATGATGTTTGACAAAGACGGCAGCGTGCTTTGCGTGATTGACCTTGACACGGTAATGCCGAGCTATGTGTTTTCCGATTATGGGGATTTTCTGCGCACGGCAGCCAACGCAGTGGCGGAAGATGACCCGGATATAGGAAAGGTTGAGTTTGACATGGACATATTCCGGGCTTTCACCAAAGGCTATATAGAGTCTGCGTCCGCTTTTCTGACTCCCGTGGAGAAAGAACATCTGCCTTATGCCGCTGCTCTTTTCCCGTTCATGCAGGCGGTCCGCTTCTTTACGGACTATATCAATGGCGACACTTATTATAAGACGGCCTATCCTGAGCATAATCTCGTAAGGACACGCAACCAGATGGCGCTGTTCAGAAGTGTAATGGCCCGCCAGAAAGAAATGTCGGATTTCATATCCGGCTTGTAATGGCGCCGCGGGTCTTGTGCCCTTGACATTTACCGGCAATTTCCACAGTGGCAGAAGATGGCCTGACGGGAATTGCCGGGTTTTTAATATATGTTTGCTTCTGCTCTCGACTTTTAGTATATTTGCGCTTTGCGCACATATACTGATGCGTCTCGGCATAGTCAAAGCAAGCTTTGCCTCTGCTCTCGACTTTTAGTATATTCGCGCCGAATCATCAAAACAGCACATAAAATGAAGAAAGTCTTGGTCATTGGAGGCGGAGGACGTGAGCATGCCATAGTGGATGCGCTCAGCCGTTCCGCAAAAGTAGGAAAAATCTGGTGCGCACCGGGAAATGCAGGAATCGCCGCGCAGGCTGAATGCGTTCCATTGAAGGAAACCCAGGTTGAGGAACTTAAGGCATTTGCCCTTGAAAACGGTGTTGACCTTACGGTAGTCGGCCCGGAGGTGGCTCTTGCGGCTGGTGTGGCTGATGCTTTTGCTGAGGCCGGCCTGAGGATATTCGGCCCGTCAAAGGATGCTGCTGCAATCGAGTCCAGCAAGGATTTCGCCAAGAGGCTCATGGCCAAATATGACATCCCTACGGCTTCATTCGAGACTTTTGATGATTATGAAAAGGCTCTCGGGCATGTGCGTTCAGGTTCGTTGCCGGTCGTGCTCAAATATGACGGCCTTGCAGCAGGCAAGGGAGTTGTCATTCCAGAGACAATGGAAGAGGCTGAGGAGGCTTTGAAAGACATGCTTCTTGATGACAAGTTCGGCAAGGGCAAGGTCGTTGTCGAGGAGTTTCTCACAGGACCGGAGTTCTCGTTCATGTGCTTCGTGGATGGCACTTCGGTTACTCCCATGACCCTTTCGCAGGACCACAAGCGTGCCTACGAGGGAGACAAAGGTCCGAATACAGGAGGCATGGGAGCATATTCCCCTGTCCCTATCATCACTCAGGAAGACATTGACTACTCTCTCGAACATGTCATGATACCGACAGCGGCTGCCATGATTGCTGAAGGCCGCCCGTTCAAAGGCGTACTTTACGGAGGCCTTATGAAGACCCCTTCCGGAGTCAAGGTGATAGAGTTCAACTGCCGTTTCGGAGATCCTGAGACGGAGGTTGTGCTTCCGCGTCTTGAATCGGACATCTATGACATTTTCTCGGCTGTCGCAGACGGCACACCTATGCCTGAGGTGAAGTGGTCCGAGGAAGTCACCATGGGATTTGTGATGGCTTCAAAAGGCTATCCCGGCAGCTATGAGAAAGGCTATGTGATTGAAGGCCTTGCTGATGCGCTTGCAGATCCTTCCGTAAGGATATACCACATGGGCACGTCTTCAAAGGACGGCAATGCCGTCACTTCAGGAGGACGCGTGCTGATGGTCGTAGGCTCTGGAAAAACTCTTGCCCAGGCACATGACATAGCCCTTGCCGCTGTGGAAAAAGTCAAATGCGGCAATCTCTTCTATCGTCGTGACATCGGATGGCGCGTGCTTTAGTGCCGCACAGGAACAAGTGAAATGATAAAATTCCAGTTATGGCAAAAATAATAAGCGGTAAAGAACTTTCGGCCAAGCTCAAAGCCGATATGGCTGCTCAGGTGGCAGAATTTCCTGAGAAATATGGACGTGTGCCCCATCTTGTAGTAATCCTTGTCGGTGACAATCCTGCCAGCGTGTCATATGTGACAGGAAAGGCCAAGGCTTCTGAAACGGTAGGAATAAAGAACACGACCATACGCAAACCTGAGACTATATCTGAAGAAGAGCTGCTCTCTCTTATACGGGAACTCAATGAAGATGACTCTGTTGACGGCATCCTCGTGCAGCTTCCGCTTCCAAAGCATATCAGCGAGTCCAAGGTGATAGAGACCATTTCCAAGGCAAAAGACGTGGACGGTTTCCATCCTCTGAATGTTGCGGCGCTTTGGCAGAAAGAGGATTGTGTGCTTCCATGCACGCCTAAGGGCATAATAAAGATGCTCAAGGCTGCCGGTGTCGGGATAAAGGGCAAGCGCGCGGTCGTAATCGGCAGGAGCAACATAGTCGGTCTTCCGGTTGCCAAGCTGCTCCTGGATGAAAATGCTACGGTAACAATTGCGCACAGCCGCACAGAGAACCTTGCTGAGCTGACGCGTCAGGCCGAGATTCTTGTTGTGGCCATCGGCCGTCCGAAATTCGTCACTGCCGACATGGTGTCAGAAGGTACTGTAGTCATTGACGTGGGAGTCAACCGCGATGCAGAGACCGGAAAACTCTGCGGTGACGTTGATTACGCGGAAGTGGAGCCGAAAGCCTCAGTCATCACACCTGTTCCGGGCGGAGTCGGTCCCATGACCATCTGCTGCCTTATGGAGAACACGATAGAGTGCTTTCTTGCAAAGCATTAAGCAGTGTCTCACATGCTGAACTTGCGAATAATGGAGATTTTATTTGTTATAAAAGAAAAACTTTCTACTTTTGCAGAAAATCAGTGTGTGTTAATTTAATATCGTATCAGACAGATGACAAACATGCGGCATCTCATGCCGTTTGTCTTTATTTTTGCGTATAGGTTGCAGGCACATAATTGCATCATATAAATGAATTTTAACCCTAATATCATGACGGACACTCATGCCGCTTCTGTGGCATGTGCGGTTGCTCTCTGCGGAAATAGCGTCTTGGGGGGGGGTAAGATTAAGTAAATTAGAATACGGAATATTTGACATTCCCGTTTTGACGGCTGGGATTTCCCTGCCGGCAGAACGGGAATTTTTTGTCATACCCTGTATCATACCGGCAAAATCATCATTAAATGAAACTTATATTGACCATATGTAAAAACATGGCAGGCCTTGCCGTGTGCTTTTGTCTGCTGGCTGCATCATTGACTGCGGCGGCACAGGAGCATGACGGCAGCAGGATTCCTGTGAAGGAAACAGACTCCCTCGAGATATTGGTCTATTTCGAGAAAGGGTATTCAAGCTTCAACCCTGCCTACAAGAAAAACGGTGAGCGTCTTCTGAAATTCATCCGTGAGGTTGACTTCAAGGATACTCTGCATATCCGCGGAGCAGCCTCTCCGGAAGGCGAATGGAAGTTGAACGACAGGCTTTCCATAAGGAGGGCGGAAAGTCTCCGCAGCTATATCATGGAAAATGCCGCCATAGACGGACCGGTTCTCATTGTCGGGGGCGACGGGATTGACTGGGCGGGTTTGCGCTCAATGGCCATGAACTCCTCAATGCCGCATAAGGAAAAAGTCCTGAAAGTGATTTCCGGTGTCCTCTCAGGCAGGATACAGCCGGAAAATGCCAACAAGTCCCTCCTTTATATAGGGGACGGGGAGGCCTGGTGGTATATGTACAGGAATTTTTTCCCTCAGCTCCGTACTGTCTCGTTCCGTACATGGGGAGATCCGCCTCCTACAATAATAGGACATAGGCAAGGGGCAGGTTATGTGGAGCCTGAGCATGAGGAGGACACCTCAGCCATTGTGTCCGGAAATTCCGGAGTGGAGGATTCCCTGGTTTCAGGCGAAGCTGATGGTGCACATTCTGAATGCCAGGACAATGAGGCAGGTACTTCCGGTGCGCAAGAAGCGTCTGTGATGCAGGATGCTGCCGGGACCGGGCATGATGAAATTGTGGGAAATGAGCCTTTCCATCGTTTTGCCATCAAGACCAATCTGCTGTATGATGCCGCCCTTATGCCGAACCTGGAGTTTGAGTGGCTTATAAATGAGCATTGGAGCGTAAGCGTGGACGGAAATGTGGCCTGGTGGAAAAATGCGCAGAAGCACCAGTATTACCAGGCATTGATAATAAGTCCCGAATGCCGCTGGTGGTTCAAGACTTTCAAGCCATGGCATGGCCATTATATGGGACTGATGGCCGGCGGCGGATTATATGACCTTGAAAACAAGCGTACAGGATATAGGGGAGAGGCTGGTTTTGCCGGGCTGACATATGGCTTCATGTGGCCTATTGCCCGTAGCCTTTCTTTCGATGCTGAAATCGGGGCCGGCTATATGTACACCAAGTATGAAGAGTATGAACCTGTTGACAATCACTATGTCTATCAGCGTACAAGGAGCATGAACTATGTCGGGCCTCTCAAACTGAAATTTTCTCTCGTATGGCGTTTCGCGGATATGTCGGGCAAAAAGAAAGGAGGTGCAAAATGAAACACGGTACTCTTATAAATAGGCTTGCGGCAGGAGCGGTTATTGCCGTTTCATTGCCGATGTTTCTTGCAGGGTGTCGTAAGGAATTGTGTTATAATCATTACCGTGCAGTCAATGTCAATGCTGCATGGGAAAGTGTTTGGGAACGCGACTATGGTCGCAAATGGGTTCTCAGCTGGGATGCAGCCCGTTGGGAACATGAATACTCTGAGTTTCTTCCTGGTATTCCGGAGGGAATGACAATGCTTCTTTATGAAGACGGCAAGGAAAGTTCAAAGACTTTCTTTGGTCCTGAGGGCGGTGAGTTCATGATAAACGAGGGCAGGCATTCGCTTCTGCTTTATAATAATGATACCCGCTATATCGTTTTTGACGACTTGGCTTCCGCACCTTCGGCCAAGGCGTCAACAACGACAAGGACACGTTCTTCCCTTAAGGAACTGCATGAGGGAGAGCGCACCATCAATCCGCCGGATGTGCTTTATGGAGCTTTCATCCAGGACATTCCGGAGGTTCAGCTGCATGAATGCCATAATGCTGATGTCACCATGCGTCCTCTTGTCTATACCTATCTTGTGCGATTCGGGATTGACAAGGGAGCCGAGTATGTCTCGCTTGCCCGTGGCGCCCTGGCTGGAATGGCTGAATCAGTGATGCTGCGTGACGGCTCCACTTCCGAGGCTACGGCCACTATCCTTTTCGACTGCGTTGTCAAGGAGTGGGGAGCTGAGGCGGATGTGCGCTCGTTCGGCATTGCCGGCTTTCCTGACAAATATTACGGACGTGCAGCCGGACGTGAGGGAGAGGGACGCTATACGCTCAATCTTGAGATTCTTCTCAGGAACGGCCGCATGATAAGCTTCAACTTTGATGTCACTGACCAGATGGCGGACCAGCCGAGGGGAGGAGTCATAGATGTCGGCGGAATCGAATTGGGAGATGAGGACATATCCAATGGTTCCGGCTTTGACGTGAATGTCAGCGATTGGGGGGAATATGAGGACATCGATCTTCCTATAGTGCAATAACTATAATTACAATAACAACTTTAATTTCAACGTAATGAAAAAGTCATTAATCATTTTGGCCGCGGCTGCCCTTGCAATGGCGGCCTGCACAACCACCAAAGACATCGACTATGGTGTCGCCCAGGCTTCAAAACAGGTGTCCTTCACCTCTCATGTGAACAAGAACACCCGTGCTCTCTCTAACGACAATTTCAGCCAGTTCAATGTTTTCGGCTCTTACACCACTGCGACCAGTACGACTCCGACACAGGTTTTCAACGATATCGCTGTAACCAAGAACGGTACTGACTGGACATATTCAGGTGATGCCCGCTATTGGATCAAAGATGCCACATACACTTTCTATGCTTACAGCAAGGAAAATGGAAAGACGGGTACAAGCCGCTTTAACGCAGCTGAACTGACCCTTGAAGATTACACAGTCGATGCAGCGTCTGAAAACCAGAAAGACCTTGTTTTTGCCTCTGCGCCAAATATCACAGGAAAAGAATCAGGAAATGACAAGGTTGCCTTTGATTTCAAGCATATCCTTTCAAAGATACGTTTCAAGTTCACAAGTGATTTTCCTGAAGGCTATAAGGTAAAGGTCAATCAGGTCGAAGTCCGCAATTTCAGGGATAAGGGTACATTCACTGCCTCTACAGGTGAATGGACAAACCAGAAACGTTCCGTAGAGACAGAGGTGGCTGAGCAAATGCTTAAGATTTCCGCAACTTTTGCTGAGGCTGATACGGATAAGGAACTTGAACGTACGCAATCTGTCGCTACACAGGACATCTATGTGCTCCCATTTGCCTATACGCAGCCGAACGTGCGCCTTTATTTCCAGCTGACGATTATTAATGAAAATGGTGCTGTCGTTTCTCAGAAAGTGAACTACGGAGCATTCAAGCCGACTTGGGCAAAAGGTACTGCATACAGCTATAATGTTACGCTCACAGGTAAGGAGGCCGGTCTTGAGAAGATTGAATTCACTACAAGTGATGACATGGACCTTGAAGGCGGCTGGGCTACAGGAACAGACAATGTCGAATTTAATTTCGGTTCTGAAGTTACGGCTGAGGAATAATTCCGAACAGGCATAGCCCTGATTTACGGCTTGCGGGGATTGGGTTTCCCGCAGGCTGCCAATAAAACAGAATAAAATGACAATTATGGGATTCAGTCTCAAATATTCCTTAGCGCTGTTTGGCGCAGTCCTTTTGTCGGGCTGTGTCAAGACCATGGTCCAGGACGGAGGGGATGACCTCTCCCCGATGCAGTTCGGCAAATCCGAAGTAATGACACGTTCCATTGTGACAAATGACTCTTTTGAAAACGAAGGGACAGTTTTCAATGTATGGGGCACTTATCATTCGTCATCCGACAGGAACTTCATCCCTGTTGACGTCTTCAGCGGCACTAAAGTAACCAAAACAGGCTCGAAATGGTCTTATGACGATACGCGTTACTGGCTTCCGGGCTTCCGCTACAATTTCCGCGCTCTCCATCCGGCAGTGCTCGCGGCATTTCCAGGTATGGTAAGCTATTCATATGCCCAGGATGAAGACCATCCCCATGGAAATCCTGACAATGCAGTGCTTTCCATCAGCAGCTATGACGGGCGCAGCGGCCATGACATCCTTTATGCGGCTTCCGGCCCTATTGCGGCGGTCCGCGGAAAAATGCCTGCCGTAGCATTCGATTTTAATCATATACTTGCATATGTACTCTTTGAGGGTGCAGTTGACCCGTCAGTTGACAGGGAGGTGGAAATAGTCTCCGCCAAGCTTTACGGAGCAACTGCAACAGGCTCATGGACATCAGCTCCGTCTCCTGCAGGCACCTGGGACGTGACCGGAGGGGAGAAATCGACAGCCCCAAACCCTTATGCCTCTACTTCGCAGGTTCTGAGCCTGACATCAAAATATGTGTCTGTATTTCCGCAGGGCAGCGAGGTACTTATGATTCCCCAGGACATCCAGACTGGGACAATTTTTGAAATCCAGTACAGATATACCTCCGGCAACACGGCCTTGCGCACTGTACGTACTGACATATCTTCAATCGGGGCTTCTTTCAAGGCATGGAAAGCCGGCTCGACATACCGTTACAGATTCAATATAGGAGACACTGACTTTATCGTTTTCGACAAGCCGACGGTAACGGAATGGATAGACCAGGACGGAGGAAACTATATAATCCAATAAAGATGGCAGCGATGACAAAATATACACAAATGAGAAGAATGACATCCGTATTGCTCTGCTGCAGTATGCTGATGTCGTGCACCGGAGGCAAAGACGGGATGGACATCAAGCCGGACCCGGTACGCTATGTGACATTCGGCTTGCCGGGAGTCATGATGCAGGGCGTGGAGATGGCCGGAGGGCCTGACACAAAGTCTGTATTGCATAATTCATTTCCGGACGGCGGCATGTTCAGGGTGTTCGGCTACTGCATTCCGGACATGGTAAATGGCAGCGAAAATGATTATGCGGCCGCGTCTTCTCCATGGAATACCAAGTCACAGAGGATAAAGGCCGACATTTTCTATGAAACGGATGTCACATGCAGCGGTGTCGTTACCTCGTATGGCAACGGCAGTCTGAAAGAGTGGTACACAGCCGGCTTCAATGGGGTTCCGGAAGGTGCCCAGGTCTCGCAGTTCAGGTATTCATTCCTTGCGCACTACCCTGTGGACTGTTTCACGATGAATATGAGGACTGCAGATGCCGTAGGTGTGCCTGTGCTTTCTTTCAGCATGCCCTGGTCAGGCGGTGACATGGACACTCCGAGGGACCATGCTGAAATTCCGGATGCGATGCTGGCCGCACGTTTCGACCATATACGTGCAAACGGCGCCGTTCCCCTTAATTTCTATCATATAATGACCGGCCTGCGTTTCCGTGTAAACAATTATTCTGACGAGGACCTTATTATAGAGTCCGCGCGCCTGAGCGGTCAGTTCTATAGTGAGGCTACTTTCGACTTCACGACTACTAAAGTAAAACAGACGGCAACTGCTCTTGGGCAGAAGTCATTCAGCGGATATTTCTCACTTATCGCTGACGGAACTTCGCAGACTTGTCCTTCCGGGGCATCTTCTCCGTATCTCGGAGTCTCGGACACAAATCCAGAAGGCACTACGGTGCTTCTGCTTCCGAATCTTGATGCAGACCCTTCAACGGCAGACCGTCCTGATAATCCGATATATTCCCTCGGTGACAAGAAGACCATAACAATCCGATACCGTTATGCCGGTGATGCTGATGTCAAAACGGCTGTTATACCGGACTTCCATCTCTCATACAGGCCGGCGCAGAGTACGCGCTACACCGCAAACCTTAATTTTGTAGGTGACCGTTTCGTGCTTATTTTCCAGGCGGATACCGATTCTTGGGGAGACGGATCTGACAATGGCATTATCATCAATTAATCGGCAGTCATGCTGATGCGGCCTTGCCGCTTTTGTTAAAGTGAGATTATAAATATTGAATACAGATAAGATGAAAATATCAATGTTGAATTTTTGGGGTTATGTTGCCTTGGCTGCCGCGATTTCTTTTTCGGCAGTGTCATGCATCGGTTCTCTTGATGACATTCAGGTCCATGACGGGAGTTCCGTTACAATAAAGGCGGAGTGTCTTGACATGCTGCCCCAGTTTCACGATCCGCTCGCTCCTGCTACAAGAGCAGACAACAAGACGCAGGAGGAAAAGGCCGTGCGCACCTTGCATCTGTTCTTTTTCGATGAGGCTACCGGCGAGTTTCTTGAGCCTAAGGCCGGTGACCAGAATTTTCATCCATATCAGAAACTGACCACCAATGTCCTTACAATCAAGGATGAGGTATTCACGCAGATGAGCGGAGTGCAGATTTATGCTATAGCCAATATCTCGGGAGACCATTTCAATACCAAGTGGACTCCGGGCGGTGATATACAGACCGGCAGGCTTCAGGACGGGGAATGGGTCAAGTCTGACTTTACCGTGACAAACCGCGCGGACCTCGAGAGCTGGGTCTATGCACCGGTGCTGAGGACAGAGGAGGGCACAGACGTTAACCACCTTCCTAAGGCCGGAATGCCTATGGCCGGCACAGTGGGCAATGTCGATTTGGCGAAGACTTCAGGCAACCTTACGGTAAACATGAAGGCGATGATGGCCAGGGTCGATATAACCGTGCAGCTCAATCCGAACCAGATGAGCCGCGACGGCCAGCTTCCTGTCATGACAATACGCGAATATGGTATCATGAACATGCCTACAATGGTTCCTCTTGTGCCTCCTACAGGTGCGGACGAGGACAATGTGACTCCTTATCCGGTCGAGTCCTCACTGACAGTGCCGGTCAATGTCACAATAAACAAGGACAGCGCTCCCGTTCATTTCAGCTATTATACCTATGAGAATATCCAGCTTCCGAATCCTAAAGGCGTGAACTCACAGGTTGAGCAGCTGCCGGACGGAACGTGGAAATATCCTGAAGGCATTACGACGGATGAAGAAAAGCAGCGCTGGAAACCGAACATCGCAAAGAAAGACCGTGCTTCAGCCCTGGTTCTGAAGGGAAGCTACACCACCCACCAGAACCTTACATACAATGCGCAGTTCACCGTTTACATGGGCAAGAATGCCGTCAACAATTTCGAGGTCCAGCGCAATATGCAGTACAAGAACAACATATCTGTCCGTGGACTTGACTATGTACGCAATTCGTCAGATAATGTCTATACCTATGACGGGCGTGTCAATGTGGTCACTGACAACCCTCTTTATCTTGCGGTAGTGAATGAGCGCAAAATTGATGCTCATGCATCTGCCCTGCCTATGGATGTCTGGCTTCTGCTGCGTGAACCGGAGGATGCCGGCCAGCTGGAGCAGAAACCTGTGGGGCATGAATCAACGGTTACTGTGACGATTCCGGACGGCGTTGACTGGATACGCATGGAGAGGGTAATACCCCGTGCTGAGATGCATGCGGCAAAGTGGGCTGCTGGCACCGGGATACAGCCATATTTTACGACGGATATGTTTACCCGTGTGGCTACAAGCAAGACTCTTATTGTTGACGGAGGTGATGTCTATTCCGGCGGTTCTCGTTCACGCATATATTTCTATATTGACGAGAATGTGACTCCGAACGCTTCCGGGGACATTCCGGACCGTTTCGCTGAAATCAGAATCAAATACGAGCGCAAGGAAAACGGAACGGTTGTCGATACCCGTGAGCGAACTCTCGAAATCGAGCAGCGCGGGCTTGTGCATGTGTCAGGCGATTGGGTGGGAAATGGAGGCAGTCCTACTGCCGCGATTGACACTTATATGGAATATTATGAGGAATATCTTGAACACAATGACCCTCTCGACCAGCATCTCCAGCCTGGTGAACTCTATGAAGGACTGCCTTGGGGATTGATAAATGAGCGTGTGCCTTATTCTGCCCTTTATAATAGAACTGGTTTTAGTAATCCGGAGTCTGGCAATAATGAGCATCAGGTCTATTATGCGCAAGGTGCATTTGCAATGACTGAGTGGGCAATCGGCCGTGCTGATGATGCTCCGATGAGCGATGTAATGCTTTTCAATGACTCGGAACCGGCTTCTGCTTTCCACTATTGCTACGGAAAGAACAAGCGCAATGCTGACGGAACTGTATCTGATGCCCATTGGTATATGCCAGGAATCAGGGAACTGGAAAGGGCCTTGGTCCAATATTATCTGACATTTGAGGATTTTCAAGGAAAATTGTATTGGTCTGCTTCAAGTGCAGATAGGGGAGGGAACCTTCTCCCAGGCTCTGGCACGTACGGAGATAACCATGCCAGGGCTACCAAGGTAAACATCGGGGCAGACGGTTTCCCTAAATATGTTGAAAGTTCTCCTGGAGCACAAAATGAAGGATACAAGGAGCGCACCTCCGCCCTCCGCATCCGTGCCTTCTACAGATTGTAGCATTTTTCGTGATTTGTATAAGCTTGCTACTCAGTGCTTTACAAAAAATGCGATGCCCCGAAATAGGGGCATCGCATTTTTGTAACATGTTGATTCACTTGAGCTTGTGCTCCACAGGCGATTTTGTCTTATGCCTTTGCGGCAGGCTCGTCAAGCTTCAGCTCAGGATGACGGCGTGATGAAAAATACAGCAGGACAGCCACTGTGATTGCGACAATTCCCATCAGAATGAAAATGTATTCCGCATGGATGGCTGCCGTCACTTCCTGCATCCTGTTGCCGCTTTCCGTGATTCCGTTCTTGAAAATCTTGCCTATGAAAATCGGCACTATCATCATTCCCATGTTCTGTATCCAGTAAATCAGCGAAAAGGCAGTTCCGAGATTTTTCTCAGGCACAATCTTCGGCACAGAAGGCCACATTGCGGACGGGACCAGTGAATATCCTATTCCAAGAAGGGCTATGGCAACATATCCGTATGCCGCGACTCCCTGCGGGGCAAAAGTGATGAGCAGATGTGAGGCCAGCACCAGCAATGAACCTGTAATCATCCAAGTGGTGGCCTTGCCTGTCCTGTCCACAAGCGCACCGAAGAGCGGAGTGAACACAATCGTGAAGAAAGGTATCATCGAAAGCATCCATGTCGCGGTTTCAAGTTCCATCCCGAACAGCGGAATCAGAATCGAAGTTCCGAATTTCTTGAAGCGTATCACGCAACAATAGAAGAAAACGCACAGAAGCGCAATCATCAGAAAGCGCGGATTCGAAAGCACCTTCCATATGTCGGAAAACCTGAATTTGTCCTCCTCTGGAATTTCTTTTGTGCCGCTTTCGGCAATAAGCCTCTCTCCTTTTCCGCTCGCGCAACTTTTTCCCGCGGCCGTTTCAGTGTCAAATCTCGAGTCCATTGCCACAAAAGCAGCCCAAAGGATGCCTCCGAGCATCAGAAGCCCCAGTCCGAGAAGGGCAGGCCTGTTGGTGTCCCCGAGAAGATAAATCTCCCCCTCGGCTTTGCTTGCGACAATCATAGGGGACAAAACGAGCGCAGCGGCAGTTCCCAGGCGCGCTATTGAAAGCTGCAGTCCCATTGCCAGGGCCACATTCCTGCCTTTGAACCATTTGGCTATGGACCTTGTCACGGCTACTCCGGCAATCTCGCTTCCGAGGCCGAAAAGCATGCATCCCACATATGCCGTTACAAGCGAAGTGCGCGGGGCCATCGGAGAGGAAATAGCAAAAGTGACAATGCCCGCTCCGATTATCATAAGTCCGACGAAAACGCTGCCGACAACCCTCACTCCGAACATGTCCAGCAGGATGCCGCACACGATAAGACCGCCGCATACGCAGAGGAACGAATATCCTCCCGCATAGAAGCCGTAGTCCTCATAGTCCCAGCCAAGCTCCAGCAGTTCAGGATTCTTGAACAGATGGGAGAGGGAAGAGAACATGTCGTCAAAGAAATATGACGCGAACATCGGCACAACAAGAAAAGCAAGAGCCAGCCAGCAGGCGCTCTTGCTTTCTTTAAGTGATTTGAAAATTCTGCTCATCAAAATGGCATTAAATCCGGGAAACTTATTTCTTCACATTCGGTTCTTCAAGTCCATAGCCTTTTTTCCTGTCTTCTATCTTCAGCATGAAGGTCAGGAAGAACGCCAGCACTCCGAATGACGCGAAAATCAGCATCGGCACAAGATAGCCTCCAGTAGCCTGCAGTGTCACGCCGATAAGAAGCGGAACCAGGCAAAGTCCTATGTTCTGCACCCAGAAGATAAGGCAATATGCCGAACCGAGAATCTTCTCGTCGATGATTTTAGGAACACTTGGCCACAATGCGGCAGGCACGAGCGAGAATGATACGCCGAGAACGACAACAAGAAGTAGCGCGAACCACTGCTTAGGGAATATCGGCAGTATGAAGGCGAAGCTCAGGTGGCATACCACCATGATGATTGCTCCGAGCATCAGCATGGACGCTCCTTTGCCCTTGAAATCGAGGAAGCCTCCGAGGAACGGAGTGAGTGCCATGGCAAGGATAGGGAAACAGCTGAACAGACGTGCGGCGCTTTCTGCATCAATGGCGAGCGTAACCTCAAGGAAGTTGGTAGCATACCTCTGGAAAGGGAAGATTGCGCTGTAATAAAGTACGCAGAGCAGGGCTACAATCCAGAACATTTTGCTGCTGAAAATCTTGCCGAGGTCGCTGATGTGGAACTCGTCTTCCGCAGACTTCTCCTCTGACATCCTGCCTGCGGCTATCAGCTGCGAGTCGAATTTCCTGTCCATGATGACGAAGACCGTGAAACAGATGAGTCCTATCAGAAGCAGGGCTGTGCAGAAGCCTATCGGAGCCACGATTGACTGGTCGAACTTTGCTGAAATGAGTGGGGAAATCCACATCACCGCGAATACGCCAAGACGTGCAATCGCCATCTCAAGGCCCATAGCGAGAGCCATTTCCTTGCCCTGGAACCATTTTGCGATGGCCTTTGATACTGTAGTGCCGGCCATTTCGCATCCGCATCCGAAAATCATGAAGCCCAGGCATGCCATTTTCGCGCTTCCCGGAAGGGCTGTCCACCATGAGCCGAGCCATGCGTTAAACTCTGTCGCCTGGAACCATTCCGTGATTCCGATGAATTTTATGGATGCTCCGAGCACCATGAGCGATGCGGAGAGCATTCCTGTGAAGCGCGTGCCCATCTTGTCGAGGATGATGCCAGCGATAATGAGGAAACCGAACACGTTCAGGATATATTCGGAGGCTGCATACGTGCCGAACACGGTGCTGTCCCAGTTCCTTGATTGCTCCACGAGGGATTTCAGGGGTGACATTACGTCAACGAACATGTAGGCGAAGAACATCATGGACGCAATGAGCACGAGGGCGGACCATCTTGCTATTGCGCTGTCGTTCATGAATCTTTTGATAGTTTCAGTCATATTTTGATAGTTTTTATTGTATCTTTTTTGCAAGGCCTGCGAAGTTAAGGGTTTTTGCCCTAATAGTCAAAACACTTTTTTCAAAACTCGGAATAAAGTCGTATCTTCGTGCGCAATTTCACTTCAGAAAACAGGACTATGGCATATAATCTTCTTGACAGTGTCGGGTCGCCTGCCGACATCAGGAATTTCAGCATGGACCAGCTCAGGGAACTTTGTGCTGAGCTTCGTGAATATATGATAGAGTGCTGTGCTGTGAATCCCGGACATCTGGGTTCAAGCCTCGGTGCTGTGGAACTTGTCGTGGGGCTGCATTATGTCTATGACACGCCTTCGGACAAGGTCGTTTTTGACGTGGGACATCAGGCGTATGCCCATAAAATAATCACGGGCAGGCGTGAGGCATTCCGTAAGAACAGGATGCGGGACGGCATAAGCGGTTTTCCCAAGCGTGCGGAAAGCGAGTATGACGCATTCGGTGCGGGACATTCTTCAACCTCAATCTCTGCCGCCCTCGGATTTGCTGAGGCGTCCAAGCAGCTCGGGCTCGGGCACAAGACGGTAGCCCTGATAGGTGACGGTTCGCTTACCGGAGGTCTTGCGCTTGAGGGCATGAACAATGCCGGGGCTGCGAAATCCGACCTTCTTGTGATTCTCAATGACAATAACATATCCATAGACAGGAATATAGGCGCCTTGCACGAATATCTCCTCCACATAACGTCAGACCCGCGCTACAACAAGGCGAAGAAGAGGGTCTGGGACGGACTGGGAGACGGGAAATTCCGCAGCGGGCTCCAGAGGTTTGTCGTGAACGCCAAGTCTTCCCTTGTCAGAAGAAGCGGAGGTGACCTTTTCGAGGCAATGGGATTCCGTTATTTCGGACCGGTTGACGGCAATGACATAAGCCAGGTGGTAACTACTCTAAGGAAACTGAAAGCCCTTGACGGTCCCATACTTCTTCATACGCTGACAAAAAAAGGAAAAGGATATGCGCCGGCAGAGGCGGACCAGACGGTCTGGCATGCTCCCGGAATGTTTGATCCGGAGACAGGGGAGAGGATAAAGAGCAGCAAGGGTGCAAGCCGTTATCAGGATGTGTTCGGGCAGGTCCTGCTTGAATTGGCGCGTATGGACAGCCGTGTAGTTGGCGTTACTCCCGCCATGGCATCCGGATGCGGCATGAACCTGCTTTCCAAGGAAATGCCGGGACGGTTCTATGATGTGGGAATCGAGGAAGAACATGCAGTCACGTTTTCTGCAGGTCTGGCGGCAGGCGGCATGAGACCGTTCTGCAACATATACTCATCGTTCTCTCAGAGGGCATATGACCAGATTATACATGATGTGGCCCTCCAGGGACTTCCGGTCGTGCTTTGCCTTGACCGCAGCGGAATAGTCGGTGAGGACGGCCCCACACATCACGGATGCTATGACATGGCCATATACAGGAGCATACCCGGGGCTGTCATTGCGGCCCCTAAAGATGAGGCGGAGCTGAAGGATATGATGTATTCGGCACTCAAGTATGAGTCCGGCCCTTATATTATAAGGTATCCGCGCGGCTATGGTGAAGGAGCCGAGTGGAGGAATCGTGAGTTTTCATTGCTCGAGACAGGAAAGGGGGAACTTGTGGCTGAAGGAAGCCGTATTGCTGTGATTGCAGCCGGTCCGGTGGTAAACAGGGCTGTTGAGGCGGCAGCTGAGATACGTGAAGAGTACGGCTGGTCTCCGTCTGTCTATAATATAAGGTATGTGAAGCCGCTGGACAGCGAACTTTTGAATGGAATATTGGCCACTCATGACAGGATTGTCACGATAGAGGACGGTACAGTGCTCGGCGGACTGCACGGTGCGGTAGCGGAATTTGTATCTGCATCATGCAAACGTTTGCCTGTCAGGGCAATAGGTATTCCGGACAGGTATGTCAGCCAGGGGACGCAGGTGGAATTATGGCAGGAATGCGGCCTTTCTTTGCCGGAAATAATCCGTGTGATAATGGAAGAAAGTGAAAAAAATCAAAAAAAAGAGCAGAAAATTTTGGAGATAAAAAATTAATGTCTATCTTTGCAATCCCTTTCGGAAACAAACCGACAAGCGGGGCAAAAAAACTGCCGATGTAGCTCAGTTGGCTAGAGCACGTGATTTGTAATCTCGGGGTCGTGGGTTCGACTCCCTCCATCGGCTCAAAAGTTCTTTTGATGATTTGAAGTTTTCTTCAGTCAGAAAGATTGAAAAATTTTCGTGTCTGGTTTCTTGGAAATGTTTGGCCCTCGGGTCTTGGTTTCCGGAGATGTGCGAAAAAAAAGGGAGAATACCAGAGTGGCCAAATGGGGCAGACTGTAAATCTGCTGGTTTATACCTTCGGTGGTTCGAATCCATCTTCTCCCACCATTTTGTCGGAAAGTGTCGGCATACCAAGGCCGGTGCGTGTTTTCCACAAGAATTGCGGAAGTAGCTCAGTTGGTAGAGCATTAGCCTTCCAAGCTAAGGGTCGCGGGTTCGAACCTCGTCTTCCGCTCAAACTACGCCAGTGTAGCTCAGGGGTAGAGCGCTTCCTTGGTAAGGAAGAGGTCGTGAGTTCAATTCTCACCACCGGCTCTGCTTTTTTTGTATATAATACTCTAAAAAGATATAATTATGGCTAAAGAAACCTTTAAAAGAGACAAACCGCACGTTAACATCGGTACTATCGGCCACGTTGACCACGGTAAGACTACTTTGACTGCAGCAATCACTACAGTGCTTGCAAAGGCTGGTCTTTCAGAGCTTCGTTCATTCGACTCTATCGACAATGCTCCAGAGGAGAAAGAGCGTGGTATCACTATCAACACAGCTCACGTTGAGTACCAGACTGCAAATCGTCACTATGCACACGTTGACTGCCCGGGCCACGCCGACTATGTGAAGAACATGGTAACTGGTGCAGCTCAGATGGACGGTGCAATCCTTGTTTGTGCTGCAACTGACGGTCCTATGCCTCAGACTCGTGAGCACATCCTCCTCGCCCGTCAGGTGAACGTTCCAAGAATCGTTGTTTTCATGAACAAGGTTGACCTTGTTGACGATCCTGAGATGCTTGACCTCGTAGAGATGGAGCTCCGTGATCTCCTTTCATTCTACAACTTCGACGGTGACAACGCTCCGGTAATCCGTGGTTCTGCACTCGGTGCACTCAACGGTGACCCACAGTGGGAGGCTAAGGTTATGGAACTTATGGCAGCTGTTGACGAGTACATTCCGCTTCCTCCACGTGACAATGAGAAGCCATTCCTTATGCCAATCGAGGACATCTTCTCTATCACAGGTCGTGGTACTGTAGCAACTGGACGTATCGAGACCGGTATCATCCACGTAGGTGATGAGGTTGAGATCGTAGGTCTCGGTGAAGAGCCTAAGAAGACTGTCGTTACAGGTGTCGAGATGTTCCGCAAGCTCCTTGATCAGGGAGAGGCTGGTGACAACGTAGGTCTCCTCCTCCGCGGTATCGACAAGAAGGAGATCAAGAGAGGTCAGGTACTTGCTAAGCCAGGTACTATTCATCCTCACCAGAAGTTCGTAGCTGAGATTTACGTTCTTAAGAAAGACGAGGGTGGCCGTCATACTCCATTCCACAACCACTACCGTCCACAGTTCTTCATCCGTACTCTTGATATCACAGGAGAGATTTCTCTTCCAGAGGGTGTAGAGATGGTAATGCCTGGTGACAACGTGACTATCACAGTAGAGCTTATCTACCCAGTTGCCATCAACGAGGGACTTCAGTTCGCAATCCGCGAGGGTGGTCGTACAGTAGGTGCCGGTCAGGTAACTAAGCTTATCGACTAATTCTGAATCAGAATATCAGGTGGGTGTCCTGAAAAGAACACCCACTTTTTTAGGGGAATAGTATAAGGGTAGTACAGAGGTCTCCAAAACCTTTAGTCTGGGTTCGAATCCTGGTTCCCCTGCAAAATATCAAAGGTTACGATTTGGTAATGTTTAACAGATGTCGCATACGCTTCCAATTCGCGATGTCCATTAAATGTAAAGATGAGAAAGTTTATCAACTATCTGAAAGAGTCTTATGCTGAGATGACCAAGAAGGTTTCTTGGCCCACTTGGGACAAATTGCAGAATTCAGCTATCGTTGTGATGGTTGCGTCTGTGATTTTTGCTGTAGTGGTCTTTGCAATAGACTTCTGTATCCGACACTTGATGTCAGCAATTTACACTTTGTAATATAATACCTTGATTTATGGGCGAGAGCAGTAAAAAATGGTATGTGCTGAGAGCGGCAGGCGGAAAAGAGAAAAAAGCCAAAGAGTATCTCGAAAAGGAAATTGAGAGGTGTGGCCTTCAGGACCTGGTTTCACAGGTTCTTGTTCCGACAGAAAAAGTTTATAGAATCCGCGATGGCAAAAGAATCTGTACTGAGAGACTTTTCTATCCCGGTTATGTGCTTATTGAGGCGGAACTGACAGGAGAGTTGCAGTATATTATCCGTAACGAGGTACCGCATATGTCAGGTTTCCTTACTGAGAAGCGTGACATCAAGAGGGAAGGAGGCAGGTCCCAGGAGGAGAAGCTTCCGATTCCGCTCCGTGACGATGAAGTCAAGAGGATTCTCGGAGAACAGGATGAAATGGCCGTTACAGAAGCGGAGACAGTCGTTGACTATAACGTAGGAGATGCTGTCAAGATTACTGACGGACCTTTCAGCGGGTTCGACGGAACAGTAGAGGAGATTGTGGAGGACCGTAGCAAACTCAAGGTCATGGTTATGATCTTCGGCAGAAAGACACTTTTGGAACTCAACTTTACACAGGTAACTAAAGAATAATCAGAATTATGGCAAAAGAAGTAACTGGATTCATTAAACTCCAGATTAAAGGCGGTGCAGCCAATCCGTCACCTCCAGTAGGTCCTGCCCTCGGTTCAAAGGGCTTGAACATAATGGATTTCTGCAAGCAGTTCAATGCACGCACGCAGGAAAGCGCAGGAAAGGTATTGCCGGTAGTGATTACCGTTTACAGCGACAAGTCATTCTCTTTTGAGGTTAAGCAGCCGCCTGTAGCCGTTCAGCTTAAAGAAGCAGCCAAGATTTCTTCAGGTTCAGCAGAGCCTAACAGAAAGAAAGTAGGTACAATCACATGGGACCAGGTGAAGGCTATTGCAGAGAGCAAGATGCCGGACATGAACTGTTTCACTTTGAAGTCAGCGATGACTATGGTGGCAGGTACAGCCAGGAGCATGGGTATCAAGGTAGAAGGAGAGTTTCCTGAACTTTAAAATTCACACGCGACATGAGTAAACTTACAAAGAACCAGAAAGCTGTCATCGCAAAGTTCGATGCAGCCAAAGAGTATAAGCTTGATGAGGCATGTGAGCTTGTGAAGGAAATCACCTACACAAAATTTGACGCTTCTGTAGAGCTTCATATAAATCTCGGAGTGGATCCGCGCAAGGCTAACCAGATGGTCCGCGGTGTCGTTACCCTTCCTCACGGAACAGGTAAGCAGACAAGAGTCCTCGTCCTCTGTACTCCTGACAAGGAGAATGAGGCAAAGGAGGCAGGTGCAGACTATGTAGGTCTTGATGAATATATTGACAAGATCAAAGGTGGCTGGACTGATGTTGACGTCATTATCTGTACTCCTTCAGTCATGGCTAAGGTCGGTATCATCGGCCGTATCCTTGGTCCGAGAGGCTTGATGCCTAACCCTAAGACCGGAACAGTTACAATGGAAATCGGCAATGCCGTTAAAGAGGTAAAGGCCGGTAAGATTGACTTCAAGGTTGACAAGACAGGTATCGTGCATGCTGCAATCGGAAAAGCATCATTCTCAGGTGTTCAGATTTATGAGAATGCTAAGGAGCTTCTCTCTGCGGTTATCAAGCTGAAGCCTCAGACTCTCAAGGGCACTTACATGAAGGCAGTTTCCATCTGCTCTACAATGAGCCCGGGTATCCATGTTGATGTGAAATCAGTAGAATAATCAGTGCTGTTAAATTAGAACGTTATGAGAAAAGAAGAAAAACTCGATATTATTAACGCGGTTTCAGCACAGTTGGAGGCAACTCCTAACTTCTACGTAACTGACATCGCAGGGCTGAATGCCGGTAAGACCCATGCACTCCGCAAGGCTTGCTTTGAGGCTGGCGTAAAACTCGTCGTGGTCAAGAATACCCTTCTCAAGAAGGCAATCGAGGCTTCTGACAATGAGGAGATGAAGAACCTCATCAGCGTACTTGAAGGCCCTACAGCCATCATGTACACTGAGGCTCCTAACGCTCCTGCAAAGGTCATCAAGAAATTCAGGGAGTCAGGTTCTGAGAAGCCTGTTCTCAAGGGTGCATACATCCAGGAGTGGCCGGCTTTCATCGGCAACGAGCAGCTTGATGCTCTCCATGGCATCAAGTCACGTGAGGAACTCATCGGTGACATCATCGGTCTCCTCCAGTCTCCTATGCGCAACGTCCTTTCTGCTCTCGAGCACAAGGATGATGACAAGTCAGAAGAGGCGTCAGCAGAATAATCATAGAAACAAAAACAATTTAAACAGATACAATTATGGCAGACATTAAAGCACTTGCAGAAGAGTTGGTAAACCTTACTGTAAAAGATGTACAGGAGCTTGCACAGATCCTTAAAGACGAGTACGGAATCGAGCCTGCAGCAGCAGCCGTAGCAGTAGTTGCAGGTCCTGCAGCAGCTGCAGAGGCAGAGCAGACTGAGTTCGACGTTATCCTCAAATCAGCAGGCGCAGCTAAGCTCGGAGTAGTTAAGGCTGTTAAGGAGGCTACTGGCCTCGGCCTCAAGGAGTCTAAGGACATCGTTGACAAGGCTCCGGTAGCTGTCAAGGAGAAGGTTTCCAAGGCAGAGGCTGAAGCTCTCAAGGCTGCCCTCGAAGAGGCAGGAGCAGAAGTTGAGATTAAATAACTTCTCCCCGTCCCCGAGGTGGGAACAGAGTCAGGTTTAGGGCCAAAACAGGCTCTAAACCTTTTTGTCGTAATAAAGTTTTTCTCTATATCTAAGGCAGAAAGATGTCAAAAAAGACTAACAAACAGCGAATTTCATTCGCATCATCAAAAATTCTCCTTGAATATCCTGACCTCCTGGAGGTGCAGCTGAAGTCATTCCAGGACTTCTTCCAGCTTGACACCACGCCGGAAAACAGGCGCAGCGAGGGTCTTTATCAGGTTTTCCAGGAGATATTCCCGATCGAAGACACAAGGAACAACTACAAACTCGAGTTTATCGATTATTTCATCGATCCTCCGCAGTATTCGATTGATGAGTGTCTTGAGAGAGGACTGACATATAATGTTCCTCTGAAGGCAAAACTCCGCCTTTCATGCAGTGACTCTGAACATGAGGATTTCGACACGACTGTCCAGGACGTGTATTTGGGAAATATCCCGTACATGACCCCTGGCGGAACTTTCGTAATCAACGGTTCTGAGCGAATCATCGTATCACAGCTCCACAGGTCTCCTGGCGTATTCTTCGGACAGAGTCTTCATGCGAATGGAACAAAGCTCTATTCTGCCAGGATAATCCCGTTCAAGGGATCATGGATTGAGTTCGCTACTGACATCAACAATGTCATGTATGCTTACATCGACCGTAAGAAGAAATTGCCTGTCACCACTCTCTTGAGGGCCATCGGCTTCAACGGTGACAAGGATATCATTGACATATTCGGTCTCGCTGACGAGATTGAGGCAACTGAGGAGAACCTCAGGGCAAATGAGGGCCGCAAGCTCGCGGCAAAGGTGCTCAAGACCTGGATTGAGGACTTTGTCGATGAGGATACCGGAGAGGTTATTCCTGTCGAGAGGACAATGCCTATCGTAGAGCGTGGCGAGATCCTCAGCGAGGATACCATCGAGAAGCTCTCCGAGACTGATGTCAAGACCATTCTTCTACAGAAGGATGAGGCTAATGTGAATGAGTATGCCATCATCTACAACACTCTGCAGAAGGATCCGACAAATACAGAGACAGAAGCCATCAACTACATCTATAAGCAGCTCCGTAACTCGGAACCGCCTGATGAGGCTACTGCAAGGGATGTCATTGACAAGCTCTTCTTCTCTGAAAAGAGGTATGATCTCGGTGACGTGGGACGTTACAGGCTCAACAAGAAGCTGAATCTCACGATTGACGAGAGCACGAGGGTGCTTACCAACACAGATATCATCGAAATCATAAAGTATCTGATTCAGATGATCAACTCAAAGGCCGTTGTGGATGACATCGACCATTTGAGCAACAGGCGTATCAGGACAGTGGGCGAGCAGCTTGCAAACCAGTTCAGCGTCGGACTCTCAAGGATGGCACGTACCATCAGGGAGAGGATGAATGTGCGCGACAGCGAGCAGTTTGCACCAACTGACCTCATCAATGCCAAGACTCTCTCATCTGTAATCAACTCGTTCTTCGGAACAAGCCAGCTGTCACAGTTCATGGACCAGACCAACCCTCTGTCGGAGATGACGCACAAGCGCCGTCTTTCCGCACTCGGTCCGGGAGGTCTTTCACGTGACCGCGCAGGATTCGAGGTCAGGGACGTGCACTATACTCACTATGGTCGTCTTTGTCCTATCGAGACTCCTGAGGGACCGAACATCGGTCTGATTTCTTCGCTTTGCGTATATGCGAGAATCAATGACCTCGGTTTCATCGAGACTCCTTACCGCAAGGTGGAGGCAGGTAAGGTGAACCTGAGCTCAGAAGGATGGATGTACATGAGCGCCGAGGAGGAGGAGAACCAGATGGTTTCCCTTGCCAAGGTGAAGATGGACGAGGACGGAAATATCCTTGAGGACAGAATCCAGTGCCGTCTTGGCGCAGACTTCCCTGTAGTGACCAAGGAGGAGGTGAATTATATGGACGTGGCTCCTAACCAGATTGCGTCAGTGGCCGCTTCACTCATTCCTTTCCTTGAGCACGATGACGCGCACCGTGCGCTCATGGGAGCGAACATGATGCGCCAGGCAGTTCCGCTTCTCAATCCGGAATCACCGATTGTCGGTACCGGTCTTGAGGAGAGGGTATGTCTGGATTCAAGGACACAGGTAAGGGCAGAGAGAAAGGGTGAGGTCGTATATGTGGATGCAAAGGAAATCCATGTCAAGTATGACCGCACCGATGACGAGAAATTCGTAAGCTTCTCTCCTGACATTACCGTATATCGTCTTCCTATATATAGAAGGACCAACCAGAGCACTACAATCCTCCTCAAGCCTATCGTGCACAAGGGTGAGATTGTCGAGCCTGGCCAGATAATGACTGAGGGCTATGCCACACAGAAGGGTGAGCTTGCTCTCGGAAGGAACCTTAAAGTGGCGTTCATGCCATGGAAGGGATACAACTATGAGGATGCCATCGTCATATCCGAGAGGATGATACGCTGGGATATCCTTACGTCAGTTCATGTCGATGAGTATATCACCGAGGTACGTGACACCAAGCGCGGTATGGAGGAGCTCACTTCAGACATTCCTAACGTAAGCGAGGACGCTACAAGGGATCTGGATGAGAACGGTATCATCCGCATCGGTGCCCATATCGACCCGGGTGACATCATGATAGGTAAGATTACTCCAAAGGGTGAGAGCGACCCGTCTCCGGAAGAGAAGCTCCTCAGGGCCATCTTCGGTGACAAGGCAGGCGATGTGAAGGATGCTTCACTCAAGGCTACCCCTTCACTCAGCGGTACTGTAATCAACACTGCCCTTTATTCAAAGGTTGCGAAGGAAAGTGGACGCAAAGGCGTCAAGACTGACCAGAAGGCCAAGATTGAGAAGGCAGAGGAGGAGTTCATAGCCAAGGCTGAGGCTCTCAGGGCAAGGTTCATCGAGAAACTTTCAGTGCTCGTACAGGGCAAGAAGAGCGCCGGCATAAGCGACCTTTACGGAGTGGAGCTTATTGCAAAGGGAAGGGACATCACTGTTTCTGACCTCAAGGCAATCGACTATGAGAACGTGAACTCAAGCAAGTGGACGGCAGACAAGAATGCCAACGTGCTTATCAGGGAACTCATCAACAACTACTGCATCGCCCATAAGGAAGAGGCAGCAAGGAACAAGAGGGTTCTTGACAAGATAAAAATCGGTGATGAGCTTCCTAACGGCGTGATGCAGCTCGCGAAGGTGTATGTGGCCAAGAAGAGGAAAATCAGGGTCGGTGACAAGATGGCCGGACGCCACGGTAACAAGGGTATCGTCGCCAAGGTCGTAAGGGATGAGGACATGCCTTTCCTTGCAGACGGAACTCCGGTTGACATTGTGCTTAACCCTCTCGGTGTGCCTTCACGTATGAACCTCGGTCAGATTTATGAGACCGTTCTCGGATGGGCCGGTGAGGAGCTTGGCGTCAAGTTCAGCACTCCTATCTTTGACGGTGCGACCCTTGACAACATCTGTGAATACACTGACAAGGCCGGACTGCCGAGATACGGAAAGACATATCTCCGTGACGGAGGTACCGGTGACTGGTTCGACCAGCCTGCTACAGTCGGTGTCATCTACATGATCAAGCTCGGCCACATGGTTGACGACAAGATGCACGCACGTTCAATCGGACCTTACTCACTCATCACCCAGCAGCCTCTTGGAGGTAAGGCGCAGTTCGGAGGACAGCGTTTCGGAGAGATGGAGGTTTGGGCATTGGAGGCATTCGGTGCATCAAACGTGCTCCAGGAAATCCTGACCGTCAAGTCAGATGACGTTACCGGAAGATCCAAAGCATACGAGGCTATCGTCAAGGGAGACCTCATGCCAAACCCTGGCATACCTGAGTCTCTCAACGTGCTGCTCCATGAACTTAGGGGCCTTGGTCTTAAAGTGACTTTGGACTAATTACTGACAATTGAAATTTTAGAAATATGCCGACTTTTAATAAAGAAAACAAGGTTAAAAGCAATTTCGAAAGAATCAGCATCGCTCTCGCTTCTCCTGAAGACATCAAAGACAGGTCTTCAGGAGAGGTCCTGAAGCCGGAAACCGTCAACTACAGGACATATAAGCCTGAGAGGGACGGTCTCTTCTGCGAGAAGATCTTCGGTCCGACCAAGGACTATGAGTGCCATTGCGGCAAATACAAGAGAATCCGTTATCGTGGCATCGTTTGCGACCGCTGTGGAGTTGAAGTAACAGAGAAGAAGGTGCGCAGGGAAAGGATGGGACATATCGAGCTCACCGTTCCTGTAGCCCATATCTGGTATTTCAAGTCAGCTCCTAATAAGATTGCCGCTCTCCTTGGCATCGCTGCCAAGAAACTGGAGTCTGTAATCTATTATGAGAAGTATGTTGTCGTAAGACCTGGTGCGTCAGGACTGCAGAAGCTCGACCTTCTTTCTGAGGACGAGTATCTTGACCTGCTTGCACAGATGCCTGAGCAGTACAATATGCCTATGGACGATCCGGATAAATTCGTTGCCGGAATGGGTGCTGAGGCCATATATGAACTTCTCAAGGAGATAGATATCGACGCTCTTGCAAAGGAGCTCCGTCATAAGATGATCCGCGAGACATCCCAGCAGAGAAGGGCAGAGGCCCTCAAGAGGCTGAGCATCGTCAAGTGGTTCCAGGAGTCCAAGGGAATCAACCGTCCTGAATGGATGATCCTGAAGGTCATACCTGTCATTCCGCCGGATCTCCGTCCGCTTGTTCCGCTTGACGGAGGACGTTTCGCTACGTCTGACCTCAATGACCTCTACAGAAGGGTTATCATAAGGAACAACCGTCTCAAGAGGCTCATCGAAATCAAGGCTCCTGAGGTGATTCTCAGGAATGAGAAGCGTATGCTTCAGGAGGCTGTCGATTCATTGTTTGACAACTCAAAGAAGTCAAATGCAGTCAAGAGCGAGGCGAACAGGACACTCAAGTCCCTCTCAGACTCACTTAAGGGAAAGCAGGGACGCTTCCGTCAGAACCTCCTCGGAAAACGTGTCGATTATTCTGCACGTTCAGTTATCGTCGTTGGTCCTGAGCTTAAGATGCACGAGTGCGGTCTGCCTAAGTTTATGGCTGCCGAGCTTTACAAGCCGTTCATCATCAGGAAGCTCATTGAGCGCGGAATCGTAAAGACTGTCAAGTCTGCAAAGAAGATTGTTGACAGGAAGGATGCCGTAATCTGGGATATCCTTGAGAATGTGATGAAGGGACATCCGGTTCTGCTGAACCGTGCTCCTACTCTGCACAGGCTCGGTATCCAGGCTTTCCAGCCTAAGATGATCGAGGGTAAGGCAATCCAGCTCCATCCGCTTGCATGTACTGCCTTCAACGCCGACTTCGACGGTGACCAGATGGCCGTGCATCTTCCGCTTGGCAATGCAGCAATCCTCGAGGCCCAGCTCCTTATGCTCGGCTCGCACAATATCCTCAACCCAGCTAACGGTACTCCTATCACTGTGCCTTCACAGGACATGGTGCTCGGTCTGTACTACATTACCAAGGAAAGGCCGGCAGTCAAGGGTGAGAACATGAGTTTCTATGGCCCAGAGGAGGTTATCATAGCCCTCAATGAGAAAGCCATCGACATTCATGCAGGCATCAGTGTGCGTCTCCCTAAGGACAAGTCCAATCCGGAGGCAGGCTACGAGATGGTGCATACGACTCCGGGAAGGATTATCGTGAACCAGCTTGTGCCTCAGGAGGTTCCTTACATCAATGAGGTGCTCGGAAAGAAATCCCTCAGGAAGATTATTTCCAATGTGATAAAATATACGGGAGTTGCCCGTACAGCGCAGTTCCTTGACGACATCAAGGATCTCGGATACACAATGGCCTTCAAGGGAGGTCTGTCATTCAACCTTGGAGATGTGATTATCCCTGAGGAGAAGAAGTCCCTTATCGACAACGGATACAATACCGTTGAGTCTATCAAGGCAAACTTCTCAATGGGTTTCATCACGAACAACGAGCGTTATAACAAGGTGATCGACCTCTGGTCATCAATCGACAACGAGATAACCAAGATTGTCGAGAAGCAGATTTCGAGCGACCAGCAGGGATTCAACCCTGTATATATGATGCTGGATTCCGGAGCCCGTGGTTCGACAGCGCAGATCAAGCAGCTTTGCGGTATGCGTGGACTTATGGCGAAGCCTCAGAAGTCCGGAGGACAGGGAGCCGAGATTATCGAGAACCCGATTATCTCCAACCTTAAGGAGGGAATGTCGGTGCTCGAGTACTTCATCTCTACGCACGGTGCGCGTAAGGGTCTTGCCGATACGGCCTTGAAGACTGCCGATGCCGGTTACCTTACACGCCGTCTTGTCGATGTGTCGCATGACGTAATCATCAACGAGGAGGACTGCGGTACGCTCAGAGGTCTTATCGCTACTGCGATAAAGAGCAAGGATGAAGTTGTCGAGTCTCTCGGTGAGAGGATTCTCGGTCGTACTTCAGTGCATGACGTGTTCAACCCTCTTACAGGTGAGCTTATCATTCCTGCAGGAGAGGAAATCACTGAGGACATCGCAAATCTTATCGAGTCGCTTCCTATCGAGCAGGTAGAAATCCGTTCAGTGCTCACTTGCGAGTCACGCAAGGGTGTCTGCGCAAAGTGCTACGGCCGCAACCTCGCTTCAGGAAGGATGGTTGAGAAAGGTGAAGTCGTTGGTGTCATCGCCGCACAGTCAATCGGTGAGCCTGGTACACAGCTTACGCTCCGTACATTCCACGTCGGAGGTACGGCGTCAAGTACTGCAGCTGAAAGCTCCATCACTTCAAAATATAACGGTAAGCTCGAGTTCGAGGAGCTCAGGACAATCGAAAGAGTGTCTGACGAGGGTTCACAGAACGTCGTTGTCAGCCGTACTACTGAGGTGCGCATCGTTGACGAGAACACCGGCATAACATTCTCACAGTATGACATACCTTATGGTGCTGTTCTTTACAAGAATGACGGAGATTCAGTATCCAAGGGCGACCTCATCTGCGAATGGGATGCATATAACGCCATTACCATCATCGAGACTGCCGGTAAGGTGCGTTTCGACAGCATGATTGACGGAGTGACTTTCCGTGAGGAAATGGCTGACGAGTACTCTCTCAACAGGGACAAGGTCATCATAGAGTCACGTGACAGGTCAAAGAACCCTTCAATCCATATCGTTGACGAGAACGGCGAGAGCAAGAAGCAGTACAACCTTCCTGTCGGTGCCCATGTCATGGTCAGCGACGGCGATGATGTGAAGGTCGGAGACATAATCATCAAGATTCCTCGTGCCATCGGTAAGTCAAGCGATATCACCGGAGGTCTCCCTCGAGTTACAGAGCTTTTCGAAGCGCGTAATCCTTCAAACCCTGCAATCGTTTCCGAAATCAACGGAGAGGTTTCAATGGGCAAGATCAAGAGGGGTAACAGGGAGATTATCGTCAAGAACAAGACCGGTGTCGAGAAGCACTATCTCGTTCCTCTTACCAAGCAGATTCTTGTGCAGGAGAACGACTACGTGAAAGCCGGAACAAGGCTTTCAGACGGTGCGGTTTCACCTACCGACATACTCAGCATCCTCGGCCCTATCAAGGTTCAGGAGTATATTGTCAATGAAATCCAGGAGGTTTACCGTCTCCAGGGTGTGAAAATCAATGACAAGCACTTCGAAATCATTGTACGCCAGATGATGAGGAAGGTACAGATCAATGACCCGGGTGATACCGAATTCCTGCAGGAAGAGCTTGTGGACAAGTGGGTATTCATGGATACGAATGATGCAATATACGGCAAGTTCTATGTCATGAACCCTGGTGATTCCCAGACATATGAGGAAGGCGACATCATCACTGCACGTGAGATGAGAAGCGAAAACTCTTCTCTTGAGCGTCAGGGACTCAATATGATGGTGCTGCGTGAGGCTAAGCCTGCCACTGCAAGTCAGGTGCTTCAGGGTATCACAAGGGCTGCCCTCAAGACAAACAGCTTCATTTCGGCTGCTTCATTCCAGGAGACTACCAAGGTGCTCAGCGAGGCTGCCATCAGAGGCCGTGTCGATACTCTCGAAGGTCTTAAGGAGAATGTCATCTGCGGACATCCGATTCCGGCCGGTACAGGCCAGAAAGAGTTCCAGGAGATTCTGGTTGCTCCGGCTGCCGACATGCAGAAGAATCTTGCAGACCTTTAGCGGACTGCATACATATGATGAAAAGGGGACAGGCTGTAATGGCTTGTCCCTTTTTTGTTTGCATCCGTGTTTCTTTGGAATGATTTTTAGATCTTCAGGCGAATCAATAATCTTCAGTGTATGGCGTAGGAGATGCTTGCCGGTATTTTGGAGGAAGATAAAGTGCCGGCAGGCTTCGGGCTTGGGCGCTAAATGAATACAGGGCAGCTGTCAGTGTTTCAGCTGCCCTGTATTCATATGTTGAACCTTATGTTTATCTCATGATTGTAGCATCACGGTCAGGTCCGAGTGAGATGATTTTGATTGGAACTCCGAGATAGTTTTCCATGAATGCGATATAGTCGCGGAACTCTGCCGGAAGCTCACTTTCGTTTCTGCATCCTGTCAGGTCAGTGTTCCATCCCTTGAATTCCTGATAAACCGGCTGGATGTCAGCATAAGTGTCAAACGGCCACTGGTCTGAAGGCTGTCCGTCAACAATGTATGAGGTGCAGACCTTGATTGTTTCAAAGCTGTCGAGGCAGTCTGATTTCATCATGATGAGGTCAGTGACTCCGCTTATCATTACGGCATATTTGAGTGCCACGAGGTCAAGCCATCCGCAGCGGCGCGGTCTGCCTGTCACTGCACCGAACTCATTGCCTATCTTGCGCAGTTTTTCTCCGGTCTCGTCAAACAGTTCCGTCGGGAACGGACCGCTTCCTACGCGTGTGCAGTATGCTTTGAAGATGCCATATACGTGGCCTATGTTGTGAGGACTTACTCCGAGTCCTACGCATGCTCCCGCACATGATGTGGTGGAAGAGGTTACGAAAGGATATGAGCCGTAGTCGATGTCAAGCATCGAGCCCTGGGCACCCTCTGCAAGCACGCTCTGTGTCTTGAGAATGTCATTGATATAATACTCGCAGTCAACGAGTTTGAACTGCTTGAGATATTCGACAGCCTCAAAGAAAGCCGCCTCCTCAGCATCAGGGTTGCATTCGAATCCCATCTGGCCCAGCTGCTTGGTGTGCCTGTCCTTGAGACGGGCATATCTTTCCGGAAAGTCCGCTGCGAGGATGTCTCCTACACGAAGTCCGTTGCGGCTTATCTTGTCTGTGTAAGTCGGTCCGATTCCCTTGAGTGTTGAGCCTATCTTGCCTTTTCCCATCGCAGCCTCGTTTGCCGCGTCAAGAAGCCTGTGTGTCGGCAGGATGAGGTGCGCCTTCTTGGAAATGACAATGCGCTCAGTTACAGGAACACCTGTCTTTGCGATATTCTCGCATTCTCCCCTGAATGTGATAGGGTCAAGGACAACGCCGTTTCCGACGATGTTCTGGGCGTCTTTTCTGAATATTCCGGAAGGAACAGACCTCAGCACGAAGCTCTTTCCCTCAAAATGAAGTGAGTGGCCTGCGTTCGGGCCGCCCTGGAAACGTGCTACTACAGGATAGTTTCCTGCAAGTACGTCCACAATTTTACCTTTGCCTTCGTCGCCCCACTGGAGGCCGAGTACAACATCTAATTTCATGACTATGTATTGGAAACAGTTTTAAGTTCTTGTCTATATAAGGAATCAGAACGGAAGGTCATCGTCCGGCATGTCATCCGCGATGTTCTGCGGTGCGGCCGGTTTCTGTGCCTGTGCTGCCGGGGCATATCCTGGCTGTGGCTGTCCCTGGTAGCCTCCCTGCTGGCCATAAACCTGCTGCGCTTCCTGAGGCCTCTGCTGGTATCCACCTGCCGTGTTTTGGCCGTACTGGCCTGCTGACTGGTTGTCAGACTTCCTTCCGAGAAGCTGCAGCGTGTCCGCCACTATTTCTGTGGTGTATTTCTTGTTGCCGTTCTGGTCATCCCATGATCTTGTGCGGATACGTCCCTCGATATAAAGCTGGGTGCCTTTCTTGACATATTTTTCGACGACATCGGCTGTATTTCTCCATACCACAATGTTATGCCATTCAGTATGTTCCTGGAGGTTGCCGTTCCTGTCCTTGTATCTTTCAGTGGTGGCAAGCCTTAATGTCGCCACTTTGGTTCCGTTGGAAGCGTCTCCGGTATAGCGGATTTCCGGATCCTGACCCACGTTGCCTATCAATATCGCTTTGTTTATCATAATCGTTTGTGTTTTTTGAGTGACTTCACAAAAACTCTGCAAGATAGTGATAATTTCTTACAAACAAGTATGCATCTGGGCCAAATCGGGCTTTTCTCCGGTTAAAATTTCGTATCCGGTCAGGGCTTGGTAAAGGAGCCATTCCTTGCCTGTGGCGTAAGTGATTCCTGGCCAGGTCTTTTTCAGATTGTCCATTGATTGCTGCCCGAATGCAGGATTCCTGTAGTTGGCTTCCATTATGATTTTTGGGCTGCAGTTCGTGTTCCTGGTCTCGAAGTTTCCTGTTTTGTCGTTTCCGGCTGTGTGCCGATGCATTTGTTCCAGTTCCGGAATGGACGTCGGGATTGCATATATGATTATGCCGCATTCCGAAAAGCATTCCGCGAAATCACTTAGCGGTCTTGCCGTGAACAGCTCCGGTGATTTTTCTGCCAGTATTCTCGCCTTTGCCATGTCCCGGTTCATGAGGACGGTCTTCAGTCCCAGTGATGCGGATGCAAATGCTGCCGCCTTTCCTGCTCCTCCGCAGCCTGCTATAAGCACCTTCGGCTCTGATGCGGTCTGGCGTACTCTGGGAACGGCTTCGTCTTCGAGCCATTTCCGTATGCCGAGGTAGTCGGAGTTGTGTGCCTTGACTTTTCCCTCCGGAGTTTTCACCAGTATGTTGGCGGCACCGGCAAGTTTACATTCTTCAGAAAGAATGTCCGCTTTTGCAAAAGCTTTTTCTTTGAACGGTGCTGTTACATTGATGCCGTCATAGCTGTCCAGGAAATTTTGGTAAGATGCTTCAAAGATTTCACCCTCAATCAGATCGTATGCGTATTTTCCGCCATATCCTGCCTTGAAAAGGGCCGGGCTTTGCGAGTGGGCGATAGGGTGCCCTATGAGTCCGAATTTTTTCATGGATGCCTATTGATGTAGTGGGTGGTTTTGTCGGCTTATTTATTATTCACGTGGAGATTTCGTATTGTGTGGTTTAGACAGGTCATTTGCCGGCATTGCGTTGTCTGACAGCTTCGAAAAGCAGAATCGCGGCAGAGACGGAAACGTTAAGGGAGTCGAGCCGGCCGAGCATGGGGATTTTGATGTGTGCGTCGGCTGCTTTGCGCCATATGTCAGTCAGACCCGTTGATTCGGTGCCCATGACAATGGCAGTGCCTCCTGTCATGTCCGTGTCGTAGTACCATCTGGAGTCCTGCAGCTGTGCCGTATAGATTTTTATGCCTTTGTCCTTGAGCCATCCGATGGCCTCCTCAGATGTTACGGCTACTGTCGGCACTGTGAATGAAGCTCCTATGCTGGAACGTATGAGATTTGGATTGTACAGGTCGGTCAGCGGCTCGCATATTATGACGGCATCGGCCCCTGAGGCATCTGCGCTTCTGAGCACAGCTCCGAGGTTGCCCGGTTTTTCTACGCTTTCCAGCACGACAATCAGAGGGTCCTCATGCAGATGGAGCGAGTCCAGTGTCCTGGAATTCCATTCCATCACTGCGATTATGCCTTCCGTGCCTCCACGGTATGCAACCTTGTCGTACAGGTGCGCAGGAAGCTGGATTAGATTCCTTTGTCCGTTGCCGCTTTGTGACCAGATGACTGTATCCAGTATGGCGTTCAGATCGTCCTGACTGATGATGTCCATGCATACGAACAATGTGCTTACCCTGTACCCGGCATTGATGCAATGTACTGTCTCCCGTCTTCCCTCTACGGCAAACAGGCCTTTTTCCCTGCGTGCCCTTGACTTTTCCTGAAGCGTCAGAAGCTCCTTTATCTTGGGATTCTGTGCTGAAGTTATGATTTCTGTTCTCATGTTGCGGCTCGTTATTGCCGCAAAGTTAGCATAAAGGGCCGTAAGTCACAAGGTTTGCAGGACCGTCCGTCGGCAGTGGAGCACAATGTCATGATGTCCAGTGTTTTATTAGATGTCGATTCCCCGTTTCAGGAGCATCGCTTTTCTGAAATGAGCTTATTGTCAATCGCTTGCTCTCGTTATGTGCGTGATGTCTTGTGAAATTGTTTCATGCAAAGGATGGCAAGCTATAATGAGAAAAACGGTAAAAATATCGTGCGATTTTTTTACCGTTTTTCTTTTGGGGAGCATTCGGTAAAAATCTGGCGCCTTTCTTAAACCGTTTTCTGATAAATGGATAGGTTAGGTTAGGTATAAAATGGTACTGGCTCAATGCAAATTGACTTTCATGCCAATTTGTGCCATATCCGGGAAGAGGACTGAGATGGGTGAGACCTGGAATAGAACCAGGCCCGGGTCAAAATCCCGGTCTATCTTAAAGTGCCCTCCCATTCTTTTGTGGAGCATAATTGCTTGAATTTCATGATTTTGTTAAAATACGATGCCCCAAAACAGGGGAATGGTTATTTTGAAATAAATTGATAATGAATTGCTTGAGTTGCATGAGTTGTGTCCCGTCCTGAAAAAAGTTTACCACAAACCGTAAACTTTTATGCAATCAA
>CAJUEK010000010.1:0-55000 GCA_910585445.1 uncultured Bacteroidales bacterium | reverse complement strand
AGACTTTGCTGCGCGTAAGGGCAGATATTTCAGATGCAGCCGTCGAGGGAAACAAGGTGGCAGTGCAGCTGTCAGCCATTAATGTTGCCGGGAGCAAGATTTTGCCTGTTTGTGACGGAGGATGTTGCAGGAGAGAGATTCTCTTGTGCAGGAAGAGATTGTATGCTCCAGGGGACTATGGCTCAAGAAATTGGAGGATACCTGCCTTGATGTCATTGCCAGATGGTTCTTTGCTTGCCGTTAATGATAAAAGAAAATATACTGAGACTGATTTGCCTGAGGATATAGATATTGTTGCAAGAAGAAGCACAGACAATGGTCGCACTTGGACTGAGCCTGTAAATATAGCCGTAGGTCAGGGATATAAGAAGGGATTCGGTGATCCTGCCCTGGCGCTGACTTCCGGTGGTGATGTCATATGTGTCTTTGTCGGAGGCAATGGTCTGTGGGCTTCCACTCCTGAAGATCCGCAATGTTCTTATGTTTCGAGAAGTTCTGATGGTGGAGCTACCTGGTCTGCTCCTGAGAGCATAACATCTGTGCTGTGGGGCCTCAATGCCGCAAATCCGCAGTGCCGTCAGTATTCATATTCATTTTTCGGTTCTGGAAACGGTTTGACATTGAAGAAAGGCAAATATGCCGGCCGTGTGCTTTTTGCTGCCGCAATGGGACCTGCCAAACATCTGAATAATCATGCTGTCTATTCTGATGACGGTGGGGTCACGTGGAATGTATCGGACCTTGCTTTCGAAGGAGGTGATGAAGCCAAGATGGTTGAACTCTCGGATGGAAGGATACTTATGAGTGTACGCCGTACAGGTTACAGGGGATACAGTCTGTCCGATGACGGCGGAGTAACATGGCATTCTCAGGGATTGTGGCCGGAAATGAATACCAATGCCTGCAATGGAGATATGATACGCTATCCTGCCTCGGCTTACGGGGGAACCGACATGCTTCTTCATTCCATCCCCAATTCTATGGACCGCAGAAATGTAAGCATATTCTGCAGCTATGATGAAGGAAAAACGTGGTGTTCGCCGAAGACAATCTGCCCTACGAAGTCTGTGTATTCCTCTATGACAGTCTTGAATGACGGAACTTTGGGAATATATGTCGAGGAGAATCCGGAGCCTGAGGATTGTTCCCTGTGGTTCATGAATTTTTCCATGGACTGGCTTACGGCAGACAAGAATGAATAAAAATGAGACTGTACCGTCACTGAAATCCGGTACAGTCTCTTTTTTTATTGTGCAGCTTGTCAGAATTCTTCCCTGATGTTGTAGTGGTTGCGCTCGCTGCTGTTTCTTGATATAAGTTCTCCGATAAATCCGGCCAGAAACATCTGGAAGCCAAGGATTATTGTCACAAGGGCCAGATAGAACACCGGCTGTTCTGTGACAGGCCTGAAAGGAAGTCCATGCGACTGTTCAATCAGCTTGCTCGCGATTATCCATATTGCAATTATTCCCCCGATTATGAACATCAGGATGCCTGTAAATCCGAAAAGGTGCATAGGCTTTTTGCCGAAGGTGCTGAGAAACCATAATGACAACAGGTCAAGGAAGCCGTTTACGAATCTTTCTATTCCGAATTTGCTCTTGCCGTATTTGCGTTTCTGGTGATGTACTGGTATCTCCGTAATTCTTGTGAAGCCTGCATTTTTCGCCAGATATGGTATATATCTGTGCATCTCGCCATAGACTTCGATGTTCTTTATGACCTCATTGCGGTATGCCTTGAGCCCGCAGTTCATGTCGTGAAGCTTTATGCCTGTGATTTTTCTTGCAGTGGCGTTGTACAGTTTTGAAGGGAGGTTCTTAGTCAGCTTATTGTCGAACCTTTGCTTCTTCCAACCTGATACAATGTCGTAGCCTCCTTGCTCAATCATCTTGTACATTTGCGGGATTTCTTCCGGAGAGTCCTGCAAATCCGCATCCATTGTCACCACTACACGTCCTTCTGCAGCTTTGAATCCGCAGTACAAGGCCGCGGATTTTCCATAATTCCGGCGGAAAGATATTCCTCTTATATTGGCGTTCTTTCTTGACAGTTCCCTGATGATTTGCCATGAGGAGTCGGTGCTGCCGTCATCCGTCATTATTATTTCATAAGTGTAGCCTTCCCTGTCCATGACCTGACCGATCCATCTGACAAGCTCCGGCAATGATTCCTCTTCATTGAAGAGAGAAATTACAATGGATATGTCCTTGGTGTTTTCCATGTTGTCTTATTCTGACTGGGATGTTGCGAAAGGGTCTCTTGACGGTACGTTGCGTGACAGGATTGCCGACAGGACTGTACCGAACAGGAAGCAATATGCCAAAGTGCTGAAGAAAGTTATCTGCGGCATCATGTCGAGCATCTTTTCCATGGCATTCATCGTGTTTGAATCCATTATCCTGGCATAATTCTGCATAACCATGTCCATTTGCTCAGTAAACAGCTCTTTGTTTATGAAAGCGGTGTTTGCAAACGATGCAGCCGAATATATCAGGGCTGAAAGCAGCGATGTTATGATGCCGAACCGGAAAGAGGAGGAGTTGTCTGACTGAGGGTTTTCCTTGACGAACTTGCGCATGAAGAATAGCATAAGCCATATGCAGCCGGCAAATTTTGCTGCCCACAGCACAAAGCTGATGAGCATGTTCACAACTGCCGGCATTTGCAGCTGTGCGAGATACTGTGTCATGAAGAGGTAGGCGGATGAGACAAGGCCTAAAATTATTGCCGCCTTTCCGGCGCTGTTCCACATTTCCTTCCGCAAATTGTTCTGTTCCATATCAGATTCTGTGTAGATTGTTTTTATAAAGGTTCCGGATGTTTATTAATAATCCGGTTTATACGGCAAAAATAGCGAAAAGATGCTTCATTAGAAAAAAAAATCATAACTTTGCAACCTTGTGTTTACGAGTAATCGGAAGAAAATAAAATATTGACAAGTTATGATAGACATTACATTTCCTGATGGTAGCGTCAAGTCCTTTGAAAGCGGTGTGACTTGCTATGAAATCGCAAAGGGCATCAGCCCTAAACTTGCAGCAGAAGTACTTGCTGCCACTGTTGTCACTAAAGATGACGCGACGGGAAAAGGCACTGTATATGATCTCGACCGCCCGGTATGCTGTGACGCGGCAGTCAGGCTTTACAAATGGGAGGATGCTGAGGCTAAGCATGTATTCTGGCATTCTTCTTCTCACCTGCTTGCCGAGGCTCTGGAGACTTTATACCCTGGAGTCAAATTCGGTATAGGACCTGCAATCGAGAATGGGTTTTATTATGATGTCGATTTCGGTGATAGGCAGATTACTGATGCTGACCTGAAGGCCGTTGAAGACAAGATGATGGAACTTGCCCGTAAGAAGGAGCCTTTCACAAGGGTGGAGGTTTCAAAGGCGGATGCTCTTAAGACTTTCACCGAAAAGGGTGATGAGTACAAATGCGAGCTCATCGGTGAACTTGAGGACGGCACAATAACTTTCTATACCAACGGAGGTTTCACAGACCTTTGCCGCGGTCCGCATTTGCGTGATACGTCAGTAATCAAGGCGGTGAAGCTTACATCCATTGCAGGAGCATATTGGAGAGGAGATGAGACCCGCAGGATGCTTACCCGCATCTATGGCATATCGTTTCCTAAGAAGTCGCTCCTTGACGAGTATGTGGCAATGATGGAGGAGGCCAAGAAACGTGACCACAGGAAAATCGGCAAGGAGATGGAGTTGTTCACTTTCTCACAGAGGGTCGGACAGGGACTTCCTCTCTGGCTTCCTAAGGGAGCTGCTTTGCGTGAGCGTCTTGAGAATTTCCTCAAGAAGGTCCAGAAGTCATATGGCTACCTGCCTGTCATAACTCCGCATATCGGAAACAAGGACCTCTATGTCACTTCAGGCCATTATGCCAAATATGGCAAGGACTCATTCCAGCCGATTCATACGCCTCAGGAGGGCGAGGAGTATCTGCTCAAGCCGATGAACTGTCCTCACCACTGCGAGATTTACCGTTCTAAGCCGCGTTCATATAAGGACTTGCCTCTCAGGCTTGCAGAGTTCGGAACCGTTTACCGCTATGAACAGAGCGGTGAGCTTCACGGACTTACACGCGTGCGCAGCTTTACACAGGATGACGCTCATCTTTTCTGCCGTCCTGACCAGTTGAAAGAGGAATTCTGCAAAGTGATTGACATTATTCTCTATGTTTTCAAGACCCTTGATTTCAGCGAGTATATTGCACAGGTGTCCCTGCGTGACCCGAACAACAAGACAAAATACATAGGAACGGATGAGAACTGGGAGAAGGCTGAGGCTGCAATTGTCGAGGCTGCACAGGAGAAAGGCCTTAATACCATTGTAGAGTATGGTGAGGCTGCTTTCTATGGCCCTAAGTTGGATTTCATGGTGAAGGATGCAATCGGCAGGAAGTGGCAGCTCGGAACAATCCAGGTTGACTACAATCTTCCTGAGCGTTTCGATCTCGAGTATGTCGGAAGCGACAACCAGAAGCATCGTCCGGTAATGATTCACCGTGCGCCGTTCGGCTCGCTTGAGAGATTTGTGGCCGTATTGCTTGAGCATACCGGCGGAAAACTTCCTCTCTGGCTTACTCCGGATCAGGTTAACATAGTGCCAGTCAGCGAAAAATATGAGGAATATGCAAAAAAAGTTTGTGATTTGCTGAATAATTCCGATATTCGCGCTTCTGTTGATGACAGGAATGAAACCCTCGGCAAAAGAATCCGCGAGAGTGAGCTCAAGAGGATACCTTTCCTTGCGATTGTAGGTGAAAAGGAGATGAATGAGGGCACGGTTTCAGTCAGAAGACAGGGAGGAATTGACGTAGGTTCTATGTCGGCTGAGGATTTTGTCACTTTGGTCAGCAAGGAGATAAAAGACCAGTTGTCATAGCTCTTTATATTATTAATTAACTTAACTTTAGGAGGATTTATTTATCGCAGCACCATTTAAACCATCCGGTCCTCGCTTCTTTGGCCCAAGGCCTGGCGGAAGCGGATCAGGTCGTCCGGGCCAGAGGCCTGCAGCTAAAAGGGACGATGACGGATTGAGAATCAATGAAGAGATCACAGCTTCAAATGTACGGCTTGTCGGGGAGAACATCACGGAACCTGGTGTTTACTCGTTGTCAGCGGCTTTGAAGATGGCTGATGCACAGGGACTTGATCTGGTGGAGATAAGTGCGAAAGCCGATCCTCCGGTATGCAAGATCATTGACTATCAGAAGTTCCTTTACCAGCAGAAGAAAAAGGCCAAGGAGATGAAGGCCAATGCGGCCAAGATAGTCATAAAGGAAATCAGGTTCGGACCGAACACTGATGAGCATGATTTCCAGTTCAAGCTAAAGCATGCGCAGGAGTTCCTGCAGGAAGGTTCAAAAGTAAAGGCTTCCGTGTTTTTCAAAGGACGCTCCATCATATATGCGGACCAGGGAGAAAAGCTTCTGCTCCGTTTCGCGGTGGAACTTGAGGAGTACGGCAGGGCTGAGCAGATGCCTAAGCTTGAAGGAAAGAGGATGATCATGATGATCGCCCCAATTAAGAAGAAGTGATCCAAGTGATTGGAAAACTATAATTATTAACTAACAGTCAAAAAATTTAACTATGCCAAAGATGAAGACCAACTCCGGTTCAAAAAAGCGTTTTACGCTTACCGGAACGGGAAAAATCAAGAGAAAACATGCTTACAAGAGCCACATTCTCACCAAGAAGACCAAAAAGCAGAAGAGAAATTTGACTCATGTCGGACTTGTATCAAGTGTTGACACAAAGAGGGTCAAAGCTTTGTTGGGTATCTAACCAGTTTTTTACAAACAGTTTAAAGTCTAACTTGGAACGCAGTTGAAAAGCTCCTGACAAGGACACTGCCTCCATAAAACAGTTAAATTTATGCCAAGATCGGTAAATTCAGTTGCCTCAAGGGCACGCCGCAAGAAAATTCTTAAGAGAACCCGCGGTAATTTTCTTTCAAGAAAGAATGTTTGGACGGTAGCAAAGAACACCTATGAGAAGGGTCTTACCTATGCTTACCGTGACCGTAAGAACAAGAAGCGCTCTTTCCGCGCCCTTTGGATTCAGAGGATCAATGCAGCCGCACGCCAGTACGGTATGACTTATTCACAGTTCATGGGCCGTATTGCAAAGCAGAACATCGGCCTTAACCGTAAGGTTCTTGCAGACCTTGCCATGAACAATCCTCAGGCTTTTGAGGCTATCATCAATTCTGTAAAATAGTATAGCCGGATGAGTCTGAAGGAATTATACCGCAACAAATGGGCGAGGTTCGGTTTCTGGGCCGTGCTCTATGTGCTGTGGGTAATATGGCTCGGGAACTATTGGTGGCTTTTCGGCCTTGTTCCTATTTTCGATCACCATATCACAAGAAAAGTGAAGTGGCTGTTCTGGAAGAAGGAATATAAGGAGGGTGAAAAACACAATGTGCTGCTTGACTGGCTTGATGCCATAATCTTTGCGGTTGTTGTAGTCACTTTCATCAATACGTTCTTTTTCCAGGCTTTCAAGATTCCTTCCTCATCCATGGAGAGTTCTCTCTACACCGGAGACCATCTTTTCGTGAGCAAGCTCGCGTATGGCCCGAGGATGCCGCAGACACCGCTGACGATACCTTTTACCCACAACGTGATAGGACGCGGAGAATCTTACTCTACGCTCATACAGAACGATTACCGCAGGCTCAAGGGCTTCGGTTGTGTGGAGACTGGTGATTATGTCGTTTTCGGTTTCCCTCATGGGGATACTGTGCTGACAAAGGCTCCTGCCGATGACTACTATATGGCAGTCAGGGCAGCGGGACGCGAAAGGATAATACGTGAGTACGGACCAGTGATAGTGAGGCCTTCAGACAAGAAGGACCATTATGTCAAGAGGTGCGTCGCTGTCGCCGGTGATACGCTTGAAATCCGTGACGGACTTGTATATGTCAATTCTGAGGCCCAGACCGTATGGCCGGGTGTGCAGAATACTTACAGGGTCGTTACCACAGGTCAGAGGATAAATCCTGTTCATCTTGATGAACTTGGACTCAATGTTGCTGAAGCGGGATTCCTCCCGTCAATGCCTGGATATCCTCAGTTGCCTTTGACGGAAAAAATGGTTGAAGCCATAGGCAAATTTCCGAATGTGGTTTCAGTTACAAGGAATGTGGATTCATATCCTCCGGATTTTCCGGATTCGGAGCTTACCATTTTCCCTTTCTCAAGTGATTTCAAGTGGACACGGGACAATTACGGACCGCTTTGGATTCCGGCAAAAGATGCTCAGGTGGAGCTTACGATGGATAATCTGCCTCTGTACAGACGAATAATCACTTCCTATGAAGGAAATGAGCTTTCAATTGAGGACGGCAAGATATTCATAAATGGTGAAGAGGCTCACAGCTATACATTCAAGCAGGATTATTACTTTATGATGGGAGACAACAGGCACAATTCCCTTGACTCAAGATATTGGGGATTCGTACCTGAAGACCATATCGTCGGAAAGCCGGCGTTGGTGTGGCTCTCAATTGACGGGAACAAGAGTTTCCCGAAGAACGTAAGGTGGCGGCGTTTCTTCAAATTTGTATAGAAATTTTGCAATTGCAATTTTTTTATGCGATATTTGCAGCCCGCTAATTATGAATTAATTAAAAAAGTTATATACAATGGCAAAGGTTTGTCAAGTTACAGGCAGAAAGAGAATGGTCGGAAACAATGTTTCGCATTCCAAGAGGCGTACCAAGCGCATTTTCGCCCTGAATCTCAAGACCAAGAAGTTCTGGTCTGAGGAGGAGCAGAGGTTCGTTACACTTAAGGTGTCTTGCAAGGGTATGAGAATAATCGAGAAGAACGGTCTCGACGCAACTATCAAAGACGCTCAGAACAAAGGATTTATTAACCTTGTTTAATTTTTCGTATTATGGCAAAGAAAGCAAAAGGTAACAGGGTGCAGGTCATCCTTGAGTGCACTGAGCAGAGGGAGAGCGGTGTACTGGGTATCTCAAGATACATTACAACGAAGAACAAGAAAAACACGACTCAGCGTCTGGAGCGTATGAAATACAATCCGTTCCTGAAGAAGGTTACCCTTCATCGTGAGATCAAATAATTTAGGAGGAACAGAACATGGCAAAGAAAGCAGTCGCAACCTTCAAGGCAGGTACACAGAAGAAAATGGTTAAGTGTATCCGTATGGACAAGTCTCCGAAGACCGGAGCTTATGTCTTCACTGAGCAGCTCGTTGAAGAGTCAATGGCTAAAGAATTCTTCGCAAAGAAATAATTCTTCCTGCTGGGATATGAGAGTGGCATGACATTTTAGGGTCATGCCACTTTTTTATTATGGCAAAAAGGTTTATCTTTGTAAGTTAAAGCACGGATATATGGGTATTTTTGATAAAGGAGTCAAGAAGACAAACAGGAGTTTTTTCGACAGGCTTTCAAGGGCGATTGCCGGCAAGACTGAAGTGGATGATGAACTTCTGGATGCTATAGAGGAGGCGCTCGTGGCAACTGACATGGGCGTTGACACTACATTGAAAATCATAGATTCTCTTGAGGAGAGGGTCAGGCGTGACAAATATGTCTCTCTTGATGAACTTGTGGACATGCTCCGTGAGGAAATTGCATCGCTTCTGGATCTTGACACGGAAGAGAAAAGCGTGTCCGCCGGGCCGTTTGATTTCAGCAAAAAGCCTTATGTCATAATGGTTGTCGGTGTCAATGGTGTCGGCAAGACTACCACTATCGGCAAGCTTGCAAGCAGTCTTCGGGCACAGGGCAAAAAGGTTATGCTTGGTGCTGCGGACACTTTCAGGGCAGCTGCCGTTGACCAGCTTACGATTTGGTCTGAGCGTGCCGGGGTTGATATTGTGAAGCAGGAGATGGGCTCAGATCCGGCTTCCGTGGCCTTTGATACGGTCCGTTCTGCTGTTGCAAAGGATGCCGATGTCGTGCTTATTGATACTGCAGGGCGTCTGCATAACAGGATAGACCTCATGAATGAGCTTACGAAAATCCGGAATGTCATGAAGAAGGTTATTCCTGATGCTCCGCATGAGGTGCTTCTTGTGCTTGACGGTTCAACTGGTCAGAATGCGTTCCAGCAGGCCAGGGAATTTTCCAGGGCTACAGACATAACCGCCCTGGCTGTTGCCAAGCTTGACGGCACTGCCAAGGGAGGAGTTGTTGTCGGTATTGTTGACCAGTTCAGGATTCCTATAAAGTTTGTCGGAATCGGAGAGGGTGTGGATGACCTGAAGGTTTTTGACAAGAAGGAATTTGTCGGTTCATTGTTTTCTAAGGAAGATTTGGAAAAATAACATATTATGAAGATTTCGTATAATTGGCTCAAGGATTATATTGAGTGTGACCTTACACCGGAGGCCGTTGCAGAGGCATTGACTTCCATCGGACTGGAGGTGGATTCTCTGGAACAGATAGAAGAGATTCCTGGCGGGCTTGCCGGAGTAATCGTAGCGGAGGTCGTAGAATGCTCTGAGCATCCTGATTCTGACCATTTGCATATCACCCGTCTAAATACCGGTACCGGAGAACTGCTTCAGGTAGTCTGCGGAGCGCCTAATGTGGCTGCTGGCCAGAAAGTGCTTCTTGCCACTGTTGGAACCGTGCTCGGTGAGGATTTCAAAATCAAGAAATCAAAGATAAGGGGAGTCGAGTCATTCGGAATGATATGCGCAGAGGATGAGCTTGGCATAGGTGAGTCGCATGAAGGCATAATGGTTCTTAATCCGGAGGCTGTTCCTGGTACTCCTGCAAAGGAATATCTGGGCCTTGCTACTGATGCACTTATCGAAATCGGCCTTACTGCAAACCGTGTTGATGCAGCTTCGCATATTGGAGTTGCGCGTGACCTTTATGCATATCTCAAGCATAATGGCGTGCCGTGCCGTCTGAATCTTCCGGATGTTTCTGCATTCAGGGATGGAGGTGAAGGTGAGGCGCTTCCTGTCGAAGTCATTGCTGCAGACGGGGCGCCATGCTATACCGGTACGACAATAAGGGGTGTCAAGGTTGCCGCTTCTCCGGATTGGCTTCAGAAAAAGCTTCTTTCAGTTGGACTGCGTCCTATAAATAATATCGTGGACATAACAAATTTTGTCCTGATGGAGACTGGACAGCCTCTGCATGCTTTTGACGTGTCAAAGATAAACGGCGGAAAAGTCATTGTGCGCAGGGCTGCTGAAGGCGAGAAATTCGTTACTCTTGACGGAGTGGAGAGGACATTGTCCGCAGCTGACCTGATGATAGCTGACAATGAAAAGCCGATGTGCCTTGCAGGTGTGTTCGGCGGAGAGGACTCCGGAGTGACGGGAGTGACTGCGGACATTTTCCTGGAAAGCGCATATTTCAACCCTGTAACCGTAAGGAAGAGCTCCAAGAGACATGGGCTCAAGACTGACGCTTCTTTCAGGTATGAAAGGGGAGCGGACCCGCTTATGGTTGAATATGCTGCCAGAAGGGCTGCGCTTCTTATACTTGAGCTTGCCGGTGGTCATGTTGCCGGAAAAGTCCAGGAGTTCTGTCCGGAAAGAATCCAGAAGAAGACGGTTGAGCTTGATTATGACAGGATTGAGTCTTTCATCGGCAAGAAGATAGGCCATGATGTCATTGAGGGCATACTTGAAGGCCTGGCATATGAGTTTGTCGGAAAAAGGCAGGGTGGGGCAACAGTTGCCGTACCTTCATATATGATAGACGTTTATCGTGAATGTGACGTAGTGGAAGAGATATTGCGTATCTATGGATATAACAATATAGAGCTTCCGAAAGCCATGAGGGTTTCTGTAAATCCGTCACAGAAGCCAGAGCCGGAGCATGTGCGCAAGGCTGTATCGGATTTCCTTGCCGCGAACGGCTTTGTGGAGACCATGAACAATTCACTCACTAAATCAGAATACTACTCGAAGCTGACAACATTCCCGGAGGACAAATGTGTGAGGATACTCAATCCTCTCAGTTCCGACCTGAATGTGATGAGGCAGACCCTGCTTCTTAACGGGCTTGAAGTGATAGCCTATAATATCAACCGTCAGATTTCGGACCTCAGGATATTTGAGTACGGAAGCGTATATGCCTTCGATCCTCAGAAAGACGGAAAAACACTTGATTCTTATGAAGAGCATCCGTGCCTGGCTTTCTTTATGAGCGGCAAGTCAGAGAAGTCATGGCGTGCAGAAGCAGGAAAAGGCAACTATTTCCAGCTGAAGGGGTATGTGGAGCTGCTGCTCAAGAAATTGGGAACGGACATCTATTCTCTTGAGACTGAGGCTGCACCTTCAGACCTTTTCTCCGAGGGACTGCTTTACAGACTTCCGGGTACTCATCAGCAGCTTTTGGTCATGGGTACCGTTTCTCCTGCAAGGCTCCGCCAGTTCGGCATAAAGCAGCCTGTATTCGCAGCGGAAATCAGCTGGCCAGCATTGTTTGAGCTTGTGAAGAGGAACAAGATACGTTATAAGGAACTTCCGAAATATCCGGAGGTAAGGCGTGACCTTGCCATTCTGATTGACGAGTCCGTCACTTTCGCGGATTTGCGCAAGAGCGCTTTCCGTGTCGGAAAGAAACTTCTGAGACAGGTTACATTGTTCGACGTATATCGTGGGGACAAGATTGGAGAGGGCAAGAAACAGTATGCCTTGGGATTTGTTCTTCAGGATCTTGACAAGACTTTGACTGACAATGATGTGGAGAAGATGATGAATAAGTTCCTCTCTACTTTCCAGAATGAGTTCGGCGCTTCATTGAGATAAGTTTGCGATGAAGCGTGTCCCGATACATATCCTGCTTTTTTGTGCGGTTGCCATGTGTCTCTTTTTTTCATGCGGAAAAAAGGAGGCAAGGGTGATTCCGCGCTCAAAGATGGCAAAGATATATGCGGAGATGCTCATGACTGACCAGTGGATTTCCTCTGCTCCTTCGATGATGCGGATTGCAGACACGTCTTTGGTATATGAGCCGATACTTGAGAAGTACGGGTATGACTCGGAGGACTACCGCAGGAGTGTGGAGCATTATCTCGATGATCCGGAGCGTTTTTCCAAGATATTCCGTTCCGCATCGGAGATTCTTGACGGGCGTCTGCAGGAGCTCAAGGCGCTTCAGAAGACGAAGGAGGAGGCCCAGGCCAGAAAATATGATTTTGGCATAGATGCAGGACGGCTTGTTCCGGACATCGGAAGGATACCTCTTAAATACACACCGGACAGTCTTGCCTTTGAGCTTGATACTGTGTATCTGTACTATGTACCGCGATATGTGGAGCGTGGGGATACTGCATATAAGGGACCGGAGATTATCGTGCGCGTTGACAGCATCGCCGTCTGTGACAGTGTTGCGGCTGCTGATACTGCTGTTGTGTCTTCTGTCGATGTTGCCGGAAATGAACCTGCAAAAGAACTTCTGGATGTTCCTGCGGAGCCGCTGGCTTTGCCTCAGGAGCAGGATGCTGCTCTTTCCAGGCGTATGAATGTTGATGAAGTCATGAAAAAACTTTAAGGGATATGGCGATAAAAAGGGTAACGGCATCTTTTGTATATACCTTGGAATCCGCACCTATAAGGAACGGGTTCGTTGAATATGATGATTGTGACGGCAGGATTGTACGGGTCGGGGAGTGTGATGGCGCGGAGCATGTCTCCGAAGGCGCACTTGTTCCCGGTTTTGTCAATGCCCATTGCCATGTCGAGCTGTCGCATCTGCATGGGAAATTCCGCAAGGGGACCGGAATGGCCGGTTTCATTGACCAGATAAATGCGTTGCGTGACTGGGCAGGACGGGATGTAAAGGCTTCGCTTGTGCGCAAATGGATGGACAAGATGTGGGCTGACGGTGTTTCTGCCATGGCGGACATCAGCAATGATGATTCGTCTTTTGAGGTGAAGAAGTCGCATATGATGTATACCAGGACTTTTCTGGAAGTGTTCGGTTCGGAACCTCATATGTGCGAGGGAGTTATGGCTGATGTTGCGGAACTGAAGCGTCAGGCTGACATGGCCGGAATTGATGCCGCACCGACGCCGCATTCTTGCTATACCATGAGTCCGGAACTTCTCTCCGCCTCTTCTGCGGCTGCACTTGATGCCGGTTATCTTTCATATCATTCCCAGGAGAGCATGGAGGAGGAGGAACTGGTCAGGTATGGTTCCGGAGCCATGTATGAGAACCGCAAGAGGAGCGGGATGAGCACTCCTCCTGTGACCGGCGGGTCTTCTCTCGGGTATTTTATTGACAGGCTTGCGTGTGCGCGTCCGGCGCCTTATGATGCACATGTTCTTCTTGTTCATGACGTATGTCTCTCGCAGGAGGATATTGATGCCGCAAAGAAGGTGATGAAAAATGTTTACTGGGCTTTGTGCCCTTTGTCCAATATCTTCATACATAATGCCTTGCCTCCTGTGCCGCTTATGAGGCGCAATGGCCTTGACATTACTGTGGGGACAGATTCCCTGTCCAGCAATGATGACCTGGATATGGTAAAGGAACTTTATTGCCTGCATGAGAATTTTCCGGAAGTGCCTATGCAGGAGCTGCTGACATGGGCTTGCCTTAACGGAGCACGTTTCCTTGCAAAGGATGCTGAGCTCGGAAGCCTTTCCGTCGGCAAGAGACCTGGAATTGTGTTCGTGCATTCTATTGATGAAAACGGATTTGTCACAAGCAAGAGCCGTTCAGAACGTATTGTGTGATGCTGCATTTCGATGAAATAGCTTTCGGGCCTATTTACAGCAGGCGCCTTGGCTCTTCGCTTGGGGTGAATATCTTGCCTCGTGAAGGAAAGGTGTGCAATTTTGACTGCATATATTGTGAATGCGGCTGGAACCGGGACTGGCGCTCCGGAGGACATTTCCCTGGAGGGGAGGATGTCAGGCAGGCCCTGGAGGCCAAGCTTTCCAAAGCGGCGTCGGACGGTATCGCCATAGATTCAATAACATTTTCCGGCAACGGGGAGCCTACTCTGAATCCGGAATTTGCACGGATTGTTGACGTTACCCTGGAACTGAGGGACAAATATTTTCCGGAGGCTCAGGTTTCAGTGCTTTCCAATGCTTCCATGTTGTGGAAAGAGGATGTGCTTCAGGCGCTTATTAGGGTGGATAATCCGATATTGAAACTTGATGCTTCGGATGATTGGCTTGTGAAGAAGATTAACAGTCCTGCAGGAAGATATGGCACGGATGAAGTTATGGAAGGCATGAAAAGGTTCGGAGGCAATTTCGTGCTTCAGACCATGTTCCTCAAGTCTCCTGATTTTGACCAGGCCGCTCCTGAGGTGCTGGAAAGGTGGCGTGATATTGTCAGGGAACTGAAGCCACGTAAAGTTATGGTCTATACGATTGACAGGGAAACTCCTGACAAGTCTCTGTCCAAGTGTACGGCATGCGAAATGGAGGCTTATGTAAAGCCTCTTGTGGAAGAAGGATTTGATGTTCAGATAAGCGGATAGGAATATGAGGGTTGTTATACAGAGAGTCGGCAGTGCTTCGGTAGCTGTTCCGGATGAGGGGTATGAAGCGGGAATCGGTCATGGTTTGCTCGTCCTTGCGGCTTTTGAGGCAGGTGATTCAGAAGAAGACCTTGAATGGACTGCCAGGAAACTGGTCGCCATGAGAATCTTTGATGATGAAAATGGCGTCATGAACCTGTCTGTAAAGGATGCCGGCGGAGAAATACTTGTTGTGAGCCAGTTCACTCTGTATGCTTCCACAGCAAAGGGGAACAGGCCGTCTTATATGAAAGCCGCACCTCCGGAGATTTCCGTGCCTTTATATGAGAGGTTTCTTGATCTTGTCTCTTCTCATTTGGGAAAGAAGGTGGCATGCGGGATATTCGGTGCGGACATGAAGGTGTCACTTGTTAATGACGGACCTGTAACCATAATAGTTGATTCCAAATTGAAATTCTAAATTGTTCATATATGGATTTTTTGAAAAAATACAATTATTCTCCTGATCAGGAGTCCATGGGAAGAGCCCTGGAACTTATTGCCGCAAATCTTGAGAACGCGGCTTCTGCTCAGGTTTACAAAGACTGTTTCTCCATGATGGATCTTACCACGCTCAAGACCGACGATACGCCGGCTTCTGTGGAAAGGCTTGTGGAAAAGGTCAATTCTTTCAGCGGCATGTACCCAGACTGGCCTCTTCCGGCTTCTGTGTGCGTGTATCCTAATTTTGCTGCCACAGTCAAGAATGCCAGGAAATGTGATTTCAACATTACTGTAGTGGCTGCCTGCTTCCCGTCTTCGCAGAGTTTTCTTGAGGTTAAGCTCAAGGAGTGCGAAATGGCTGTCGAGCAGGGGGCGGACGAGGTTGATATCGTTCTTGCGCTCAATGCTTTCCTTGCGGGGGACTATGAGGCTGCTTCTGAGGAGATACGTCAGGTGCGTTTATGTATTGACAAGGTGGCTGCAAGACAGGGCAGGGCTGTACACCTTAAGGTTATTCTTGAGACAGGGCTGCTCCGGACTTCCGAGGCTATCGCAAATGCGTCATTCCTTGCGATGGAGGCGGGAGCTGATTTCATAAAGACTTCTACGGGAAAGGTTGACGTGAATGCGACTCCTTCTGCCGCATATGTGATGTGCGAATGTATCGCCAAATATTATGCTGCCACCGGCAAGAAAGTTGGTTTCAAGCCGGCTGGAGGAATTTCTTCCGCAGCTGATGCGGTGTGCTACTATTCGATTGTGTCGTCACTTCTCGGAAAGGAATGGCTTGACAAGAAATTGTTCAGGTTCGGTGTGAGCCGTGTGGCCAACAGCATCCTTTCTGCAGTTGAGCAGAAGACCGTGGCTTTCTTTTGATGGATTTTGTTTCATTTTTTATAAAAATCAAACAAAAAATACAACTGAAAAGTGCTTTGCAGATGCTTGCAAGGCACTTTTTGTTAATTAGCCGTGTACTTTTTCGTTACGCGGCTATTTGAGGATAATTTTGCCTCCGTAATAAATGCAAGAATTATGAGAGGTAGAATTACAATTATGCTCATGGCATTGGTCATGATGTCGTGCAGCAAGAATGCTCTTTTCCAGGAGAGCGGCATTGATTATTCATACGGCAGGAAGCTGTCGCATGAAATGATTGTCTTGGGGGACCGTCTGGAGAATCCTTACAAGACAGAGAACATTGAGAAGGCTCTCAAGAGCCTTTATCCTACGAAAGCTGACCGTGTGGATGTCAAGCCGACCAATATCTACGTCAGGTTTCTTCCGGCGGATGAGCATGAGTATGATATGCTAGCGGCAATGGGTATTGAGCTGGTCGATCATCCTCTTGACTATGATGTGCTTGTTGAGGGTGACTGGTATCATGACCCTTCTGTTCCGGAAGGCAATATGACGTGGCAATATGCTGTGGTTGCTCCTGATTTTAGTTTTCCTTCCGTCAGGTATGAGGTTATTGACGAGTGCTACATCGCGGAGAATGATAAAGGGACGCGTGCAGCTGACGGAATTGACTGGGAAGAAGTTGAGCGCCGGGCGTATATGCTGACTGGCAACGGGGACAGATTGGAGCAGCCGGATACAAAAGGGCCTTCAAAAGTCCAGCCTTCCGGACGCATAACAATTGTTGATGAAAACGCGTCCGGTGGAAAGCCTTTCGGAGTCGCAGGAGTTTGTGTGTCGTGCAATTCTTTTGTGAAATTTGACAAGGCATACACTGACCGTGACGGATATTATACGATGAAGAAGAGCTTTACTTCAAAACTGCGCTACAGGCTTGTCTTCAAGAACGAGAAGAATTTTTCCATAGGCTTCAATCTCGTGCTCCTTCCTGCCTCTGTGTCAACATTGGGAAAATCCGGGCCTGAGGGCGTGAATATGACCGTGACAAAGGACTCTGAAGGGAAACTGTTCCGAAGGTGCGTCGTGAATAATGCGGCATATGACTATATAAGCCGGTGCTCTTCCGCAGACATGGGGATAGATGTCCCTCCGTCAGACCTCAGGATATGGATATTGAACGGAATGGATGCCAGCAGTGCGGTGATGCTTCACCACGGCACTCTGTTGTCTTCAGATAAGCTCGGCTCGTTTCTCGGGAAATTCGCTTCTTTGCTCAAAGTTTTCATGCCTGACATAACGATAGGTACGAAAGGAATAGACAGCTACAGTGAAATTTATTCTTCCACATGTCATGAGCTGGCCCATGCAAGCCATTTCTCCAAGGTCGGCAAATCATATTGGAATAATTATATCTTCTATATCGTGGAGTCTTACCTGACGACAGGAGGGATGACATATGGTGACGGGAGCGCAAGCGGCTCGGGTTACTGCGAGATAGGGGAGATGTGGGCGTATTATCTTGAAAGCAAGATGTATAAGGAACGCTATGGCGGCTCATTCCCTTCCTTCGGGACATCGTTCTGGTTCTATCCTCAGATTTTCAGGTTTTTGGATGACAGGGGAATTTCGTGCTCTGACATATTCAATGTGCTCGGACCTTCCGTCCTGTCGAGGGACGCGCTGAAGTCAGCATTGCTGTCGGCATATCCTGCCAGAAGAACTTCGATTGAGCAGGTTTTCAGCAGATACTGAAATCATGAGGAAAATCATAATAGTGACGGCTGTTCTGGCGGTATTCGGTATTGAGAGGGCATGTGCCCAAAAGTTCAGTGTTTCTACGGATTTGCTGGGCTATGCCTGCCTGGGAACATTTAATGCGGAGGTGTCTTATTCCGTCTCGAGGTACTGGAGTGTTACAGCGGGGGCGAGGTATAATCCGTTCACATTCCGCAAGGGCAATCCGGACCGCCAGTTTCAATACAGGCAGCAGTCATATTCGCTCGGTGCCCGCATGTGGCCGTGGCATACATTGTCCGGATGGTGGTTCGCAGGGAAATTGCGCTATCAGGAGTTCAATGTAGGGGGTATCATTTCCCGCAGCACGAAAGAGGGTGACAGGTTCGGAGCCGGGCTGTATGCGGGTTATACGCACATGCTCTCAAGGCATTTCAATATAGAATTCGGGGCTGGGCTATGGACTGGATATGAACTCTATAGGAAGTATTCCTGCCAGACGTGCGGACTTACCGAGGCTTCCGGTTCCCGCTTCTTCGCTCTTCCTGATGACGTGAAAATTTCAATAGTTTATGTGTTCTGATTATAGATTCTGGATTGTTGTCCTGATAGCATTGGCTGTCTCATGTACTCCGTACCGGAAAATGCAGAAGATACGTTCAGGAGAGGTCGGGGTTGAACTTGCCGTATCCGATGAAAAGCCATGTGAGGATGACGCTAAGCCTGATGAGGAGGAAATCAGCCTTATAAAAGGTTCGCTGTCTGAGGGGCCTGTCATAATGAACGCAATACGGGATACGGAGACCGGGGACATGGTTGCGACGGATGTCATAAGCGCATCCAAGGTCACGGCCCGCTTCAGGAATGTGGCGGAGAGGGCCGGCCTTGTGACAGTCAGTTTTGACATTACTGTTCCTGCCGGCCTGGCGGATTCACGGTGGCAGCTTAAGATAAGGCCTTTTCTGGAGATTATGGATGAGGTCACCGGCTTGGAGCCGATATATATAACTGGCTCTGATTACCGTGCGGCCCAGTTGAGGGGATATCAGCGGTATAGGAATTTTCTGTCCTCCATAATAAGGGATACGACGGATTTCATCAGGATGGGCCAGCTTGAGATTTTTATCGAAAGGCATTTTCCGGATACTTACCGGATGAAGAATGATTCGTCCATCATACCGGAGCCTCTTGCGGGCAATCTGTTCGGTGTCACGCAAACGGACGCATTGCTGCATTACACGAGAAAACTCATGTTGAGGCATAACGAGCGGCGCAAGGGGCGTGAGGGGAAAATGTTTGCAAAGTATGTGAAGGATCCCATTGTAACGGACGGAATCAGGCTGGATACTGTAATTGCCGGTATTGACGGGGATTTCATATACCGTTACAGCCAGACTTTCAGGAGCCGCCCTGCCTTGAAAAAGGTACGTGTGTCGTTGGAGGGAAGCCTGTATGAAATGGGAGAGTGCATCATGTGCCTTCCTTTTCCGCAGGACCTGACTTTCTACATAAGTTCATTGTCATCGCTGGCTGACAATCGGCCTAAGTACAGGATGATTGTCAAGGAGCGTGTCGTGCATGACAATACGAGGGCTCTTATAGATTTCAGCCAGGGGAGTGCCGTCATTGATACTTGTCTCGGAGACAATGCCTCAGAATTGCGGAGGATAAGGCGCTGTTTTGATGATGTCGCTTCAATGGATGGGCTGGTTGCGGATTCTATAGTGATTGTGGCCTCGTGTTCTCCGGAGGGCAGTTATGTGTCGAACCGTAAATTGTCGGAAGACAGGGCGGAGGCTGTGCTGAAACATGTGTCAGCCTTTGTCCCGGATGAATGGAAGAGTATTTTGCGCTCGTCAGGACTTCCTGAGAATTGGGAACAGCTGATGCGGCTTGTGGAGAATGATACGGTGATTGCTTCGGATTCAAGGAAACGTATATTGGAGCTTGGGGCTGACTTGCGTGACCCGGATGCTGCTGAGCTGAAGGTGTCCCGGATGCATGAGTACAGGTATCTTCGGGAAAGATTGTATCCAAAGCTGAGGAGTGTGCGTTTTGATTTCTATTTGCACAGGACAGGAATGGCAAAGGATACCGTACATACTGCGGAACTGGACACTCTTTATTTGAGAGGGGTACAGGCGTTACGCGATTTGGATTATAAGACTGCCGTAGGGATATTGCGTCCATACGATGACTACAATGCCGCCCTTGCTTTTGTGTCTGCAGATTACAACCATTCTGCGCTTGATGTGCTTGGACGTCTCGGGGATTCAGAGCCGAAGGTGTGCTATCTCAAGGCTTTGGTGTTGTCACGGCTCGGACAGGAAGATGAGGCGATGAAATATCTTGAGTTGAGCATAGCCTATGATGCTCATATGGAGCACAGGGCCAATCTTGACCCTGAAATGTATATTCTTGTTAAAAAAAGACAAACAAATAATAAAATAGAATAATATGAAATTTCGTTTTGTGATTGCGGCCGTAGCGGCTGCCGCGCTTTCCGGTTGCAGTGAGAAAAATTCGGATTCGCCTGTTTTGGCTGACGGGAATGTTGAGTTGACCCTCAGCGTGCCTTGTACGGCGACAAAGGTTTCGGGTGTCCCTTCCTCTGAGGATGCCATAAAGGATTTGCAGGTTCTTGTGTTCAATTCCAAAGGTATGCTTGAGACATACAAGCATGGCAATGGAAATACCATGTCGCTCACATGTACTGCCGGTGAGAAACGCATAGCTGCTTTTGTGAATGCGGGACAGCAGAATTCGGTGGGCTACGAAAGGGAGTTGCCGCAGCTGGTCTCTGACCTTGCGGATAATGGGCCTGGCAGGCTTGTCATGGCCGGTGATACTTCAGTCGTGCTTACTGCTTCAGGCAGTCTAAATCTTGAGGTGAGGCGTATGGCTGCCAGAATCGGCATAAGCAAAATAGAAAATGCCATGGTTCTGCCCCAGCATAAGGCGATGAAATTTGAGGTCAAGTCGCTCTATCTGGTCAATGTACCCGGCGACAGAGCCTTCTTCGGTGTGTCTGAGCCCTCCCGGTGGTACAACTGTTCCGCACCGCAGGCCGGTTCGCCTTCATTCTTGCGTGATGATGTGAATGGCGGTATAGTGGCTGCCGGAAATGCATATGAAGGGAAACATTATTTCTATTGTTATCCTAATGATGTGGCGGAGGATTCGTCTGCCGCAGAATGGTGCCCTCGTAAGACGCGTCTTGTGGCAGAGGTTGCTCTGGATGATGTGACATATTATTATCCGGTCACTTTGGATAATGTGGCAAGGAATACCTCGTATTCATACGAATTGAGGATAACCCGTCCCGGCTCCTCTTCTCCGGATATTCCGGTTGACGATGCTGCCGTGGGGATTACGGTAGTTGTGAAAGGCTGGTCGGAACTTCCGCCTGTACATGAGCAAATCTGACTTTGTGTGTCATGAGGAAGGTGTTGTGCGGATTGCAGGCAGTGATTTTCTGCATTTTGCTGTGGACTGGATGTTCTGTCAAGGAGAACAGGAGAGAGTGTCCGTGCAGGCTGTTTCTTGATTTCAGTGAGACGGATGCTGAGGAGGTGCCATATGCTGATTTGCATGTTCTGTCAAGTGAGGGTTTTCATCTTGTTGAACATGTCGGGTCCGGAGCATTCGGGGAGGAACTTGTGCTGCATGTTCCCCGTAGAGGCGCAAGGGTGAATGCATATTGTGGAGCGGAGGGATATGTCTCTGAGGACGGAAGCATGGAGATTCCTTATGGAAGTGAATGCCCGCATGTGCATATGCATTCCTCTTATGTCGAAACTGATTGTGAGGCTGCATTTGAGAAGGTGCGGGTGCGCAAGAACTATTGCCTTATAACTGTTCATGTAGAGGAGGCTGATTTCCCATATATCCTGGATGTGCGGGGAGAGATCTGCGGGTATGGAGTTGACGGGAGTCCGGCAGACGGGGCGTTTCTTTTTGCCATGCGTCCTGACGGGAATGGTGTATGCTCTGTTTCTGTTCCCCGTCAGGTTGACAATTCGCTCAGGCTTGATGTGGATGACGGTACGGATGTGCTTAAGACTTTTGCGCTTGGTGAGTATGTGACCGCGAGCGGTTATGACTGGAGTGCGGAGAGCCTGGGTGACATAACAATAGGATTGGACTATTCATTGAGCCATGTCACTTTGAAAATAGAGGGGTGGGAAAAGGAATTGCATTTTGATGTTGAAATTTAGTTGAATTGTTGCGGAAAAATTTAGTTTTTCAAAAATATTGATTATCTTTGCCCCACTTTTCTGAAGCGCATGTGGTGAAATTGGTAGACACGCTACTTTCAGGAGGTAGTGCTTCACGGCGTGTAGGTTCGAGTCCTATCATGCGCACATTACAAGATTGGAGATGAACTTTCGGATTCATCTCCAATCTTGTAATGTGCCTGCACTTTCCATCTTACGCGCCACCTTCCATCGGTATAGTCGTGGCTCAATATAGTGAATTTGCCTATTTCGGAGGTGTTGCTTACATGTGCGCCAATGCATGCGCAGGTGTCATAATCTCCGATTCTTACGATTCTGAGGGTGTCGGACGCGTGCTCCGGGAGTTTTCCGAGGTCTGCTATTGACTCTGCTTCAGCCCTTGGCATCAGTTCTGCTGTGACGTCCAGTGCATTCCCTATTATTCTGTTGACGGCATTTTCAATTTCGCAGACCTGCTGCGGGGTCGGGCATTGGTTGAGGATGTAGTCGCATTTTGATTTCTTGCGTTCTATATGTGCATTCCTTGAACGTGGACATCCGAACATTTTTACCATTGTGGCGTTGAGGATGTGTTCTGCTGTGTGCATAGGAGGGTACTCCTCCTTGTTGTGCGAGTTGAGTGTGGTGTCATTCATGTGTGTGAGATTTTTACCGTAAAGATAGTGAATCGGAGACAATTGGCGACATGAACCCGATTATGTCGTCAAGTACGGCTGTGAAACCTTGGCCATTCAGGATTTCATGCCTCATTGACGGGTATGTGCGGCAATGTACATTACTGTACCCTTCTTCTGCCATGCGGGCTGCCGTCTTTTGCAGTTTGGCCGGGGAGCCTGAACATGGGTCATCTTCTCCGGAAAGCAGCATTATCTCAAGTGAAGGGTTGCAGGTCTGCGTTTTGCCGGGTGAGTATGCCTGGAGCATCAGTCCTGTTACGCATGATGCGCAGCTTGCTGTCATTTTGAAATTGCATACAGGATTGGCTTTGAACCGTTCCCGTTCATTTGGGTCTGAGCATGTCCATGCCTGCTGTCCTTCGTTCCTGAAACGTCTGTTGTATATGCCGGAAGTGATTTCCTGCAGCATGCCTACTCGCAGCTTTCCTGCCCCGGCCTTGCATAGGACATCTGTCATCAGCTTGCCGACAGGGGCGAGAGGATTATATGCGGGCAGGCCGCAGAGGACTGCTCCTGAAAGCATGAGTCCATGGTCACGGATGAAGACTTTTGTCGCAAGTGCTCCCATGCTGTGTCCTATCATTATTATGGGAATGCAGGGATTCTTCGACAATGCCCATTCGGATACTGTTTTGATGTCGTCTGTCAAGCTCTTCCAGTCTCCTTTGTACATGTGGCCGAGATCTTCCGGGGCAAAGATGCTTTCGCCATGGCCCCTGTGGTCGTGTGCGATGCATGTGAAGCCATGGCTGCTGAGATATTCCATGGCCGGTATGAAGCGCTCTTTGCATCCGCATACGCCGTGGATGAATTGTACTGTGGCTTTGGGACGGCTTGTATCTGGCATAATGGATATTGTGCTGATGCCCAGTGAGTCAGAATGTGATTTCAGGGTTAATTTCTCTATTGTTGGCATGCTTGTGTCTGCGTTTTGTATGTGCTGTGGCCCGAGGTTTGCCTATGTCGTGCCTGGAACAGAAACCTGGCTTGTGGTGTGGGATTTTCCGTACTGTTGCCAGGGGACAAATATAGTTAATTAGTGTAGATATGAAAAAAGTTATCAGTGGTGTCCGGCCGGCCGGTGTCGCGGCGCATCCGGATAAAAAGGAAATTTTAGGGAAAATCGGAAGACTCTTTCTGCTGTTCGTGACTTTGGCGGCCGGTGTTGCGGCGAATGACGCCTATGCCCAGGAAAAGGGACGTTCCGATAAAAGGAAAGAGGCCATGGAGGCCTGGAAAAAGGACATGGCGGAATTCCGTTCGCGTTCAAATTCAGACAGGGAGATAGAGTCGCTTGTGGATTCCATTGCTTCAGTGCAGGCTTCAGCTGCTGTGCAGAATATGGATTTTGTGCTTGAGGCGGACAATGTCTCTTTCAAGAACGGAGCGACAGCATTCGTGAATTCAAATACGAATTTCATTGCCGTCAAAGGCAAGAGGGCTGTGGTGCAGATTTCACCGAGTGATTTTGCTGCCGGTCCCAACGGAGTCGGAGGCGTTACTGTGGACGGCATGATTTCCGGAATGAAGGTCAAGACTGACAAGAAAGGACGCACTACTATATCCATGAATGTGTCCGGAATCGGAATCAACGCCCAGGTGGAGATATACATGTTCCCGGGAAGTAATGAGGCTACGGCCACCGTGTATCCGAACTTCAATTCGAATACGGTATGGATGTCCGGTGAAATCATACCTTATGAGAACTCTACCGTAATCAAGGGAAGGTCATTGTAGTGGCAACGAATAAAAACAGATAAAGACATGAAAAGAATCATCATTATTTCAGCATTGGCGCTTTTGGCTGTGTCATGCCATAAGGTGCCTTATCCTCAAGACCGTGACGGAGAATATCTTGTATATACGGCTCCGGGAAAGGACGTGGATTTCACCAAGTTCAAGACATTCAGCATTGCTGACAGCCTTCTGGTCATCGGACGTTCTGACAAGGCGGAGTATTCAAAGTCGGAGAATGCGCTTGCCCTTGTGCGCAGATACCGCTCCAACATGGAGAGTCTCGGATATACATATACTCCTGACGCCAAGAGCGCGGATCTCGGAATCCAGGTGACATATATAATCAAGACTGAGCGTTATGTGCAGTATTATGACCACCCTTACTGGTGGCTCGACTATCCGGGGTACTGGCATCCGGGCTACTGGGGCGACTGGTACGGATACTATTACCCGCGTCCTGTGACTTATGTGCAGTCAACCAATGCCCTTGTGGCGGAAATGGTGGACTTGACCGCGGAAAAGGGTGCTGACAAGCCTCTTGTGATTGTATGGTCATCATATCTTGGAGGATATGCCGGGGCAAGTGCCTCGCGTGACCTCGCACGTATGATGGGGGCCATTGACCAGGCTTTCGTGCAGTCGCCTTACCTCGTGCATCCTGAGGATAAATGACAATATTAAATTTTGACATGATGAAAAAGATATTATATATGCTTATGGCATCGGCGGCTATGATGGTTTTCGCCGCTGAGGCAGATGCCCAGATGGGCAAGAGGTACTACATAAACGGGGGCTGGCAGTTCAACGGTACGATTGCCAACAGCTACGTTAAGAGTGCGCAGGGATATGGCGCATATGTTGAGGGAGGATATTATGTCAGTCCGATGCTTGCGGTAGGAGGATTTGCCGGCTTCGGTACCAATAATGAGTATATCCCGAAGGAAACTTACGTTTTTGACGGAGGCGCAGCCCTTACCACTGACCTTGACAGGTCCATTTATCAGGTTCCTTTCGGAGCGACGCTCAGATACCGCTTCTCGAGAAAGATATGCCAGCCTTATGTTGAGGCCAAGCTCGGAGCCGAGTATTCTATGCAGAGCACCTATATGTCCACTTTCGTGAACAGGCAGGACAATTGGGGATTCTATGTGTCTCCTGAAATAGGAGTGTCCATATTTCCTTTCCGGAAGGCTGATGTAGGCTTCCAGCTCGCGGCTTATTATAGCTATGCCACCAATAGGAACGATGATTTCGGAATAAACGGGCTGAACAATTTGGGCTTCAAGCTTGGAATAGCGTTTTAATGGTTACCTTTACATTCCTGCCGGAAGCAGCTGGCTGAAATCCCGGACCCGGCAGGATGTGATTTTTTCGGTATGGAAAACAGGACAAGATACAGAAGCATAGTCCTTTCGGACATTCATATGGGCACCGGATTCTCCAAGACCAGGGAAGTATGTGACTTTATAAGCAGCTTCGATTGCGACAGGCTTATTCTCAATGGGGATATAATTGACGGATGGCAGCTGAAAAGGAACGGAAATGCCATGTGGGGATACGAGCAGTCCCGGTTTTTCAGGATAATATTGAAGATGATTGAGCGCCAGGGGACGATGGTTACGGTTTTGCGCGGTAATCATGATGACTTTCTTGACAGAATCATTCCCATGAGCATGGGAAATCTTGAGATACAGAAGGATGTCATCATAGAGAGCGGGGGCAGGAATTTCTTTGTGACTCACGGGGATGTGTTTGACAGCATTACGTCAAATATGCGCTGGGTCGCCAAGCTCGGGGACATCGCGTACAATTTCCTTCTTAAGGTAAATGTCCTCTATAACCGCTGGCAGTCCTTCAGGGGAAAGCCGTACTATTCTTTTTCCCGTGAAATAAAGAACAAAGTGAAGAAGGCTGTTTCCAATGCTTCGGACTTTGACCGGATGCTTACCGATATGGCGAGGACAAAAGGCTGCCAAGGTGTGATATGCGGGCATATACACCGTCCGGAGGATCGTGTGATTGACGGGGTGAGGTATCTCAATTCTGGAGATTGGGTCGAGACGCTTTCTGCTCTTGTTGAGGATTATGACGGAAATTGGAGAATAGTTTATTATAAGGATGTGTTTCCTTTCGGAGCGATACATGATGATGTGCCTGCCTTTAAAGTGCAGGATGTTGCTCCGGAGCATTAAAATCAAATGGTCATGAAATATCTTTTTATAGTTCAGGGTGAGGGCAGGGGACACCTTACTCAGGCGATTACGCTTGAGAAATTGTTGATTTCCCGCGGTCATGAAGTCGTCGGGATTATGGTCGGGAAAAGCCCGGGCCGCAAGCTTCCGGATTTTTTCGGACGGGAAGTGCATGCGCCGGTGACGCAGTTCGAAAGCATGAATTTTCTGCCGTCTGCTTCAAACAGGCGTCCGAGTATGTTGAAGACTGTTGCCGTGAATGCCGTCAGTCTGCACAAGTATATTCCGTCCATACGCTTGATACGTGATACGATACGTTCCAGCGGTGCTGATGCTGTCGTGAATTTCTATGAATTGATGACCGGATTGACCTATATGTTCTGCAGGATTGACGTTCCTGTCGTCTGTATCGGGCACCAGTATCTTTTCCGCCATAGTGATTTCGGGATGCCGTATAAGAAATATCCGGGAAGCAGGGCGCTTAATTTTTTTACGAAGCTTACTTGTGCCGGAGCTGTGAAATGTCTCGCTCTTTCTTTCAGGAAGATGGATGCTGATTACGCTCACGGGATAGCGGTCGTGCCTCCTCTTTTGAGGCGTGAGGTGATGGATATGGAGGTTACGGAGGGGGACTATGTGCATGGCTATATGCTGAACAAGGGGTTTTCTAAGGATGTGCTGGAGTGGCATCGTGAGCATCCGGAAGTGGAGCTGCGGTTCTTTTGGGACAATTGGGAGGCCGGAAAGGTGATGAAGGTTGACGAGACTCTCAGTTTTTATCTTATTGATGACCATGAGTTCCTGAAACAGATGGCCGGCTGCCAGGCCTATGCCAGTACGGCCGGGTTTGAGTCTGTGTGCGAGGCAATTTGGATGGGCAAGCCTATTCTGATGGTTCCCTCGCATATTGAGCAGGATATCAATGCATTCGATGCTTCAAGGTCTGGTGCTGGCGTGAGCTGCGATAAGTTTGACCTTAGTCTCCTTCTTGATTTTGCGGATGGATTCAAAGCGGACCCTGGATTCAGGGATTGGGCCCGTTCTGCTCAGGATATTTTTATCCGGGAATTGGAGAATTTGGACAAAATCGCATAAAAATGCATTTTTTTGAAAAAAAGTTGCGAAAAAGTTTGCAAGTTCAAAATTAAACGCTACCTTTGCAATCCCAATTCGAAAGGAACTCACTTGAGACACCGACGAAACGGATACGGATTGATTCGTTAGCTCAGTTGGTAGAGCACAACACTTTTAATGTTGGGGTCTTGGGTTCGAGCCCCAAACGGATCACAAGTTCTTAAAATTATTGCTTCCCTAGCTCAGTTGGTAGAGCACGACACTCTTAATGTTGGGGTCCAGGGTTCGAGCCCCTGGGGGAGCACGAAAGGCAGTTCATTTCTGAACTGCCTTTTTCTGTAATATGCTCAAAATAAGCAGATTACAGAAAAGGGGTGCAGCGGGATTTCAGAAAAGACCGTTATCATCTGCGCCGCCCTCATGCATGAATGTTTCTGGCTAGCCACCGGAGGCAAATCGCATTCAACCAACGCCTCGCAGCCCTAAAATCAAGCAAAATCGTAGCCTTCCCTGATATTGACGGCTACCACATCTGGCTAGCCAAATCCACAGACTTCCCATATCTGGACCTGAGAGTCAGCGACCTCCTCGAGCAGAACATCACTCCAGAGAGGCGAGATGCCCGCGTCGACCTGCCGACTTAAGTGATAAAAAGTGAAGTTTGTCCCGTTTTTTGCGTAATAAACGGGACGTTTTATTATATTTGTTTGCTGAATATAAATGCATTATGAATGTTGCTAAAGAAATACGTAAAAGAATCCTGAATTTTGCGGATGATTATGTTTTTACAGCATCTGATTTTGACTTTGGACTAGAGAGTCAAACAGCTGTAGTAAAAGCCTTAAATCGAATGTCAAAGTCAGGAGAAATCTCCAAACTGTCAAAGGGCAAATTCTACAAACCACGTAAAACACAGTTTGGTGAACTTAAGCCATCTGCATATCAGATTGCAAAAGACTACATTGAAAAAGATGGTAAACTGATAGGATATATAACAGGATATTCTGCTTATAATGCCCTTGGGCTTACAACTCAAATATCATCTTATATTCAGATTGGCACAAATCAGTATCGCAGATCTGTCAAAAGAGAGAAGTATACAATTTCCTTTATTAAACAGCCAAATCATATCACAAGAAAGAATGTTGAGATTTTGAGGATATTGGATGCTATAAGATTTATCCGCGAGATACCTGCTACTACGCCAGACGAAGCATGCTTAAGACTAAAAGAGATAATCAGAGATCTTGATAATGAACAAAAAGAAGTTCTGATAAGGTGTCTTATGAAATATACAAACTATGTTAGAGCATTATGTGGAGCAATGCTGGAAGATGTGGGCTGCGATGGTGAACTCCTTGCTACCATAAAGAATACCCTCAATGGAGTAACAGAATATAAGCTACCGATTTCGGAATCTGTTTTACCAACCAAACAAAAATGGAGAATTTATGAACCTGCACGAAAATAATAAACTCTTTACTGATGCGGTTATGGCTGCATCGGAATATCTGGATATACGTCCGGTCTATATTGAGAAGGATTATTGGATAACCCGTTCTCTCAAATTGATGGCGCAAAATCCTAATGCAGATAATGCAATCTTCAAAGGTGGAACCTCTTTGTCTAAAGCTCATAAGATTGGAAACCGCTTTTCCGAAGATATTGATATCGCCATATCCGATGCCAATATCTTTACGGGAAATCAGTTGAAGATGCTGATTAAAAGGATAGCAAAGGAAATGACATCAGGACTTGAGGAAGTTTTCGTGCCAGGGGTTACTAGCAAAGGCTCTCGATATTACAAGGCAATGTATTCGTATCCGAACGTCTTAGGTAGAGCAATAAAGGAAACTGTAAATATCGGACAGTTGTTAGTGGAGATAAACTCTTTCGCTAACCCTTATCCGTATGTGTCAAAAAGCATAGAATGTTTTATCGCCCAATTCTTCCATCAGACAGGTAATGAGGCGCTGGTAACAGAATACGGACTGGAATCATTCGCACTGAATGTCCTTGATAAAAGGCAGACATTGACAGAAAAATTAGTTTCTCTAATCCGGTTCTCGTTGTCAGAGAATTGTATCTATGATGTCGCAGCTAAGATTCGTCATTTCTACGATCTGCATTATCTGCTGCAAGATGAGGAATGTAAGAATTACATATATTCTGATCAGTTCAAATCGGATTTCAAGATATTGCTGGATCATGATAGAGCAACTTTCGATAATCCTGAAGGATGGAATACAATGGACTTAGAGCAATCTCCATTGCTTTCAGACTTCTCTTCTCTATGGGCAAACTTGAAAACCACATATATGAAAGAGTTACCGGCAATTGCATTCTCGGAAATTCCAGGAGCAGAAGAAGTAGCAACGAGCTTTGGGAAGATTGCGAAACAGTTGATATCAACAGGCCAGTAATTGACCGAAGGCTATGAATGCAGGTGAATTGTCGCTTTCAGATATTCGTTGTGTGTAAAACCTATACATCTTCTTGATTCAGAGGAGTATTTATCTGACCTTGAAAACATATTAATGGCTACTGTTGGGGTTGTGGATTCTTTAGAGTCTGACAGATTTTTTGATGAAGCTTGTCAGATGGTTGCCAATTCAATACAAATGTTTCAACAAGGTTACTTTGATGCCGCTTTTTATTCCTTGAGACAATCGATAGAAACCTCCATAACGTCAGTTTGGCGAAATTAAATCGTTGATTATTCGTAAAATAGCAATATATTTTATAGTCACTACAAACCAAATAAACAAAATACATTGCTATGATGTCAAGATACATAATTACTGAAATTTTCTGTATGGCCGATTACTTTTGGAAACTTTATGACCGGTTTATCAAGGCAAATGGTCTTGCACCTAATCTCAGCAAGTCCAAACGCAAGTATCATCGCGACCCGAAGACGTCCTCTGCGGAGATCATAACCATAATGATTTTGTTCTACCTGAGTGGATATAAGTGTTTTGAGCATTTCTATATCAATGAAGTTCAGGAATATATGACTGATATATGTCCGAAGACAGTCGCATTCAATCGATTTACCGAGCTTGAAAGGACTGTTTGTAGTCCCATTCATACTTTTTGTGAAGAGATGCTGTATGGGAAAATGCACCGGAATCAGTTTCATAGACAGCACATTGCTTCGCGTATGCAGGAACCCGCGTATTCATATGCACAAGGTCTTTAAAGGTACAGTTCAGCGAGGGCGGTGTTCGATGGGATGGTTCTATGGCTTCAAACTTCATCTGATCTGCAATGAGATGGGAGAATTGTTGAGTTTTATGGTAACTCCAGGCAATGTTGATGACCGCGAACCTCTCAAGAACAAGACTTTTATTGAACAGCTGTTCGGGAAGTTGGCCGGTGCTGAGAAACAATATGAAGGGGCAAATGATGACACTTGGTGACAAGATACTTCTCCGCAAAAGGGCCATCATAGAGACCATCAATGACGAACTTAAGAATATGGCCCAGATCGAACATTCGCGTCACCGATCCGTTACTGGCTTTACTGTCAACCTTACGGTCGGTCTTGCTGCATACTCATTCTTCCCAAAGATGTCGATGATTGCCGTTGAGCGGGTTGAACCAGAAGAAATATTCAGCTGGCACTCTTTTAGTTATAATTCATCGAACTCACGTTAAATCACCGTCTTAGTAAGAGGACGGTAATTTATTTAAATAACGTTGGTTTAATCTGTTCATATAAATCCATACCAGGAATGTCTTCATATCTATCTGCTATTACTCGGCGAAGACCGAACATACGGAGTTCAGCAGTGTCTACTAATTGGGAGTATTCTATAGTGTGTAGAATTCCATTATCTTCAATTTGGAGTTTATGTCCTATGTTGTCAGCAACTGATTCGCCTACGACAAATCCTGTAACTTTGCAATTGTTACCTAGGTTTGAATGTAACAGATCCTCTATATATCCTTGTGCTTGGTTTCTCTCCTGCCTATCAATTTTGAAACCTCCTCGTTTTAATTCTATAACAAGGAGATGCCGTACTTGTGATATACCGGTGCCTGAAAGTATTTCAGGGATACCTGTGACCCCAATCGTACTGTTCGCTAGACAGATTAAATCAGGTCTTTTTTTGTAATTGGCATCTGCTGTATAATACTTATCATCACCAAATATTTTAGATACCGCTGTTTTCATCTGATTGTTAAATATAAATTCAGATGATTCGTATTCGGGACCAAATAACCACCTAGATTCTGCTATCATTGGATGCAATACATGTAACTCGTCTGTGGTTTTATCTTCTGACAACTTTCGTATTGCGGTTATTATAGCGAGTCTTCGATCTATTTCATTTAAGACCGCTAAAGCATCTCCTACACTCCATTTACTTAACAGTTCATTAAGGCCATCTATGTCATCTGGAGTCATAGTTGATAGTTTGTCTAAAAGAGCTTTACCATTTTTGGACTTCTCTACGTTTAAGACAGTCTTGATTGCTAGATTGACAGATTCTTGCTTAACTTTTGGAGTTTCGGTGACAATGTCCCTAATGATTTCATTAACTTCTAATCGCACTAAAGGATTGACATCTTTCAGAGATTCCTTGATAGATGGCTCTAAATTTTCAGTGATTGTGGCTATAGTTGCAGTCGAAACACTGTCTATACATCCGTTTACATACTTCTCTACGGCATTATATACTTTTTCGATATCGTCTGATTTCTTGAATCCAGTCCAGTCTTCTTTTATATAGTCTCCCAGATCGTCAGACTTTATTATAAATGTATATCTTTTAGCTAGTGCAGTTCTTCCATCGAGAACTAAATTTTTCCCTAAACTCCATGAGGGTTCACCAACCAACCTACCTCCTTGCCAAAACGCAATTCCCTGAAAAATACTTTTTCGACTTTTCTTTGTTGTGTCTATAAAGTATCCCGTTAGAGTTATGTCCGTTCCTTCAATACGAATCTCAGTCGGTTCTGTACCTCCCATCAGGTTCTCTAAATCTAGTACAAGGTGATTTACCTCAACTTCAAACTGAGGGTCGTGGAGGAATCGAGCAGATAGAACTTCTCTGATTTTGGCTGCCTTGGGTAAATTGTGTTCCACATTTACTTCTAGCTTTGTTCCATGTAGGTCAGAGGTTTCTTCAACTTTATCGGTTACGGCAATAGGCTGCCCATCAATATTGGATTTTACAATGAAGGAGACTTTCTTTCCGTTTTTAGTTGTGGTAACCTTATATTGATTAGCAAAACAAAATAAACCGTGCCTACCGACTCCGTTTCTACCGAACGCAGTTCGTTTACTAGTAATTCCATCAGGAAAAACAACATTTTTCCCTTGATCTTTAAGGCGATTGTATCTAAGTTTCATCCATCGATTCTGAAACTCTTCTTCAGTCATTCCTATACCATCGTCTTCAATATATAATGTTTGGTCATATTCTTCTGGAATAGAAATTCTGACATGAGATGCACCTGCGTCCCAAGCATTTGCTACCAGTTCTGTGAGGGCAACATCTGGGTCGTTGACAATTGGCCCTAATGATCTTGTTATATAATCATCTTCAAAAAGAGATGGATATAAAATGATTTCTTTGCTCATTACCTTCAACTTTTCAACAAAAATAATGAATTTAATCCAAGGTGCAATAACACGTTTAATGAGTCATTATTATATAGTCGCAAAGTAATAGTTGTCTTATGCTGGATTTTTAATGGTATTGAGGGCTGAAGTAAAAAGAAAACTGTCAGAAAACACATGCATTACCGTGTTGCGCTACGTTATGCATAAACTATGGACTCTAAAAATTTTCTGACAGTTTATATGTCATCTTATTGCCGTAAACAAAAAAGGCATACACCAAAACCACGACACACAGGCGTTTCGAGGGCCCTGACGACAATGGCAAGGTGCATGCCAAATTTTTGGCATCCCTATCTGTCGAACCTGTCATCTAATTGGTAATTCGAAACTTTGTGTGTCAGAGACAGGTAAAGGAAAATTATTGTTCTTAGTTTATGATATTTGCCTTACGCCGACAAAGATAGTCATTATTTTTAATAATAGTAAGCTGCTCTCTGATTTTATTTGTGTGCCTGTGTTTTTGTGGCTCACGTCAGTTCAGCTTGCCTTGCGACCGTTCTTTGGCAATAGATGTGCCATTGCCCTTGTCTTGGCCCTGCATTATCTGACATTGTTGTGTTATGATTGCTTTGTTTCGGAAAATGGGCTAAATTTGCAGGATATGCTTGGGCGGACAGGTGGGCTTGCGGGTTTTGTCCGTCTGTTTCGCCTTGGCGGAAATCTTATTGTAAAGTGATTATGGAAAAGAAATTATATCCTTTCAAATTCATCCCGGTGGCTTCACGCAGGCCTTGGGGAGGAGATGCTCTTGCAAAAAAGCTTGGAAAGCGTTTTGTGGAATGTGATGACGAGGGGAATGAGACGGAGATTGCTCCGGACGCGGTTATCGGTGAGAGCTGGGAACTTGCTGACATGGGATTCGTGGATTCTGTCATCAGTGAGGGATGGCTTGCCGGCAATACCATAGGTGAAATCATGGAGACTTATCTTGAGCGTGTGACGGGGGAGGATGTATATAATTATTATGGCCGTCAGTTTCCTCTTCTTGTCAAGTTCCTGGACATAAACGGCAAGCTGTCTGTGCAGGTGCATCCGGATGATGAGATTGCAGCTCAGAGGTATGATGCCCTCGGCAAGGCTGAAATCTGGTATGTGATGGATGCAAAGCCGGATGCCAAGATTTATATGGGATTCAATCGTGAGATGACGGCTCAGGAGTTCTATGACAGATGCAAGAACGGTACTGTTGAGCAGGTGCTGAATGTGATTTCACCGAAGAAAGGCGATGTTATATTCATTACTCCGGGAACAGTGCATGCCGCTGAGGGAGGCTTGCTGATAGCTGAGGTCCAGGAGTCGTCTGACATGACCTTCCGCCTGTATGACTGGGGAAGGGAATTCGAGCCGTCTTCTGCCAGGCAGATGCATCTTGAAGAGGCTATTGACCTGATTGATTACCGCCCTTTTGATGAGGGGCTTTACCGTAAAGGCGCTCTTTGGGGCGATGAGGCTTCACATGAGCCTTGTGCTGCGCATTCGTGTTCTTGTGATAATCATGAGTGTTCTTGTGGTGAAGGCCATGATTGTTCTTGCGGTGATGGCCATGAGTGCCACTGCGGTGAAGACCATGATGACGGTGAGTGTCATTGCGGATGTTGCCATGATGCTGAAGGTAGCCATGGGGCGCATCATGGTGCCGGGCATATTCATGACGCGGCTGCCGCACGGATTGCGGAAACGCTTGTGGAATGTCCGCAGTTCTGTGTCACGAGGCTTGCCCTGTCTGATCCGTTGCATATCTATACTGAGAAATTCGGAAGCTTCATAGTATATGTCTGCATTGAGGGTGCAGCCTCGATACAGGTGCCTTCTGTTGATGAGAATGGTGCTGCACGTATGGACAATTATGAAATCAAGGCCGGTGAGACTGTGCTTGTCCCTGCTGAGATGCCTGACTTTTTCCTTGTGCCGCGTGACCGTTCTACTGTATTGCTTGAGGCGGTTACAAGGCCTGTGGATGAGGTGGATGCATATATTGACCCTGAGACTGAGGCATTTCTGGAGGATGAGTATTATGAAGGTTTGGAGGATGAGCAGGAAGAGGAGACTGAAAATGAGTCCGGTGCGAGTCCGCTTGGATTTTTCGGGGCCGGACGTGGCCCTCTGTCTTAAAGGCGGTGTATTTTCTTCATAGCGTGAACGTGGTATGGATGAGGTCAGAATAGACAAATATTTGTGGGCCATACGTGTCTATAAGACGCGAAGCGAGGCTACTGACGCATGCAAGGGAGGTAAGATACGTTTGAATGGCGCTGATGTGAAGCCTTCCAAGATGATACGCCGCGGAGATGTCCTTACGGCAAGGAAAGGTGCGGTGACATATACTTTCAGGGTTATTGAATTGGTTGAGAAGCGTCAGGGGGCAGCTCTTGTGCCCGGATTTGCGGAGAACCTTACTCCGGCTGATGAACTTGCCAAATTGCGTGCTCCTGTGGAGACATTTTTCCTGAGGCGTGACAGGGGAACGGGGCGTCCGACCAAGAAGGACCGCCGGCAGATGGACTCCCTGTGGGGTGAGCTTGACTTTGATGGGCCGGATGATATTTCAGATGGCGCTTTTGCCGAGGATTTGGATTAGCTGAAAGCCCGGTCTGTGCCGGAGGATAATATAGTATTAAAAAAGGGCCTGCGTAATTGCGCAAGCCCTTTTTTGTCGGTAAGTCAAGATTACTTCTTGAAATATCTGTTGTAAAGTCCCTGGAATCCAGAGCCGTGGCGTGCCTCGTCCTTGCACATCTCGTGTACAGTGTCGTGGATTGCGTCAAGGTTGTGCTGCTTTGCAAGCCTTGCGATGCGGAGTTTGTCTTCGCATGCGCCGTGCTCTGCATACATTCTCTTCTCAACGTTGGTCTTGGTGTCCCATACGCACTCTCCGAGGAGCTCAGCGAATTTTGCAGCATGCTCAGCCTCTTCCCATGCATATCTCTTGAAAGCCTCTGCAATCTCAGGATATCCTTCCCTGTCTGCCTGGCGGCTCATGGCAAGATACATTCCCACTTCTCCGCACTCGCCGTTGAAGTGGTCGCGGAGTCCCTGGAGGATTTCCGGGTCAACATCTTTGGCAACGCCGATCTTGTGCTCGTCAGCCCATGCGAGGGCACCCTCTGTCTCAACAAGTTCCTCGAATTTCTCCGCGCCTACGTGGCATATCGGGCACTCCTGTGGTGCAGTCTCGCCCTCGTGGATGTAGCCGCATACCATGCATCTGAATTTCTTTACCATAATAGTTTACTTTTTAAAAGTTTATAATATCTAAATTTGAATTATTCAATTTTAAATCCGTTTGCAAAGTTAAAGAAAAAACTGTTATCTGCAAATATTCCTGCATTAAAATCGGCAGAAAGATTATCATATTGCAGGCTGTGGCGGGTTTGCTGGCAATTTGTCCGGAAATGTGATATATTTGACTATCTTTGTTATTTATGCTCCGGTTTCGGGCGGGTGCGGAGGCGCTGTGCCCGGAAGTTTGGCGGGGCAATGGAGAAAACGAAAAAATTATCATATGATACCGTTCCTGAAACAGGTTGCAGACCATTTCTATAAGATGGGGGACATAAGCGGGAGGTGCTTTGTCTTTCCTAACCGTCGTTCGATGGTGTTTTTCCGGAAATATCTTTGTGATGCGGTTGCAGCCGCGCCGGACAGCGGGCCAATGGTTGCTCCGCGGATGATTACAATCAATGATTTGTTCTTCAGTGTGGCTGGAGTGCAGGCTGCCGACAGGGTGCGTCTGCTGCTGGAACTGTATGAATGTTACAGGAACATTAATCCCAAGGCAGAGCCGCTGGATGAGTTTGTCTTCTGGGGGGACGTCATATTGGGGGATTTCGATGACGTGGACAAGTATCTTGTCGATCCGGGACAGCTTTTCGCCAATGTTTCCGATTACCGTCAGCTGCAGGACACTTTCAGTTATCTGACACCGGTGCAGAGGGCGGCGATAGAAGGTTTCCTGAGCCATTTCAATGACATGTCAGGAAAACTGACCGTCAATCTGGATACCGACAATCCGGATGTGAAGGGCCGTTTCCTTCTTATCTGGAACATGCTTTATCCTCTGTATGTGGATTTCAACAGGGTGCTGGAGGAAAAGGGGCTGGCCTATGAAGGAAAGGTTTACCGCAGCCTTGCCGGACGCCTGGCTTCAAGTGCTGTTGAGGATGTGCTCGGAGGGTGTTTCGGCGAGTCTCCTCAATTTGTGTTCGTGGGGCTTAATGCGTTGAATGAGTGTGAGAAAACTCTTTTGAGGAAGCTTCGTGACGCCGGCGCAGCGCAATTCTGCTGGGACTATTCCGGCAGGATAATCAGTGACCCTCAGAACCGCTCGTCTGTTTTCATGTCTGAAAATGTCAGGGAGTTTCCTCAGGCTGCCATATGGGATGCTGCCGGGGAGCTTCCGCTGCCGAATGTGAATGTAGTGAGCGTCGCTTCCTCCACAGGACAGGCCAAGAGGCTGCCGGACATTTTGGGGCAGATAGGTGATGTGCCTTCTGACGGGACAGGATGCGCGGTCGTGCTTCCGGATGAGGGGCTTCTGGTGCCTGTGCTCAATTCCATTCCGGAGGATATACGCGACATCAATGTGACGATGGGACTTCCGATGGGCGGGAGCCGTCTGTATTCAATGATGACGGACATTTCTGCGATACAGCTGCATGTGATTTCAAGGAAGGGCAAATGGTATTTCTATCATAAGCAGGTGTGGAGCCTTTTTTCCAATACATTGTTCAGGGCGGCTGCGGATAGGGATTCGCTTGATGCGGTTGCTTCTGTCAAGTCGCAGGCAAAATATTACATACCGCAGGAGGAACTCGCCGTAACTCCTTTCCTGGGAACTGTTTTCCGTGTGGCTGTCACTGACCCTAAGGCACGCTCTGCAGAGCAGATAGCGCTTTTCTCGGAATATCTTAAGGATGTGATAAAAGCAGTCGCCTCTCATGTGCCATCTGACGGAAAGTCAATTCTTGAACTTGAATATGCTAAAGAATATTACAGGTGTGTGAATATGCTGCAGGAAAAAAGGCTGGAGGTTCTTCCTGTGACTTTTGTGCGCCTGCTTGCCCAGTTGCTCTGTCCGGTGTCGGTTCCGTTCCGCGGAGAGCCTCTCAAGGGACTTCAGATTATGGGCCCGCTTGAGACGCGTGCCCTGGATTTCCGCAATCTTATAATATTGTCGTCCAATGAAGGCATTTTCCCGCGCAGGAGCGTCAGTTCTTCATTTGTGCCTCCTGAGCTGCGCAAGGGATTCGGGCTTCCCACTTATGAGTATCAGGATGCCGTGTGGGCGTACTATTTCTACAGGATGATTTCGCGTGCGGAGAATGTTTGGATGCTTGTCGATTCCAGGACGGAGGGCTTGAAGTCCGGTGAGGAAAGCAGGTATATCAAGCAGCTGGAATATCATTTCGGGGTGCCTGTAAAGCGCTATGTCGTCAAATACGGCAGCATGAAGGCCGCGGTACTTCCTGAGATATGCAAGACTGATGCGGATGTGCGGAAGATACGTGAGACGGTGCTTTCCGCGACCGCGCTGCAGAATTACCTTGCGTGTCCGGCAAAATTCTATTACAGCACTGTCCAGGGTTTGCAGGCTGAGGATGAAGTATCAGAGTCTCTGGACTACGGAATGTTCGGCACTGTCTATCATGACACGATGAGGTCTGTATATACTTCTGAGGAGGCTATGGATGAGCACTTCTTCTTCGGCCGTGAGAAAGAAGGGCTGGTTCTTTCAGGTCCATGTCTTGGACGCATAAGCAAGGATTACATAAAGAGCTGGCTTGCGCGTGAGGATGTGATAAGGCGAAAGGTCAAGGCTTTGATTGTCAGCCAGCTGAATGCAATGGAAGTGAGCGGACGCAATCTTGTGGTTACGGATGTCATAGTGAAATATGTGATGAAGACCCTCAGGCGTGACCTTGAGCTTCTTGAAGCCGGGGGCACGGATGCGTTTGAAATTCTCGGCCGCGAGATCAAGGTTGCCGGAGAGCTGCACGGACAGCGTTTCAAAGGCTTCATAGACCGTCTGGACAGCTTCAGGCCCGACCAGGCGCGTGTGGTCGATTATAAGACCGGAAGGGTGCTGGAGGATGATGAGAATATCCATGACGGGAATGCGGCCGCCATTGCGGACAAGATTTTCGCCCCGGACGTGAAGGACAGGCCGAAGATTGCGCTTCAGTTCTTCATTTATGATATGCTTGTGCAGTTGCGTCCGGAAGTTGCGGGAAGAACCCTTGTGAACAGTGTGTATTCTACGGCCCGCCTGTTCAAGAATCCTCCGGTCAGTGTCCCGTGCAACAAAGCGTTCTGCGAGGCTGTGTCGGGGCATCTGAAAACGGTGCTTGACCAGATGTATGACCTTGAAGTGCCGTTCAGGCGGACTGACGACAGGACCGTTTGCGGCTATTGTGATTTCAGGACGATATGCGGCCGTTAGTGTCCGGCATGAGATATAAAAGGAATTGATATGCTCAAGATAATGAAAGCTTCGGCCGGCTCGGGAAAGACCTACAGCCTTGCCAGAAAATATATTTCCATATTGCTGAAAAGCAGTGACAGGTATGCCTACAGGCATATCCTTGCGGTGACATTCACCAATAAGGCGACGGATGAGATGAAAAGCCGTATCCTAAGGCAGCTGCACATTCTTGCCGTTTGTCCGGAAAAATCCGGATATCATGATTATTTTGTTCCCTCATGTTTTGCCGGGGATGCGGAGCTGCAGAAGAAGGCAAGGGAGGTGCTGAATGACATACTTCATGATTACAGTGCTTTCGCCGTGAGTACCATTGACCGATTTTTCCAGCAGACGCTCAAGGCATTCTCAAGGGAGATAGGACAGTTTGCCTCGTATCAGGTGGAACTGGACAAGCGGTCTCTTGTTGCCGAGAGTGTTGACCGTATCCTGGATTCGCTTGATGAGGGGGACGGGAGCCTTTTGCCTTGGCTGACGGACAATGTGCTCGAGAAGATTGAGCAGGGGGAGCGTTACAGCATGGATGCCAATCTGCTTGAGATGGCAATGAGGCTGAAGTCCGTGCAGAGGCAGGAGGCCCTGGAGCATTGCGGGATAAATGAGGAGGAAGCATATTCGAAGGAGACGCTGATGAATATAAGGCGTGCCTGCCGTGATGTAATCTCACTTTTCCGGCGTGATGTCAAGCTCAAGGCAAGGACAGCGCTGGACATTCTGGAGCAGGCGGGTGTCAATCCGGCAGACAGCAACAGGGGATTCATGAAAGCTCTTTATGCGTATGATGCTCCTGAGGATGACGGAGACCTGTGCGCTCCGACGGCATCATTCATGTCAAAGGCCGCAGACAGCGGGCAGTGGTTCGCAAAGAGCAAGGCAAAGACCTTGTTGCCGAAAGTATATCCTTTCCTTGAGGCTCCTCTGGAGGATTTCTGTGCCTTGTGGGGAGAAGGATATGCGGTTTATAATACTGCCTGCATTCTGGACGGGCAGATATATGGTCTTGGGGTGGCCGGAGAGCTTCACAAGACTTTCGGTGAACTGATGCGTGAAAAGAATGTCCTGTGCATTGATGATTCCAATACCTTGCTGCGCAACATAATAGACGGTTCGGATGCTCCTTTCGTGTATGAGAAGCTCGGTGTCCGGTATGAGCATTTTCTTCTTGATGAGTTCCAGGACACGGCAAAGGTACAGTGGACGAATTTCAGTCCGCTTCTGCACAACAGCGACTCCCAAGGAGGTGAGAATCTTATCGTCGGAGATGTCAAGCAGAGCATATACCGGTGGCGGGGCTCGGATTGGAATCTTCTGGAGAGCGAGGTGCCCGGGGAGTTTCCGGGATATGTCGAGGAGGTTCTTGACACCAATTACAGGAGCCTTCCCGATGTGGTCGGATTCAATAATTCATTTTTCAAGGCAGCTGCAGTGGTTGTTGACGGAACCGGGAAGCCTGATGCAGAGGGTAAGCCTTTGGCAAGCATATATTCAGATGTGGAGCAGAAAGTGGCCAGGAAGTCCGGCCCGTCAGGTTGCGTAAATGTGACGTTCTGCGGCAAGGAGGATGAACTCCAGGCGATTCTGGACAGCATAGGAGAGGCGCGTGCGTCCGGGGCTGTGCTGTCGGACATTGCTGTGCTTGTCCGCAGCAATGCTATCGGGGAGGCTGTGTCATCATTTTTGATAGAAAACGGTATAACTGTGGTGACCGATGATTCGCTCAAGGTACGGAGCTCTATAACTGTACGCAGGATAGTGTCGCTGATGTCTTATGCCGACAATCCTGAGGATACCGTCAACGGATATCTTGCAAAGTCCCTTGACATTGCGGTTCCGGACGGGAGCAGTTCTCTTGTGGATATGGCGGAAAGCTTGTTGAGGAGCTTGCAGAAAAATGATGCTGAGCAGCTGTGGAAAGGAGAGGTGCTGCATATCCAGTCGTTCATGGATTGTCTTCAGGACTATGTGGGGCTTAATGGTAACAGTCTCAGGGGCTTCCTTAAGTATTGGGAGGGTGAGGACCCGTCCATAAGCTCTCCTTCATCCGGAGACAGCGTGCGCGTCATGACGATACATAAGTCCAAGGGACTTGATTTCCAATATGTCATATTGCCTTTTATGGAAAGCATTCCGCTGTTCAAGGCCGGAAACAGGTGGTGTGCTCCTGAGCTTGAGGGGACTCCTCTGGGGGGCATAGCTGAGGGCGTGTATGACGTAACCCTGTCAAAGTCTTCTCAGGATACGCTTTTTGCCCGGGATTATGAAAAGGAAAGTTTTCTTCAGAAAGTCGATAACATGAATACCGTGTATGTGGCAATGACCAGGGCTGCGGCCGGAATGCATATTATTGCGAAGATGCCGTCGGGGAAATGTCTTGATGCAGTCCAAGGAGGGGATATTTCCGGCCTGTCGGATTTCTCGCAGATTCTGTGGTGGTTCGTGTCCGCATCGGATTTTGCGGCGCGCATGAAACGGAGTTCGGATGAATCTTCGGTAAGTTTCCGTTTCGGTGACATGCCTGACTTTTCTGCCGTCAGGAAGGATGAGGGGCATTCCGATGAGGAGTTTCCTGTATCTGAGGGCGGGGAGTATCCGTCCGTGCCTCTGAATCCGGAATATGCGGATGATGGAGATATGCTTGAGAGAGGCCGTCTGAGGCTGTCTGCCGATGCTGCGGATTTCTTTTCGGAAGACGGGGAGGCCGGCATTTCTGCTTCGGGCAGAATCCGTGGGGTAGTTTTGCATGACATTCTTTCTCGTGTGGTTGTTCCTTCAGACCTGGATGCGGCGGTGGATGTTTCCGTCTCGTCCGGTGAGCTGACGCCTGCGGAGGCGGACGAAATAAGGAAGCTTCTTTCTGAGCGCATCCGGGAGGCTTCTGTATATGGATGGTTCCCGGATGACCGCAGCCGCGTGCTCAATGAGACGACGCTGATAGATTCGGACGGAAGCATGCACAGGCCGGACAGGGTGGTGCTCTGTGACGGCAAGGTGGTAATCATAGATTATAAGTCCGGTGAACATGATGCGCGGTACAGCAGGCAGCTTCTGAGATACGCGGGAATATGGTCGGCGATGGGCTATGCTGATGTGACTGCCGTATTGTGGTATGTGCGGGACGGAGAGGTCGTGAAGGTGTGTTGAGGGTGTGGCAGGGCGTCTGAAATTTTATGTTGAATTTTATGGGCATGCGTGGTGATTCCTTTGCCGCAAATGATTATATTTGTCTTGACGGACATATATACGTTTGGTCTCTGCAAAATCAAAGTAAACTTTGCTTCTGCTCTCAGCTTTTCGTATATTTGCAGATTGTGAAAAATGAAAACTTATTGATATGGAAAATAATGAAGTAGATACATGCAAGCTTCTGTACAATACGGAACGTGTAAGGCTTTATATACCGGAATACGGGAGGAATGTACAGAAGATGGTGGATTATCTTAAGACTATAGAGGACAGGGAGAAACGCAATGAGCAGGCGAGGGCCGTGGTCAAGGTTATGGAGATTCTCAATCCTGCGGTCCATCTTCAGGAGGACTATGAGCACAAGCTTTGGGACCATTTGCACATAATATCCGGGTTCGGCCTTGATGTGGATTCGCCGTATCCGAAGCCTGAGCCGGAGAGCCTCAATGACAGGCCTGCGGCGGTGCCGATAAAGAAGAAACCCATAAAGGCCAATCATTACGGCCGCAATATCGAGAGCATAATAGACCTTATCGCAGAAACTGAGGACGGGGAAAACAAGACTGCCATGATACGGTCGCTGGCGATTTATATGAGGCAGCAGTATCTGATATGGAACAAGGACAGCGTTTCTGACGAGACTATATTCCAGGATATCGAGAAATTGTCGGATTACAGGATAAAGGTTCCGGAGGGAATCCATCTGTCACGCATTGATTCCGGAGCCAATTTCAACAGGCCTGGCATCGGTTATGTCAAAACCGGAAAGAACATGAACCAGCGTCAGAAGAACAACCAGAAAATAAGAAAGCAGCATAAATAGTCATGGCCGCCAAGAAGACAAAAAAGAGTGATGACATGAAAGAAGAGAAGCGTCCGCGCTTCTCGTTCTTTTCTGATATGGACCCGGACAAGAAGTCAAACATGCTCAAGTGCGCGGGCGTGGCTGTCTTCGTCTTTGTGATTTTCACTTTACTTTCCATAGTTTCCTATCTGTTCACCTGGAAGGCTGACCAGAGTCTGCTTTCGCAGGAGGACATGATGTCGGCAGGAGTTGAAGTCGGGAACTGGGGCGGGAAGATAGGCTACAAATGGAGCCGTTTCCTTGTGTCCGGTTTTCTCGGTCTCGGCAGCTTTGCCTTTGTCTTTCTGCTGGGTGCCGTGGCGTACAGGCTGTTTTTCTGGCAGAGGAGCATAGGGCTGCTGAAAACATCGCTCATAACTGTGAGCGGTGCCTTTCTTGCCTCTCTCATATTGTCTGTTTTCGGCTCGGGAAATGTTTTCGGCGGAGGGCTTGGCGGAGATGCCGGCTATGCCGTCGTGAGCGGTATGAAGAATCTGTTGGGAAGCGTCGTGACGGTATGCATCCTGCTCGCCTTGTCAGTCGTGTGGCTTCTTTTTGTCAGCGGAAGATTTTCCGCATGGTTTGCCAGGACAGGGGAGAGTACGCGTTCATGTGCGTGTCCGGCTGCGGAGCCAGGACAGGAAGAGGAGACGGCTGCAATGCCTCAGGATGATGTAGAATCTTCTTCGGATGCGGATGAAACTGTTGAGGTACTTCCTGATGAAGACGACTTTGACCAGCCTTTTGAACCTGAGGAGGAAAAGGCACCTTGGGAGAATGAAGGGGACGGGCCTCATTATGTGTCTTCAAATGACGGCTTTGTTGTGGACGGAGACGTACAGGTTGTGGCTGATGAAAATCCTGAAACTGCAGTTGGAGAAATCTCGCTTGGAGCAACGGCGCAGGCGGGAACGCTTGCCGGGAAAGCTGCCGTTGGAGAAACTGCATCTGGTGGGACTTCCGACAATGAGGCTGGGGCATCCGAGATGGAGGTTGTTGTGGATTATGACTTCAGTGCGAAGGTCACTAAGGAACTGCCTCGCATAGACAACAGGGAAGAGCTGGAGAGGTTCACTTTCCCTCCTCTTGACCTTTTGGACGATTATGCCGGCGGGCAGCATCAGGTGAGCCAGCAGGAGCTTGACACCAACAATAATATGATACGTGCGACCCTCCAGAACTACAGGGTCGAGGTTACAAAGGTCACTGCGGTTGTAGGGCCTACCGTCACGCTTTACAAGGTGGTTCCGGCTCCGGGGGTAAAGGTTTCTTCAATTGAGAATCTGCACAGGGAGATAGCCATGGCATTGAATGCCAAGGGAGTGCGTATAGTGACACTGCCTGATTGCGTCGGAATCGAGGTCGCCAACAGCACGCCTTCCATTGTGCCGCTCAAGGCGATGTTCAATGATGCCGCTTTCCGTGAGAGCAAGGCGGAGCTTCCGGTTGCCATCGGATATACGATTACCAAGAGGGTCAAGATTTTTGACCTTGCTGATGCACCTCACCTCCTTATCGCCGGAGCGACAAAGCAAGGCAAGTCCGTAGGATTGAATGTGATAGTGTCTTCTCTCCTGTATGCCAAGCATCCTTCTGAGCTGAAATTCGTTTTCATCGACCCGAAGATGGTGGAGTTCACTGCATATGAGTCTCTCATAAAGCATTATCTTGCCGTTCTTCCTCTTGCGGCGAGCGAGCAGGACGAAAGGTCGCATGCCATTGTCAAGGACCCGAAGTCTGCGGAGGAAATCCTCAATTCCCTCTGTATGGAGATGGATGAGCGTTATAAGCTCCTCGCTCTTGCCGGAGTGAACAATCTCAAACTCTATAATGAGAAATACAAGGACCGTCACCTGCTGCCTACGGACGGACACAAGTATCTGCCTTATCTGGTAGTGGTCATAGACGAGTATGCCGACCTTACAATGGCAGGCGGAACTGGTCCTGAGGCAAGAAAGGCGGCCAAGAGCATAGAGGCTTCCATTGTGCGTCTTGCACAGAAGGGTAGGGCTGCCGGCATTCATGTCATAATAGCTACGCAGCGTCCTTCGGTCAACGTGATTACAGGTCTCATCAAGACTAACTTCCCGACCAGAATCGCTTTCAGGGTGGTGTCGAGGATTGACTCTTCCACTATTCTTGATACGAGTGGAGCGGAGAATCTTATCGGACGAGGAGACATGCTGTATTATGCCGGTGTCGATATGGAACGTGTGCAGTGCGCCCTTGTGGAAATGAAGGAGATAAACAGGATAACAAGCTTCATTGAGAAGCAGACCGGATACAAGCAATGCTACAATACTCCATATTATCTCCCTGTTCCTGTGTCCCAGGACGGTGAGTCTGGAGGCGGCATGATTGACATGCAGAATCTCGACCCTCTGTTCGAGGATGCGGCCCGTCTTGTAGTTCAGACACAAAAAGGCTCTACTTCCGATTTGCAGAGGAAGATGGGAATGGGATATGCGCGTGCGGGACGTGTGATGGACCAGCTCGAGTCAGCCGGAATCGTAGGCCCTCAGGAAGGTTCGAAGCCTCGCCAGGTGCTTGTCGCCGACCTTATTGAGCTTGAAGAGGTTATGGCTCCATTCCTGCAGCAATGACGGTTATGGCGGCAATTGCGGAAAAATTTGTGCTGACGGCTTTTGTGGCGGTGCTGTCTTGTGCCGCTGCTCTTGCTCAGTCGCCATTGGACAGGCTGTACCATGCTTTTTCATCATCCTGCGTGGAACTTGCGCTCAGCTATGAAGGTAAGCTCGGAAAGACCTTGCTTAAGGGGGAGGCCAATTTGCTTGTGCAGGGGGACTCTTATCTCATGTCAGGGAACGGGCTGGATGTTTTCTGTGACGGGGAATCAGTCTGGACTGTTGACCATGATGCACTTGAGGTTGTGGTGGAGACTGCTGAAAACGGGGCAGGTGCGGCTTGGGGGAATCCTGCGCTGCTGATAGTACGTCTTGATGAACTGTTTTATGTCCGGAACGCATCTTCATCCGGAAACAGGTACAGATATGAACTGTCTGCAAAAGAAGACTGCGGAATAAAAAAGGCTGACGTGGATGTCACGTCAGCCGGTATTCTGCTTGGCGGGGAATTTACCATGTCAGACGGAACTGCCGTAAAGGTTGAGGTTGTCTCCATGAAGTCCCTTATGAATAAGCCTTCGGATGCTTTCCGTCCTGACTTTGTTTTCGGACCGGATTGGACTGTAACAGATTTACGCTGAGCCAGCCGTTCCCGAAGCGCCAGTTACCATTTCCCTCCTGCTCCTCCGCCTCCGAAGGAACCTCCTCCGAAGCCTCCGAAACCGCCGCCGAATCCACCTCCGAATGAACCCCCTCCTCCCAATGGGCCTCTTCCGCCGATGATGACCGGTCCGGTGTATATGCGCCGTCCTCTTCCGCCGTTAGAGCCTCCGTTCTTGCCGTTCTTGTCAGCTATCGAGATGATCACGGCCAGCACTATGAGCAATATGACGAATGCGACGGATATCAGCGCATCATAATTCTTCCTCTCACGCGGCTCCGAGATTTCTCCGGATGCCAGCTTCATCAATGTTACGCAGCCGGCAGCGGCACCTGCGAAATAATCGTTTTCCATGAACCTTGGAATCATCTCATTGTCGATTATCCTTTTGGCATATGCGTCCGGAATCGCCCCTTCAAGGCCGTAGCCCACGGCAATGAACACCTCTCCGGATGACTTTTCCGTCTTTGGCTTGATGAGCATAACGATTCCGTTGTTGAAGCCGCTGCTCCCGACCTGCCATTCGATTCCTGTCCTTGTGGCATATTCGGATGCCTCATACCCTTCCAGGTCCGTCACAGTTATTACGGCTATCTGGTTCGAGGTCGAGTCGTCGAAAGCGGTCAGGACCCGTTCAAGAGATGCTGTCTGAGCCGGTGTGAATATGCCTGCGAAGTCGTTTACCAGGCGAGGTGGCTGGGGACGCTGCGGTATGGCCGATGCCTGGGTGGCGCATGCGAATGAGATGCAGAGCATCGCTGCAAGCCACAGGCAATAGTGTATCGGATTCTTTTTCATATATGGCAAATAAAAACTGACCGTGTCCAGGCAGAGGGCTGCCGTGCCGCGGTCAGATAATTCTCAAAATAGGATGTGGTTTATCAGAATTCTACTTTAGGTGCAGTTTCCGCCCCGGCCTGTGCCTCAAAATATCCCTTTTTCTCGAATCCGAACATGGAAGCGATGATGTTTGACGGGAATCTTCTGATGAGGGTGTTGTAGCTCCTTGCAGCCTCGTTGAATTTCATCCTTTCTGTGGCAATCCTGTTTTCCGTGCCTTCCAGCTGTGCCTGAAGCTCGCTGAAGTTCTTGTTTGCCTTAAGGTCAGGATAATTCTCCGTAATCATGAGCAGCCTGCCGAGTGCGCTTGAAAGTTCTCCCTGAGCCTGATTGAAGCGGGCGATGTCTTCTGCGGAAAGATTTTCAGGGTCAACAGTGACCTGTGTCGCCTTTGAGCGTGCTGCGATTACATTCTCAAGTGTCCTGGACTCATGCTCGGCATATCCTTTCACTGTGGCGACGAGATTTGGAATCAGGTCTGCCCTGCGCTGGTAAACGTTCTCGACCTGTGACCATGCCGCGCTTACTCCCTCTTCTGCCGTTACCATCCTGTTGTATGCGTTCTTTGCCCACAGGAAGCAGCCCAGAAGTGCGGCTGCTACTGCAATTAATGCTATTATACCTTTTTTCATGTCTTTAAAGATTTTATGCCCCTTGCCGGGATATTATTTTTTGCGGACGCATCTGACTGATGCTCCGAATGTGTTTATGTCTCCTTTTCCTATCTGCAGGTCAGGCTGGTCGGCTATGATGTACCTGTAGTATGCCATGCCTGGCTCTCCTTCCACCAGGTCTCCGGTCCAGAATACGGCATATTCTTTCACTCCCTGGAATACGGCTCCCGGATACAGGAACTCCATATGCGGACGGAGAGGGCTTTTTTCTGCATTTTCTTCAGAATTAGGGTCTGCCGTGCCCAATGAGGTGAAGCCTGCAGGTATCATGGAGATTCCTGCCGCGTCAGTTATTTCACCTACCGCCGGCCAGTATTCCCACATTTTTGTCCCGTTGAATTTTGCGTCCGCCATAAGCGCTGCGGCGACTCCTTCGATTTTCTTGTATTTTTCAGGCTCACCTGACGCACCAGCCTCTTTTGCCAATGCAGTCCAGTCTTCTTCTGAAGGGAGCTCCCATCCCTGGGGGCATGCATTCTTTGCATCGTTCCAATTGTAGAAACGGCCCAATACATCGTTCATGGCTTTGCAGTTGCGGTATGGAAGGCCTGAGTTTCCGTTTGAAATATTGCGCCTGAGCCAGTCACGTCCGCCTATGCTTGTTATATAGTAGGTCTGTCCTGCTATTGTCTCTTTCTTGCTGCTTGAAAAGTCGATTCCGGTAACAGAGCCGTTTACGCCTCCCTTGACAATCTCCGGATATGCCGTTGCCGTAATTCCGGAATAACCTTTTGCGAAAGCATAGCAAGTCACTGTATATGCCTTCAATGTGTCTGGGAAAGTATATGTGAAAGAACCGTCGGATTCGTTTCCGTCCTTGTCAAGTCCGCTTTCCAGCCTTGTTGTGTCGCTTTTTGTCATTACAGGGGTCACTCTCCAGCTGTAGCCTATTCCTGCGCCATCCGGATGTGATGCGCCGGTCTGCTTCATTGCGACTGTAGCTTTCTGGGCTATGTATGCCGGTACGGATATTTTCAATTTGCCGTTCAGTGAAGGGCCTGCCGTAGGCTCGTCATCGTCATTGCATGAAACTGCGGACAGGATTACTGCTCCGGCCAAAATAATTGAATTAAGTTTTCTTAAACTCATCTTCATCTGTTGTCGATTGTTAAAGTGCAATTTGCAAATATACGGTTTTAATTTAAAAAACCTGTGCCTGTATGCAAATACTTTGCCGCTATGCCGTATGAGAGTGATTAGCGCCGGAGCAGCATAATTGTGCGTCGCCGGAGAAATTTCGGATTGTCCGGGTACAGGAGGCTGTCGGAATGGAATTAATGACTATTTTTGTGCGCCGGATTGCGAAGGAGTCCGGCTGAACATGAATTTTCATAGATATGATGGAAAAATTTTTCAAGAACATGAGAGCCTGCATCTGCATGGCTGTAATTGCTGCAGCAGTGGGCTGTGCACCGTCTGACAGGTACATCACCATTTCCGGATATGCCCAGGGAGGCACATATACCGTCAAAATCAATCTGAATGGGACTGACGGCATGATTAAGGTTCCTGCAGAGACTGTCCGTGATTCGGTGGATGCAATTCTTCAGAATATCGACAGCTCGCTTTCCGGATATAACAGGAATTCATTGCTCAGCCGCTTCAATGCCGGCCGGACTGTGATGCCAGACAGCCTTTTCATTGATATCTATGGCCATGCACTCCGCGTGTATGACATCACCTCAGGTGCAGTTGACGTGGCTTCTGCTCTGCTTTATGACATATGGGGCTTCGGATTTACTGATGACTCCATGCCTTCTGACGAGAAAGTAAGGCAGATGCTCGCAATATCAGGTATGGGACGTCTCAGGGATGACATAAGCAAGGCGATTTCCCATGACGGGACATTGGAGCCGGCCGCCCTGCTTGTAAGTGAGGCGGACACCGTTTTGCCGAGGCTTAACTATAATGCCATAGCCCAAGGCTATAGCTGCGATGTGGTCGCACGATATCTTTATTCGATAGGAGTGAAGGATATGATGGTTGAAATCGGTGAAATCTTCTGCGACGGAAAGAACCCGCAAGGCAAGCCATGGACTCTCGGCATAGACCGCCCTGTTGACGGAAACAATGACCCTGGGGCTCAGATGCACGGAATATTCCGGGTCCCGGAGGGACCTCACGGGGTCGTGACATCAGGAAACTACCGTAAATTCTATATGCGTGACGGGAAGAAATATTCCCATACGATTGACCCGCGCACCGGTTATCCTGTCTGCCATTCGCTCCTGAGCGCGACAATAGTAGCGCCGGACGGCATGCTTGCTGACGCTTATGCCACCTATTGCATGGTCATCGGCCTTGAGGCTTCCAAAGAGTTCATATCTTCGTCACCTGAAGTTGAGGGCTGCCTTATATATGATGACGGCGGAGCATTCTGCACATGGTGCTCTGACGGCTTTTCTCTTGAGAGCATCTGAGAAAAGCATTGGTGCAGCTTCTCTGATGCTACTGCTGCAAAGGAAAAAGAAGGTTGAATATGGGAATGACGATAGCTGTCATCAGTCCCATCAGCGCAATCGCAAGTCCGCTTACAGCGCCTTCCACCGCTCCTGTCTCGATGGCTCTTGAGGTTCCCAACCCATGTGCGGAGCATCCGAGGGCAAGGCCGCGTGAAACAGGGTTGCCTATCCTGAACATCCTCAGGAACACAGGCCCTGCGACGGCGCCTATGAATCCGCACAGGACAACAGAGACTGCCGTCAGTGACACGTTGCCTCCGAGTGATGCTGAAAGGTCCATGGCTATTGGAGTGCTAACTGATTTTGGTTCAAGTGATTTCACGAAAATTTCATCAAGGGCAAAGATCCTGCACAGCAGATAGACGCTTCCTACCCCGACAACGCTTCCTGTAAATACGGAAATGAGGATGGGAAGGGCATTTTTCCTTATCGTTCCCATATGGTCATAAAGAAGAAGACCGAGTGCCACGACGCTCGGGCCGAGCATGAATTCGATTATTCCGTTTGCCTCCATATAGAAACTGCACGGAACGCCGGTGAAATAAAGGATTGCCACTATCGTCGGGATGCATATCAGGAACGGATGCAGCAATGACAGGCCGGATTTGTTCTTGAGATATACTCCAAGGAGATATGACCCGATTGTAAGGGCCAGCATGACAGGCACATTGTAAATCAGCCCGTCAGGGATGTCATATGTTTGCATCATAATACGTTTTTGTGTCCAGTGCATTTTTCCGCTCTTCTCCTGAGAAACTTCTCCTGAGCTTTCATAAGGCAGCTTTGCGTGCCTCCCACCGAAATCAGAACAAGCAAAGTCGAGATGAGGATTACCCCGACCCAGCCTATGAGACTGCTGCTTATCAGCCCCCACTGCTCCATGATTCCTATTGATGCAGGTACGAAGAAAAGGGACATGTTCTTTGTAAGGAAGTCTGCTACAGGCCTTACGTCATCCGCCTTGATTATTTTTGCGGCGAGTGCGGCAAAGAGCAATACCATCCCGCATACGCTTCCGGGGATAAAGTTCCCGAGCATCTGCGATGCCGCGTTTCCCAATGCGAGGAAACCGACAATAATCAATATGCCTTTCAAATACATAATCTGTTTTTTATGAACGGACGGCAAAAGTACATAAATAATATATATGATGTTCGGATTTGTCTTAAAAATTATCCGGGAGCTTTCCGGATGCGGAATCCGGAGCCGGACGTATCTGATTATAAATTATATATATGCTTGCGTCTCGGCATAGCCAAAATAAATTTTGTCTCTGCTCTCGACTTTACGTATATTTGCAATCGCGTGTTGTGGTGCAGGTGATTGTCTGCTATCGGTTTCTACGATAGCAGGTGTAGAAACAAACAATTACAGGAGCTTTGGACGGCCTGTGCATTGCTATAACTTTGCATCAGGAAATTAAAATGAAAAAGTAATGAAAGCTTTAATCATCATCGCAATGTGCCTGGCATGCGCTTTCGTCTTGCACATAGCAGAAAAATTCTACAGCATGAGACATGAGAAAGTGCAGATACCTATTGAAGATGAGGACGGACTCCGTGAGGCTATACGCATTTACAGGGATCTGGACGACTGAATATAGAATTTGATATGGAACTGAGACAGCTGAAATATTTTGTCAAGACTGCGGAGACGCTTAATTTTTCGGAAGCGGCGAAGGCTTCGTTCGTTACACAGAGCACCCTTTCGCAGCAGATAAAGCAACTCGAGCAGGAACTTGATACCGCCCTTTTCGTCCGTGACAGCCACAGTGTTGTCCTGACTGAAAGCGGGGCGCAGCTGCTGCCGTATGCCAAGCAGACCCTGCAATGCGCAGGGGCCTGCATTGACCGCGTGCGCGACCTCAAGGAAATGCTGTCCGGCTCCCTTAACATAGGAATAACATATTCATTTGCCCCGATTCTGACGGAGACGGTGCTTGAGTTCATGAAAGTCCATCATCGGGTCAAGCTCAACATCTGCTACAAGACGATGGAAGAGCTGATTGAGATGCTCAAAAAAAGGGAGCTGGACTTCGTGCTCGCATTCAAGCCCTCCGCAGTGCATGAAGAGATTGAGTCGCATATATTGTTTGACAATAATCTCTCTGTCATCGTGAACGCGCATCATCCGCTTGCGGAAAAGGAAAGCGTGACTCTTGCTGACATACTCCCGCACGGGATAGCCATGCCCGCGAAGGGGCTTCAGGCAAGGAACGCATTTGACATGCTCTTCCCGGATGCGGAAAAATCGTTGAGCATACGTGTGGAACTGAATGAAGTGAACGTTCTTCTGGACATCGTTCATGGAAGCAACCTGCTCACGATTCTTTCAGACGCCACCGTGCACTCGTTCCCCGGTCTGACGGCAATTCCGATAGAAGTGCCCAGGAACACCATGGAAGGATGCGTGCACACTTTGCGCAAGTCTTACCGCAAACGTGCCGCGGAAGAGTTCATAATGATGCTCAGCGAATCTGTGTCAGTCAGGAAAAGGGCCAATTACTGGCTTAAGTAATGGAATTTTTAGACAGTCTTTTTGAAGGCGTTGAAGGCTCCTGGAGCGGGGGCATCGCGCATATAATGATAATATTGTCGGTCGTAATAGCCTTGGGAAAGATTCTGGGCAGATGCAAGATCTGCGGAATCTCCTTCGGTGTGACCTGGGTTCTTTTCGTGGGCATCGTGTTCGGTCACTTCGGCCTGACGATAAACCCTAATCTGCTGCATTTCATGAAGGAGTTCGGCCTCATCCTATTCGTATATTCCATAGGCTTGCAGGTGGGACCGGGCTTCTTTTCGAGCTTCAAGTCGGGAGGGCTTCCTCTAAATATGCTCGCATTGTTTGTCGTTGCGGCAGGTGCGGCGGTCACTTTGGGAATCCATTGGCTGACCGGCACTCCTATCACTGCATCAGTTGGCATAATGTCCGGAGCTGTGACCAATACTCCTGGACTCGGTGCCGCACAGCAGGCTTATTTTGATACAGTAGGCTCTTCTGCACCTGACATTGCCTTGGGATATGCTGTGGCATATCCGCTTGGAGTCATAGGTTGCATAATGTCTTTCATTCTCATAAGGATGTTCTACAAGACTTCTCCCGTATCAGCCTCAAAAGGCCTTTCAGGTGTGTCGGAAAAGTATGTCTTCGAGAAGGAGGCTGATGCCGCAAAGAAAAATTACGTGTCGCGCAAGATATTGATTTCCAAGTCAAAGCTGAACGGCATGACATTGGAGAAGCTTGATTTTCCGGACCATCTCGGGGCGACTGTGGTGCGTATCAACCGTTCCGGAGTGGAATTGGCTGCCACACCTCATACGAGACTCAGCTACGGAGACCTTGTTACTGTGGTGGGAAGTGAAAAGTCTGTGGCTGCTGTCGAGAAAGTGCTCGGAAATTCACTTAAGCGCCTCGACCAGCCGAACCTTATCCCGATTTTTGTTGGAATCGCGCTCGGATGCATACTCGGAAGCATTCCTATCGCCTTCCCTGGCATTCCGCAGCCTGTGAAGCTCGGCCTTGCAGGAGGACCGCTCATCGTGTCAATCCTCATCAGCCACTTCGGTCCGCGCTTCAAAGTCATAACTTATACTACAACGAGCGCCAATCTTATGCTGCGTGAAATAGGCATAGCTCTTTTCCTTGCCTGCGTGGGCCTTGAGGCCGGTGAGGGGTTTGTCGAGACCATCGTCCACGGAGGCGGATTGAGCTGGATATTCTATGGTGCCCTTATCACTCTGATTCCTGTGCTGCTTGGAGGAGTTCTCGGAAGATTCGTCTTCAAGGTTGACTATAACACGCTCATCGGTGTGCTGGCCGGTTCATGCACAAATCCTCCGGCTCTTGCTTTCGCCAGCGAGCAGGACAGGTCAACTGAGGCTGCGTCTGTCGGATATGCGACAGTGTATCCATTGACCATGTTCCTCAGGGTCCTTGTAGCCCAGCTTCTGATTCTTCTGTTCCTATAGTCGTATATTACGGAACATCCGGCCCGATTCTGCCCGGGCTTTTATGAGGGTGCCCAAAAAGTAAATTTTTGCTCACCCTCAATCGTTTTTCTTTGAAAAACTGACCTTATCAACCCCCGAAAACTTAGTTTACTGCTCGCTACAAAAAGCCCACCGGGCTATTTTGTTATTCGCTCACGACCTATTAGGGGTGTTTCGAGCCTCC
>CAJUEK010000009.1 GCA_910585445.1 uncultured Bacteroidales bacterium | reverse complement strand
AACTTATTCAGCTGTCACTCTTTTAGTTATAATTCATCGAACTCACGTTAAATACTCTTTCGCATGCTCTGGAATAGCCAAAGGTGCAAATCATGAATACACAAGTGTCTATCAGACATTCAGGCTTGGAAGAAAAATAAACGGCGGCTCACTTAAAATCCGGTTCAGAGCCACGGGTGGCATTACATGCAGCGGAAGACCGCAGGACCCTCACTCACCTGATGGAGCCATCGGATTAGCCGGACACGGTTTCAATGGAGCCTACATCCAGAACTACGGTCTGTCTGTCCCGGCAGACACGACGCGCATCCTGTGCATCGGCAATTCTTTCACATACTTCTCCAATGCCCCGTCCATGCTCAAAGAAATCGCATGGAGCCAGGGACATTATTTCAACATAAGAGCCCATCTTAAAGGAGGACAGACTTTAGGACAGCACAGAGGGCTGACACTTACCGCAAATGAAATATCATACGGCAACTATGACATCGCCATTCTTCAGGACCAGAGCCAGAATCCCGCAAGATATGCCGCTGAACCTGAGAAATACGGTAATGTGCCGCTTGATTATCTGGCACTTTCAGACATGGTGCTTGAATATTCACCCGAATGCAGGATAATCCTGGAGCAGACATGGGCATATCCGGCACAAGAATCCGGCGGCTTTGGGGATTACATGACATTTACCGGCCTTCTCGACGAAGGCACGCATTACATGGCCGGCCAAAACGGAGGTGAAGTTTCTCCTATAGGCAAGGCCTTTGAGATTGTCTTCAATGAGAACAGAGGAATCAGACTGTACGACACCGACAACAAACATCAGTCGCATTACGGGACATATCTCAAGGCTTGTGTCAATTACATCATGATAACGGGACAGACATTCAACGGCACACCTGCCGACTGCGGCCTTGAACCGGAAAAAGCGGCATATTTGAGAAAGGTAGCGGAAACGGTCGTTTTCAATTGAGAATGAACTATGAAAAAAGCGCTTGATATCCATTGGCTTATAATCATATTCGCATTCCTGCATGTACTTGCCACGTGGCTATGCATAAGAGCGGGCATTGACAGAACATATTTTCTGACAATCATATCTTTGGCTATGGCTTCAATCATATGCATCAGGGAAAGGCTTTCTTTAAACGTCACGGCAATCTGCATAATCCTTACCAATATTCTGGGCATTATCCTCGGGAAGGAAATAGGAAACATACTGAGTGCCGTCGGTATGGCATCACCATGGAGAGGGATGGCATCCACCATGCTGACTACAGGCATAATCGGATATGGGCTTGTGCTGTTTGCGGAAAAAATACCCAAAGGCACCACCGATTATGATAGTCTGAAAGAAAAGCACATGGCATATCTGACGGCTGCTGCATTTGCTATTTTATTGGCAAGAATCTTCTTCGAGAGCTATCTGATTCATAATTTCCTCCAAGACCACAACATACGGGAGACCATCTCCGTATTCCTGTCACACCCCATGACGCTTATGATAATGACAGTCATTACAATAGCATTCATAAAAAGCTGCAGGAACGGCAGGCTTCAGCACAACATAATAAAACACTTGATATTGCTTCTGATATGCGGCCCTGCCATGGCAGGGCTGATGATGAAGTTCATTGCCAATGAGGGTAAGTGCATAGGCCTTACAGACAATTTCATCGGAATGACCACTGTAGCTGTCATAATCGAGATTGCCATATATTCTTTAGTATTCCTCATAAATTACCTGTTCGAGACGCGACGGGACGCCATGGAGGAAAAAATCAAAGCAAACCAGGCAAAGGCACAATACATAAGTCTCAAGCGTCAGGTCAGTCCGCATTTCCTGTTCAACAACCTCAACATTTTGGACTGCATGGTTGCAGAAGAGAAAAATACGGATGCAAGAACATTCATCAGTCACCTCACCGAACTGTACCGGCATATGCTGAAATATGAAAACGAATCTCTAATTACTTTGAAAGAAGAAATGTCTTACGTGGCAAACTACATGGAATTGCTGAAAGTAAGATTCCCTAAAGGCCTGGAGATTACATATGACATACCGGAGAAAGACATGCAGCGCTTTGTGGTGACATACTCAGTACAGCTCCTTGTGGAGAATGCGGTCAAACATAACGCGACACCGGCAAAAAATCCCCTCATCATCAATGTATCCTCAGACAGTTGTTTCATAACAATAAGGAACAACCTCATTCCAAGGCTATCCCCTCTTGAGTCTACAGGACATGGGCTGGAATATGTGAGACAAAGCTATCTGGACAACTGCGAAAAGAAGATTCATATAGAAAAAAACGACAGTCATTATTCCGTTTCAATTCCGCTTTTATGAATGACACTGCAATCAAGACTATGATAATTGAAGATGAAGCCATGGCAAGGGACTTCCTCGCAAAGACCATCAAAGACATCTTTCCCGAGATAGAAATTGTCGCCATGACGGAAAGTGTACAAGACAGCATTGCCTGGCTAAATGCCCCCGGGAACGCAGCAGACATAATATTCATGGATGTCATGCTGATTGACGGCAGTTGTTTTGAGATATTCCGCAACACGGAAATCAATTCCCATGTGATAATCACTACGGCATTTGACAGATACGCGTTGAAGGCTTTCGAAGAAAACTGCATAGATTATTTGATGAAGCCCATCAAAGCGGAAGCGCTGAAGAGAGCAATCGGCAGGTGCCGCGACAGCATGTGTTCAACGAATCTGAACAATCTGCTGGACGCGCTTTCAGCAAAGAATAAAAAAGATTATAAAGAAAGAATACTGACTTATGATGACGGACATATCATCCCTATCGGCATTCCTTCCGTCATGTGCTTCATTTCCGAGTCCAAGGAAAATTATGCCATCACCAAAGAGGGACGGAAACATGCAATAAAAGAGACCCTTGACACTATGACATCCTGTATAGATCCTGAAAAATTCTTCAGGATATCACGTGGCTGCATTGTGTCCAAAGACAGCATACACAGCATAACAAAGTCTCTGGACGGAAGGCTGTTCATCACAGTCGGAAGTCCGTCCGGAGACTCTGAGAATGGCCCAATGTTCAATTTTACCGTTTCCCGTTCCAGGGCAAAGGAATTTCTCTCCTGGCTCGAGAACTGAAATCCCTATCTGGCGTATTCAACGACAAGCGCAGTATTTGCAGGCACTATAGTGTCATCATTGACTGTAACGGTCTCGCCGGTCAGTACATTGCGCCCTTCTTTGAGATTTCCGGCAATCTCTTCAAAACGCGACCATGTAACCTTTGCGTCTTCATCCGAATTGTTGACATACACGAATACAAGGTCATAATCGTCATATCTGAAATATGCATATGTGTTGTTTCGCGGAATGAAATGCATTGTCTTGCCTGAGTGAATGACCTTTTTATCTTTGCGCCAGTTGAGAAGCGTCTTCACATAATCATGAAGGTCAGCGGCACCGGTCCATCTGGAATCGGCTGCGGCAGCCTTACGGCCCTCCTCCGTGAAAAGATTCACCTCGTCCCCATCCCAACCTCCCGGGAAATCCATCCTGAGACGGCCGTCATCACGCCTTGAAGTATTTATGGAAAACATGAGTTCATCTCCATAGAACATCTGAGGTATGCCTCGCATGGTTGCAAGCATGGCAAAAGCAAGCTTCATCTTGGACAAATCCTGTCCGAACACATCACCGATACGGGCCGTGTCGTGATTAGACCAGAACAGAAGCAGGTTGCTGATGTCATGGTACTGGAAGTCACGGGCAAGCACATTGTAGACAGACATCATGTCCGGCTCTTTACTCCCGCGCCGCCCGCTCTGCTGTTCCGGTACGGCTACCTCTGAAGGCAACGGGAGTGCAAGAGCTGCATTTACGGCATCCCTTAGCGGGAAGTCCATGATTGAAGGCAGATTGGAATTGAATCCGTCAGGATTAGGATTGTCCTTCTGCCAGTAGGCCACCATGTCCGGATTGCTGTTCCAGTTCTCTCCCACGATATTGAACCATGGATATTCGTCAGTAACGGCCTTGCACCAATATGACATCGGAATCTTTTCGTTGTAGAAATATGTATCCACACGGAAGCCGTCAAGTCCTGAATATTCAATCCACCAAATGGCCCACTGCTGGAAATACTTGAGCAGATATGGATTGTCAAGATTCATGTCAGGCATGCCGCGCGAAAACCATCCCTCTTCCATCAGTTTACGGTCAGCTTCAGAAGCATTCGGGTCCAAGGCGAGAGAATACATGTGGTTGGAATTGAAATAAGGCTCATTCATGTGGACCCAGTCCTTGAAAGGCATGTCCTTCATCCACCAATGTTCAGTGCCGCAATGATTGGTGACAATGTCCATAATCACTTTCAAGCCATGTTCATGCGCCACATCCACCATCTCCCTATAAAGGGCATTGTCACCGAAACGCGGGTCGATGTTGTAATAATCCGAGCACGCATAGCCATGGTAAGACCCCCTGCGGGCATTGTCCTCGAGGAGAGGAGTCATCCATATTGCGGTGGCACCGAGATCGGCAATATAGTCCATATGCTCCATAACGCCTCTGATGTCACCGCCATGGCGTCCCATAGGCGCATCCCTCCTGGCCTCTTCAGCCGTATTGCAGGAAGAATCGTTTGACGGGTCTCCGTTTGCAAAACGGTCCGGAACGATAAGATAAATCACATCCCTGGACGTAAAACTTTCACGTGGCCCGTCCGCTTTCTTCCCTATGGAGTATGCGTAGCTGAAAGATTCAAGTCCCTTTGTGAATACAAGGTTATAGACACCATCCTTTGCATCAGACGGAACTTCCACATCAAGAAACAGAAAATCAGGGTTGTCCGCCTTGTGGACTTCTGTAATTGCAAGCACCTTGTCAAATTTGACATCATATTCACTGATTCCAGGCCCCTGCACAAGAAGCTGGAGTCCGGTATTCATGCCAGTCCACCAACATGGAGGCTCGACACGTGTCACCTGACCGTCATTAGCCGGCCTTACCTTTGCATTAAGCGACAGCACAATCAGAGCAGACGCAATAGCGGTCACTACATATTTTCTCATAATCTAATTTTTTGAACGGTCTTCGATTACATATTCAAATGGACGAAGATACCATGTATTGCCACTCATATCAGACACCTTGACATCCCTGTCCCTAAGGTTCACGGCAACAAACACATGGTCATTTTCAAAAACACGCTCGAACATGAGTACATCGTCGTGCGGATAAGTGACAAGCCGTCCTTTCCTGACAGCGGGATGCCCGTTATAGAATTTGACAAGAGACCTGTATTCTTCCCTATATTCCGGATTTGACGCCCAGTCTACAGGAACATGCCTGAAGAAATCAATTCCTCCCCTGAACCCGACTTCCTGGGAATCATATATAAGCATTCCGCCACGAATAAACACAGTTGCGACAAAGGCCGCCATTGCCTGCCTTTCACCACCGAACTCATCAACTGCAGACCTGCGCACAGCCTCATCATGATTGGTAGTGAACCTGAGCTTAACCTTCTCCGGCTCCACGCCTTCATACTCACGAAGATCAGCCTCAATGAGCGCAGTAACCGGAGCATTGCGGCGGAACACCTTTCGCATGGCGGCGAGATAGCCCCATGCATAATTCATGTCAAAACCGGCATCGAAATGATCTTTTCTCTGCCCCTCCGCAAGAAGCAGAAGAGTGCGGTCCGGAATAGCCCTAAGTTCGGACACGGCCTGCTTCCAAAAATCAAAAGGGACATAATCGGCTGCATCACAGCGGAAGCCATCAACATTATGCTCTATAATCCAGTACTTCATGTCCTCTATCATCGCATTACGCATATCCTGATTGCTGAAATCCAGGTCTGCGACATCTTTCCATCCCGTTCCGGCAGGATGCGTGACATTCCCAAGCGAATCCCTTGTGTACCATTCCGGATTCTCGTCAAGCCAGGCACAATCCCATGACGTATGGTTGGCGACCCAGTCCAGGATTACGCTTAAACCTCTTTTATGAGCTTCATTTACAAGAACATCAAAATCTTCAATTGTTCCGAACTCAGGATTTACCGAAGTATAATCCTTTATGCAATATGGAGAATTTACTGAATTTTTCTGACCTATTTCATATATAGGCATGAACCAAAGCACATTCACGCCCAATGCCTGAATCAAATCAAGCTGTCCGGTAATTGCTTTGAATGAATGCTCTGCAGCAAATACACGCGGATTTATCTGATACATTGCCACATCTCGAGCCTCTGGCACATGATGTTGTACATTGACGCTGCAGCCGGCAAAGGCAAGCAGCATCAGAATAATTGTCAAAAGAGATTTTCTAATCATTGCATTTAATATTTAACACTGACAGTAACTGCATCAGACGCAGACATTACAGGCAGGCTTACACAAGCCTCCGAGGTTTCGGAGTCAAATTCACATGCAGTATCCGTTCCGTTCACTCTGACTGATGACGGCTTTCGGGAAAGTCCTCCGAAAAGCAAAGTAAGCTTCCTGTCCGCAGACATCCCGCCGTAAGTTCCCTCACGCGCAGCGACCTCGACAGTGCAGGACGCAGATGTGGATTTCTTAGTAATCTTTGTGAAGGCGTATTCCACTTCATATGCCCGGCTTTCCCCGTCATCCTCATAATGTTCATATACACTCGTGCCCGTGCCCGGAGCAATATAAAGACGAAGTCCATCGTTCTTCTCCTGAAGATTCTGTATCCCCTCCGCCGCCATAGGGATTATCGCCCCGGCTTTGACAAACCATGCGTTCTCGGCTATGGTATAATGAAGTGTCCGGACGGCACCTCCCCTGATCATTTTGCGGTGCGCCATATCATACCAGTCATTTCCGGCCGGGAGCCACACAGTCCTCTCCGCAAGGCCGGTTTCCTTGTCCGCAGGGCGGCATACAGTAGCGGCAAGGATATTGTCACCGAACATATACTGTTCTTTCCATATGTAGGCATTGTCATCCTCCGGATAATCATAATACATAGGACGGCACACGGAAACTCCTGTATCATATGCCTGACGGGCAGCATCGTAGATGTATGGAGAAAGGGCATAACGGAGTTCAAGGGCATCCCTCATATATCCGTAGTGCTCCGGAAACATCCAGAATCTTCTCTCAATGATGTCGGAGCTTGTGCAATGAGTCTTGAACAATGGCGAGAACACTCCGTATTGAAGCCATCTTGTATAAAGTTCGGGATCCGTAAGGTCTTTCGACCTCTGCATGTGGCCTCCCAGGTCATGGCCCCAGTATCCATAGCAGACATTTGATGCCGTCGCCGTAAAATACGGCAGATAGCCCAGGACTTCCCACCTGATGTGCGTATCACCGGAGAAACCTATCTGGTAGCGATGGCTTCCGAGACCTCCCCAGCGGTGGTATGTCATCGGACGCGGAGCATCAGCGGCTGGCATGTCCCTGTTTCTGCGCACTTTATCATTGAAGAATGTATAGTTCAGCCAAAACGTGTTGTTCAACCCGTCCAAATACTTACTTTCCTTCCATTGCTGCCAGTCAAGCCACCAGAAATCTATGCCCTGTTCCTCAAGAGGATGAATCACAGAATTGAAGAAAGCGTCAGCCCAAGCCCTCTGGCTCATACGGAAAGGAACAGGAGCATGGTAGCCTTTTTTAGCGGCCATACCGTTTCCCAGTTGCTCTCCTCCTTTATACACATACCCTTCCGGACCGTCATAATCATCAGTCCTTGACATGTAATCCTCTACAAATTCTTCATAGCAGTCCTCTCTCGGAACTATTCCCGAAGCGGGGTGAAGGTTAAGGGAAGTCTTCAGGTTCATGCCGTGCAACTCGGCAAGAAACCCCTCCGGGTCAGCAAACAGATCCCTGTTCCAGCTATAGCCAGTCCACCCTATTCTCTGGCCGAACTCATCCCTCCCGTACTTGCGGCTGCTTCTCTGCCATGTCTCATGCCAGTCCATGTCAATCACCATTACATCAATAGGCAGTTTCCTTGCCCTGAACTCACCGGCCAGTTCAAGAAACTCATCGTCCGAATACGCCCAATAACGGCTCCACCAATAGCCGAACACATACTTCGGAGGCATAGGTATCTTTCCTGCTATTTTTGTAAAGTCCTCCAAGGCAGCCTTGTAGTCATGCCCGTAAGCGAAAATATACAGGTCCTGCACATCATCCGAGGCTCTGGCTGCGACCCATTCGCCCCAGTCAGAATCGTCAGCGACAAGCATATGCCTTCTGCTCTCATCCACTATGGCCCATCCGTCACGGGAAATGATGCCTGTCTCCATCGGGTCGTTATTATTAATCTTGTCAGGTCCCATACAACCGTCAAGAGTACGTGCCGTTCCCATAAGATTGCCGGAGGCATCCGCTCCCGGCTTCCAGGTCACAACCTTGCCGTTGAGACGGAATGAAACAGAAAGATTGCTTTCGTCAAAGCGTCCGCTCCCGTCATAGGCAAGAACAATGGCGTCAGTCTTTATCTTTACACCGTTGCCTTCCCTTATGGCCTTAAATGCAGGCACGGGCAGTTTTCTGTTGACAATCGCCAAAGTGGCATTGTCCTCAAATTTCCCGTCCGCAGCCCACTCCATACGTACAAGCCGGTCTGTAAGAACAGTAAACCTCGCATTGCCTGCCGTCACACAGGCAGCATTGTCAGCGACAGGGTCATTTACAGCAGCCGCAACCTGAGCCGCCCCCAAAAACGGCAGAACCGCAAGGGCAATAATCTTAAATATATTCATAATTCCGTCATTCTATTGAAGCAGCAATGCCGCAAATCTTATTTTCCAAGTTCAAGTATATATACGCCGCGGGCAGGAACCACGACAGGCTCCGTAAGGTCAACCACATCATCAGTAATCACATCAACGCCCCTTGTATTTACCCCGACAACTTCCGAGAACCTCGCCATGTCCAGAATCCTGACCGTGTCGCTGCCGTTCAAGATTACGAGTACGGTATCCTCGCCGTCTGTACGTGCATAGACATAACACTTGGTCTTGTTGTCCGGAGTATAGTGGACAAGCTTCCCTTCCGTCACGGGAGCAGATGTCTTCCTCCAGTTAAGGAGCTTTCTCACATATGTCCAGCATTCGTTCTGCATTTCCGTGCGTCCTTCGGGAGTAAAGGCATCGGAGACATCCTCTTTCCATCCTCCGGGAAAATCAGCCCTGAGCGCATCCGGTCCTGCCATCATAATCTCAGTGCCATAATAAATTTGCGGAATGCCTCTTGTCGTAAGCAGGAATGCAATGCCTTGCCTGAATTTCCATATCGGATCGCCTTCATCCATGAAACGGGCAATGTCGTGGTTGTCAAGAAATACAAGCACATTGTCAGGATCAGGGATAAGGAAGTCCTGGGTCAGGCATTCATATATTTTGAACAGACCGGCCTCCGAACCTTCCGAGGTATTGCTTTCCTTAAGAAATTCCCTCTTTGCAGTGAATGTGATGTCAAAGTCCATTGTTGTCTTCAATTTTGAGTCCGCGGCATTCATCGCCGCTCCGCGCTGCCACCACCCGGCAGCAGAATTACGCGGATACCAGCCCTCGCCCACTATGTTGAAATCGGGATATTCATCTTCTATTTCTTCACACCACCGTGCCATGAAATCGTAGTCCGCATATGGATATGTATCCATCCTGATGCCATCGATGCGTGAGTATTCAATCCACCATATGCTGTTTTGAATCAGATACCTTCCAAGATGCCTGTTTTTCTGATTCAAGTCAGGCATTCCTCCTGAGAACCACCCCTCAACAAGCATATCCTTTTCTGTCTGAGGGGCATGAGGGTCCATAAGCACCCATTTATAATGGGTAGTGGTTGCAAGGGCCTTCGGATTAATTCTGTAATGGGCAATCAGCTTTTCACGCTCTTGTTCCGGAAGCGCATTGAACTCTCCGACAGTCGCAGGCAGCTTCGGCTGTTCCCTTCTGCCATATCCCATGCCTGGCTTAACCGGCTTAGCCTGCTGAGAACTGCGCATTCTTTCACTTATCTGCTCCGCATACCAATTCTGGTTGAACCAGTCTGAAGACGGAATGTCCCCGACCCACCAGTGCGCACTGCCGGAATGGTTGAATATCATGTCCATGACAACTTTGATATTCCGGTCATGTGCTGCATCTACCATTGCGCAATACTCCTCGTTTGTTCCGAACCTCGGGTCTACAAGGTAGTAGTCCGAAATAGAATATCCATGCGATTGTCCTCCTTTGTTGAACTGTACAGGATTGAGCCATATAGCCGTAACCCCCAAATCATCAATATAATCAAGATGGTCAACGATTCCACGGATGTCACCTCCGTGGCGTCCGCCGCCCAGCCTGTTGACCGCATAGCCGTCAAGCACGTCATTGTCAGGATTTCCATTGGCAAAGCGGTCAGGCATTATCAGGTAAAGGACATCCCTGGAGGTAAATCCCATCGCACCTGGCCTGGCATTCCTTTCCTTAAGTTCAAAGTCTTTCACAATAGCCTTTCTGCCCTGCCTGAACTCAAACTTCATCAGTCCGGGCTTTGCTGATGAAGACACGTCAAGATAAACAATCAGGTAATTGGGGTTTTCAAGCTTACAGACCTCTTTGATGCGCACGCCTTCATATGGCTTGAGCGAGAAGTCTGAGTCTGATATGTTTTCCCCATAGAACATGATCTGAAGTTCGGTGTTCTTCATGCACGTATACCAGAAAGGAGGATCCATCCTCTCAAGCTCAACGGCTTTTGCACTCAACCCAAGGGAAAATGCGACTAATACAAATAAGACAATTCTTTTCATAAGGCAATCTTTTTAATGAGGGGACGCGGCAGGCATCCCCTCCCGCAAATCAAAGGTAATACGGATTCTGAACAAGCCCCGCATTTGCCGTAAGGGCGCGCTCCGGAACAGGATACCACTCATATTTGCGGTCACGCTTCGCAGGAAGGTCATATCCGACCTCGGTCGCACGTCCGAAGAACCACCACTGTCCCTGAGTGAACTTGTCAAAACGACGGAGATCGGTTCGACGCCTGTGTCCCTCATCATAGAACTCCAGTCCCCATTCGCTGAGCATCCTGTCCATGTCGAAAGATTCAGGGAAACCGCGCGGGGCCTGGTCCCTGGCACCAGCCAAGACCCTTCCGCCGACAGTTGACCCCTGTTCCCAGTCTGAAGCTTTAAAATAACGCTTGCGTACAGAATTGACATACTCCTTGGCCCGGGCATTGTCTCCTTCACGCAGAAGACATTCCGCATACGTATATACGACCTCGGCGAGACGGAATTCGACCACATCAGGATCCGCCATATTGAATGAAGAAGCGAGAGGGTAATAAGGATACTTCGCAGTACGCAGACCCGAGTTTGTCTCGCCCCAGCGAGGATTCTCCACGACTTGAAGAGGATGGTTGCCTTTATTTTGGAAATTACCTATCTGGTCAACATACACAAGCCCCATACCGGTACGGTCCGCATCTGCGACCTGTACGGCCCCTGTCCCGTAATGGTCACGGAGAGCCCCCTCAAGGAACATGCCTCCCCAATCCGTAGGGTCTCCGTTTGCCGCATTGTTGTAAGGCTCCGCCAACCTGATGTCACGAGGGTCGAAACGTTCGTGGACGGCACCGAGCCTGTCATTGTAAGGAGCGTCAAGAAAACATTTTGCAAGTTCTTTGTCATATTTGTCCTTGATTATGACCGGCTCGTATTTTTCCGTAATCTTCTTGATTGTCCCGTCATCCCTGAAAGTCGTATCATAACCTACAATCCTATTCTCCACGCACTGCGAATAAAAGTCGTTCGAGTTGTCGAATGACGGCACAAGAGCGCAGCAATTCCAGCCTGAATGCGTATTCTCGCAATCGTAATAGTTCATGTATGTATAATTCATGAACGGCCCGTTGCGCATATTCGTAGACTTCTTGTTATAGACTTTGTCGGAAGAGAATGCAAAAATAATCTCTTTGCAGTCCGTATCATTATGGGCCGAATATATCGACTGGTACTTGTCGGCTATCATATAAGTTCCGAATTTACCGTCAAGGATATCCTTTGCAAGGAGTTTGCATTCGCTGAAGCGCCCTTCCCCCGTAAAAATTTCAGAATTGAGAAGAATTCTCATCTTTATCATCCTGTTCATTGCCTGGCCGCAACGGTTCACGGAACCGTTTACAGGAAGCGCATCAACAGTTTCATCAAGTTCACTGAGCATCCATCCGCAAATCTTGCGGCACCCTTCTTCGAAAGTTGTTCCATACATCGCAGATACCGGAAGAACGGAAGTGTCAGTGCTGGTAGTCAAAGGAATGGTCCCGCCGAAAACCTCGAATACATTGTAATAGCAGAAAACACGGAAAGTCCTCATTTCGGCGATATACGAGTCATATTTTTCCTGAGTTATGCCCAGGCCTCCCGGCCCTACCGTCTCCATGTCCGCAAGGAAGTTGTTGCAAAGTCCGATAGCCGTCCATGCACCGTTCCATATTTTGTTTACATAGTTTGACATAGGAGTCCATGTATGAGTAGAAAGTACGAACTTGTCTCCACCGTCCCAGCCCCAGCTGCCGCCGTTCCATGAACGCCAGGCAATCTGGTCAGCGGAAAGTTCCTGGGCATACCAATAATATTCAGACAGGTCTCCCTGCTCCTGCGCATAGATATTTGATATTACCTGCTTGACAGCTGTCTCATTGGTAAGATAAGTCGATGCGGAAAGCAGAGTATGAGGACGCTCCTCCATATCGAAGCAGCCCGTTACTGCACATATCGCTGCAGATATCAAGAGAGCTCTTTTTAATATATTCTTGCACATATTGATAATCATTGTTTAATAGTTAGAATCTTGCGGACAGGCCGAGTGTAATTGCAGAAGTATAAAGGTTGGCGGAGCTGGATATGCCAGGGGTCAACCCAACTGAAGATACCGTAGAAGGATCAACACCGGTAAATCCTGTTATTGTGAAGATGTTTGTCGCGGCAAGATAGATATTCATGCTCTCAAAGCCGGCCTTGTTCTTCTTAAACTTGAAGTCCCTTCCGACAGATATCTTTTCCAATTTGAACCAGTCTCCCTTCTCCAGATAAAATGAATTCAGGTAATCGTTGTCAGCCGTAAGGTGAGGATATTTCTCATATGCACTCTTCAGAAGGTTGTCTGATGTCACCCCGGGAAGACCGTATGACTGGAGCTGTGAATTCCATATATCCATTCCGGCAAGCCCCCGTCCGTTGATTGTAAGATTCCACGACTTATATCGCAACGTGAAATATAACGAAAAGCTGTGCTTTGGGAGGGTATTGCCGATAATCTTTTTGTCATCATCAACCACTCCTGTCTTGGAAGCTGTCCCACCATCCGCCGTATAGTGCAGAAGCTGTCCTTCATCATTATAACCGGCATACTCATAGCCGCGTATGTCTCCGATTCTTGAGCCTTCTTCGAGACGAAAGCGATATTCGCTTGAACCAACTGTTCCGAGTGACCCGAGATCTATATAAGAAGCGGCATACACATCGTTTCCTATGCTTCTGAGAAATGCATCAGTATAAGAATAGGTTCCTCCTACACTATAATTCCAGTTTTTGCCGATTTTATCACTCCAATTCAGCGCAATCTCCACACCACGGTTCTGAGTAGAGCCGAGATTGAGTGTAATTCTGTCATACACATAAGGAGGCTGCGGAGCCGTATATGTATAAAGAAGATTCTCTGAACGCCTGTCAAAATACTCTATCGTTCCTGAAAGCCTGCTGTCAAACAACTCAAAGTCAATACCGTAGTCATATACGACTGCCGTTTCCCAACCGAGATTCGGATTGGCATTCCTGGTTATGCCGTAACCTCCTACCCACTCTCCATCCATATAATAATTCGAGCCCTTTGAACTATATGTAGCAAGAGAGGCGTAGTCGTCGCCTGCGTTTCGGCCGGTAACGCCATAAGAGGCTCTTATGCGCAAATCATCAAGCCATGACTTTGTTCCGTCCATAAAGCCCATGTTCGAAATCGTCCAAGCGGCAGAAACTGCAGGAAAATAGCCGTATTTCCTGTTATAACCGAACTTGGAGCTACCTTCATAACGCAGTGAAGCTGTGGCGGTAAGGAGTCCATTCCAAGAATATGTCACCCGCCCGAACAGACCTGCAAGCTTATTGAACACCTTGCCTGATCCCATTGAAGCGAGTCCCGATTTAAGATATGTGCCCGATCCCATATCATACCACAGGAACTGGTCATATTGGAAGTCACTATTGCTCATATTGTGGTATTCTTCGTCATACTGGGTGTACGAGTAACCTGCAACCGCCTTCAGATTGTGCTTTCGGATGCTGAGACTGTAATTCACCAGCCATTCGAAATTCAGATTGAGACTATGATTTGCATTGATTGACGCGCTTCCGGCATAAGCATTCCACATTTGGCATGTCTGCATGACAGATGGAGTATAGCTGTATTCATTATAGGAACGGTAACCAGCCGAAATCATTGCATTTGTCGTCAACATGTGACGGTCGTTCCTGAGAATATGCACTTTTATATCTTCCTGAAGGTTAACAGAAATGCGGTGATTCTTGTTTGTAGGAAGCCGGTTGTTCTCAACAGAGTTTGTTGCCCCCGTCGAATGAGTCGGCCAGAAGTATCCGGTAGGAGTTGTCTCATCATAAACCGGACGCGTAGGATTCATAAATACGGCTCCTGTCAAGTTGCCATTGTTTCCGTTGTTGAGATTAGCTCTGACATTGGCGTTTGTGGACAATTCCAGACGCTCTCCCAGAAACTTCTGATTCATGACGAAACGTGCCCTGTAAGTCTCGCTTTTCTGGTTTTTCCATAAACGGTTGCGATTTGTATAATTGAGAGACAGATTATAATTGCTCTTTCCTGTGGAACCGGCAAGAGTGATGTGCTGGTTGACATCATAAGTCGGCTTATCATTTCTAAGCGCCTTCCAATATGCATTCTCCTCGCGTGAGCCGTAATCGGTCTTGTCACGCCCCGTCTCCTTGTTCATCACGAGCCACTCTTCGAGACCATATGCCTCCGGCATTGAATGCAAAGCCTGGAGTGAAACATAGCTATCGTAAGTTACCCTGACTCTGCCTGCCTCACCAGCCCCCTTTCGTGTGGTGACCAAGACAACACCATTAGCTCCACGTGTACCGTAAATCGCAGCAGAGGCACCATCTTTAAGGACAGATATCGATTCAATATCCTGAGTGGAAACATCGCTGAGAGATGCGCCTGCGACACCGTCTATTACAATTAGCGGCGAATTGCTTCCGTTGATTGAAGTCGCCCCTCGGATCTGGAAAGAAGAACTTGAGCCATCGGCGGAAACATCAATGTTAAGCCCCGCCACCTTGCCGACAAGAAGTTGCATCGGGTCTCCGGCAGCAGCCTTATTGAAGTCATCCGCGTTTACAGAAACCACGGAAGATGAAATTTCCTTCTTGCTGAGCGAGCCGTATCCCACGACGACCGTCTCCTCCAACATTTCGGAATCAGGCTTCAGAATAACCTTGGCAGGAAGTTGATTCGCCGCAAAAACAATGGTTTCATAGCCTATTGAACTGATTTCGACAAGAGCAGCCGGGCTGGAAACCTTAAGCAAGAAATCACCCTCGGTTCCGGTTGACGTACCATTTTGGGTACCTTTTTCAAGTACTGTGACTCCTACCATGGGACCTGCTTCGTCAAGAACCAGACCTTTCACTTCGTATGCATTTTGAGCAGACGAAATCAACGGCATTGCCATAATCATTGCAACGCCAATCAGAAAAGCTGATAATTTATTCATAGAAAAGAACTGTTTGGTTATTTAGTTTGAGTCAAATATATGAATATTCCCCCCCCCACGCACATTCAGCTTCAATTTGAAACGACGAATGGTTGAGATTTCAGGATAAATGATTTTTATTTTGACATTTGACTGAAAAACGTTAGGTTTGCTTGACTTACCGCCTAAAACTATGGGAAGATTAAAGTACGCCACCGTCATTCACGGGTTCACTGCCCTTCATATCGCTGCCACATATTTCAGTTTCACTTCGGCAATACCGGACAGCAGGCTCGTCACACCGCTAACCCTGCTGATGACGATTTTCCTCTGTATAGCCGGCAACATTAACTTCAGGATGTCTTCCGCCTTACTCATATTCAGTAATCTCATAGGATATATGACAGGCATGAAACTGATGAGAGACATATCACATCTGCTTAACACACAAGAGCCGGTAACCCAGATGATTGCCAGCGGGCTTACAACTGAACTCATCGGATGGTGTACCGTGCTATTCATCAGGGCTACAGGAGACCGTTTCAAGCGTGACAGGAGCGAGAAGAATCCCGGAAGATATCTTTCGTCAATGTTAATAGTCATGGCAGGAATATATGTCTTCCGCTTTCTCATAAACTGTCTGACAACCACTGAAATCTTAGGCAGATACACTATATATGGATATACTACAAGATATTTCAACAACAGCATACTTATCGTCACAATATTGATTGCAAATGTCATACTGGTCAGGATACTTAATTCAAAGCATCTGGTCAAGACATGGCTACAAGTCATAGCCGGAACAGGGGCCGTTATCACCATAGCACTTATTGCAGCTCTGGTATGCCAATACTCGTATGCGGCTGATCACAATCTGGCTTTTCCCAACAGACTTGAATATATGAGATACTTCATCGTCGGCCTGCTGCTGGAGACCGGACTGTTTTTTCTGATAATCCTACTGACAACATCTTTTGAATCGAGGCACAATGCAAGACAAGCCGAATACCATTACATGAGCCTCCGGAATCAGCTGAGTCCGCATTTCCTGATAAATTCATTGAATGTATTGAACGGCCTGATACAATGCGGAAGAAAGGATGATGCGGAAGAATATATTTACAAGCTCACCGACATATACCAATATTACATGATGATAGAAGATACCGAACTAATTCCGCTCAAAAAAGAAATGGAGAATCTCGGCAATTATATAGACCTGCTGAATGTCCGCTTCAACCGGAGCCTAATAGTAAACAACGGAATAATGGAGTCTGACATTTGCAAGGGAATAGTGCCATGTGCAATCCAATTGCTTGTGGAAAATGCGGTAAAACACAACTCTCTCATGGAAGACAAGCCTCTCATTGTGGACATTTTCTCTGATGGCAGCATGATAACCGTACGGAACAATCTGCGTCCACGATACAGCACGGGCAAATCAAACGGAATAGGTCTGCATTACATTCAGGAACAATACAAAAGACATTGCGGCATGGACATCTTGATTTGCCGCAGCGACGTACATTTTTCAGTAAGCCTTCCTCTGATATGAAAGCCTTCATAATAGAAAACGAGCCCTTAGCTATCCAGCAGCTTGAATATCAACTGCAACTCATTATTCCCGACATTCAGATTGTCGGGAAAGCCGGTTCTGTGGAGGAGTGCGTCAAGTGGTTTTCAGACCAATCCAACCACACTGACATTGTATTCATGGATGTGGAACTTTCTGACGGGAACTGCTTTGACATTCTCGATGAAACAGAGGTAAATGCAAGCATCATCATCACAACAGTTTATGATCGATATGCCATAAAAGCATTTGAAATCAATTCCGTCGACTACCTCCTGAAGCCCATAAAACAGGAAGCACTGAAAAGAGCATTATCAAAAAGCCTTAAAAGCTATACCGGAAATGATGCGGAAAAAATAATCAGAGCCATGGCATACACCTGCACAGATATGGACAAGATATATAAGAAACGGTTTCTCATAAGAACCAACGCCCAAATATATCCCATAAAATATTCCGACATTTCCTATTTCATATCAGAAAACAAAAGCAGTGTCCTCATTGACAAAGACGGCAGGCGATACGTAATGGAAAAATCCATGAATGACATTGAAGCGATCTTGAACTCAGATGCATTCTTCCGCATATCACGCAACTGCATAGTATCCAGAGGCTCGATTCTGGACTATTACAGGATACACGGGACAAAATATTCAGTCATTCTCACTCCCCGTCCGGACCGCGAAGTTAAAGTCAGCCTTTCCAGAAGCGCAGACTTCGAAAACTGGGTCAACAGAAAGTGACAGCTATATATGTTCGACTTCAGGATGGAGAGCGATGCCGAACTTCTCGCGGACTGAGGCGATGATGCGCTTCTCAAGCCCTACTATCTCTTCAGGATAAGCCTCCCCGGTATAATTGACAATGACCAGAGGCTGCTTGTCATAAACTGCCGCCCCTCCGCTCCGGCGTCCTTTCCATCCGCACTGCTCAATCATCCACGCGGCAGGAACCTTTATCATTCCATCAGGAAGCACATAATGCGGCACCTCATATGAGTCACCATGCTCTGCCCGGGCTGCCGCGACAATGCGTTCAAATTCCCCGGCAGCAATTACAGGATTCTTGAAAAAGCTGCCGGCACTTCCCATTACAGACGGCTCAGGAAGCTTCTCCCGGCGGATTCCCATTATGGTCTTGCGTATGGACAGAGGAGTAAGCGAAGATTCATCCTGACCGGCAAAGGCCGCCCTCAGATGACCATAGTCCAGTTTCGGTTCAGGCCTGCGGGAAAGGGCAAACACCACATGAGTGACAATATGCCTTCCCTTTATGTCGGGCTGCTTGAAAATGGAATCCCTATATCCATAGCTGCATTCAGCCACATCAAAATGGACAAATTCCTCCTCGGCTGTGTCATAGCAATAGACAGTCCGTATCACGTCCTTTGCCTCCACACCGTATGCGCCGATGTTCTGAACAGCAGACGCTCCGGCCTCTCCGGGTATTCCCGAGAGATTCTCCACTCCCCAAAGGCCCTCTTTCGCAGCCCATGCGCAGAAATCGTCAAACACGACGCCCGCACCGACCGAAACCAGAACCTCATCAGGCTGCACGCCAGGATTTTCCCCCGACGCTCCATCCGAAATGATTTCGATGAAATTCACCTTGGAATGCAGGACAGTGCCCTTGAAATCATCCGTAAAGAGAAGATTGCTGCCTCCTCCGATATGAAGCACCGGCCTTGGAAGTTCCTCAAAATCAATCTCCACCAAATCTGCGACACTGTCATACTCTATGAAATTCCTTGCGGTAACCTTCATTCTGAAAGTGTTCATCTTCGTCAGATCCCGGTAATAAGACTTGTCTATCATTTTTATTATCTTACTTTTTTCCCGTAATAATAAGTGTTGAAACCGTCCTCCGCATAACCGTCCCCAAGGACACGGAAGCTGCCGGATACAGCATCCTTAATCTCCTGGCCGCAATACCACACACTAAAGGCATCAATGGCATATCCGTCTCCAAGGACAGAAAATGAATATACAGTGGCATCCGGCATTTTCCTGCCGCACCACCACACATCAAAAGCGTCTTTTCCGTACCCCCAGCCGAGGTCTTTGAAAGTGCTTGCGGAAACTCCAGGCAAAGCCTTCCCGTCCCACAGGACCTCAAAGCGCGTCACGACATAGGAACGTCCCTCCGGCTTATGTACAAGCGGCGGACGCGTACCGGGGCCGGGCCTGTTTCCCGGACGCTGGGGCCCGCTTCCTGGATGCTGGGAATCATGCCACGGATTCCGGCCCCCCGACTGCCAGCCATCCGCTTCGAAACGTTTGTCAACACGGAATCCCGCAGGATCCACATAAGGCAGGACATGCCCGTTCATGAAAACATGCGAGCGGTCCTTGGCGTAGCCGTAGCCCAATTCCATGAAAGAGACCGGATCAGCCTCACGCACAGCAGTGCCGTTGTACATCACAACGCCACGCCTTATCTCATAATATCCACGTTCCCTGCCGGAAGCAGGCAAAACAGTCCCGGCAAACACGACGGACATCAAAAACACCAATAAAACCTTTCTCATGAGCATCTCATTTTAGCGGCACACAAGCGCACGGGCCTTTTTCAGCGCATCACCGGCACTACCCTCCTCAAGGGCAAATGCCTTGAACTCTTCCAAAACTGCCGCCATATTCCCCAAAGACACGGTATCACCGCACTGCCTCCATTCATCCATAAGAATGACGGCTTTCTCATAGTCACGGATTCCCTCCGCAAGCTTTTCCATCCTCACGCTGCTACGCCCTCCCGGATATACCACAAAACAGTCCCCGGCAGGCCATGCCCGGAATCTCGCATCTGAAAGCGGATCAACAGTCCAGCTGTTGTAAGCCCAGCGCAGATAGCCGTCATATCCGCCCGAAAGCGCATGCCACGGCAACCATGAAGCCTCGGACGGCTCAGACACGAGGAACATGTTCGGACGCGCCTCCGAGCAGCATGTATAAACAGTGCTGAACTGTCCACGCCCATGTCTCCGCTCTACAGCATCCTCAGGAAAAGCCTGTCCGTAGGCAAGGCAATAATCATCTATATGCTTTTCAATCTCCGGATGCCAGTTGCCGGCAAGCGACAGTTTGAAATCCGGTTCCACGCCTTTTACAATGTCTATGAGCGTAAGCATCGCGTCCAGAGGTCTCTCATCCATGGCAATCATGGTTTTTCCGAACCATCCCTTTTCGCGCAGATGCCCTGCGAAAGCCGAAATGAAATTCTCCCAATACCAGCGGTACTCCTTGCTGTCCAGGCCGGCTTCAACATAACGCGTCTGTCCGGAAGCAGCATCCACATAGTCGAACTTCATGTTCCACGGAATCATCGAATAGCAGTTTATCTGGCTGTCAATCCCAAGCTCCGCCATGAACTCCACCCACCTGTCAAATGCGGAGAAGTCATAATCCCATGTGCCGTCAGCCTTCCTCGTCTTTACGACCATGGAACCGAACGCATCCTCAGTCTGCCCGTTCCAAGGGCGGTCCATGATAGTGGCCGTTACAACTTTCTGCCCCGCGTCCGCAAGAATTTTCATCACCGGTCTCATGGCATCAAAATGAGCGTCACTCCAAAGTTCAACGCCCTCATATCTGGCCACAGAATAAGGATTCTGCCATATGTCAAGATGAAAGTCCCACTCAGAAGGTTCCGGGAGCACGCGAGGAAGCACCGTAAGGGATACCGGAAGCAACTGGCGTCCCATACCACTGCCTTTCAGGACAAGCTCGCCGGAATACTCGCCAGGCTCGGCATCACAAGGGACATCAACGGAAAGCCACACCGGCTGCACCGTCTTTGCAGGAATATCACGAGACAAGTCACTGTCAATCACATCGGCCACAAGCAGCGAGTCATAATCCGCCTTTTTTCTGTATCCGCACTGCCCGAAACGCGTAGAATCAAGCACATCCGACATGACATAGCTGACAAAACTCACCTTAAGGCCGTCAGCGGAAATCCTGTGACGGCCGTTCCTGAGAGCGCCGGCGCTTACTTTCACATCCGCAAGCGGAACATCAGACCAGACAAGGGCCATGGCATTCACCCTCTCCCCTTTCCATGCAGGAAACCCGAAGGCACAGCAGGCATCCGTCTGCGGCTTCATATCCGCCGGATAATGCCTGCCGGTATCTCCCCAGCAGAACGTGAATCCCTCAGGCACATCCGCAGAATTGCAGGAAGCCAAAATGCCGAGAACAAAAGCCAGGGCACAGAAACAAAAGTGACGGCCCATACGGCTAACCGATTTCAGCACCGTTGCACAGGGCCTCGGCAGGAGTGATGAATCTCATCTTGCCGTCGTTCTGGCGGGCCATCAGAATCATTCCGCATGACTCTATGCCACGTATCTTGCGAGGAGCGAGATTGGCGAGAATGCATATCTGCTTGCCGACCATGTCCTCAGGAGCATAGAACTCAGCTATTCCGGAGACAATAGTCCTGCGGTCAATGCCTGTGTCTATGCTGAGTTTCAGAAGCTTGTCAGTCTTAGGCACCCTCTCGGCCTCCAGTACGGTAGCCGTGCGGATGTCCATTTTCATGAAATCATCAAAAGTCACCTCATCTTTCTGGGGAGTCACGACCTTTGCGGCCTCTGCGGCTGCGGCAGCCTCTTTCTCCTCCCTTATGACAGCCAGGCGGTCAAGCTGGGCCTGGATGGCGTCATCTTCAATCTTTGCGAAAAGCAGGGCGGCCTCTGCAATCGTGTGGCCCTCCGGAAGAAGGTCTGCATTTCCGAGCATATCCCATTTCAGGCATACACGGCCATCCTCCTGACAACATCCGGCATCATGTCCTGCCGGTACAGTATGCAGGGCGGAACCCTCTGAACAAGTGTATGTATTTACAGTCTCGCGCTCACCTGCCCTGTGGTCAGAACCGGCGCATATGCAGACTCCGAGCATGTCACGTAGCTTGCCTGCCGAGAACGGAAGGAACGGTTCGAACGCTATTGCAAGAGAAGCGCATATCTGAAGGCTCACATTGAGGATTGTAGCGCACCTGTCCATGTCGGTCTTGGCAACCTTCCAAGGCTCAGTGTCTGAAATATATTTGTTGCCCACACGCGCAATGCTCATAGCATCCTTGAGAGCCTCACGGAAATGATACCCGTCAAGATTCTTCTCCATTCCTGCCTTAAGCTCAGGTATCTCGGCCAGGGCAGCCCTGTCAATGTCAAGCAGCTCTCCCGCGGCAGGAACCTTTCCTCCGAAATATTTGTGGGTAAGCACCACGGCGCGGTTAACGAAATTTCCGAAGATGGCCACAAGCTCGCTGTTGTTGCGTGCCTGGAAATCTTTCCATGAGAAGTCATTGTCCTTGGTTTCCGGTGCATTGGCGGTCAGCACATAACGGAGAACATCCTCTTTTCCAGGGAACTGCTCCAGATATTCATGCGCCCACACGGCCCAGTTGCGCGAGGTCGAGATTTTGTCCCCCTCCAGATTGAGGAACTCGTTGGCAGGAACATTCTCAGGAAGTATATAACCGTCACCATATGCCTTGAGCATGGACGGGAAGACGATGCAATGGAAGACGATGTTGTCCTTGCCGATGAAATGCACCAGCTTCGTATCCTCGCTCTTCCACCATTTCTCCCAGGACTGCGGCAGAAGTTCCTTGGTATTGGAAATATAGCCGATAGGTGCATCGAACCACACATAGAGGACTTTCCCTTCTGCGCCTTCCACCGGCACAGGCACTCCCCAGTCAAGGTCACGGCTTACGGCACGCGGCTGAAGCCCTCCGTCAATCCAGCTCTTGCACTGGCCATAGACATTGCTTCTCCACTCCTTGTGCGAATCCAGAATCCACTCAGAAAGCCATCCCTCGTATTTGTCGAGCGGAAGATACCAGTGAGTGGTCTTCTTCTTGACAGGCTCCGCACCGCTTAGCTTTGACTTCGGATTGAGCAGTTCTTCCGGGCTGAGGGTGCTTCCGCATTTCTCGCACTGGTCACCGTATGCTCCTTCAGCGCCGCATTTCGGGCAAGTACCCACAATATACCTGTCGGCAAGAAAAGTCTTGGCCTCAGGGTCATAATACTGCTCGCTCTCTTTCGTTATGAATTTGCCCCCGTCATAGAGCTTGCGGAAAAATTCGGAGGCATTCTCCTTATGGACCTCAGAAGAAGTGCGGCTGTATATGTCGAAATTGATTCCGAGACCGGAAAACGAATCCTTGATGATTCTGTGATACTTGTCAACCACGTCCTGCGGAGTGCAGCCCTGCTGGCGGGCCTTTATCGTGATCGGAACTCCGTGCTCATCAGATCCGCAGACATATAGGACATCCTCCCCTTTGAGCCTGAGATATCTGACATAAATGTCTGCAGGGACATACACGCCTGCCAGATGTCCGATATGCACTGGACCGTTGGCGTATGGAAGCGCGCAGGTCACAAGTGTGCGGCTATGTTTTTTTTCCATAAGTATCTTAATTTAAATATTGTTATCTGTCAAGGATGAGATTTTTTCATCCGAGCGCAAAAATAAGCATTTTTTCTGAAAAACTCCCCCAAAGGACAATCCCGCACGCAAAGGCCGGCCTGCATGCAAATTGCACGCAAATGGCCACATTTCAATTTATTATCTATATGCTCAAATATTCTAAAGACGGTGTCTCTGTCCTGGTAATAATAGACCGGCGCAGAGCAAAGAAGAACGGCCTCTTCCCTGTCAAGGCCGAAATCGTACACAGGCGCACGCAAAAGTATTTTCCAACAGGAGTTGACATGTCACCTGAAGAATGGGAAAAATGGAACGGTTCACGGAGAAGCAGCGGGAAAGGCCGCCGCATCGAAAGCTGTTTCCAGCGGCTTTGCAAAGAAGTGAACGACCTGTGTGAACACGGGAACTTTTCTCTGGGCATCCTGGCTGCAAGGCTCGGGAAAGACAGCGGCATGATGCTCAATTCCTCCTTGGCCTCACTTGCCGGGGAATTCATGAAAGCCGGACAGGTAAACTCCTACTACAGATGCCGTTCGGCATTGAATGCCGCCGAAAAGTATGGTGGTAAATCAATCCATCTGTCCTCCGTAACCCCGGAGTGGCTGCGCGGATGCGAGAGGTTCTGGACAGATGAGGGGAAAAGCTGCACGACGATACACATCTACATGAAAACCATAAAATGCGCAATGAACACGGCGAAATCCGCTGGCATAATCAAAGAGGCCCAGTTCCCTTTCGGGAAAGGCAGATATATGATACCACGGGCAAACAGCAGGAGGATGGCATTGAGCAAAGAGCACATAAGAAGAATCATGAACTACCGCGGACCCGGACATCTTGAGGAGAACCGCGACCTGTGGCTGTTCTCATATCTCTGCAACGGCATCAATTTCAGGGACATGCTGTACCTCAGACATGAAAACGTCATAGACGGCGAGATATGTTTCATACGGCATAAGACTGCCGGCAGCTCCGGCAATCCCAAAATGATAAGGGCCACGATGACAGAGCAGATGAAGCAAATTATGGACAGGATATGCATCCCTTACGAAGGCGACCCCAAGGCCTTCCTGTTCAGATATGCCGAGCATACCCATGACCAGTTCAGCATTTCAAGGACAGTAAGGAGGATTGTCGGGCAATGCAACAAGGCCCTCAAGGAAATAGCGGCAGAACTGGAAATCCCCTGTTTCACGACATATTCAGCCAGGCACTCGTTCGCCACGACGATGCTCAGGGGAGGAGCGGACCTGCCGTTCATATCCGAAAGCCTGGGCCATTCAAGCATTGCGATGACTGAAAATTATCTTGCCGGAGTCACACGGGAGGAAAGGAGACGCTATGCCGGCATATTGACTGACCTGCAGTGAATTATTACCGGGGGTAATGACTGCCAAGATAAACGGAACCGGACATTTTTAAAGGCAACAATATAACTCTAATAAATTTATTATGAACTTAAAACGTTTTTCTTTGGTGTTGGCCGCGGCAATGGTTTGCGCAGCGGCGCTGGCACAGCAGAGCAAGAGCGATCCGAGCGTCGAATTCCGCCCGCAATGGAGCCTGCAGCTTCAGGGAGGCGCAGCATACACGCTTGGAGAGGCCGCTTTTGGCGACCTGCTCTCCCCGGCTGCTTTCATCAACGCTGAGTACAGATTCATTCCTGCACTCAGCCTGCGTATTGGGGTCGGAGGATGGCAAGGCAAAGGATGCCAAGTAGTGACGAACACCATTTACTCTTACAAATTCGGTCAGGGAAACATCGACCTCAAGCTTGACCTGTGCAACCTTTTCGGCGGGTTCAACCACAAAAGGGTATGCAACGTATATATCCTCGGAGGTGTGGGAGGAATGTACGGATTCAGAAATGGAGCGAACTCTGTCATCCCCGCTCCGGAGTACGTCTGGACAAGAAAGCTATTCGTTCCCGGAAGGATGGGAACCGGAATTGACTTCAGACTCGGAAACCGCATCAGTCTCGGAATTGAAGGCAATGCAAACGTAATGTCTGACAGGTTCAACTCCAAGAGAGCCGGCAACGCAGACTGGCAGTTCAACCTCCTCGCCGGATTGACCGTACATTTCGGGAAAAACCATAGGGCATCAAAAGCTTATCTTGCTGCACAGGAGGAAGCCAAGGCAGCCGAGGCGGCAGCAGCCGCAGCTGAGGCGCAAAGGATAGCGGAAGAAAAAGCCAAGGCAGAGGAGGAAGCATCCATAAAGGCGGCACAGAAAGCAGCGGCAGATAGAGAGGCCGCAGAAAAGGCAGAGGCTCAGGCAAGGGCAGCAGCGCACGCCAAGGCGGCACAGGAGCACTCAGACAACATCTGGTTCACAATCGGTTCTGCAAAAATAAGGAAAGAAGAGGCCGTAAAACTTGAAGAACTGGCAAAGTGGCTTGTGGAAAACCCTGATTTCAGCGTGGCCGTCGTGGGATACGCCGACCAGGAGACAGGCAACTCAAACGTGAACATGCAACTCTCAGAGAGCAGGGCCACGAACGTAAAGGATGTGCTCATGAAGAACGGAGTGGCAGAGAGCCGCATTGTCACAGACCACAAAGGAGATACAGTGCAGCCGTTCGAAAAGGCACAACAGAACAGGGTTGTCATTTGTACCGTTGAATAATGTTCGTTAACATATTTTATTATCTATTAAATCAATTTTTATGAAATCGAATTTATCGAAACTTTGCAAGACACTCCTTTTGGGGGCTGCTTTTGCAGTTGTCGGATGTACTGACTACGATGAGGACATCCGCAAGGTAAACGATGATCTTACAAGTTCCGTTGCTTCTCTTGAGAAGACAATTTCTGACCTGGAGACCAAATTGAAGAGTGAATATGCTCTCAAATCGGAGGTTGACCAGTTCAAATCGGACCTTGAGAAGAGCATCAATGACAAGATTGCAGATGTCAACGCTTCTATCGCAGCTCTTGACCAGGCTGTAAAAAAGAATGCAGATGACATTAAGAAAGCCGTTTCTGACGCACAGAAGGCAGTTGCCGAGGCGAATGCAGCAATCAAGAACCTTCAGGACACCAAAGCCGACAAAACAGAGGTGGACAAGATGAAGAAAGACCTTGAGGCCAAAATCACTGCTCTTGAAGACGCTCTCGGCACTCTTGGCAACAGCGTGGAGGAAAACAAGAACGACATCGCCAGAATTGATGTGGCACTTACCGCTCTCAATGCAACTGTTGACGGTATTGCAAAACGCCTTGACGTACTCGAGACTTCCGTAGAGCAGAATACCAAAGACATTGCGGCTCTTCTCGCTGATTGCAAGGAGCTCAAGAACAGGATGGACAAGGCTGAAAATGACATCGAGGCCAACAGGCAGGCAATCGCAGCAGAAGTGCAGGCCCGCATACTCGCTATAACAGCCCTGCAGACCACTGTTGATGCACGTTATGCGGAATACCAGGCTCATGTGGAAGTTTATAACAAGAAGATTGAAGAACTTGAGCAGGAAGATGCTGACCTTAGGGATGCCATTGACCAGCTCAATAAGCTTGTCGCTGACCATGCTGATGCAATCAAGGCTCTTCAGGCCGAGGACAGCAGGCTTGCCGGCCTGATTGACGACCTTCAGGGCGACATTGATGCTCTTCAGGTTGATATCAAAAGGATAGACGGCGAGATTGAAAATATCACCGGCAATATCGACAGCATTGACTCGCGTCTCAAGAAAATAGAGGATATTTTGAAAAACCGTGTGCAGAGCCTCGTTTATGTTCCGGACTATAACGACGGAAAAGCTACAGTGAATGTACTGAACATCGGCACCGCAGACGAACCTGCATATATCGAAGGTACCTCTACACTCACTTACAAAGTGAATCCTTCGGAACTGGCTTCCGTACTTGCACAGGGCACTGACGTTTTCTCATTCGACGTCATAGGCGTCAAGACACGTTCTGAGGCCCCTGAAATCAACATCATCGGTGCTAAAGCTGACGACACAAAAGGTACCATAACTTTCACCGTGGAGACACGCAATTTCGTAGATGAATTCTACTCTGGCCCTAAGTCAGGTACACAGTCGTACAGCGCTGCCCTCGTTCTCAAGAAAGACGAGAATTACGACAACATTTCTTCTGAATACACGAATCTCGTTCCTGCCGTAGAAGCGGCTGAAATGAAGATTTTCGACCGCAACGACAAAGACATCACCGGCCTGCTCTGCGCTGAAGAGATACTTGAGTTCCCTTACACCAAGCGTGACAGCCTGGTAGCTTTGGAAGGACACAAGCTTGTCTTCGTTATCGGAGGCAAGGTGATTGAGCAGTCCGAGATGGAAGAAAACGGCTACGATGTTGAGGTTCTCCCAGGAATCGCGACAGAATACTTCCCTGCAGAGGCTGAGGCTTCATTTGTAATAGATGAAGATAAGAATGCTCCTTATGCAACTGTTTCCCTCAGCGAAGGCGTGGGCAAAGAGAATGTCGGCGAGTCTGCCATCGTTTTATACAAATACACTTGCAAAGGTGTGACAGCTGTAACCAGTGTTCCATGTGAAATAATCAAGGAAAGGGCTGAAATCACTATCGTCAAGAAGGCTGAGCTCAACTGGAATTACTCTTATGACGCAGAAACCGACGCAAAACTCCTCAATGGCGAAGACGCTTCATATTCAAGAACAGGATTCAGGATTGCAAAAGATGAATTCTCATTTGTAAATGTTCCTGCCGACGCTGATCTTGCAGCAATCATAAAAGGCGCTGTAACAGTTTCTCCTGAAGCAGAAGCATCATTCTCTTGCGAGGCCAAGTCCGGGGATATCCTCATTGACTTCTCTGGATTTGAGTGGGGCAAGACATACACCCTTACAGGCAAATATGACACTGAGTCCATCGAGCTTATCGTTAAAGTTGAGATTCAGACCATCGACCGCAACAGGAAGCCTGTAACCGTGAATATCGACTCGACTGTCGTAACGTACGCAAAAGACTTTGAGCTTGCCAAGGGTGAAAAGCTCTACTCACTCAACCCGCTCTTCAGCGCACTTACTGACGGCAAGAACCTCGGCGTGAGTGAGATTCCGGCAATCAAGTACTTCGATGACATCTTGTCAGCTTACTATGACGCTGAGAAGAACAAGAATACCGTCGATGCAACTTACGGTGCTCCTGCACAGCCGACCGACGGCATGTTCACTGTCCTTGGATTTGCTTTCAACTCTGAAGACGGAACCGCAGACGAAGACAAGTTCGTGATAACTCCGGGCTTCACATACCGCTCGTTCCCTGACAAGACCATCAAGCCTGAGGTTCTCTATACCAAGAATTTCACGACATGGTATGGTCAGGAAATCACAATTACCCACAAGCTCAAGTTCGAGTATCCTATCTACAACTTCCAGCACAGCAGGATTACAGTAGCCCAGGACAATGCAGGTGTTTACTTCACCCAGGTTCTTCCGCTTTATGAGCCGAATGCCGAGTCAGCTGCAGTATCCCAGTTCTCAATGGACAATGTGACCATGACCAAAGAGTTCAACATCGTTGACGGTGATCTCACGATACTTGACGACGAAGCCATTGCGGAAGCAGGCCTTGTAGCTGAGTATGAAATCCTCGGCACGGCCGGAGCCGGCATTGTGATGAATGACAACGTGCTTACTTATAACGGCAAGGATGACGTTGTAAGAGTCCGTGGCAACCTCTTCCTCGTAAGTGCAAACGGCGCAAGAATGCAGCTCCCTACATCATTTGATGAAGGTCAGGCATATGCGACTTACTATGTGAAGAAGTATGACCCTATCGGACAGGTTGAGGTAATGCTTAAGGATGAGCTTGGCGGCAACATCGCCATCAAGAATGCTGTTGACTACAAGTTCAACATCCTTGATTACATCACCCTTAAAGACAACAGGCCGTTCGGCAACAAGTCATATGACTTGATAACAAAATCAACATCAGAGGATGCTGCCGATGCACACTGGACAATCGGTGACGGCATGAACGGTTTCGCTGCCGGAAGTGACGTCAAGGACATCTACGGCTTGGCAATAGCTTACACTATGGATGTAAACAAGATTCCGGTAGAGTATCGCAAGTACATCACATTCGACGAGAATACAGGAATACTTACATTCCTTGCATCCGGCATGAGCCGCCTGCAGACTGTATTGCCTGTTGACATCAAGTTCAATGTAGAGTACACTTGGGGTACAAGAGAAGTCACAATACCATTCAGGTTCTACTCTCCTGAATTGTAAATTTGATACACAATCATTTTTCGGTCCGTCTGCGCTGCGAAGCGCAGGCGGATTTCCATTTATAAAAGATTATCAGACAGGAAATTATTACCCCCGGTAATAATCGGCGAAACGCCAATGAAACCTCGACAAATAATCGCAAAAGTATATACAATTTATTGTATTTGCAAGAAATGATTTGATTATAATTCAAAAAAACGAAAAGGCTCTCATGCATTTGCATACAATTTACATGCAGTTCTCCCGAGCCGTCAGACGCGCCCGAGCTCATTATTGAACTTCGTCCTTATACGGTTGTATTCGTTTATCTGAGCCATTATCCGCTCCTGGCTCTCCTGGTCCTGTGCAGTGGCCAGTTCCTTTGTCAAATCACGCAGCATAAGCTCGACTTTCTTGCAGTGATACACAAGAAGCGCTTTCGGGATATATTGCACAAGGATAGTGGCGGTAGCCGTGAGCGACTGCTCATAATTCTTCACGGTTATCTGGTACTTCTCTATAAGCAGGTCCTTGGCCACGGCTGCAATCTCCGGATCCATGCTGTTCAGAAGCCTGACTCTTATCTGTTCCTGTGAAAGCCCCTCATCATAACGCCTGAAATACTCCTCATATGTCTTGCGGTATGAAGTGTTCACGAAATCCGCCTCATCCTCAGCCATTATGCCGTCTATGAACTCCGCCACGTTCATGACTTCCCCTTCGGAAAAATATTTTGAATCCCGGTCAAATTCAAGCGGCGTGCAACCCTCCTCAAGTATGAATCCGAGAAGCTCTTTCTCACACGGGGCAAGATAAGGCTCGTTTATTACAATCCCGTCTTCGGCCTCCACTGCAGGAACAGGAGCAGGAATGTCATAACCTGCCCCAGGAATGCCATCCGGAATATATTCCGGATATGCGTCCCCCGGAATATCCGGCACATATCCGGCATCATCGGGAACAGGAGGGGGAACCGGAACAGGAGATGGAGACGTTGAAGCAGCGGCCTTCTGCCTTTCCCGGTCCATCTGCTTTTTCTCCGCGGCAAGCATCTCAGACCTGGTGCGCCCGGTCCTGTCCATCAGAAGTTTCTCGTCTATGGCAAATTTTTCCGCACTCCTGCGCACATACATGGCCCGCACGATGGCATCCGGAATCATGGCAATCGTATCCGCAATGTCATTTATGAGCGTCGCCTTTTTAAGAGGGTCATTTCCAGCCTCATCCAAAAGCAGGTCCGTCTTGAAATCTATGAAATCACGGCTGTTCGCGGCAATATGCTCACGTACCTCATCCTCAGTGTGGCTTTTGGCGAAATCATCCGGGTCCTGTCCCTCTGGAAGCAGCACGACATTCACGTTCATGCCCTCCTTCAGAACAAGCCCGATACCCCTTAGGGCGGCCTTGATGCCCGCACCGTCACCATCATATATTATGGTGATATTGTCCGTGAACTTGCGGATAAGCCTTATCTGCTCGACAGTAAGAGACGTTCCGCTCGAAGCCACGACATTCGTTATGCCGAGCTGGTGCATTGAAAGCACATCCAGATACCCCTCTACAAGAATACACCTGTCCAGACGCGAGATTTCACTCTTGGCGAAATACAACCCGTACAGGGAACGGCTCTTCACATAGATTTCCGTCTCGGGAGAATTGACATATTTCGCTACCGTCTTGTCAGTCCTTAGCGTCCTGCCTCCGAAGGCTATCACCCGTCCGGAAACCGAATGTATCGGGAAGATTACCCTGTCATGAAACCTGTCAACAAGCCTGCCGTCGTCGTATTTGATGCTAAGCCCTGTCTCAATCAGGAACTCCTCTTTATATCCTGCCGCCCTGGCGGCTTCAGACAGTGAGGTCCGGTTACGCGGAGCCCATCCGAGCCCATATTTACGTATGGTCTCATCCTCAAGTCCGCGGCTTCTGAAATAGGCATATCCGATGGTCCGTCCATCCTCCGTTGAAAGGCTGTCCTGAAAAAACTTTCCGGCAAATTCCGAGACCAGCAAAAGGCTTTCGTTCCTCTGCCTCAAGGCAAGCTCTTCCGCGCTCACCTCCTTCTCGACTACCTCTATATTATATTTCTTCGCAAGATATTTCAAGGCCTCAGCATAAGACAGCCTCTCATGTTCCATGACAAAACCCACCGCCGTACCGGACTTTCCGCAACCGAAGCACTTGTATATGCCTTTGGAAGGGGAAACATAGAAGGACGGTGTCTTTTCATTATGGAAAGGACAGCATGCGGTAAAATTCGCGCCCCTCCTCTTGAGGGTCACGAAATCACCTACGACATCGGCAATCTGGGCCGCATCGAGAATCCGGTCAACTGTCTCGTGAGGAATCATCTCTTACTGCTCGTCAACCTTTTCGTAATCGACGTCTTTCACATCTCCCATAAGGTCATCCACTGAATCATCACGGGTGTCATCGGGACGTGTCTGATGGATTTCATACTCGTCAATGGCCTTCTTCATCTTCCATGAGGAGAAGAGTTCGGAAGCTCCATATACTATAAGGGAAGCCCCGGCAACCGTGCTCATCACAGATTCGGCAAAAGGATTGAATATGATGAAACCTCCGACAAGAGTCACAAGAACAGGCAGCGCGAAAGCCCACAGGCCTATTCCTATTATACGTCTTGCGCTCACAAGCCCCATTATCTGCACAAGGCCGAAAGCAAGAAGCACAAATCCTATCAGATAGATGATGAAGCTGGCCACGAATCCAGGAAAGGCAAACATGGCGACTCCAAGGAGAATGTCAACGGCGGCATTGAACGAAAGCAGAGGAAACACCCCGTGCTCCTTCTCTTTGAATCCGAAAAGCAGGGACACAAGGCCGCTTGCAAGAAAAAAGGCCGCAATGACCTTAACTACGACTGTCAGCGCCTCATCCGGATTTGCGACCATCACCACACCCACGCCCAATGCGACAAGTGCCCTCAACGGCCCGTTAACTTTGCTCTTATAACCGAAAGTAATCATTTGTTGTTCATTTATGAATTTATGGAAAACATCTCCGGGACGTCAATGCAGCATTTTGTCCCGGCTCATGCACATATGCACATATGCACATAAAGTGCAAAATTATGAATTTTTTGCTATTTTCGCGCCCGTTTTTTCCTTATGACTATGCTTTTATTCGATAATCATAATCACAGCCAGTTTTCTTTCGACGGGAAAAGGACTTCCGTCGAGGCGAGCGCAGACGCTGCAATGTCCCTTGGGCTCGGCGGAATCTGTTTCACTGACCATTGCGACTTCTTCGTTCCCCCAATGAAGGCTTCCTTCGGAGAAAGCGGCCCGGAGACCTTCGACATAAATGCCCAGCAGGCAGAGATTGACAGGGTCATGGCGAGCATCCAGGCAAAAGGGCAGCAGCTGAAGATACTGAAAGGAATCGAGATAGGCATGTACGAAAGCAGCCATGAGGAAATATGCCGTACACTTCAGGAAAACACTTTTGACCAGGTAATAGCATCAGTACATTATATCGAGGGCACGGACCCTTTTTATGGAGGCTATTATGAGGGGAAAGACTGGAAAGAAGCATACGGGCATTACCTGGAGACAATTTGCCGCGAAATGACGTGGCTCGGGGACTTTGACATCATGGGACACTTCGACTATGTTGCACGATACGCCCCATATCCTCAGGCGAGCATCCTGTACAGGGACTTCAGCGACATTCTCGACGAAATGCTGCGCTATCTTGCACACGAGGGGAAGGCACTTGAGATAAACACCAAGAGCTACAAGAGCCACAACGGCCGGGTGCAGATTCTCGACAAGGACATCCTGCTCCGCTACAGGGAATTGGGCGGGGAAGTCATAAGCCTCGGCTCAGACTCACACGACGCAGGAAGGGTCGGGGACGGATTCGCCGCACATGCAGCCATGCTGAAGTCACTCGGATTCAGATATCTCGCACATTTCGAAAAACGCAGACTTGTCCAGCTTCCGATTTGACAATCGGGTACACAAAAATTGCCCCAAAAGCCTGAAAACTTTTGGGGCAACTCTTTTATGCATTGTCCGAAAATCAGAACGGGAGATCGTCATCCGCAAGCGGAGCCGACATGTCATCGGCAGAAGGCATCGGTGCGCCTGTCGGAGCCGCATAACTTCCGGCAGAACCGGTGTAGTCGTATCCTCCGCCAGAAGCCTGCGGAGCCGCGGCACCCATATATCCGGCACCTCCGGCAACTGCGCCGGCCGCATAGTCAGCAGGGGCTGAGCCGACAGACTCTATGCGCCATGCCCTGACATCCGTGTACCAGCGTCCGTTATACTCACGGCTGCTCAGATTGAAGGCCACCTTCACTCTGTCACCTACCTGATGGCGCTCAAGCTCCTTGACCTTATCCTCGCCCCAGACATTCATGCAGACCTGTGAAGGAAAGTTGCCTTCCTGATATTCAAAGATAAATTCCTGCTTGGCCCATGCACCTCTTGCGGAAGTGCCGGTCTGCACATTCATCTTACGGGCAATCCTGCCCTCCAGCTCCATTGCCATTACTCCTCAGTCTTTTCAGCGGCCTTGCCGATTCTCACAACCTCAACATCGAAGATGAGGACTGAGTTAGGAGAGATTCCGCGTGTTCCCCTCTCACCATATGCAAGCTCTGAAGGAATATAGAAAGTTGCCTTTCCGCCCTCACCGAGCAGGCCGAGGCCTTCTGTCCATCCTTTGATTACACGGTTGGCATTGAAAGTCCTTGTCTCGTCGCCAGTAGTCTCATCGAATACGGTGCCGTCAAGAAGAGTACCCTTGTACTTAACCTCAACAGTATCCTGAGGCATTACCTTATATTCACCGCCGGCATTTTCAATCCTGTACTGGAGACCGCTTGCAGTAGTGTCAACACCCTCTTTCCTGGCATTTGCCTTAAGGAAGTCACGTCCCTCGTTGAGAGAAACCTCAGCCTTGTAAGCCATTCTCTTGTTGATGAGTCCTGTGATGATTCTGTTTGCATCGTCAAGATTAATCTTGAACTGCTTAACATAGTTGGTGTCACCGTATCCCTTAGGATCCTCAGCCTTCAGGGCATCTTCCATACCCTTCCTGATCTCAGACATGTTGAGGTCAGAGATTTCATCCGCGATCTGGCCTTTGATCATCATACCGAAGTTCACGCCCACGAGGTAGCTCACGGAGTCGATTTCACCTTTTTTAGGAAGCTCGGCCTTGACACCGCCCTTTCCCTGTCCGTTGCATGACATCATGACAGATGCCACGACAAGCATTGCTGCAAGAAATTTGATTGTCTTCATTTTTTCAAGATTTATTTTGTTTGTAATCATTCCAAAACATTCTGCCCGACAGGCCGGCACAAGGCCGTCCAATTGACAGTGTCAAAGATTCATCATGCAAATATAGGTATTATTTTCACAAAAAAGTTTTGACGAGTCAAAAAATACATTTAACTTAGTCGAGGTAATATTTTTCTGCCTTATGACAATCGACTCTTCCGTGCTTCATGAAAAACTGAAACAGTTCTTTGGCTTCAGCTCGTTCAAAGCAGACCAGGAACGGATAATCAAGCATCTGACCGATGAAAAGAACGCCTTCGTGCTCATGCCGACCGGAGGCGGCAAGTCCTTGTGCTACCAGCTGCCTGCCCTGGTCATGGAGGGCACGGCCATCGTGATTTCTCCGCTGATAGCACTGATGAAAAACCAGGTTGACGCAATCCGCGGCTTCGTAGCCGGCAATGACGGCATAGCGCACTTCCTCAACTCATCGCTCAACAAGGCCCAGATTACGGAAGTCAGGAAAGACCTCCTTTCCGGGGCGACAAAGCTGCTCTATGTGGCACCGGAGTCGCTCACGAAACCTGAGAATGTCGCGCTGCTCAAGGAAATCAAGATTTCGTTCTATGCAGTGGATGAGGCGCACTGCATCTCCGAGTGGGGACACGATTTCCGTCCGGAATACAGGCGGATACGCGCCATAATAGAAGACATCGGCATTGCCCCTGTCATAGCCCTTACGGCAACCGCGACCCCGAAAGTGCAGAGCGACATCATAAAGAACCTCGGCATATCGGACGCGACAGTGTTCAAGTCCTCGTTCAACAGGGCAAACCTTTACTATGAAATCAGGGACAAGTCAGACCCCAAAAGGGATATAATCAAATATATAAGGCAAAATCCGGGCAAGTCCGGAATCATCTACTGCCTCAGCAGAAAAAAAGTGGAGGAATTGGCAGAGCTGCTGAACATCAACGGAATAAAGGCAGCCCCGTACCATGCCGGACTCGATGCCAAGACCAGGGCAGAGAACCAGGACAGGTTCCTGATGGAGGACATTGACGTAATCGTGGCCACGATAGCATTCGGAATGGGAATCGACAAACCGGACGTGCGATTTGTCATACATTACGACATCCCGAAGAGCATAGAAGGATATTATCAGGAGACAGGGCGCGCAGGACGCGACGGGGAAGAGGGCCAGTGCATAACATTCTACAGCTACAAGGACATCCAGAAGCTGGAGAAATTCATGCAGGGCAAGCCTATAGCCGAACAGGAGATAGGAAAGCAGCTGCTCATGGAGACCGTAGCATATGCCGAGTCAAATTCATGCAGAAGAAAGCTTCTCCTCAATTATTTCGGAGAGGACTACACAGAAGACAACTGCGGGGCATGCGACAACTGCCTCCACCCGAAGAAGCAATTTGACGGACAGGAGGAAATGTGCATGGTCATTGAGCTGATACAGTCTCTTCCGGAGCGCTTCAAGATTGAGCATCTTGCAAATATACTCGCAGGTGTAAGCAATTCCATAATAAAGTCATACCGCCATGACAAGCTCGAGCTTTTCGGAGCGGGTAAAGACCATACCGCACATTTCTGGAGCGCGGTCATACATCAGGGCATAGTGCTGCACCTCCTCCACAAGGACATTGAATCATACGGACTTATATCAGTGACCGGGACTGGAGCGGGCTTCCTTGAGTCGCCTCACGAGCTGATGCTCACCGAAGACAGGGAATTTGCCGAGGGAGAGGATGACGATGACGACAACATGGCAGTATCGGCTGCATCAAAAGGAACTGGAGGAGACCCGCAGCTGCTCGCCATGCTGAAAGACCTCAGGAAATCTGTCGCCGGCAAGCGCGGGCTGCAGCCTTGGGTGGTGTTCAGTGACCCATCCCTGGAAGACATGGCCATACTCTACCCCGTAACCATAGACGAACTGAAAAACTGCCAGGGAGTCGGCGAGGGCAAGGCACGCAAATTCGGCAAGGAGTTCATAGAGCTTATCGCCAAATATGTGGATGAGAATGAAATAATGCGCCCTGACGATTTCGTGATGAAATCCATCGTGAACAAATCCGTCAACAAGGTATTCATCATACAGAGCGTTGACAGGAAGCTGCCGCTGGAGGATATAGCGGATGCCAAGGGAATGGATATGGAGGAGCTGCTGGATGAAATCGAAGCGATTGTATATTCCGGAACAAAGCTCAATCTCGATTATTTCATAAGCCAGGCAATCGACGAGGAGGTAGTGGACGACATCTATGGATATTTCAAGGAGGAAGCGGAGTCGGATTCACTCGAGGCGGCAATGGACGAGCTTGGCTCAGGCTATGACGAGACGGAAGTAAGGCTTGTCCGGATAAAATTCCTCTGCGAGGTCGCCAATTGACGGTCCTGGGGAATACGAAAGAAAACTAAACAACAAGGAATGGCATTAAATTCAGAAGAATCAGAAAGGAATACGGCAGTCAACAAGACACAAGACAAGGCATTACGGTTTTCCATAGTGGTTCCGGTCTATAATACGGAAAAATATTTGGCGGAGTGCATCCGGAGCATCCTGTCCCAATCATACGGCAACTTCGAGCTTATACTCGTGGATGACGGTTCGACAGACTCTTCCAGGCAGATATGCATGGAATATGCGGAAACTGACAGCAGGATAAGAGTCATTCACCAGTCCAACAAAGGCGTCTCAGCGGCAAGGAATGCAGGCCTTGATGTGGCAGCCGGAGATTATGTGACGTTCACGGATTCCGATGACTATCTGCTGGAGGGGGCGCTGGAGTATGCGGCAGCCAAGATTCAGGAAACAGACGCGGACATGCTCGCATTCGGCATAAGGAAAATAACACCATACAAATCGTTCCACTATCGTGCGGTACCGGACAGGACAGGACCATTGGACGGGCATATGCCGCACCTTGCCATAGGAGGCTCATTTTTCAGGCTCAGCGCACTGAACCTGCATGACATCAGATTTACCGAAGGACTCGCATATTCAGAGGACCGGGTGTTCATATTATCATTTGCGCCATACTGCAGGCAGCTGACAACATGTTCCGAGATGTTCTATATTTACCGCAGCAATGACGGGGCGGCAACATGCAGCCGGGACGGCCTCAGAATCATGAAGAACCAGTTTTGGGCGGCCCGCATAATGTTCAACATGTCAAAGGAAAGCCTGTATGCCGGGTTCACTGAGCAGCTCCAGGGCCAGGCGAGGAAGGTTATCAAATGGGGAATTCATGCTGTCGTGCGGTACAATCCGGACAGCAACAGCATCTTCAGCACGAGACAGGAGTTCCTTAAGTTGTTCAGCGGAGAATACAGGCATCCGGTATGCGCATGGAGGAAATTGCTGGCAACAAGACGTTTCATTGTCCTGCGGGAATCGGTGACACGGTTTTTCAGAGGACATGCTGAGGATTAGGTTTTGCTCTCGACTTTTTGTATATTTGTCCTAACGGACATATATTACGCCTTGGCTTCGGCAAAACTTACAAGCAAGCTTGACGTTTTGCTCTCAGCTTTTCGTATATTTGCCCCCAATTATTAGAAACAACTGAAAAAAGATGAAAGAATTTTGGCAGGTGCTAAAGCGCTACGCTTCCCCATATAAAAAATATCTCGCAGGAGCAGTATTCCTAAATGTGTTCTCGGCGGTATTCAACATATTTTCGTTTACCCTCATCATCCCTATACTCCAGATGCTGTTCGGGCTGGACACCACAGTTTACGAATTCATACCTTGGGACAGCAGCGCGGACTTCAAAGAAAAAATCCTGAACAACATATACTATTATGTGACGCTCATGATAGACGGATACGGCCCGTCGCTGACCCTGCTGCTGCTCGGACTGTTCCTCGGGGTGATGACAGCCCTCAAGACATCATGCTACTTCGGCTCATCAGCCATCATGATTCCGCTCAGGACCGGAATAGTACGCGACATCAGGACACAGGTTTACAACAAGGTAATCAGCCTTCCGATGGGCTTCTTCTCACAGGCAAAGAAAGGAGACATCATAGCCAGGATGAGCGGTGACGTGGGAGAAATCGAGAACTCAATCACGAGCTCGCTCGACATGCTCATAAAGAACCCTATACTCATTACCTTCTATTTTGCCACCCTCATCTTCACGAGCTGGGAGCTGACATTGTTCACGATTGCAGTAGTGCCCATAATGGCATGGGGCATGAGCGCGATAGGCAAAAAGCTGAAGAGACAGTCCCTTGAGGCAGCCGGCAAATGGAGCGAGACGCTCTCGCAGCTTGACGAGACACTCGGAGGCCTGCGCATCATCAAGGCATTCATTGCCGAAGACAAGATGAAGGCAAGATTCGAGAAGACTTCAAATGAATACAGGGACGCGGTCAACAAAGTGGCCATCCGGCAGGCTTCGGCACATCCCGTGAGCGAATTTCTCGGAACGATGATGATAATGCTCGTGCTCTGGTTCGGCGGCACACTCATCCTCAAGGAGAACTCGCCTATCGACGCCCCCTCATTCATCTTCTACATGGTCATCCTCTACAGTGTCCTCAACCCTCTCAAAGAGTTCGCAAAAGCGGGCTACAACATACCGAGGGGACTCGCATCCATGGAAAGGGTTGACAAGATAATGAAGGCAGAGAACAACATAAAGGAAATCGCCTGCCCGGAGCGCCTTGACGCATTCGAAGACAAGATAGAGTTCAACGGCGTATGCTTCACCTACGAGGACGGAAAGCAGGTGCTCACGGACATCAACATGACTATTCCAAAGGGCAAGACCATCGCCCTGGTCGGACAGTCAGGCTCAGGAAAGTCAACTCTCGTCGACCTGCTTCCGCGCTATCGTGACGTATCCAGCGGAAGCATAAAGATAGACGGGAAAGACATAAGGGACTGCAGGATACGCGACGTGAGGTCACTGATAGGAAACGTGAACCAGGAAGCCATCCTGTTCAACGACACTATTTTCAACAACATCGCCTTCGGAGTGGAGAACGCAACCATGGAGCAGGTCATCGCAGCGGCAAAAGTGGCCAATGCACATGACTTCATCATGGAAAAGGAAGAGGGCTACGACACCAATATCGGTGACAGGGGAGCAAAACTCTCAGGCGGCCAGAGGCAAAGGATAAGCATTGCCCGCGCAATCCTGAAGAACCCGGCAATACTTATTCTCGATGAAGCCACTTCCGCGCTTGACACCGAGTCAGAGAAGATAGTGCAAGAGGCTCTTGACAGGCTCATGAACGCAAGGACAACAATAGCCATAGCCCACAGGCTGTCAACCATCAGGAATGCGGACATGATATGCGTGCTTCACGAAGGACGCATCGTAGAACGCGGAAAGCATGAGGAACTGATTGCTCTCAACGGCTACTACAAGAAGCTGAATGACATGCAGGCCCTGTAAAGGCAGGCTATGAAGGTGCCGGACGGGGGAACATTGAAATACCTTCTCAGCCACTCTGATATCCCCCAAATTGCATTTAGCAATACCACGGAAAAAGAAAATCCAACGGTCTGTAGTATCGGCATACAAGGATATCGAGGCTCTCTATCGCCTGCGCTGCCGTACGCAAGAGACATCCTGCATCGATAAAAGAACACATCCTTGTCTATTGCGCGAAAGCCTTCCTTGCCCCCAAAAGCACGCACCACAACCAACTACAATTTCCAGACAAGTCCAGTAGCAATCCTAGAATCTCAAAACACAGTCCTTTGCAACGAAACCAGGACCAAATGAGTCTGGAGCATTATAAACTAAATGCCTATTTACCCATCCATTCGACATCCGCATTTGCGAAAAGCTTATCAAGGGGCTTCGGCATATCAGCCGGTCCGCTGTGGAAAAGAAATTTAACTTTTTCTTTCGGTGCAGTAAGCAAACTTGTTGTCTGGTATCCTCCGAGAATATCCATTTTAGTGCCGAGCTTCCAAAGGAACATCTCAAAAGGAGCACGAGGCAAAATCTTAAATCCAGGATAATCTTCCTCATAACTTGCACTTGACTTGTCTGATGGATGCGGTTTGAAGAAGATATCATATTCGTCCTTGTACTTGTCATATACTTGCCTCGTATAATTCTTTTGCTCCAGAATCTTATCATCATTCGTACCTGGATTCGTCCCAAGAATAACAAGATTCGGTTTCGCTGATTCATCAAACATACGGTCAAATTCACTGCTGTCAAACGAAGCCATGTCAAAGAACTGAGCATGTCTTTCAGGAGTAAGTTTTTCAAGCATCTGGAACGGGGTCTGACTCCATATATGCATATATTTCATCTGCTCATTCACATAAGCATCATTACTGTCAAGCAATGAACCATCATGCATAAGATATCGATAATACGGATGTGTCGAAAGATAATAGCACCAATGCCAGTTCCCGTCCAGTTCGTTTCTCGTCCCCTTATAAGGGTCATCCGCCTTACCGCCCCAGTTCAATTTACGAACTTCTGTTGCAAATCTGCTCCAATTCTCTTTTCCTTCACCTAGCTGTCCGAACTTGCTGAAAAATTCATTGTATGTCCCGGTACCGTCAGAAAGCATCGTAACCTTTACCCTACTATAGTCTATACCTGCCGAGGCAAACCAATAATATGCTATTCTGGCACGAAAATCGTCCATGTATATCGCAAATGTAGCATCTGGACAATCTTTGTTGATTGTCTGTATCTTATCTTTCATCCACTCACACATTTCCATGAGAGTGGCATCATCCGCATCAGTAGCTCCGTCAGCCAGCTGAAATTTGAAAAGTTCCACATGGTCAGGTAGTTTATCGGCATTGAATGTTGCCGGGCGACCATAGAACATATATGACGGTTTATCATGAGACAAAACATGCAGCCCAGCATACAAGGACGGCATGGTCCCTAAAGTCACATAAAAATTATAATCTGCATCAAAATCTGTAATAGCCTCTTCTTTCCAGTCCGGAATTCCCAAATTTTCGTCATGTTTTTCACATGAAAGCATGAATACAAAAATTGCAGCCGTTGCAAAAACACAGGTGAACAGATGCTTAAAAAATCTCATAATACAAAAAATTTAAATATGACAATAACAAATATTCTAATTTTAGTCCGTAATATATGGAGCTCTTTTCCAACCCGCAGCACACGAAATATTAATAGTATCTTTCATGACCATAATTTATTTCCTCATCCTTCTACGCTTTGCCATAATATTCATAGACGCATACGTTTCAAGTCCCATAATCTTAATTTGCAGTAATTTAAACCTATTTCTGGATTTCATCCCATATAGAAGGAGACTTGAATTGGGCACGAATTGTTCAAGAGACTTGAGTTCTTCTTCATTTTCATTTCCGAACATCGCCCAGGTGCGCATAAGAAGACCAAGGGTTATAAAGAAAAAATCTGCGGCAGCCATCCTATCTGTTTTCGGATACCTCGACGATGCCTGCAAAAGTTTTCTGAAAATTCTGAAGACATCCATCTCCCTTGAATATATCTTTTTAGCAATCAAGCTGTTGTCACGTCTAAAGTAACGGTATAGTCCATGCTCCGACAGATACACGTTATTTACTGCATCTATTGAATCTATAAGAAAATCCAAATCTTCGCACACATATATATCCGGGCGAAACCTTCTCCCTTTGAACAGCTCTGCCTTAAAAATCTTATCCCACAGGTAACCGGTCACTTTTTCACGGAGCATATAATCAAGCATCTCCTGCCTTGATATGATGCCTCCAGAGAGACTGTGCATGGTTTCTCTTTCTCCGTCAATATAGACATGAGGATATTGCAAGAAATCAATTGACGTATCCCCCTTCAATATGGCCATATTATCCTCTATAGCAGTTGACGAGCCATACTCATCATCGCTGTCTATAAATGTGATATACCGGCCCCTTGCTATATCAAGAGCGGCGTTTCTGGCCATGCCCGCCCCCCCGTTAGTTTTGTATATTACCTTGATACGCTCATCCTTCGATGCGTATTCATCACAAATTGCTCCGGAATTGTCCGGAGAACCGTCATCAACCAATATGACTTCATAGTCCCTGAAAGTCTGGGACAAAATGCTGTCCAGACAGGACTTGATATATTTCTCGACCTTATATACAGGTACTATGATTGTAAGGGAGGGATTCTTCACCATATTTGATTTTTTAAAGTCATATTCTTTTATCTGATATTTTTCAGTTTTCTTCTTTTGAAGAACACATTCAATGCAGCATATCTTTTAAGTCCTACGGCTTTAATCTGTAATAATTTTAATCTATTCCTCCCTTTAAGCCCGGAAAACAAGATACTCGAATCCGGAACAAAAGGCATGAGTCCATTCAGTCCTTCGCTACATCCATCCCCAAACATTGCTACTGTACGAAGCAGATGCCCTAGTGCAACAAAGAAAAAGTTTGCCCTTGCCAAGGCGTCGGTCCCGCTATATTGGACAGAAGTTTCCAAAAGTCTCTGATAGACCCCAGCCACATCCATTTCTTTTGAAACGGTCTTGTTAACGACAAGGCTTCCATCACGCTTATAATAGCGGTACTGTCCCCGCTCCGACAGAAACACTTTATCTATCCCATCCAGTACCTCTATCAGAAAGTCAAGATCTTCAGCGACTTTTATATCACATGAAAAGCGTTTCCTTTTAAAAATATCCGCCTTATATATCTTTATCCATGTATAGCCAGGCACTTCTTCATTAAGCATACTGTCCAGAAAGCCTTGTCTGGACAGCACCTTTTCCGGAACCAGATGAAGAACCTCCATTGCGCCATCGACATACACATAAGGGTACTGCAACAAATCAATTGCTCCATCAGCTTCCAATATAGCCATATTCTCCTCGATGGTAGTGGGCGAACCATATTCATCATCGCTGTCTATAAATGTGACATACCGTCCTTGTGCCATGTCCAATGCGTCATTTCTTGCCGCACTAAGCCCCCCATTCAACTTGTGTATGACTCTGAAACGCCCGTCCCTCAATGCGTATTCATCACAAATCGTTCCGGAATTGTCCGGAGAACCGTCATCAACCAATATGACTTCATAGTCCCTGAAAGTCTGGGACAAAATGCTGTCCAAGCAAGACTTGATATATTCCTCTACCTTATATACAGGCACTATGATCGAAAGTAACGGTTTTTTCATGCTGTCCTCTATAATTCCTAATGTTCCGCAAAGATATAAATTATTAATGTTATTTCGGCTCTGTACAATTTATTCTACCAACATCCGCACCGGCACAGGAAAATTTCAAGAGTACGGAGAAACGGCTTGCCGTACTTCCTAAAGAGTTGGCAATATCACAAAAGCATTCATGGCTATAACGTCTCATCCTTCGCATCTCCATGTCTGTAAATAGTAAAATCCCATATGGCGGTCTTTATAAATCCAATGGAATGAATGGGCTGTTCCGCGTTTTATGACAAATAAATTGCTGCAGATTGCAAAAATCCTTACATTTGTATATCGTGCCCTGCCAGTAAAATAAGAATAACTTAAGCAGAGATGAAAACATCAGTATAATAGTTATGAAAACTTTGAATATACCTTTTATCGAAGATCTGGAAAGTCTTGAATATGACATGCTGAAAGCAACAATGGAAATAAAGGCCGCACACGAAGCAACAGATGTCGCAGATTGGTCTGAACAGTTTCCGTACAAGCATGAAACAGAGTTCCATATAGCGAGAAGCAGGACACATATTGTGATTGTATATAAGGTAAAAGAAAAAGGTATCAAGGCTACTATGACCGAAGACAACGGACCAGTATGGCAGGACAGCTGTTGCGATTTTTTTGTAAGCGACCCTCTGGACGGCACCTACTACAACTTCGAGATGAACAGCATCAGATATGTCCTTGCGTCCAAAAGAAAAAGTCGCAACAAATTCAAGTATTTGTCCAAAGAGCAGCCCTCACGGATAATCAGACATACAAGCATTGAAAGAAGACCTGCTGAGGATGCGGACAAAGAGTACGAATGGGCCATGGCCATCTGCATACCTTTTGCCCTCATCAGCACAGAGCCGGAACACCTTCCGGCTTCACTTCGCGCAAACTTCTACAAATGCGCAGACATGAGTGCACATCTGCACTATCTGAGCTGGAATCCGATACCCGTACCCGCACCGGACTTTCACCTTCCGGAATATTTCGGAACAATCATACTATAAACCACTAACGCCCGCTCCGGAAATGGACTGCAGCGCCTGTTTTGTTAAATTTGACGGAGACCACGGCATTCCATCACATACGCTATTCGACATACAGCAGGTAACTATTAAGAATTCCCCTGTCTGGTGAGAGAGGATGATAAGACAAAAGACACTATATTTGCAACCATATTCGAATATTTCTCTCTATGACAACAAGGGAAGCAGAAATCGTCGGACTTATAAAGAAAGAGGTGAAACCAGCTTTGGGAGGCACCGAGCCGATAGCCATTGCGCCCGCGGCGGCAATAGCTATGGAATCAATTATGGACAATTGCACATGCTGCACCTCTTCACAGTGGAGGATTTCATCCGACCTTAAAGTTGACGTCCATGTGAGCGGCAACTTCCTTAAGAACTGGATGGGAGCAGACACCCCAGATCCAGGAACGGTAGGCGACATCAGCTGTAGGATCTGCGATGGAGCAAATGTGGGATGTGCCGTGAAAGTGGCATCAGGGTTTCCAGTGAGCTCCAGTAGCCCGTACTTGCAATGAAGGGCACTTGCATGTCCGGGCATGAGGGTATCATCGAAAAAACATAGATAAGACAATAGGCAACATGGGACGCATCGGTTCCATAGGCATGCAGAATACGGACGAGATGATTCTGGATATAATTGTCTGCAAATAGATAGACTTATGACAAACAATAAAATACTGTAAGTACATGGATATAGTGATTACATACGTGGACGGGAATGACCCGGCCTGGAAAAAAGATTATGAGAAATATACAAATGTTCCTGTAATGGAAAAACGCTTCCGTGACTGGGGAACATTGAAATACCTTCTCCGCGGCATAGAGAGGAAGATGCCGTTCATCCGGAACGTATATTTAGTGGTCTCGCACGAAAGTCAGGTACCGGAATGGGCGGACAGGAACAATTTGAAGATTGTACTCCATAAAGATATAATACCGGAAGAATGCCTGCCGACCTTCAACGCCAATCCAATAGAAATTCATCTTCATAATATAGACGGACTGGATGAAGAATATCTTTTCTTCAATGACGACATGTACCCTGTCGGGGAGTGCAAACCTACGGATTTCTTTTATGAAGGGAAGCCTGCAATAGGATTTACGAAGCACCTGCTGACTTGGGGAATGTACAAAAAGATATGCCTCAATTCCGACCGCCTGGCACGGAAAGCTTTGGGAATGAAGAGTTCTCCATTCTTCCTAAGGCCGCAGCACATATGCTCTCCTATGCTCAAAAGCGAGTGTAAGGAGGTATATGACAGAATGAAGCAGCAGATAGTATCCTCCTTGACAACCGTAAGGGAGGCCAAAAACTGCAACCAGTACCTCTACCTTGACTATATGCTCTATAAGGGAACGGCAGTAAAAAGAAAAATTTCAAAGAAGCATTTTTCTGTCGCGACTGCCGGAGCAGATAAGATATGCTCGTTCATAAAGAATCCGACCAGATGCCTTTGCTGCATAAATGATGTACACTTGAGCGAAGATAAGTTCGAGGAAATGAGGGACAGGATTCTCTCGGCATTCGACGAAAAGTTCCCAGACAAATCAAAATTTGAAAAATAAAAACAGAAAGAGAGGCATGGCGACGATATCAATAATTCTGCCTATATATAATGTGGAGCAGTATCTTGAGCGCTGTCTGAACAGCATTATGGACCAGACTTTCAGTGACTGGAACGCGATACTCGTCAATGACGGAAGTACGGACAATTCTCTGGAAATTGCGGAAAGGTTTGCAGCAAAGGACTCCAGATTTGTCATAATCAACAAAAAGAACGGAGGATTAAGTGATGCAAGAAATGTTGGAATGAGTAATTCAGACAGCGAATACATCATGTTTGTGGACACAGATGACTTCATACATCCACAGACATGCGAAATAGCGGTTGCACTCGCTAGAAAAACCGGATGCGATGTGGTGACCTGGAAAAAGAATTCGCATTATACCAATATCACGAGACTTTTCAGATTCTTGTTCAACCCATCTGAAAAGACGCTCGTAAACATGATGCCACGACATTATAAAAAACGGTATAATACTGAACGGATCAGCTATTTCTATACAGAAAATCTGATGCCGTATGTAACTGCAAAACTATCAAGCCAGAAAAGGCCTTTAGTCAAAGGGGCGTATGTGGTAAGGTTTCTGTTCAGGAGAGACCTAATAAAGAACATTCCTTTTGTAAAAGGACTAAAATACGAAGATTTCCCCTGGTGGTACGAAGTGGTTCTACACAATCCAAAGACCGCGATTACATATCTGCCTCTATATTACTATTTCCGCAATAGAACTTCTATCACCAAATCTATCAACAGAGTGGACTGGATAATTCATTGGTGTATCGGCTTGGAATATTTATACCTTAAATACAAGACTTCGGCCACTCAGGAGCAAATGATTTTATGGTCAAAGAATGTAAAATGGTGTGCATTGAATAAAGTATCCCGCAAACTCGGAAAAATAGGAGAAAATGATATAGAAAAAGCATCAGCTGCACTCCGTCAGCTTATAGAAACAGGAATCATGGATGATGCAGCACTAATAAATCAAAAACGCATTAGAGACAAAATCTTCGATTTCGCCGGCATGGGGAAATAAATTGGAACGACACAAAGACATCAGACATAATCGTTGTCACATTTATGGTAGACTTTGCATCTATAGGATGATTTTGTACAAAAAGATATTTTAACCCTTATAGATATGGCTTCGATTTCCATTATTCTGCCTATATATAACGTCGCACAATATCTGGACCGCTGTCTGAACAGCATTCTGGACCAGACTTTCAGTGACTGGAACGCAATACTCGTCAATGACGGAAGTACGGACAATTCTCTGGAAATTGCGGAAAGGTTTGCAGCAAAAGACTCCAGATTCGTCATAATCAACAAAAAGAACGGAGGCTTGGGCGATGCCAGGAATGCCGGCATTCTCCATGCAGATGGAGAATACATTATGTTTGTTGATTCTGATGACTTCATCCATCCGCAGACATGTGAAATAGCTATTGCACTCGCAAAGAAGACAGGAAGCGATATCGTATCGTGGAAAAGAGACCCGCTATATAAACTATTCATCAAGCAGAGACGTAGAATATTCGGAACATCAGAATCCAAATTGATAGCATCCAAGCCATTTGGATACAATAGACGCTACAATATAGATAACATCAAGTATACATATACCGGCAATCTGCTGAAATACGTAACAGAAGATTCCACTACGCATGAATCCCCCCGGATAAAAGGAGCATATGTATGGAGACATCTGTTCAAAAGAGAAGTGATAAAAGACATTCCTTTTGTAAAAGGGCTCAAGTACGAAGACTTTCCATGGTGGAACGAAGTAATTCTGCAGAATCCAACAGCAACAATAACCACCTTGCCCCTATACTACTACTACCCTAATAAGAAGTCAATCACCCATACTGTCGACAATATTGAATGGCTCAAGCATTGGAGCATAGGATTGGAAAAATCCTATTTGGACTATAAGGAGCGAGCCACTCCGAATCAAATGCATCTTTGGTCAAAGAACATAAAATGGAATGCCATCAGCAGCATCGTGCGAAGAATGGAAAAGATTGATGAAGAAGACAAGGCTTTAGTCGCACAGATATTAGGCAGGATGGCAAAGACCGGTATCTTCGAGGACGCAAAAAAATATAACTGCGACAAACAAGCCGCCTTCATCCATAGACTGATTGAGACATACTAACTTTCCAGCCATCCGTTTAAAGATTGGCTTGAAAGTCGAGAAGTATTTCTCGGAACATGACAACCTGACGATAAGAAACATCCGGCACAGGTTCCGTGACCCGGAGCAATTCACTCCACAGGAATTGCAATACCTGACACTCTACAAAAAAGGCGAATGCGTGCACCGCGACCCACATAAAACACTTTTCTTCCTGCAGCCGAAAAAAAAGAAGGACTATGTACGGAAAAAAATGGAGCGGCTGGAAAAAATGAAGGAATGCAAATTCGTATGCTTCAATTCGATTGACCTTGCATGCGCACAGGACAGGGAATTGGTGACAGCGTGGATAGAGAAGCGCCTCGGGATTGATCTGCGGAAATACGGACGCGGCTGCTGAGCCGTCAATCAAGATTCATCCAATGTATGGACTTGTCGCGGCCCCAGTATGAAAGCTGACGCTTGGCATAATGGCGCGTATTGCGCTGTATCAGCTCGACTGCCCTGTCAAGTGTTGTCACAGGACCGTCCCCTGGAGATGTCGGCCCCCATCCCTCTGCAGAAACAAGGCCGTCCTGCCAGTCGAACCATGCAAAAATCTCCTTATATCCCACAGTCTGCAAAGCCGCCAGGTCACGGTACCCGGTCAATGAACGGACCTCTTCAACCAGCCCGTCATCAATCATCTGCAGCACTCTCCTGTCAATCCTGTCATAAAGAACCTCACGAGACCTCACAAGCCCGATTTTCTCTATTTCAAATGGCCTGTTCTTGGATTCGGCGGTCTTGAATGAAGAAAACGGGCGGCCTGTCATAAGACAGACTTCAAGCGCACGAACGACCCTCTGCCCGTTGGCCGTATCAATGGACCGGCAGCTTTCCGGGTCAAGCCTGCGCAATTCCTCAAGCAGAGCCCCGACTCCATCCTCCTTCAGGCGGGATGTCAATTCGGAACGCAGGGCAAGGTCGGCTGGCGGGAAGTCGTCAAGACCGTTCACAAACGCATCAATATAGAAACCGGAACCTCCGGCCATCACAAGCGTGTCATGCCCTTCCGCAAAAAGCCTGTTTACCAGTTCCAGTGCCTCCACCTCATAGCGCCCTGCCGTATAAAGCTTCCGGACAGTATGTGACTGTATGAAATAATGCCTTACTGCGGACAATTGTGATGGGGAAGGAACGGCAGTGCCGATGGACATCTCCCTGTATATCTGGCGCGAGTCGCATGAAATGACAGGTGAGCCATACCTGAGCGCAAGGGAAATGCTGTAATCAGTCTTTCCCACTCCGGTAGGGCCCAACACTATGACAAGCTTCTTAGGCATGAGGCTACTCGTCGTCATCATCACCGAAGATTTCCTCGGTGTCATCGTCAGCCTCCTCTGCCGCCTCGTCATCATCATCTTCGTAATCCTCGTCATCCGGATCCTTCTTCTTGTCGTCTGGAAGATCCTCAAACGCGACATAGCCGTTCTCGAACTCTATCGGATTCGGTCCCTTGGTCTCCACCAGAAGAGGATAAATCACATTCGGACGCTGTTCAGCATCGGCTTCGAATGTAACAATCACGCTCTTGACATTGGTAGTGTCATAGAAATAGATGAAACGGTCCTCGCCTTTCTTATGGCACTCGCCTATTGTGACGGCGTCAATCGTACCCGAGCCGAGGTCAAATATGCCATACCTCGCAGACACCTCGCCATCCGGCCCGAAAGCCTTGAAAAGCACAAGCTGGTCCTGAGGAAAATCCATGTCAGCCCTCATCTGCTTGTGGAAACTATAAAGTGAAGCGCTGTCCTTTACTTCATAAACGCGCGCAAATCCCTTGAGTCCGGGAAGTGAAACTCTATATTTCAGTATCATAGAAAGTTAGAATTGAATCTGGTTAAAAAATGCCTCCACCGGCGGCAGAAGCGAGGCCAAAGGTAGCAATTTTTTCCGTGAGCGGATAAAAAAAATTTCCGAATGGCGCGAAAAAACGCTACTTTTGATTCCCGATATGGACAACCCTCAGATCCAGGATTCATACAGAAGCATAGCCTCAGAATCGAGAGGCCTGTTCAAGGACAATGGAAGCAGATTCATTGCCCATGCCTATCCCGTTGAAACAGAAGAAGAAGTCAAGCAGATTGTAGCGGCCCTCAAAAAGGAATACTACGATGCGCGGCATCATTGCTATGCCTACAGGCTCGGGCACACGGGAGAAAAGTTCAGGGCCAGCGATGACGGAGAGCCATCCGGCTCGTCAGGAAGACCGATTCTCGGGCAGATTGATTCGAACGGCCTGAGCGACATCCTTATTGTGGTGGTAAGGTATTTCGGCGGCATAAAGCTCGGGATTCCCGGACTCATAAGAGCCTACAAGACATCTTCGGCAGATGCCATATCCAATGCACAGATAATAACAAAAATAGCCTCCAGACACTACAGGGTAACATTCGGCTACCTCAGTATGAACAGCGTGATGAAAGTGTTCAAAGACCTCAGCCTGGAGCAGAAAAACCAGAAGTTCGATATGGAATGCAGCATAGACACCTCGGTGCGCCTTTCCCATGAGGATGATTTCCTCAAAAGGATAAGGGACACGGAGGGCTGCGACGCGGTATTGCTTGAATAAAAACGCCCTTGCGGCAATGCAATGATAACAGATATGAGTAAAAGCTTGATTTCTATCCAGGATTTCAGCAAAGAAGAAATCCTGCACGTCTTGGAGACAGCCAAGGAGTTCGAAAAGAACAAAGAGCAGAAATTCCTCGAGGGGAAGGTCATCGGAAGCCTGTTCTTCGAGCCCTCGACAAGGACACGCCTGAGCTTCGAGACCGCGGTCAACAGGCTCGGAGCAAAGGTCATCGGATTCTCCGACGCCTCCAACACAAGCCAGAGCAAAGGTGAGACGCTGAAGGACACCATCAAGATGGTATCCAACTATGTTGACATGATAATCATGAGGCATCCGCTCGAAGGAAGTTCCCGCTATGCCTCGGAAGTGGCGTCAGTACCGGTAGTGAATGCAGGAGACGGAGCCAACCAGCACCCGTCCCAGACTCTCCTTGACCTGTATTCCATATTGCAGACCCAGGGCACGCTCGAGAATCTGACAATAAACATGGTAGGTGACCTCAAATACGGAAGGACTACCCACTCGCTGCTCCAGGCGATGTCACACTTCAATCCGAAATTCATTTTCACCGCGCCTGAGGAGCTGAAAATGCCTAAGGAGTACAAAGATTTCCTTGACGCCAAAGGGATAGAATACATCGAGACTGCCGATATGGAAGAGCACATTGACGATTGCGACATCCTTTATATGACCCGCGTTCAGCAGGAAAGGTTCACAGACCTGATGGAATACGAAAGGGTAAAGGACGTATATCGCCTCAAGGCTTCCATGCTCGCCGGAGCAAAGCCGGGCATGAAGATACTGCATCCGCTCCCGCGCGTGAATGAAATAGACCAGGATGTCGATGACACTCCTAACGCATATTACTTCAAGCAGGCGGAAAACGGCCTCTACATAAGGATGGCAATCATTTCATATTTATTGGGTTATCGCTAAAAAAGAACATCATGACAAGAAAAGAACTGGTAGTCAGCGCACTGGAGAACGGCACCGTGCTTGACCATATCCCGGCTGAGAATGTTTACAAGGCACTGGACATCCTCAACCTCAAGGGAATATCCAATCAGATAACAATCGGAATCAACCTCAACAGCGGCTATTTCGGCAAGAAAGGCATCATAAAGATTGCCGACAAATTCTTCGAGGACGACGAACTGAACAAGCTGGCGCTGATAGCTCCCAAGGCAACGGTCAATGTAATCCGTGACTTCAAGGTCGTCGAAAAGAAAAAGCTGGTTATGCCTCATGAAATAACAGGGATAGCAAGATGCAAAAACCCTAAATGCATAACCAATCACCAGCCTGTCAAGACAAGGTTCACCACAATGGAGGAAAATAACGAAATATCACTGATTTGCCACTATTGCGAAAAAATTACAGATGCAAAGAGTATTTTCTAAAATAAATCGTTACCTTTATCAGCACTTTTGATTATAAATTAAAATATCAGAAATGGGAAAAGTCCATAATTTCACTGCCGGCCCTTGCATTCTGCCGCAGCAAGCCATAGACAACGCCATAGAGGCATTGAAAGACTTCAAGAACACCGGCATTCCGGTGATATCCATCTCGCACAGGACAAAAGAATGGGAGTCTGTAATGGACGAGTGCCGTTCCCTCTGGAAAGAGCTGCTGAACATCCCTGACACGCATGAAGTCGTGTTTTTCGGAGGAGGAGCAAGCATGGGCTTCCTTTTGGCTGCCATGAACTTCCTCGAAAACAAGGCCGGATACCTTGAGACAGGAGTCTGGGCCAAGAAGGCTCTCAAGGAGGCCAAAGGACTTGGAAACGCATATGCCGTAGCTTCATCTTCGGACACCACGTACAGCTACATTCCGAAAGGATATGAGATTCCGTCCGACCTTGATTATTTCCATATCACCACCAACAACACCATCTACGGAACGGAGATTCATGAAGACATGGACTGCCCGGTGCCTCTTATCGCGGACATGTCCTCCGACATAATGAGCCGTCCGGTTGACGTCAGCAAATATGCGCTGATATACGGCGGAGCGCAGAAGAATGTCGGTCCCGCAGGAGTCACTTTCGCCATTGTACGCAAGGACGCCCTCGGCAAGGTAAGCAGATATATCCCTACAATACTCGACTACCGCACTCTGATAGACGGGGCATCCATGTTCAACACGCCTCCGGTGTTCCCTATATTTGTGATGAACGAGACCCTCAAATGGCTCAAGGAGAACGGAGGAGTAGAGGCTATGCACAAAATCAACAGGCAGAAAGCCGAGCTGCTTTACGGGGAGATTGACAGGAACTCCATGTTCAGGGGAACGGCAGCCGTTGAAGACCGCTCCATCATGAACGTTTGTTTCGTAATGGCAGAGGGCCGCGAGGACCTTCAGGACGAGTTCATGGCTTTCGCTAAGGAAAGGGGCATGACAGGAATCAAGGGCCACAGGTCCGTAGGAGGATTCCGCGCATCCATCTACAATGCCTGCCCTATGGAAAGTGTCCAGGCTCTTGTGGATTGCATGAGAGAATTTGAAGAACTGAAAAAATAAAATCTGTAAGGAATGAAAATACTTGTCGCTACAGAAAAGCCGTTTGCAGCTGCTGCGGTGAACGGAATCAAGGAAATAGCGGCAGCCTCTGGACATGAGGTCGCCCTCCTTGAAAAATATACGGAAAAGGAGCAGCTTCTTGCCGCTGTCGCAGATGCGGATGCCATGATTGTCCGCTCCGACAAGGTGACTGCAGAGGTCATTGCAGCCGCGCCAAAGCTCAAGATAGTAGTGCGCGCCGGAGCAGGCTATGACAATCTGGACCTTGCCGCATGCACGGAAAGGGGCATCGTGGCAATGAACACACCGGGCCAGAACGCGAACGCAGTAGCCGAACTTGCCCTTGCGCTTATGATATTCATGTCCCGCAACCAGTTCAATCCGGGTACAGGCTCGGAAATCAGCGGCAAGCGCCTCGGAATACAGGCTTACGGAAACGTCGGCAGGTTAGTGGCTGAAAAAGCCAAGGCATTGGGACTTTCAGTGACGGCATTTGACCCTTTCGTTCCTGCGGAAAAAATGCAGGAAGACGGCGTGGTGCCGGCGGAATCGCTTGAGCAGATGTATTCGGAATGCGATTTCATATCGCTCCATATTCCGGCAACCCCGCAAACCATAGCCTCAATCGGCTATGACCTCATATCAAGGATGCCTAAGGGAGGATGCCTTCTCAACACTGCGCGCAAGGAAGTCATAAATGAGGCCGAGCTTGTGAAAGTCCTTGAAGACAGGCCTGACATCAAATACGTAGCAGATGTGGCACCGGCATGCCAGCAGGAACTGAGCGAGAAATTCGGAAGACAAGTGTTCGCCACCCCGAAGAAAATGGGAGCGGAGACCGCGGAAGCCAACATCAATGCAGGAATCGCAGCGGCAAGGCAGATAGCGGCATATTTCTCCGAGGGCTGCACCAAGTTCCAGCTGAACAAATGACAGGAAGCATTTTCAACACAAGACACGAAACATGGTAAGAATAAAACCTTTTGCGGCGGTCCGCCCGCCAAAGCAGCATGTCAGGGAAGTGGCTGCAAGGCCTTATGACGTGCTCAATTCCGCTGAGGCCAAGACAGAGGCTTCCGAGAAGTCTCTCCTCCATATAACAAAGCCGGAGATTGATTTCGACCCTATCATTGACGAGCACAGTGACGAGGCCTACTCGAAGGCTGTCGAGAATTTCAGGAAATGGCAGGATAACGGATGGCTCGTGCAGGACGACAGGCCGTACTACTATGTATATGCCCAGACAATGGACGGAAGAACCCAGTACGGCCTTGTTGTATGCGCACATACGGACGATTATGCGGAAGGCAAGATAAAGAAGCATGAGCTTACACGCAAGGACAAGGAAGACGACAGGATGATTCATGTGCGCATACAGGATGCCAACATAGAGCCTGTGTTCTTCTCCTATCCGGACAATGCGGAAATTGATTCCATTGTGGCCAAGTACGTATCCCGTGAGCCGGAGTACGATTTTGTTGCCGAGGACGGCTTCGGGCATCACTTCTGGGTCATAGACAGCCCGCAGGACATAGACAGGATAACCGAAATATTCGCAGGAATACCGGCATTCTATGTGGCAGACGGACATCACCGGACGGCAGCGGCAGCCAGGGTCGGAGCAGAAAAGCGCCAGAACAATCCAGCACACACCGGAGAAGAAGAATACAACTGGTTCATGACAGTGGCTTTCCCTGACAGCCAGTTGAAAATCATTGACTATAACCGCGTTGTGCGTGACCTTAACGGCCTTGCTCCCCAGCAGCTGGTAGAGGCTCTCGGAGAAGATTTCGAGGTAATGAAAAAGGGAGAGGAAATCTACAAGCCGGCCAAGCTCCATGAATTCTCGATGTATCTTGACGGCGAATGGTATTCCCTCACAGCCAAGGAGGGACGCTATGACGACAATGACCCGATAGGAGTGCTCGACGTCACGATACTTTCAGGCCTCGTGCTCGACAAGCTGCTCGGAATCAAGGACCTGCGCACAGACAAGAGGATAGATTTCGTTGGCGGAATACGCGGACTGGGCGAGCTTTCGCGCCGTGTTGACAGCGGAGAGATGGCGGTAGCTTTCGCTTTGTATCCGGTATCAATGAAACAGCTCACAGACATCGCTGACTCCGGCAACATCATGCCTCCAAAGACGACATGGTTTGAGCCGAAGCTCCGCAGCGGGCTTGCCATCCACAAGCTTTCATGACCAAGCCGATTCTGAGACTTACGCAATACGGGTGTGCATTTTCCTGCACACCCGTAATTGTATAATATATTTGCGGTTCTTGCCTGCCTCAGAACATCAAGCCATAGTACCGCCGACGATATCCAGAAGCTCAGCGGTAATCTGCTGCTGCCGTCCCTTGTTATACGCCAAGGTCAGCTCATCAATAAGATCCTTGGCATTGTCAGATGCAACCTGCATTGCGACTGTCCTGGCCGCATGCTCCGCTGCATTGGCATCCAGCATCACCGTATACATCTTGAGCATCAGGACCTTCGGAAGCAGACTTTTCACAAGTGATATCGGGTCAGGCTCGAGTATATAGTCCGCTGCCTCAGCATCTTCGTCATACTCATGCAGTGCAAGCGGAAGATAGTTCTCACGGACAGAAGGCTGTGAGCCCGTGGAAGCAAAATGGTTATAGACCATTATTATATGTGAGACCTCCCCTACTGCAAAGCTGTCCACCAAATCCGAAGCAAGGTCTGAAGCACCGGCATAAGACGGCTTGTCCGCCATCTGGGGATACTCCGCCTTTGGAAGCAGCCCGGCTTTCCTTGCGGCATCTGCAATCTTGCGCCCCACAGCATATACGTCAATGTCATCGGCAACATAGCCGCGCTCCGCAAGCTCCCCCACTGTATTATTGAACAACTTTGTCACATTGGCATTGAATGCTCCGCACAAAGACGAATTTGAAGAAAACGCGACTATGGCCACACGGCGCACTCCTGGCTTTGCCGGCAAGGCATCATGCGAAACATCCTGCAGCACAAGCGGATGATGGTCTCCATGGGCACCGAATCCCAGTTCATCATGCAAGGCTTTGCGCATATCGTCATCCTGCAGCATGCCCGCAAGAATCCTGTGCAGCTTAAGTTCATACTGCAGCTTGCCTCCTATCGCAGACTGGGCACGATGCAACTTGGCCGAAGACACCATCTTCATGGCAGAAGTCATCTTCAGCGTGTTCTTCACGGAAGCAATCCTGGTCTTTATCTCTTTCAGCGAAGCCATACTACAACATTCCAGCAACAATTGAGGCCGCTTCCTTTTCTATTATCCCGAAAATCTCAGGGTCAACACGGCCCTCCGAAAGCGGAACCAGCACATCATCCTTATGGAAAGCCCTCATCTTGCTGAGGAAAGCCACACTGAAATCATCGACAAGCTCTATCGGAAGGTCTTTCAAAAGCCCTTTCGTTCCGCAATACAGCAAAGCGACCTGTTCTCCGGCCGGCACCGGGGAATACTGGGGCTGCACCAGAAGCCTGTTGTTCTTGCGTCCTTTGTCAAGAGCCATAGCCGTAATCGGGTCAAGGTCACTGCTGAACTTGGAGAATGCCTCAAGCTCACGATACTGTGCCTGGTCAATCTTCAAGGTTCCCGCAACTTTCTTCATGCTCTTTATCTGGGCGCTTCCCCCGACCCTGGAAACCGATATTCCGACATTCACGGCCGGACGGAAACCCTGGTTGAAAAGGTCTGCCTCAAGGAAAATCTGTCCGTCAGTAATCGAAATCACATTGGTCGGGATATATGCGGACACGTCTCCCGCCTGGGTCTCAATTATAGGCAAGGCAGTGAGCGAGCCTCCTGCCCTTACTTTTCCGCGCAGCGGCTCAGGAAGGTCATTCATGTTCTCGGCAACCTCCTGCTGGGAAATAATCTTGGCCGCACGCTCAAGAAGTCTTGAATGCAGATAGAATATGTCTCCCGGATAGGCTTCACGGCCGGAAGGACGGCGCAGAATGAGGGATACCTCACGATATGCCACAGCCTGCTTCGACAGGTCATCATATACCACGAGCGCATGACGTCCCGTATCACGGAAATACTCCCCGACAGCTGCGCCTGCAAATGGAGCATAATACTGAAGGGCCGCAGGATCAGCTGCTGTAGCAGCCACCACGACCGTGTAGTCCATGGCTCCGCGCTCCTTAAGGGTATTTACAATATTGGCGACAGTAGAGCCTTTCTGTCCTATGGCGACATAAATGCAATATACAGGCTCTCCTGCCAGATAGGCCTCACGCTGATTCAATATGGCATCAATCGCTATGGCTGTCTTTCCTGTCTGGCGGTCACCGATGATAAGTTCCCTCTGTCCCCTTCCTATCGGAATCATGGCGTCAATGGCCTTTATTCCGGTCTGGAGAGGCTCTGTCACAGGCTGCCTGTAGATAACGCCCGGAGCCTTCCTCTCAAGAGGCATCGTGAACAATTCACCTTCAATGCGGCCTTTTCCGTCCAGAGGTTCGCCCAGAGGATTCACGACTCTTCCGACAATGCCATCCCCCACATCTATAGAGGCTATCTTCCCGGTGCTCCTGACTCTCATGCCTTCCTTTACCTTTTCGGTAGGCCCAAGCAACACCGCTCCGACATTGTCTTCCTCAAGATTCATCACTACGGCCTTGACGCCCTCTTCAAACTCCAGCAGCTCACCGGCCTCGGCATTGAGCAGCCCGTATATCCTGGCCACTCCGTCGCTGACCTGCAGGACAGTTCCGACTTCCTCAAAATGAAGTCCCACATCTATATCCCTGAGCTGGGCAAGCAGCACATCCGAAATCTCACTCGGGCGTATCTGTTCTGACATAATCCTTTATCGTTAATCTATTCATACAAAGCCCGCAGCCAATGCTGCAAGGCATACACCACGTCTCAGACAAGACGGCTGTTCTCTTCAACAAGTTCTTTTCTGAGCCTGTCAAGACGGCCCTTTGCACTTGCGTCAAGCCGGTATCCGTCCATTTCAAAGACAAAGCCGCCTATTATGGAAGGGTCTGTCTTATGGTCCAGGACAACATGGGAGCCAGTCCTTTCACTGAGCAGCGACTCAATCTTTTCCGCAAGACAGACGACAGGAACCGCCGTCACAAGATGCCCTGCACGGATATTCCTCTCCTTGCGGTACATATTGATGAATGACAGCATAATCCTCAGCAGGTACTCCATGCGGCCGTTCTTGCGGACAAGTTCCAAAAACTTCACAAGGCCCTCATCCAAAGGCTCGTCAAGAGCAGACTCCATCAGGGAAAGCTTCTTGTCAAAAGAAAGAGCCTGATGCTTCAGCAGCATCTCGCCAAGCATGGGGACTCCACGGATATATTCAACAAGACGCACGGCCTGTCCGTAAATCCGGCAGTCAGAACCTCTCTGGTCCGCATATCCCAACAAAGCACGGGCATATCTCGCAGCAATAACTCCTGTATTCATAATACGTCCTACGACTTAAGCCTCGGAATCTCCTCAAGCATCTTTCCCAAAAATTCATTCTGTCCCTCTTCGGAAGCAAGCTCTTTCTTCACGACCTCCCCGGCGATTTCCAGCGAAATTCTGGCAACCTCCCTGCGCACATCCCTCAGAGCCGCCTCCTTCTCCTCACGTATTCTTTCACGGGCCTCCTCCAAAAGCCTTCCAGCCTGCTCCGCGGCCTGCATCTGAGCACCGGCAATAAGCCGGTCACGCTCAGCTGCCGCATCCTGAAGGATGCGTGCGTGCTCCGCACGCGCCCGCTCCATCATCTCCTCCTGTTCCTTTGCCAGACCCGCCAGCGACTCCTTCGCCTCACGTGCGGACTTGAGAGCCTCATCAATCCTGCTGGTGCGCTTCTCAACCATTCCCGTTATAACCGGGAAACCGAACTTGGAAAGGATGAAAAAGACAATTGCGAATATCACGGTCATCCAGAACAGAAGACCGCTGTCAGGCAACATCAGATTCATCGTACTACTTTACGACAATGGCCAGCAGACAGGCAATGATTGCAAAGAGACATGCACCCTCCACAAGGGCACCGATGATAAGCATGCTGGTACGGACATTACCGGCAGCCTCAGGCTGACGTGCAATGGCCTCCATGGCAGACTGGCCGATTTTTCCGATTCCGTATGCCGCTGCAATCGCTGCGACAGCTGCACCAGCGGCACCTGCCACTTTTCCCCAAATGGCCGCACCGGCAGCCTGCAATAAAACTGTAGATAATAACATGACTTTATAAATTTAGTTTCCGGCCGCCAAACTCACGGCCAAATAATATTTTCAATCCGCATGCTCCTCCTGCCTCGACATCCCTATGAAGACGGCGGAGAGCATTGTAAACACATATGCCTGTATGAATGCCACCAGCAGTTCCAGACAATCCATGAATACCCCGAAAAGCATCGTGAAGAAAGTCATCGGCCCGTTTATTACCGGCCCGAGCTTCACGGTCACGAAAATGACCGACACAAGACCGAGAATCATGGCATGCCCGGCAAGTATATTGGCAAACAGCCTGACCATCAACGAGAAGGGCTTGGCTATAAGCCCGAAAATCTCAATCACCTGCATAATGGGTATCGGGAACTTCAGGAACATCGGCACATCTGGCCACAGTACCTCTTTCCAATAATGCCTGTTTCCGAACACATTCACGGCAATGAAAGTGCACATCGCAAGCACAAACGTAACGGCAATGTTGCCCGTCACATTGGCCCCACCCGGAAAAAACGGCACGATACCGAGCAAGTTGTTCAGCAATATGAAGAAAAACACCGTCAGAAGATACGGAGCATACCTCCTGTAATCCTTCCCGATATTCTCCTTTATGATAGAGTCGTTCACCATCATTATCAGAGGTTCCATGGCGGCAGCCAGCCCGGACGGAGCCTCATTCTCGGCATCATGTTTCCTGTACCATCTTGCGCAAAGCAGCACAAGGGCAAGAAGCAGGGCACTGGCAATCATCAGGGAGCACACGTTCTTCGTTATGGATATGTCAAACGGACGGATGATTTCACCGTCAGGGCCAAACTCCACAATCTTCCCTTCATAAGGCCCTTCCTCCGCAATGAAAAAGCCCTCATAGACATGTCCATGGCCGATTTCAGATGACATGAACACATGCCATCCACCGCTTCCCCGCACAATGCAAGGCAAGGGAATCGAGACATGCCTCCCGTTCCAGTCCGTAATGTGCCATCCGTATGAATCACCTATATGTGAAAACAGCAGGTGCGCGACATCCACACTGCCCTCATCTGCATCCTCGGCAAACGCTGCCGGCATGGGTGCACACCAAAGGAAGAGCGCAAGAAGAAGCGATATGATTCCCGGCCTTCTCATAGCTCCGCGCATATTGTAACCTTGTCATCACAGATTTCCACAAAGCCTGAGACTATATGGACACTTCCCCCGACACCTCCGCTCATATAGGTCACGTCTCCCTCTTCCAAAGAAGATATAAGGGGAGCATGCCCCTTGAGAACCATGAAGCGTCCTTTTGTGGCAGGCAGCGAAACCTTGCTTACCTGAGCCTCAATCAGGACCTTTTCAGGCGTGAGTATCTCCATGAATATGTTGTCAGCCCCTTTCACTACGCACGATTCATTGAAGCCAACATCTCTTCACCTTTCCTTATCGCCTCCTCTATAGGGCCTACATTAAGGAAAGCCTGCTCAGGAATGTCATCGACCTCCCCGTCCAAAATCATCTTGAAGCCGCGCACGGTATCCTCGATAGGAACCATTACGCCTGGCACTCCGGTAAACTGCTCCGCAACGGCGAAAGGCTGCGACAGAAATCGTTGCACCTTGCGTGCACGGTTGACTGTAAGCCTGTCCTCGTCCGAAAGCTCGTCCATGCCGAGAATGGATATGATATCCTGAAGTTCCTTGTTCCTCTGAAGAATCTGCTTTACCCTCTGAGCCGTAGCATAGTGGTCCTCACCGACCACATTCGGGTCAAGAATCCTTGAAGTTGACTCAAGAGGGTCAACTGCCGGATATATTCCCAGTTCGGCAATCTTGCGGCTGAGCACCGTAGTGGCGTCAAGGTGGCTGAAAGTCGTGGCAGGAGCAGGGTCTGTAAGGTCGTCGGCAGGGACATACACAGCCTGTACGGATGTGATGGAGCCGTTTTTCGTAGATGTGATTCTCTCCTGCATCTGTCCCATCTCTGTAGCCAGGGTCGGCTGGTATCCCACTGCGGAAGGCATGCGTCCGAGCAGCGCAGAGACCTCAGAGCCGGCCTGCGTGAAACGGAAGATGTTGTCTATGAAGAACAGGATGTCCTTAGGACCGCCTGCGTCAGAACTGTCACGGAAAGACTCTGCAAGTGTAAGTCCGGAAAGAGCAACGGAAGACCTCGCTCCAGGAGGCTCGTTCATCTGCCCGAAAACCATGGCAACCTGGGATTCCGCGACCTTGCCGTAATCCACTTTCGACAGGTCCCAATGCCCTTCCTCCATGCTGCGAAGAAACTCCTCGCCATAATTGATTACACCGGACTCTATCATCTCACGCAGCAGGTCATTGCCTTCCCTGGTACGCTCACCGACTCCGGCAAAGACAGAGAATCCGTTATGCTTTTTTGCAATATTGTTTATAAGTTCCTTAATCAGGACAGTCTTGCCGACTCCTGCACCGCCGAAAAGTCCGATTTTACCTCCCTTGAGATACGGCTCGAGCAAATCTATCACCTTTATTCCGGTGAAAAGCACTTCCTGGGAAGTCGCCAAATCCTCAAAGCGGGGAGGCTCCCGGTGTATCGGAAAAGCGCCATGCATCTGGAGTTCCTTCATTCCGTCAATGGCCTCTCCTGTGACATTCATCACTCGCCCGCGGATCTGCCCGCCGACAGGCATCATAATGGGAGAGCCTGTTGAAATGACTTCCATCCCCCGGCTGAGGCCGTCAGTGGAATCCATGGCCACCGTCCTGACGGTATCCTCACCAATGTGCTGCTGGACTTCAAGTATAAGATTTCTGCCGTTTCCGCGATTTACGGACAATGCTTCATGAATAGCTGGAATCTGCCTCTGTGTGTCTTCTGACAAGTCGAAATGAACATCAACTACAGGGCCGATAACCTGAGATATATTTCCTTTGATTCCCATTGCGCGAAGATAATAAAAAAGTGGTGTCCTGCAAAAATATAGTTCTATGGAACAGATATTTAAGACATTTCGGCACACTTCTGAGTCTCCCGTACTTCGCGATATGCGCATCCCGTACTTCAGGAGAGGCCAAAACGGAGCAAGCGGAATAGTGTGGCCGGGAGGTTCATTTTACATTAAACCTGTACATCTATCAAAAACGGTTTAAGAATCGGCCCAAATTTTTACCGAATCGTCCTGGAATATAATTCCGTTTAAGAATCACGCGATATTTTTACCGTTTTTCTGTTTTCCAATGCGTCTCATCAGGCGTGGCATGAATAGGCTTCCCGAAATGTCCACACAGTTCGTGGAGCATAAATAGCTGTCTGTCATTTTTTTGCAGGAATGCGATTCCCCTGTTCAGGGGAATCGATTTTCAGAAAAATACTGAATATCACACTGTTATGTTCCACGGCTGGTTGCATAACCTGAAAATACTCCGGACAACTGCTCAAAGCATGCCGCGAGAGACACGTCAAAGGGCATGTGACTCATGCTTTATGCCGGTCGGCACAAAATCAAAAAAAATCTGAATCTTATGTTGAGCCACGATTTTGAAATCAGACAAGGATTTTTTTTGAACCAGTACGTTTACAAAAAAAACGGGAGCGACATAATAATGCCGTTCCCGCTCTCTCACTTCCGGCGGATATGACCGGATTTATTTCTGATGATTCCTTTTGCAGGAATTGTCAATGAGACGGTCGAGTGAGAATTGTCCTGGACCGCTGGCATACATGATAATCAGCACGACCATATAGACAAAAGCAAGCTCACCTCCAAGTTCAAAACTTGCGCGATGCACTCCAAAGAAAGCCACAGCCATCGCAAGTATCATAGGAATTGTGAAAATACGGAACAGGCAGCCTGTGATGAAGAATATTGAACAGAAGAATTCTGCAAAAATCGTAAGCATCAACGTTGCCTCGCTTCCTATTCCTATAGGGTCCGCATAACCGGCGACCAAATAAGAATAATCAAGCATCTTCGTAAGTCCATGATAAAGCATCAGGCTTCCGAAAAGCACTCTGAAAGCCAACAGAAACGCTGAAAATATGCGTTCATTGGCATAACGGGGAAATAAGAATTTGTTCATAACTGTTCGTTTTTTATTAGTCCCGGACAGTATTTCAAATATGATTCCAAACCGCATAAAGCAAGATATAATCCTAAAGTGCACTGCAACACAATGGGGAGAACGGAATAAAAACAAAGACTCCTGTCCAGTTGAGATGATCTCAAGAGGACAGGAGT
>CAJUEK010000008.1:47126-71648 GCA_910585445.1 uncultured Bacteroidales bacterium | reverse complement strand
CGAAGCAGAACAACAATATGCTACAAATCAATGTTTTACAATTTGACGATGCCCCAAAAACGGGGAATCGCATTTATACAACAAATTGACGATAAAGTAGTTACGCTCCACGATTGACAGGCACTCCCCATACCGTTCACTCGCCGCGGGATATGGACGCATACCAGTCACGCATGATATACCACGCCTTCTTGCGCTGTCCGCGGTCAGAGACAAGTCCCTTGCGGTTCCATCCGTCCTGGTTCGAAGGATGGAAGCGGTATGGCGACCGGAAATCGAACAATACCCACGGAGACACTCCCGCAAGATTCGGGATATGGCGGAACATCTCCAAATTGTCACGATAGAGCCGGGCCTGATAGTCCTCGCTCCATGAACCAGCCATTTCATCGGAACCTGACTGGCCGTAAAGAGCCTCTCCGCCGAACTCGGAAATTATGAGCGGCTGTCCAGCAGCCACATCCCAAACGGCATCTGACGGATTGACAGGCCACGGATGATACCAGCCCATATATTTGTTCACGGCAACCACGTCAAGATTTGAGATAAAGTCATCATGCATCTCGAAATGTCCCGTGGACTTTTCAAAATAAGCAAGGTCAAATGCAGCCACATAAAGCCTTGTGGCATCAATTGAGCGTCCTGTATGAAGAAGCGAATCCAGAAACGCATTGCGCTCGGCAGAAGGCTTTGTCTCATTGGCTACTCCCCAATATCCCACAGCACAGCGGTTCCTGTCGCGGTATATCATCTCGGACAGCATTGTCTGCGCCTTTGCACGCGTACCCTCATCCGTAAAATTGATTCCCTGCCATACAGGAATTTCCTCCCACAGCAATATGCCCATCTGCTCAGCAAGCCGGACCGTATATTCATTCTGCGGATAGTGGGCCAGCCGGACCATGTTCACGCCTAACGCGGCAGCCTCGGAAAGCAGCATAGAGGCGTCAGCCTGAGAAAAGGCACGTCCCATCCGCTGGGGTATTTCCTCATGGAACGAAACACTGCGCATAAAAACCGGCTCACCATTCACAAGTATCCGCTCGCCCTCGGCCACGATATTCCTGAAACCTATTTTCTCGCAGACCCTGTCTGTTTCTCCGCTTACGGAAACATCATACAGCTTAGGGGCGTCAGGCGACCATCTTTTCAGTTTTTTCACCCTGAACGACACTTCACCGCAACCGGATGCGTCCGTCATTATGGCCTGACGTACCTTAAGTTCAGGAATCTCCACGACGACCTCCCGCTCAACTTCGCATGAAAGCTTTACAGAAGCATGTATCAGGTCCGGCTCATTTTTGTCAAGCCTGATGAAATAATCTTCTACAAACACCTGCGGAACTGAAACGAGCATAACGTCACGTGTTATTCCCCCATAGTTCCACCAGTCGAAATTCATGGCAGGAATCGCATCCGGAGTCCTCCGGTTGCTCACCTCCAGGCACAGGAAATTATCCTTGTCCTTCAGAAGCCCCGTAACTTCCACCTGAAAAGGAGTGAAGCCGCCCTCATGGGAAGCTATCAGTTCGCCGTTCAGATAGACCATGCACCTGTAGCTTACCGCCCCGAAATACAAGAATGTCCTTCCGGTCGCCGTAATTGCAGCGGCTTCGGAATCCTGATTGCGGAAAGAATTGGGGGTTGGCGCATCGAAATGCCTGGCATACCACATCGTACCTTCGTAATATTTAAGTTCGGGATACTGGGAGTTCCAGTCACCGGGCACATCAAGACGCATTGCCCCGTCAAACGAATACTCATAGAACTCCTCGTTTGACTGCGGTTTGCGGTTTTTGTAAACCTCCATTTTCCGGCCCTGGTCATAAAGGTCCGTGAAAGCGCTCCATTTCCCGTTGAGCAGCACATAGTCCCTTCCATAGACATTTGTCATGAAAGGAGCCGCCTCCATAACCGCCGACGTCACTATCGCCGCAGCCGCAAGCATGCATTTCAGAAACATGTTCTTTAAAACTCTCATTTTATCGTAAACCACAACTGTTTAAAAATCAACATTTTACTCAAAGACGGTTCCCCAAAACAAGGGAATCGCGTTTCAGCAATACACTAATAATCAAAGCATTACGCACACAGACAGAAGTACACCAGGATGAGCGTATCCAGACGGAAGCACGCACAGACGGAACACCATCCGGCAGCCAAGCCTCCTAACGCCGCCCAGCAGGCCGCATAATCCTGTAACGGTACATCGCAAACGAGTTCTGCGAAGGCAATGCAAAGCGCACTGAGCCGCCGTCACCTGTCTGAGCCACAAAAGACTCTCCGCTCCCAAGGACCGGCTCAAATGACACCTCCGCACCTTCCGGCAGCCATGTCCTGACAGACTGCCCGGCACAATCCGAAGCTTCCCTGTAAATCAGCATATACCCGCTCAGCTCATCAACAATCGACTGGAAACCTGTCCATGAACGTCCCGAAGGCTCATCGCCAACAGGGAAAATCATCCCGGAATGGAAATCAGCACTCACCTCCTTGTATTTGTCCACAAGAGAGCGGACAGAAAACGCCTCCTCCGGCAGATTGGAAGCCTCCATCCAAGCAAGAGGCTGGCCCGCCATAGCCGTGGCGAACAGATAGTCAAAACCATAAACTGACGGCGCAAACGGGTCGCCCTCATATTTGTCCGCATTCCTCCATTTGTTCAGGAACTCGACCTGTATCCTTTCGGCCGGAACATATTTGGAAAGCATCCAGACATTGCGCAAAGTCTGATAAGGATAATAATTTCCCCAATCCGTATAGCGGTTTTCCAGAAAAATGTTGCCGTAGCCGCAGAAAGTGTGATAGCCTCCGCGACGTCCTGCCGTAGCATCGAGATTGAACATGACATTGTTGCCGGTACGCTCCAGGACATTCCCGAAAAGCCTGTGCAGATTGGCCTCCGCCTTTTTCGAAGGCACTGCAAGCCCGTCTATCTTGAATACACGTATCCCGTACTTCTCATAAAGTCCCACAAGCACATCCGCATCTTTCCTCCAGTCCTCAAAGTCATTCTGCACGCTCGGATTGAACCAAAGTCCGACCTCCACACCGAGCTGCCTGCCCTTTTCGACCACAGGGGAAAGTCCACGCGGATATTTCACAGGGTCTGGCGTCCAATAGTCCGGATTGTCATGTATATTTTTGAAAGTACCTTTAGCCAAGGCCGAATTGGGACTTTTTCCTGCCTGCCAGCCGTCATCTATCTGGAAATGAGTCATTCCCAAACGGGCTGCTTTCCCTATCTCCTCCAGACAGAAGCCCTCATTCACCTTGGTATCCTGGCTGCGGTCGCCCCAAGTGTTCATCATGACCATCTCATCCCTGAGGGGAAGATGTCTCCTAAGCTGCTTCTGATACGACCTCAGGGCCTTCAGCGCAGAAAGCTCACCGTCAGAGAATACTCCTGTGACACATGAATACACCTTGGTCCACTCAGAAGGACTTACATCAGATGGAACGATTCCGAGCCCCGTAACTGAGAAATGTCCGAAATCTGCCGTGAAGTCCGCCCCAGGATATGCCAGCTGCGTTGCAGAGCACGGAGCTTCCTTCAGAAAAAAGAAACCGTCACCCGACACGCCATCCCTGACAAAAAGCAGGTTGCCCCTGTAAGAACTTTTCCTGTATGACAGCACATCCCTCTCGGCGACAAGATTATTGTTCCAGTCTGTCACGTCCCAGAACTCCACAGCCTTCGCATGCCAGTGATTCCCGCCAAAATCAAGCTGGTCAAGCACAGCGGAAACAGGCCTTGTCTTCATATCTGCTGCAGATTCTATGTTCTTCCTGTCGGCAGCCGAGACCTCCTTTGAAGAAGCAAGGCCGGCCAGAGTGCCGTTCAGCCATGTATCGCAGGCTATGGCAGGCACATCGGCATATACACGGAACTCACGGCGAACATTCAAATCCCCCAATGAATACCTGACAATAACCTTGTGGAAAGCCGGGCTGATTTCATCGGCAGGAACATTCTCCGCCACATATGATGCGCCAGTACCGGCATGCAGGCCGCCAGAAATGGAAAAGTCAGGTCTCAACGAGACACTCTTGCGCAAAACTCCCGTATTCTTGTCATATATGCTGCAAGTCATCAGATTTCCACCGTTCCACAGATATTTCCTCTCAATGAGCCTGTTTCCGATTACAAGAGTATCACCGTCCATTCGGCTGTATCCGGATGCCGCTGGAGCATCCAGAAGCCTGTTCGGAAGATTGAAATCCTGGTCATTCAGTCCTTCTCTCCTGCCGGCTCCTTCCTTCATCATGGCCTTAAGCTCATCAAGATGACTTTCATATACCCCGCGCGGAGAACATCCGTTCCTGCGGCATATTGAAGCGGCCATTCCTACAACCTCGCCCATCATGCCAGTAGTACGCATAACACGCACTGTACCGAGAGCAACATGCGTAACGCTTATATTGCGTCCTGCCATGAACAGGTTGTCTATATTCCTGGAATACAGGCATCTGTAAGGTACGGCATAAGGATAAATCCAGTTATGTACAGTCGCCGCCTTGAACTCGTTTCCGGGAAATGCCGCCGAATTGGCCGGGTCAGGGAAATGCAGGTCTATCGCCCAGGTGGCAGTGAACGAAGCGTCATCATAAGGAATATTACGGTCTATGTCATTCTGGGAAAGCACATGATCACCCATCAGACGCCGTGACTCACGCTTGCCGGAAATGTAGCCTACCCATCCGAGCGAGCGATTCCGCCAACGTGAATTGTCCCTCAGACCATTCTTCAGGAAGCTCCAGTTGGAATATACCACCAAGAGTCCATAGTCACGGATTCTCTCGGCATCCTCAATCTGGTCGAGATTCATTCCGGTCTCCCATTTCCACTCTCCCATTGTAACTTTCTCGCAATTGTCCTCATTGAATTGCACTCCGTATGAAAATTCCGGGAAAGACGCCGGCTGTCCCATATCTTCCGAATACCATTGTATGGAAGCTCCCATGGTCATCCCGTCAGCCTCTTCAGGGGCAAGCGACTCACCGTATTCACTCCGGGCCTCACGTCCCATCCTGAAATCCGCACCGGCAAGAAAGCCTATGCTCCCGTCTCCTGTGCAGTCCGAGAAAAGCGGAGCCTCAAGCCAATGCTCTTCTCCCGTCATGATATGGCGTATCAGCACAGCTTCTATCCTGTGGCCGTCCATCCTCACTTCCACAGCCCTGTAATTCGGATAAAGCGTGATTCCATCCTCGGCGTCAATGAAATCCTGTTTCCTGCCGTCCTCGTAATATTCCGCAGGCTTGGCATTACCGGCCTTAGTATGGCCAAATTCACGTATCATGCGGCCAAGTCCCTCATTAGGACCGACTTCCGCATAACCTCCAAGATGCACGCGCACCTCCGAACTGTTGTTGCCACCGAGCACCGGACGGTCGTTCACAAGCGCCACCTCCAGACCGTTGCGGGAAGCGGCTGCAGCGGCACACATACCGGCGATTCCTCCACCTACGACAACAAAATCATATTTCTTTGAATCCGGGGCAGGACATCCCGACACGGAACGTCTGAAAGAACGGAGAGCATCCCCACCGTCAGGCAGTTCCGCATGGCGGTCCCTGGTAAGGAACAGCGCATCACACCTGCCGTCAAAGCCCGTCAGGTCACACAAGGACAACACGGCCTCCCCTTCCGGAAGCCTTGCCTTTCCGGCATACTGCCACATCCAGCCGTCACCGGTCCCGCCAAGCTCATTCTCCAGTTTCATGCCGCCAATCTTCACCGCAAATATTCCCGGCCCATCTTGCGAAGTCCATGGAGACGTCCAGTTGTAAGTCCTCACATAGACATGCCAGGTCCCTTTCGAAGGTATGCTTACCGATGTTACCGCATCAGCCACAGGCACCCCGAGCCCGTGGGCAATCAGATACGGGGAACCCATCTTATCCATAAACTGCTGGTCAACGGCCCATCCTCCCTTCTCACGGAAACTCTCAGCCTCCACAAGAATCCCCTGGGCAAAGGCAACTGCCCCGCACAGAAAGAAAAGCAGCACCGCCAATATTGTCCTGTCCCTCATAAACACCGTTCCTTTTCAGATAAAATCAATCAATATGAATCACCGAAGACAAAGGCAGGTCGGCAGAAGAGCCTCCGGCCAAAATCATGAAATCGCCCGGTTCAACGCGGAAGTCATGAATATCAACATCATAGAAGGCAAATGCATCCTTTTCAAGAACCACGCTGACACGCCTTGTCTCACCCTTGCGCAGAAATACCTTTTCATATCCCTTGAGTTCCTTGGCAGGCCTTTTCACAGACGATTCACAATCCCGCACATAGACCTGCACGACTTCCGAAGCATCCGTCTTGCCGGAATTCCTCACGTCAATCTCCACAAGGACTCTCCCGTCCCCAAGATTCCTGACTGACATTCCGGAATATTCAAAAGTGCTGTAGGACAAGCCATATCCGAACGGATACTCAGGGGCTATTCCGCTGCGGTCGTACCCGCGGTAACCCACGAATATGCCCTCATTATATTCGACATGCCTTGACTGCTTGGCATTCTCATAATAGCTGTGGCGCACAGGATTGTCATCCCAGCTCTTCTCGATGGAAATAGGAAGCTTGCCGCTCGGAGAAACCTTGCCCGTAAGAATCTCGGCAAGGGCTGTTCCCCCTTCCTGGCCAGGATACCATGCCATAAGTACCGACCTGACATTTTCAGACCATCCGCGAAAATCCACACCTCCGCCGGCATTCACCACTACAGTCACATTCCCGTGTGATGAAGCGACACGGTTTATAAGCCTTTTCTGCTCAGCAGGAAGCGAAAAACTCCTGTCAAAGCCCTCACCCTCGCTGTTGCTGTCGAAACCTGCGCAAAACACCACATGGGAAGCCCCCGAAAGACTTTCTTCAAGTAGTTTCTCATTCATGATTCCGGCCTGAAGGCTTACCGTAGCCTCTCCGGCATTGTCGAAATACTCAAACCTTATCTTATATTTCCTGCCAGACTCGACATCAAGAAAGGCGGACCTTGAAGAAAGGGAATGATTGCCCCAGTCGCCTCCGAGCAGAACACCGTCAACAAAAAGGCGGTATCCGTCATCCCCGCTCATCAAAAAGCGCACGACACCATCCTTTTCAGCCTTATAGACACCTTCCCATGCCACAGAGAATTTGTCATCCGGGATTCCCTTTGCAGGAGAACCGTATTTCCAGAAAAAGCTTACATTTTTGTCTATGCGTGACATGACAGGCTCTCCCTTGAATCCCAAAACAGGCCAATAAGTACCTCTGAACCCTTTTTCCGTCATGCCCTCGTCAGCAAATATCTCGGATGAAATGTCCTCATAAAGCATCCCGTCAGAAAGCAGGGCAACATTTTTCGCCCCCTTGGCAGCGGCAAGTCCTTGATATGCGGACACGGCCCTGATAGGAGTCACGAAACCGCTTCCCCCGCCTGTAGCCACACGGTCGGCATTCGGTCCCATGACAAGCACCCGCCCTTTTTTCAAAGGCAGATTTCCGCCGTCATTCTTAAGAAGCACGATTCCCTCGCGGGCCACGGCAAGAGCAGCCTCACGTGAATATTCGCAATCTTCGTCAATGGATGTGTCAGCGCCACGTGGACCGTCAAGCATGCCGAACGAAATCAATGTCTGCAGGATATGCTGCACTTTAAGGTCTATGTCCTCTTCGCGCACGATGCCGCTGTCTATCGCAGCCTTGAGCCTCTCTTCAGTAAAGAACACCCCTTTCGGCATCTCAAGGTCAAGTCCTCCGTTTGCGATTCCGGCAGTGGAATAAGTGGAAGTCCAGTCCGACATGACGATACCGCGGAAACCCCACCTGTCCCTGAGCACATCCACGTTCATCCATCTGTTCTCAGTGGCATGCACCCCGTTCACCGGATTGTAGCTGTCCATCACAGCCCCGACACCGGCCTCCCGGACAGCCTTGCGGAAAGGAGGGAAATAGATTTCATTAAGAGTCCTTTCGTCCACATCCGAGCTGACACTGTGGCGGGCGTATTCCTGGTTATTGGCTGCAAAATGCTTCACGGTCGCCATTACGCCCTCCTCCTGCATTCCTATGATATAATGCTTGGCAGTCTCACCTGAAAGATACGGATCTTCTCCGAAATATTCATAGTTCCTGCCGCACATAGGAGCGCGGTAGATGTTGACTCCCGGGCCGAGCATTATATCGACTCCCCTTGCACGGGCATCCATTCCAAGTCCATGTCCGAGACGCTCTACAGCCCCGCGGTTCCATGACGCTGCCGAACAGATGCCGCAAGGATACAATGTGCTTTCAGTATTGTTGCGCACACCGCACGGCCCGTCCGCCATCCTTATCTCCGGAATCCCGAGCCTCGGAACGGCACGGATATAAAATGACTTCAGACCGCTGATGTAGGAAATTTTCTCCTCAAGGGTCATCCGGCCGACAATTTCGGCCGCCCTGGCTTCATCTTCCCCGGAAATGACATGTACCTCCCGGGAGCCGTTCCCGGTTTCAGACCGGGAGAAGTCCGCCGCACCTGCTCCGATGCCGGCCACTGCCATAAATGAGCAGCACAAAAATGCATATATAAAATGTCTCTTCATCCTTTTATTATTATACGGGCCTGACGCACATACGCTTGAAGCAGCCGCCCCGGCCGGGTCTCACTTGCCGTGCAGGACGGACCGAATCATGTCCGGGCCTTTCTGCCGCCAAAAATATCATATAACTACTAACTTTTAAACTAAAACATAATCAAAATGCTGACATATCCGTGACAGAATAAGGATTCTGCACGGCATTGTGAGCTGCCGAGCGGGCGATTCTGCGCTTGTCCGCATTCACCGAAGACGGAGCATAGCCGTTATCTTCCGCATTTTTGCCTGAAATCGCCTCATACCATGTGCATGCCGCCGTATAACGTCCGAATGTCGTCTCAAGATGATATCCGTCCCTGTTGAAAGTGTCTCCGAGTGAAGATGTGCGTCCGTTCTGCACCGCAGTCCCGGAGGGAACCAGCAGGTCGAATGAATATGCCGGATTATCCATGACTTTCTTCGCGACATCCGAAATGGCAGCATACATCGTCATCTGGTCATTGCCGTATTTCGGAAAATCAGCATGGTCGGAAGTTCTGGAGTATGCCCAGGTGGAATGCCATATCATTTTCACATCGGAACGGGAGCGGGAACGGACATAATTCAGAATCTCAGGCAGATAAGGAGAGCATGTCTCATATTTGCCGGAAAGCCCGCTGGCCTGCTGCAGACTCACATAATCCCAATTCTCATCCGCAAGGGCCTCTGATATGCTTACATTCTTCCTGTTGGTCTTCTGTCCCTTGACAATCTTGCGGTACTCATATGCCGCCTTGTCAGCGCTGATATTGTTGAAGTGCTTCTGAAGGTCGCACCCGCCGATATAAAGATTGCCTATTATGACTTCCTGGCCGTCATTTCTGAAAAGTTCATAAAGATACTGCTCCACGGCGTCCTGCGAGAAGCTGTTGCCTATTGCGAGAATACGTAGCACCCCGTCCCCTTCATGGGCAACCTCCACGGAAGCCCTTGCAGAGACCTGCTCACATTCGGCAAGATAGACAAGAATTACCGCCCGGCCGCCTTTCAGGGCTTTCAAAGAGGCCTTGTCGCCTTCAGACGTCACAGAAACGACCGTAGGGTTAAGCGACATCCATTTATATGTCGCAGCAGCTGAAGAAGCACCGGAAAACGCAACCGAAACCTGGGCAGATTCCCCCACCGTCATGTTTTCTGGCACTCCGGAAAGCACAAGCGAGAGACCCTCATAAGGATTGGCCTTGGTGCAGGACACTACCACGGTCAACACGATGGCGACCATAGCCAAAGTCCTGCACACCAGGCCGCGCAATATCTTTTTTGTCATATTCATACTGCACTACTGGATAAGCTTCACCCTCATATTCCTCAAATCAAGGATGAACTTGACTTTTGTAGCCTGGAAATGAGGAGTATCACCGTCATAACGGTCCACCGGATGGAAATATTGTCCCCTCTGCCAGTCAGAACCTCCGGACATCGGCGTCCACTCACCGACATTTATCGGCGCGGCAGTATCTTTACCTCCGTTAATAGAGACACACAGACTCTTGTCGCTTGGAGCAAATGTATAAATACGGCTTACGTTTATTGATTCCTTTCCCTCTGCGATTACTTCAAAATCAGCAGCAGAAACTCCTGTCTTGAAGTTCACCCTGGTAAAATTCAGGGCATCGCCCTTATAGTACAGAACCTGAGGGTCAGCTGGAGACTGCTCCAAAGCAACCGCCTTGCCGCTCCAAGAAATGTCACCATACAGATAAATCTTGTCAGTGATTGTCGTTTTCAGAGTTCCGTTAGCCTCAAGATTATTTATATGGAATACGGCAGACCATGGCTGAAGATCAGTTGCCACGTCATAAATGGTGATTTCACCGGAAGCACGGTTCAGGACAACACGGTATTTTCCGTCCGAAGGGATGGCCCAATGCCTGCCGGAATCCACGAAATCCTGATCAAAAGCCAAAGCCTGTCCAGCACTGATGTCTGTACCTTCTGACGGAACCACCGCACCGAGTACGGCATTCTCACTGTCAAGCATGGCCACATGCATTTCTCCGGCCTCCAGGTCGCCATAGAACGCGAAAACATCCTCATTCTCAAGCGTCTGCACCATCTCTACCTGAGCTTCTCCAGCAGTTGTTCCTCCAATCATAAACTTGGCCACAGAGGCAAGGTCAACATCCTCGAATATCACATCATCAGCTCCATTCTGCACGACTCTCACCGAATAGGCCTCACCCTGCACAGGAACGATGCTGATTAGGGCAGTACGCCTTGCTCCTTCATTGGCATCCACAACAAAGCTCACGACCTCAGTAATGACAGCCCTGGTCTGCGGAGCCATGCGAATCCAGTCAACATCTTCCGGAATGGAAACGGAATACTCCAGATTGGTCGTGACGGTTATGTTCAGATTTCCTCCTTCCTTGGCAATCTCCTGCGCATCAACGACATATGCAAACTCACCTGCCTCAAACGTGATGCAGACAGCCTTAATGGAAGAATCCGAATTCCTGATTGCCTTCAGTATAACATAGCCGTCCGCCGGAAGTTCAGCCGGAGCAGTCACGGAGACAGCGCCCTCTTTCAGAACAGCCTCATATCCTCCGTGAGTCTCGACAAAAACACGGGTGGAAGCATCTGAGCCGACCACCTCGAACGGAATGTCCACGGTCTCGCCAGGCATGATTGCGGCAATGTCAGAAGCCACCTCTATACGGAATCCGGCCTCGATAGGCAGCCTGTAAGACTTGTCCGGGTTTGAGGCAAGCACTATGGTAAGATAGCCGTCCTCAACAGTGACACTCCTGAAGAAAGAGTCACCTCCCGCCGAGCCTACCGCAAGCACATAGCCTCCGTTCTCGTCAGTAATCCTCTTCGGCTCCTCATTCTCATCATATTTCACAGTCCAGTACCCCTCAGCATCAACTCCGAATATAGGCGTCTTTCCCGCGGCACCGTCTGCTCCGTCCGCGCCGTCCTCTCCCTTCTCACCGTCATTTCCGGCAGCGCCGTCGTCACCTTTGTCTCCCTTGTCGCCTTTGTCACCCTTTTCTCCGACCGCTTTCACAGGCTCACCGTCCGAAAGAATCCTCTTGCCGTCAAGAGTCCAGTAGCCCTCCTCGTCTATGCCGACATCCAGAAGGACAGGGCCATTCTCTACGGTAATATTATGCACAGAGCCGTCTCCAAGCACGATAGTATATACGTTTCCTTCCTGACGGATTTCCTTAACCGTCTGGCCGGACTGGCTGAAAGCCTGCAAGGCCTTGACATTCTCATTGAGAGCCATTACGGAATTTATCATGGAAGCCATCTTCTCTTCAAGAGTGTCAATGCGCTCCTCGATTCCCGAAAGATCCGTACAGGAAATGCCAAGCCCTGCCGCAGCTATTGCAGATGCAAAAAACAAAAATACCTTTTTCATATTCAGTGTAATCAATTATGTGTTTCTCATTTCATTATTCAGCGGTAACGGTGAACGTCCCTGCGCGCACCCAGCCGGTGTCAGTCATTTGGCTTGCCGCAACAGCCGCACGGATTCCTATCCTGTTGTCCTCCGTTGTGTCCACGATGCCGACTCCCCAAGTGTATGCACCGACGGCCACACCCTTTATGTCAACATCGAACGTATATGACGTAACCTCGCCTTTCAGCCACTGCGAAAGATCAGTCTGTTCATCAACAAACACCTTCACAGGCTCTCCCTTGCTGTCCAAAAGGGCAAAGGCGACCTTGTACTTGTAATTCCACTGCCTTATATTCACAGGACAATAGCCCCACCCGAGATTTGCCCAGCTGTGCCCCAATGTGACGCGGCTTGAGAAAGTTCCTGCGGACGGTACGGAAACCTGCGTCGGATAGAGACGGTAGCCTCCCTCGGCATTGAAACGCTTTACAAGAGAGAAAGAGTTCTCAAACCATGACTTGGTCTCGCCGCCTACACGGAAATCCATCATATTGACCTTTGCTTCCATGGATGCCTGGAACTCTCCTTCGCGCACATCCTCCGGATGGTCCTTACGGTATCCAGCCGGGTCATTCCAATACGAATGGCTGCTCACGATATATCCTCCCTCCATCAGTATGGGAAGCTTGTTGCTCCATTTCATCACATATCCCTTCTCCCAGTCATTATAGCCCCAGTCCTGGTTGTTCATGCCGAAGGCATCTGAACGGAGGCAATAGCCGTTGTCTATGGCTATCTGAAGCACATCCTCGCTGTCCGGCTGAGGAGACTTGCCCTCACTGACAGGATGTCCTATCTGGCGGTGGTAATTGATGACCAGCGGCACCTTCGTGAAATTTTCCGCATAAAGTCCGGTAATCCACTCCATCGTCTCGGCCTTGTATTCCGAGGTCCTGGAAGTCACGGCATTGTTCTGCTCATAACATACATTGTGTCCCTCACCCCATTTGCCGAGCCCGTATCCGTCTATGAAAGCAGTCTTGGCCGGGTCATTGAAATAAGCCGCAAATGCCTTTATGAACTCCTCGTAATGCTTCCTCCACACCGGGTCTATGGCAAGCGGAGTCTTCCTGTCCGGAAACCTGCTGTCAGAAAGCCAATATTCGGCTCCCGCGTCAAACACGAACTGGGGAGTGTTCTCCCTCTGGTCACGTCCGTCAACAACCACCCTGAACGCTATCGGAAGCTTCAGTTCCTCAGCCCTCTTGACCAATTTGTATATATCGCTCGTAGGGTCGTTCCAGGCATATACGCCTTTTTCCGGGTTCAGGTTTTTCCAACCGGTGCGTATATAGCATGCAGAGGCATAGTCCCTGACAAGCACCTCTTTCCCGAGGTCAGCCACATAGACCTTCGTATCGAAATATGACGGGTCAGCCGTTCCGGAGACATACATTACCCATCCGTTGAGCGGATTCCTGAGCACGGTCGTCCTGTCCGGGCTTATCTTCACCACCACATTTCCCTCTATTTCAGCAGGGTTTCCTCCAGTTACCGCCGGCTCCTTGCCGCAGGCACATGCTGAAACGGCAATCGCCGCAAACATCAAAACAGCATTCTTGATTCTATATCTCATCTTAAATTCATTTTTGATTTGCCTGCAGGCAGCCCCCAAGGCTCCTGGGACTCCGGGAACACCGGCAGGCAACTCTTAAATCCAAAGTCAAATCATCAGTCAAAACGTATCATGTTGTTTCTGACATCTATGGTAATCTTTCCGAGTTTGGCCCCTCCGGCGGCAGGTTTCCATTTCCTGTTGTTCACAGCCTGGGCCATCGGAAGCCATTCACCCATAGTCAGCTCTATGTCGGCCGTAACAGCGACACCAGGCTCCGTGGCAGGCACGAATGCAAGAACTTTCGATATGAAATTCGTCGCGCTGTCCTTGTTAGGGTCGTTTCCGCCGGAATCCAGCTGTTCAAGCTCGACCTCGGAAACATTCTGGGCCACCTTTATGCAGAAGCCGTCGTTGATTGTGAAAGACGAGCCCTGCCATATCAGAATCTGCGGATCTGTCTTGGAAACCACGAACGGGAACGCCTTGCCTTTCCAGCTGTCCCAACCGGTCATGGTGTTGATATAATAGTTTCCGGCCCCGAGAGTCTTCGTGAGAATCCAATTCTGCTTGTTCTCATATCCGAACTCCACTGTCAGAGGCTCAAGCCTGTTCTTAGGAGAGAAGAATCTGACAGTCTTGTTCTCGATGTCTATAATCACACGCCACCAGCCCTCTGCAGGAATGTTCCATGACGGAATCGTCTCCCCGTTCTCCGGCTCGGCCTTCACGGCAGCGGCGTATTCCACAGATGCAGGCCTGCCCTCCTGAAGGTCATTGTCAGGAACGGTCACACTGCCCTCCGCCGGACATATGTACGAGGTGATTCCTTCATATTCGATAGGAATCGTCATCATTCCCGGCTGGAGCCATACCTCTTCCGCATAGACAAACTCATTCTCCGGGGTCTTGGGCATGGTCTGCTTTGTCGTTCCGGTCACAGCCTCTCCGGAAAGGAAAATCCTGTCTGCATCGAAAGTCAGAGGACGGAAAGGACGCACGCTGACCCCGACAGTACGCACTTCCGGCATTATGTACTTCGTGCCGCCGTCCCATTTGGCTATGACTTTGAACTGCATGTTCACGGCACGTGAATAATTCTTGCCCCATTTGTCAACAAGCAGGTTCTGGAGCTGCTGGTTGGTGTATTCCTTATAATACACACCGTCATCCTCGACTTCTCTCACGCTGTTGCTGAAATCGTTTCCCTCTATGTCGAGATAGGTGACATATGTGACGATATAGTCGTCCGACATCTCCCTCGCCGGAGTCCATGAGAATGAGAGCGCAATCTCATCCGGAGCCTCGGCATCGAGTACCACCTGCTCCGCGGACACTTCAAGGGTCATGGTCTCAGTAACGTCATACATGCTTCTGTCAGGCCCCTGGAACCCTCCTTTGCTGCAGCCGGCAAGCGCAAGAAAGCCTGCCGCCATTATCATATATTTGAGTCTCATATTCAAAACATTAAAAAACTTTTCCGTTTTCCCGGCCGTGCCTCTACCATCCCGGAAGCTGGCGGAGATTGGTGTTCTTGTCAATATCATCCTGAGGAATAGGCCACCAGTAGCTGATGAAACGCCTTGTCTGGTATTGCGTCCTCTTGTAATAGTCATCCCTATTGGCCTTGGTTGCACGCGAATCCATTCCGTAATAAGGCCCGTCAAGCACTGTCTCAGCCTGTTTCCAGCGGCGCAGGTCATCGAAACGGTTGCCGGCCTCGCAGTTCAGCTCAACTCTGCGCTCGCGTCTTATAAGTTCACGCAGCTCTTCGCCAGTGGCAGGAGGAGCAATCATCCTGACTCCGTCGCTGTCTGTTCCGGTTCCATACTGAGGTATTCCTGCCCTTGCGCGGATGAGGTTGACGTATTTGAGTATCTCCGCCTGGTTCACAGGATATGTGCCTCTTGATATGCTGTACTCGTTAAGGCACTCGGCATATGAAAGATAGGCCTCGGCAAGGCGGTATATCGCTCCGTGACGCGTCTTGTAAGTTCCCGAACCGTCGCTCGGTATTGCTGACGGATCGACCATCTTTCTCACGAGATATCCTGCCGTAGGTGAATCGTGGCTCGGTCCTCCGTCCTGTCCTCCAGAGAAGAAGTCGGTGAATTTGTTGGATGACTTGTGCTTGTCTTTTCCCCAGTGGTACTGCTCATTGTAAAGAACGGACACATAGAATCTCGGCTCACGGTTGCAGTACATGTTGTAGGTTCCGGCCGTAGTGATGACATACTCTTTCTTCGCTCCCTCTGCCGCTCCCTGCTCAGCATAGAACCATCTGGTCTTGGCTTTCATTGCCTCCGCCGAATAGCCTGTCTCCGAATATCCTGACTCACCGTTGATTACAGGTGTCTTTCCGTTCTCCGTATATCCTGTAATAGGGATGAGTCCGTTGTTCATGAAAAAAGCGTCAACAAGGTTCTGCGTCACTCCGATTGCTCCGGCTCCTCCCATGCTGCGCGGATTGCACTGCCTGTCGAAATAAGCGCCGCTGTCGTATGTCTTCGGGAAGAGCACCTCATGGTTGCCCTGGTCATATCTCATGAGGACAGCCTTCATATAGGACATGTAAGGGTCCACAGAACCGTCGTCAAGCCTTTCGACATAGAGGTCGTAGCCGCTTTCCTTTGCCGCCTCGATGACTTCAAGGTTGGCATCTGCCGCCGCACGCCATCTCTCCGGGTCATATTCCGAGCTGAAAATCTGCACTCCGTCGCAGTTCACGAAACCTGAAAGGTCCGGATTGCCGTTTACAAGCGGACTTGCGGCGAAAGTAAGCAGACGGGCACGGATGGCAAGACACATCAGAGACGTGGCCCTTCCGTATTTGTTGGCCTCCTCATATGAGGAAGGTAGAATCTCCGCCGTTTCCCTGAGTTCCTGGGCCACCCAGTCAACAACAGTGTAGAAAGGCTGCTGCTTGAGCTGCATATCCGAGGCATCAGTGCCTTGGGCAGGTTCCGTAATCATAGGAACGGCTCCGTATGTCATGACCATCATCGCATGGTAATATGCTATGAAAAAACGGCACTCGGCCTTCATCCATTCGATTTCCTTTGCGGAAACATCGAAGAGCGGATGAGCGTTCTCAATGAAGATGTAGGCAGAGCGGATTCTTTTTGAAAATTCGTTCCAATAGCCTATGATTCCTCCCTGAGCGGGAGTGAAGTTGCCGTTCTGGTAAAGTATGGCCTTGAATCCCTGTGACTCCCAGCCCACCGGAGGGGTCAGGTCATCAGCCACAGCAATAGCGCCGTCATAGTGGTAGAACGTAGGGATGCCGTTATAAATGTAGGCAAGCCAGCGTTCAAGATTGCTCTTGTTCTCAAAAGCCGCCGGAATGTCAAGCTGGTCATCAGGCTGCTTGTCAAGATAGTCACAGGAAACAATGGAAAAAGCCGCAAGGATTCCCGCAATCAGTATATGTAATTTTCTGTTTTTCATTTTCAGACAAGGATTAGAATTTGAACTCAACGCCGGCCGACATGGATTTCATCACCGGATATGCGGCGCCTGTGGCAGAAGCAAGCTCCGGGTCCCAAAGCTTGAACTTTGAGAATGTGAGCAGATTGGTTCCCCTTAGGAACACCCTGGCACTTGATATGAACGATTTTTCAGCAAGCCTCTTAGGCAGCGAATAGCCTATTTCGACATTCTTGAGCCTTAGGAAACTCATGTCACGGAGCCACCATGTGGACTGCTGGCTGTTGTTCGCGTTCGTGCCGTAGTCCAGACGCGGATAGAACACATCCTGGCTCGGATTCGCCTCTGTCCAGCGGTCATTGTAGTTGGTGAAGATATTATAGGTAGTTCCCTTGTTGGAAGCCGGGATTATGTTTCCGGAAAGAATGTTCCATGTCTTGCCGACTCCCTGGAAAAGGGCCGAGATGTCAAGGTCCTTCCATATGAATGTGAAGCCGAAACCATACACAAGCTCAGGGTTCTTCGTTCCTCCTATCGGAGACTTGTCATATACGTCAATCCTGCCGTCCTTGTTGACATCCTTGTATTTTATGTCTCCCGGACGCACCTTCGAGACAAGGGTCACGACAGGAAGGTCAGGCCTGAGAATGCCGTTCTCCACATCCACAAAGTCATCGTATGTATATAGGCCCTCGTCGATATATCCGAAGAGCTGGCCCACGGGATGACCAGTCTGCGCCCTGTTGGTGCCGATGACCGCCTTAGGCTCATCCATCTCCACGATGGTGTTGTGGGCATATGTCAAGGTTCCCATGACGCTGAGGAAAAAGTCGCGTCCGAACTGCTTCCTTACATTGAGGGTCATGTCAAAGCCCTGGTTCTTCACTTTTCCGAAGTTCTGCCAAGGAGCCTTGATGAAACCTGCGGTGGCAGGTATGGATGTCCTCTCCATGAAGATATTGTTTCTCCTCTCGTCAAAGAAATCCACCTGGAGGTCCGCCACACCGTCAAGAAAACCTATTTCGAAACCGACGTCGGCCTTGTTCACCTTTTCCCATGTCAGGTCAGGAACAGCGAAGTCGCCTTCCGCCATACCGTTCTTGTTGTAATTGGACTCATAGCCCCACCTGTACTCTCCGAGAGTGTTCCAGTCATCAGTGATTGTGGACAGATAAGCGAAACGTCTTCCGTCAAGCGAGGCGTTTCCGGTCTGGCCGTACGATGCCCTAATCTTGAGCTTGGATAGCACACGTCTTGCCGAAGCCATGAAAGGCTCCTCAGAAATAACCCATCCCAATGCTCCCGAAGGGAAGAATCCGTACCGTTTTCCAGGAGCGAAGTTCTCCGAGCCGTTATATCCGAAATTGAATTCGGCCACATACCTGTTGGCATAAGTATAGGAAGCCCTTCCGGCAAGTCCCTGGTTACGGTAAGGAAGCTTGTCTCCGTTGTCATAGTTCCTCCTGTTGAAAAGCAGCAGGCCGGACACCGCATGGTCTTTCCTGAAAGTCCTGTCGTAAGTCAATGCGGCTTCCATGTATATGCTCTTGTTGCCGAAAGTTCCTGAAGAAGAGTGGCCGAGAGTGTTGCTGCCGTTGCTCTTTACTGTAAGAATCAGTGAGCCGTCTTCATTACGTCCTGAAGCAGGATTGTAGATTGTAGGATTCATCGAACGGCTTACAGTTCCGGTAGAATAGCGGTCAAATGAGAATGTTCCCCTGACTTTAAGGCCCTCGGTGATGAACTTCAGGTCCTGCTCCAGAGTGACGAGAGTCTCTATCTTGCTCGCCGTAGTCCTGTTGTATCCCCTCTGTGTCGCCATGGCCCACACGTTGGACTCCTCGTTGCCAGGAATCTCACCAGTGGAATACTGCACGGGGAATTTGAACGGAACGGCACGGAAAGCCCTGTCAAATATAAGGCTGACACTTTCCGGAGTTGCATTGCGCTCCTGCAGATAACCTCCGATGTTGATTCGGAGCTTAGTCGTGTTCGTAATCTTGATATCGACATTTGACCTCACGTTGTACCTCTGCAACTTTATGGAAGGGTCCCATTCCTTGCTCAGGTCACGTGTAAGTATTCCGCGCTCGTTATAAACTGCGGCCACCATCGAATACACTACCCTCTCATTACCTCCGCTTATCTCAGCAGTTACACGCTGGTTGTTGGCCCAGTCCTTCGATATTGCCTCTATCCAGTTCACGTCCGGATAAATGTCCGGGTCATAGCCGGCACGCGTCTTGGCTATCTGGTCCGTGTACATCGGCAGAGAGCCGGTGTCAACAAGCACATCGTCAAGCAGCTGCATATAGTCGGCCGCACCGATATAAGAGGGAAGCTTTACAGGCTGCGTACCTGCGAACTCAGCCTTCAATGTAACCTTCGGCTTTCCGGCCTGGCCACGCTTGGTGTTGATGAGGATGACTCCATTGGCTCCCCTAACTCCATACACGGCACTTGCGGCCGCATCCTTAAGCACAGAAAAAGACGCAATTTCTTCGGCATCTATTGTGTCAAGGCTTCTCTCGATTCCGTCCACAAGCACAAGCGGGTCGCCGCCGACTCCCTGGAAAGTCGAGATGCCCCGTATCCAGAATGTCGAATTGTCATAGCCAGGCTCACCCGAACGCTGAATGGCAAGCACTCCGGCAACATTTCCGGCCAGATTGTTCGTAAGCGAACGGCTTGTCGAGACCTTCAGGGCCTGCGGCTCCACCGTCGTTATGGAAGCCACGACAGACTCCCTTTTCTGCGTACCGTAAGCCACGACTACTGCATCATCAAGCTGTCCGATGTCCTCAGCAAGCTCCACATTGATTACCTTGCGCTCACCGACCGTCTCCTCTTTGGTGACGAAGCCGACAAAATCATAGACCAGGACCGTCCATTTCTCTGGAACGGCAATGGAGTAATTTCCGTCGAGGTCAGTGATGGCATTCACATTCTTGTCATTTTTCGCATAGACAGTGGCACCCACGAGCGGCTCACCCTTTTCATCGGTAACGTTACCGATTACTCTCAGGCCGTTCCCCTCCGGGGATGCACTGCCGCGAGGCTGCGCCGAACCCCACAATGCACTGCCGGAAACAAGTACCGCCAGCAAGAGGCCGCGCCTTAAAAACCTTGAGTATTTACTTAGAAACATAGAAGTTGTTAATAATGTGATTAATATTGTTTATTCAACTGTCACGTCCATCAGCCTCAGCCATCCGTCCGGGGTCACATTCTGCTTTGCAGCAATGAATATCCCCGGCCTGTTGTCCTTCCATGCATCGGCAATGCCTACCGCCCAGGCATATTCTCCGGGCGGCACATCGTCATAGACCGTCTCAAACACATAGCTTTTCGGCTTTCCCTTAATCCAGTCAGAAGGCCTTGCCTGCTCATCGAACCTTATCGAAACCGGCAGAAGAGTCTCCTTGTCAAGCAACGCAAAGGCTGTCCTGTAGCGTCCTTCCCACTGTTTTATATTGGTAGGGCAATAAGACCATCCGAGATTCTGCCACCGGTGGGAGATTGTAACCTTGTCACCGGGGCAGAAACTCTCCGGAAGCGTAAGGCGGTCCGGATAAATCCTGTAGCAGCCCTCCTGTATGAAGCGTTCAACATATTCGTATGCCTCATTGAACCATGACCAGGCTTCACTGACCTCAAGGCTTTCATTATAGCGCAGGTCCATCGTATTGACGCATGAACCCTGGGCGTCCAGAAACTCACCTTTGCGGACATCCGCCCAGTCCTTGTATCCGTCCCCCTTATAATTGTCACCATGCGACGCCTTTACCCATCCTCCCTCAGAAGCGACAGGCACATCATATCTGTTATTGAAAAGCATTGATTTCTCCCAGTTTCCGAACCAGGTCTTCATCCCGAAAGCCGCACTCTGGAGCGAGAATCCCTTGTCCACCCCTTTCTGCACCAATCTTTCCGAATCAGGGTCGAACCTGTCCCCGTCCCACTGCACTCCCGTGCCTATCCATCTGTGTGCATTGAGCGTAATCGGAATCCTCGTAAACTCCTTCACGAATGTGTCGGTCAGAAAATCAAACACCTGCTCACGCGGAGAGTCGTCTCCTGTAGAATATATGCAAGCATGGTATTCCCCCCATTTGCCTATGCCGAAGCCTCCGGCAAAAGCAGTTATGTCCGGGTCGTTGAATTCTTGTGCGAAAGCATGGATGAATCCGGCATAGCATTCCTGGAATACAGGGTCATCCGGATATGGTGTCCAGACCTTGGCAGAACCGGTCTGTGACTCAAAAACCTTGCATCCTTTCTCCCGGACATACTCCGGACACGCGTTGTCATGCTTGTCGCGGCTGTCAGCACCGAAATTGAATGCAAGCCTCATGTTCCTTTCCCTGGCTCCTTTGACAAGCATCTTGAACCTCCTGGCCTGAGGGGTATCGCAGCCGTCCTGCCACGCATAAACTCCCTCCTGAGGGTTTGCCTCCGCCCATATCACCCTTATAAGCAATATAGGGGCGTAGTCCCTCGGAACATTCACCGTTCCCTTTGAAGAGGGGAAATTGTCGTATCTTTCCCAGAAATTTTCACCGATACCGCTTCCGAGACCGGAATATATCATCCACCCGGAGAACGGATTGCGGAACATAGTGGTCCTGTCAGGAGATACCGTGACGGTTTTTCCCTGCGGTTCCCCGGTCATGTCCCCGTCCTTTCCGTTTTCAGGAGCACAGGAAACAAGAAGAACCATGCAGAAGAGTCCGTACAACAGAATCTGACCTGCCGCGAAGCTGCGGGATAATTTGAATGGTGTCATTTGCGTGTGTCAATTGTGTGGTATGACACAAATGTCGCATATAGCATCTAAAACGACGGACACCATTCATACGGAAATGGTTTCATTTTGTACACAGGACGAAAATCGGCCGAAATGAAACCTTTTATGTACCCTTTCCCTTCCTGAATTCGCTCGGAGTCATGTCATAGTGACGCCTGAAGCAGATGCTGAAATACTTCGGATTCACGAAGCCTGTCATGACGGAAATCTCAGATATGGTATAGCCGGATTCACGCAGAAGCTGCGCCGCCCTCTTCAGGCGCACATCCATGATGAACTCCTTTATGGACATCCCCGTGATGTCGTTGATTTTCCTGTACAGAATAGTCCTGCCGACAGCCATGTCCGAGACGAAAGCATCAACGTCATAACCGCAATTGTCCATATTCTTCTCTATGTTGGACATGGCCCTCTTGAGCAGTTCTTCATCCATGGATGAAATCGTCATCTTGGACGGCTCCGCAATATATTTCTTGCTGTATATCTCCTTGAGCTTACGCTGCTCTGCGACAAGATTGTCAGCCTGCCTCAGCAGAAAGTCTATGTCCACCGGTTTGTCCATGAAGACACTTGCCCCGCAGTCCATAGCCCTCACCTTATTGTCATCCTTATTGCCGGCACCGGAAAGCATTATTATAGGAATGTGGCTTGTCCTAAGGTCCGAGCGTATCCTCGTGCACACCTCAAAGCCGTCCGCCTCCGGCATCACCAGGTCTGTCACCACAAGCTGAGGATTGACTTTTATCGTCTTTGCCATGCCGTCAGTGCCATTGGTCGCCGTATAGACATTATATTTCTTTGACAGTCTCATCTCAAGATAATTCCTCAGATTGACGTCATCCTCTATCACGACCACTGAATTAGGTTTACGCAACCCCTTGCCCTCAGACTCCACAAACGAAGCCTCAGACATGAGGTTATCCGCCTCTGATACCGCATATTCATATCTTCCGTCCGTGTCATCCCGCCGTTCACCTTCCGGAACAAACGGAAGCAGCACCTCAAATGAGACAGTGGCATTCTCCGACTTGAGCACAATCCTGCCCCCGAGCTCACTGACAAGCTCCCTCACGATTGCAAGCCCGAGTCCCGTGCTGCTCTCCATTGTATTGCCCGCTGACGGAATCTTTGAGAAAGCATCGAATATGTGCTCCCTCCTGTCCTCTGGTATGTCAGTACCGGTATTGGTCACGATGAGTGAAATCCACCGGCTTTTCCCATCGGTTTTTCCCGCCGGCTCATCACCTGGGTGCAGCACCACCTCAATCCCCACGAAACATCCCCTCGGAGTGTATTTGAAAGCATTGGAAACAAGATTAGTGACAATCTTTTCCATGACATCATAATCAAACAGTGTATAGAAACTCTCCGTATTGCTCCGGAAACCAGTCTCAATGTCCTTGCCGCCGGCAATGTTCTCAAAAAGCGAGAATATGTTTCCGATGAAACGCACAAGGTCTCCCGGCTGATGGTTGAGGGAAAGTCTCTGACTCTCAATCTCACGGAACTGCAGCAGCTGGCTGATCATGCGCTGGATACGTGTGACATTCTGCTCTATCAGCCGTACATATTTCATCGCCGCAGACGTTTCGGAAAGATGTTCCTTGAGCTGCTTCAGAGGGTCCACCACGAGAGTCAGAGGAGTCTTTAGATCATGGGATATGCTCGTGAAGAAATTAATCCTCGCCTGCGTAAGCTGCCTCATGTTCTCCTCCTTTATCTGCTCCAGTTCGAGCTTCTGCTCAAGAATCTTCTTGTTGGTGAAGAAACGCCAGCATGCAAAGGCGGCAGAGATGACCAGGAGCGCATAAAGCACATAGGCCAGCGGAGAAAGGAACGGTGAAGGACGCACCTCAAAGCACAGGGAAGTAACCTTGTCTCCCCATATCCCGTCATTGTTCGCAGCCTTGGCCTCAAACACATATTTTCCTGGTCTCATGTTAAAGAAGGAAACAGCTCTCTGTCCATCCGGAAGCACCATCCAATCGTCTGACAGGCCTCTCATACGGTATGCATACCTGTTCTTGTCTGCATTCAGGTAACTGTCCGAAGACAAGAGCACACCGAAATTCGACTGCCTGTGCGAAAGCACCACAGGCGCGTCATCCGAGGAGTACCCGAAAACGGAAATGGATTTGTCCAGCGGCGAGTTCTTCTCCTTTGGAACAGCTATGGCATTGTTGATGAACAGGCCCGTAAAGAAAACTTCCGGCTTCTGCCTGTTGGATGTCATGCCGGAGGGCGTGAACATAATGAAACCGTCGGTACCTCCGAACAATATCTCCCCCGCGGAAGTCCTGAAATATGACCTTATATAATATGAGCCGCAATTCTCGTCACTGTCTATGCTGGATTTGGAGAACAGGCCAGACTTTGCCGAATAGACATGAATCCCGTCATCCGTGCTTAGCCAAAGGTCACCGGAAACCTCGTCCTCAACTATCCCGAACACAGTCCTGCCATAAAGGGTATTTCCCGCAGAATCAGCAAAATTCACATACGAACCGTCAGAATGGAGGACATTTACTCCACCCCCCCCCGTTCCAAACCAGATATCTCCGGAAGAAGTCCTGCAATAAGAAATCAAGCTGTTCACTGGGAAAGGGCTATTTCCGATATAATGCCGGCGCATTATTTTTCCGGAAGAGATATCAGCGACCACCAGACCGGAATGCGTAAGAAGGCACAGGTTGGAAGCGTCATCAAAGAAAA
>CAJUEK010000008.1:0-47116 GCA_910585445.1 uncultured Bacteroidales bacterium | reverse complement strand
TTCCGCCTGAGTGGATGTCTTCATGCCTTTTTCGTCAATGAACAGGCGCGACTCCACTTTCCCGCCGCTTTTTGAGGCATATTTCAGATTCTCATCCGGACTTGACATCCAAAGGCCTCCCTCACCGTCACGGAGAAAATTATATACGCTCAAGGGATATTGTGACGAGGACTCCGCCACTTTCACGAAACGATGCGCCTTCTCATCATACACCTGGACGCCCCCATTGAACGACGCCACCCACATGCGTCCTTCCTCATCTTTCCGTATCCTCTTTATGAAATCCGATGCAAGCCCGCTGCCGTCTGACTGCATAAGGTATCTGAACTCCCCCGAAGACCTGTCCAAAACCGAAATGCCTCCTCCTTCGGTCCCGACCCATAGGTTACCGTGACGGTCTTCCCCGAAACAGCTCACAATAGGGTGAGACAGGCCTCCCGGACGCGCGGAAAAGACGTTCACATCATTCTCAGACAGAGTGCAATATGCAAGTTTTCCTCCATAAGTACCAATCCACAGCCCGCCGTCCGGGTCCGGGAATATCGACCATACGGAATTGTTCGGCAAGGAATATCTGCCGCCAAGGTCCATCCTGAGCAGCCTGGTCTCCTCCGAAACAGGATCCATAAGCAGAAGGCCCGCCTGAGTCGCAATCCATATGATTCCCGCAGGGTCCGCGTACATGACCTTCGCTCCTGACGAGCGGTCTGAAATCATGCTGCCGGCAGAAGAAAGCCCGACTGTCCCGTCAGGCATGCACTTGAAAAGTCCGTCCATCAAAGTCAGCACATATACAGTGTCACCGGCTCTCAGAACGTCCTTTATTTCCGTATCATCACCTCCAACAACTGCAAACCGTCTGAAAGTCCCTGTCCTGGGGGAATAGCTCATCAAGACATTCCTGACAGAAGCATAGACTTCATTTCCGGAGCAGAAGACAGAAGAAACCGATTCCTCCGGAGCAAGCCCGGACATCAGCCCAAGTCCGGCCACGCCTGAGGATATGCTGTCCGCAAGGAACATTTCAAGACGCCCGTCACGGACCATCCATACTTTTCCGTCATCCGTAACGTCAAAAGGACCTATGTTGCCGGGGAAGATGCAGTCGAACGACATGTCCTCATAACTGAACATGATGAGTCCGTGATTGCTCCCGATAAAAAGACGGCCCTGAGTTCCCGCAATCTTGACCTCACCGAAATTCCAAGGGTCCATGGGAGCGATTTCCATGACCTCATCTTCCATTCTCCTGAATCCGTTTCCGTCATACAGGCACAACGCCTCATGACCGCTGAACCATATCCGCCCAACCTTATCCTTGGCAATGCCGTGTATCCCGCCATAATAGGCGGTATTCGGCACAGAATGGAACTCGTATTGCGGTATCTCAACAGCAGACGCGGATTCACAAGCTGACGCAAGCATCGCTACGGCCAGCAGGATTCCGGCTATTCCTGACAAAAATTCCCTTGCATTCATTTTTATCATATCCGCTTGCCGAAAATCCATTGCTACAATGTGAAGACCTCGTTATCGTGATGCGCCTCATCCATCAATGCGGTCATCTGCTTGACAATATCAGGATGCTCAGCAGCGACATTATTACGCTCATACTGGTCTGAAGCAAGGTCATACAGCTCCACAATGGTTTTATCAGGAGATTTGACATTCAGCTTTACTGCTTTCCAGTCACCTTTCCTCACCGCCTGCTTTCCATTTTCAGCATGAAACTCCCAATACAGATAATCATGCTCTTTCTGTGCATCAGCGTTTCCTGTCAGAACAGGAACCAAAGACAACCCGTCTGCATTTTCAGGCAACTCCGCCCCTCCGATTTCCGCAAGCGTAGGCATGATGTCCCAGAATGCGGAAACCATGTCAGACTCACAGCCTTCAGCAACCTTGCCTGGCCATCTCACGACAAACGGAACCCTTATGCCGCCCTCATACAAGTCGCGTTTTATGCCGCGCAAACCTCCGTTGCTTTTAAAAAATGCAGGGTCTGCACCGCCTTCCTCATGAGGTCCGTTGTCTGAGGTGAATATGATTATGGTATTGTCTGCAAGCCCGTTACGTTCAAGGCATTTCACAATGTCACCCACATATTCGTCAAGCTGATTGACCATAGCCGCAAATGTAGCCCGAGGCTCCGGCTGGGGACAATAGCATGCCACATTGAAATCCGGACTGCCGTATTCCGAGCCGGCTCCTGTGCCGCCGAACGGAGTCTCTTCAAACCTTCCGCGGTATTTATTCATCAGCTCACCTTCCGGCATGAGAAGCTCGGCATGCGGGAGCACGCACGGATAGAACATGAAGAACGGTTTGGACTTGTTGTCCTCTATGAACTCAATCGCCTTTTTATGGATGGCATCACAGGAATAATTCACAGCTGGCTCTCCGGAAGGGTTAATCACAACCTTCTCACCATTGTGCCACAAGTGCTCAGGAAAATACCTGTGCGATTGCCTCTGGCATATATAGCCGAAAAACTCATCAAATCCGCGGCTGTTAGGATCACCCTCGGACCCCGCTGCTCCAAGTCCCCATTTTCCGAAAGCTCCCGTGACATATCCGGCATCTCCAAGCATGTCGGCCATAGTCACGATTTCACCGAAAAGAGGCTGCTGCCCTTCCGGCTGAAACTCCACGTTATCCCTTATAGGAGTATTTCCTGTATGCATACCTGTCATCAGCGAAGATCTCGACGGAGCCGAGACGGCCGTTCCGGAATAATGCTGTGTGAACCTCATTCCAAGGCTTGCCAATCCGTCAATGCACGGCGTCTCTATCAGCTCCTGACCATAGCAGCCGACGTCAGCATAGCCCAAATCATCAGCGACGATAAGGATAATGTTCGGTTTTTCATCAACATCAGCAGTGCATGACAAGGCTGCCGCTCCAGACACTACAGGCAAAATGTATCTTTTCGCTTTCATATTCATATCATCCATCAAAGGCTATAACATAGTTTACAAAGTTAATGTTTTTCTCATTTCCTTTTGATTTTCAAAAAATAAAATTGACATTTGTCTCCGTCTGACTTTAAATATCATGAAAACACGACTTTTACTGATAATCCTTGCCGTTTCCTTTGCCTTTGCATCATGCGGCAATGACAAAGACTCCATTCTGACAGTAATTTCATACAACATACGGCAAGGCGCAGCAGATGACGGGGAAAATTCATGGATGTACCGCCGTCCTGCGACAAGCGCCATGATAGAAGATTGCAAACCGGACATTTTCGGTGTGCAGGAAGCTTATCCAGAGCAGCTGCAGTACATTTCAGAACACTGTAAGGACTACAATTGCATAGGGGTCGGACGCGAAGACGGGGACAAAGAAGGAGAACAGCCACATGGGCACTTATGGAACATGTGCCGAGCGGCAAGAAATTCTATTACATCAATACGCATCTCGACCATGTCGGTCTGACAGCACAGCGCGAAGGCCTGAAGCTCATTGTTGAAAGAATAGGCAAAATCAACCCGGAGCAATATCCGATGATACTTACGGGAGACTTCAATGTCACACCGGGCAATCCGGCCCTGGATGACCTCAACAAGATAATGAAAAGCGCAAGACTACATGCGGAAAAGACCGACACCCTTGCCTCTTTCAACGGGTGGCAGAAACCTATTTCCACTGCCGCATTGGGTGACAATCTAAAAGCGAACGGCTACGGAGGCCTCACAATAGATTACATCTACTACTCAAGCTTCTCGTCATGCACAGAATTCGAGACGATAAGAAAAGAGTATGAAGGAATACCGTTCATCTCTGACCATTACCCCGTACGCGCAACCCTGAGATTCTGATACGTCAGGGTGCGCCTCCGTTCCGGAGGACAAACGGGTCAGCCTATCGGATTAAGCTCTCCTGTAACTGAATCCATTATATAGCCTTTCACAACAACATCCTTAGGAATCAGAGGATGGTTGCTTACAAGGTCAACGGTCTCAAGTATGGCGGACTCAGTGTCGTCGAAACCATGAAGCCACTGGTCAAGGTCAATCCCGCAGTGCTTCATGAGTGTTATGTGGCTGTCCGGAATCCCGCGCTCCCTCATAAGATGCTGCATCTGCGCACTGTCCATTCCATGGACACCGCAGCCCGTATGACCTATAATCATAACCTCTTCAACACCAAGCTCGTATATAGCCACTATAAGACTGCGCACAGTACTGTCAAAAGGATTAGTTATAGTTCCTCCTGCATTCTTGATGATTTTCACATCCCCGTTCCTGAATCCGAGAGCGGCAGGCAGAAGCTCCACCAGACGCGTGTCCATACAGGTCACGATAGCTATCTTCTTGTTGGGATACTTGTCGGTTATGAATTGCTCATATTTCTTTTCCGCGACAAATCTCCCGTTATATTCCAAAATCTTGTCAATCATAATTCATGCGCATAATAGAAAGTGCCGCCCGTTTTTCTGCAGGCAGCACTTTATCATTACTAAAGCGAAGTTTCAAATTCTTTCAAAAAGCGCAGGTCATTCTCGAAATAATTGCGGAGGTCACGCACCTGCCACTTGAGCATCGCAATCCTCTCCACTCCCATTCCGAAAGCGAAACCGCTGTATTTGCTGCTGTCTATTCCCGACGCCTCAAGAACATTAGGGTCAACCATTCCGCAACCCATAATCTCAAGCCAGCCGGTTCCCTTGCATATGTTGCAGCCTTTTCCTCCGCAAATGTTGCAGCTTACGTCAATCTCAGCCGAAGGCTCAGTGAACGGGAAATAAGACGGACGCATCCTGATTTCTGTCTGCGGCCCGAACATTTCACGGGCAAAAAGCAGGATAGCCTGTTTCATATCTGCAAATGTGACGTTCTCATCAATATACAGGCCTTCGACCTGATGGAAGATGCAGTGCGCACGGGCAGAAATGGCCTCATTGCGGAACACGCGTCCCGGGCAGATGATTCGTATCGGGAGAGGCATTTTCTCCATTGCACGCACCTGAACACTTGAAGTATGGGTACGCAGAAGCACAGGATTGTCACTCTCACTGATGAAGAAAGTATCCTGCATCTCACGTGCAGGGTGTTCCGGAGGGAAATTGAGAGCCTCGAAAACATGCCAGTCATCCTCTATCTCCGGACCTTCTGCAACATCATATCCGAATTTGCGGAATATGCCCACGATTTCCTCACGTGCTATAGACACCGGATGACGTGAACCAAGAGCAACCGGATCACCTGGCATCGTGTAGTCAAATGAAGCTTCCCCAGACTGGGTGTTTTCAGACACCGCCCCCTTGAGTTCCTCAATCTTGGCTGCGGCAGCATTCTTCAGGACGTTGAGCTTCTGTCCGAACTCCTTTTTAAGCTCCGGCGCAACGGTCCTGAACTCCTCAAAAAGACGGGTCACTTCTCCTTTCTTTCCCAGAAGGCGGACCCTGGCCTCTTCTATCTCCTGTTCAGTCTTGCATGAGAGACTGTTGACCTGCTCCAAAAGAGCCGTTATTTTTTCCTTCATATTTCACTGTTTTACCTTATCCAACGTTTCGGCATACCGGGCTGACAGCCAATGCCAGTCACATTAAGCCACGATTTGCAAAGGTAATTATTTTTCCGTTACGTTATACGCGACTTTTTCACTCTTGCTCCTGCCACGGATATCCCACAGCAATGACACAATAAGGGCGGAGACCATCCTTTATTCCGAGCAGTTCCTTCACATATTCACATGCCGAGTCCCCTTTAGGCTCATTCTTCAAGCGCGGACGTCCATTGACATGCACCCAGCAGCTCCCGAGGTCAGCGGCAGTAACTGCCAACTGCAGGAAAGCAGCAGAAATCGCACAATTGTCAACCCACAGGTCCGTCTTGGTCTCATCCCCCACTATCACGACAGCAGCGGCAGCTTCTTTCATAAACGACGCCCCATAATCACGCATCTGCGAAAGCGCCTCAAGCGTATCTTTGTCATCAACAATCATGAACACAGTGCTGCGGCTGTTTCTTGATGACGGCGCAGTCTGCGCAACACGCACGAGAGCATCCAGCACCTCACGTTCAACAGGCCTGCCGGAAAACTTCCTGACACTATGCCTCTTCTCTATAACTTCCAAAAAATCCATATGCAATTATCTTTTACCGTTCTGTTTCAGATTCTCAACCTGTTCCTGTAGCTGCGGCAATCTGCCCGGGCGGAAGCCCCAAAGAAATCAGTTTCTCCGCAACTTCAACCGCCTTATCCTGCCGTCCTTCTTCGCGCCCCTGCTGACGTGCGAAATCAATAGTATTCTCATAATTGTAAATCATCTTCTGAGACGCCTGATAGTTAATGAATTGTTCGGCCGTGAAGTTACACAATTCCGCCATTTCAAACAAGCGGTCAAACTCCTTTTCGTCAAAAACCGCAGGGCGCTCCGTCAGACGAGACATGTTCCCGCTTGTCAAGCCTTGCCAGTCCAAGGGGCACGATAATAAAGCCATACCTGCATAAAAAAAAGACGGGTGCTCACTTGATTGGAGTTCCCGTCTCTTATTATAATCAGACTTGTCCCTTACTCTTCCTTACGCTCAGCAGTGGATGCAAGGAAAAGCTCGTCCATCTGCTCCTGATCGATATATGAAGGAGAATCAATCATGACATCACGGCCCTGGTTGTTCTTAGGGAACGCGATATAGTCACGGATTGTCTCCTGGCCGCCGAAGAGCGAGCAAACGCGGTCAAAACCGAATGCAAGGCCTCCGTGAGGAGGTGCGCCGAACTTGAATGCATTGATTATGAACCCGAACTTGTATTCGGCGTCTTCCTTGCTGATTCCGAGAATCTCGAACATCCTCTGCTGCATGTCGGCCTCATGGATACGGATAGAGCCTCCTCCAAGCTCAGTTCCGTTCAAGACGAAATCGTATGCATTCGCACAAACCTTCTCAAGATCTTCCTTCTTGTCGCTATAATAAAGGGACATGTGCTCAGGCTTAGGAGCCGTGAACGGATGGTGCATCGCATAAAAACGCTGCGTCTCGTCATCCCACTCGAACAGAGGGAAATCCACCACCCAAAGAGGAGCGAAATTGAACGGGTCCCTCAGGCCAAGCCTGTTTCCCATCTCAAGGCGCAAAACTCCGAGCATGGTCTGAGTCTTTCTCTTCGCACCGCAAAGAACAAGCATCATATCACCCTTAGCCGCACCAAGACGGTCCGCCACAGCCTGAAGCTGCTCCGGAGTGTAGAACTTGTCAACTGAAGACTTGATGCTTCCGTCCTCATTTACCTTTATATAAACGAGCCCCTTGGCACCGACCTGTGGCCTCTTTACCCACTCAGTCAGCTCATCAATCTGCTTGCGGGTATATGCAGCCGCACCTTCCACATTTATTGCTCCCACATATCCAACACTGTCAAACACAGAGAAGCCATGTCCCTGCACAAGGTCGGTTATCTCATTTATTTTCATTCCGAAACGGATATCCGGTTTGTCAGAACCATAGAAATCCATGGCATCATACCAGCTCATGCGCGGAATCCTGTCTGCAATCTCAACATTCAGGACATTCTTGAAAAGCGTCCTCATCATGCCCTCGAATGTGCCAAGCACATCCTCCTGCTCCACAAAAGACATCTCACAGTCTATCTGGGTGAACTCAGGCTGACGGTCAGCACGCAAATCCTCGTCACGGAAACAGCGCACAATCTGGAAATAACGGTCATAGCCGGCCACCATGAGAAGCTGCTTGAAAGTCTGGGGCGACTGAGGAAGGGCGTAGAACTGGCCCGGATTCATGCGCGAAGGAACGACAAAGTCACGCGCACCCTCAGGGGTTGACTTGATGAGATAAGGAGTCTCTATCTCAAGGAAATTCATGGCATCCAGATAATTGCGCACCTCATGAGCAATCTGGTGACGAAGCTTCAGTGCCTTCTGAAGCGGATTCCTGCGAAGGTCCAGATAACGGTACTTGGCGCGGAGTTCCTCACCGCCGTCACTGTCATCCTCTATTGTGAAAGGAGGGGTATTGGCCTTGTTGAGAACCTTGATTTCCGAAATGCCTATTTCAATGTCTCCGGTAGGCATCTTAGGATTCTTGCTCTGACGCTCCAATACGGTTCCGGTCACCTGTATCACCCATTCACGTCCGAGAGACGCAGCCGTCTCCAGCAGTTCCTGCTCAGCAGAAGCATCCACCACAAGCTGGGTAATGCCATAGCGGTCACGCAGGTCAACGAACGTCATTCCTCCAAGTTTTCTTGATTTCTGCACCCATCCGGCCAACGTAACCGTCTGACCGGCATTTTCTATGCGGAGTTCTCCGCAGGTATGTGTCCTGTACATTATTATGGTATTTTAAACTTCGTTTACAATCACTCTCGCCTCGGCATAATACAAATGAATTTGTCTTCTGCTACCGGCTTTAATCGTTTATTTTAGATTTTCAGTCTATGATAAACTCCGCCTCGGCATAGTCAAAACAAGTTTTGTCTCTGCTCTCGGCTTAATCGTTTATTTTAGCTTTTCAAGCTACAATAAAGCATTCCTGCATGGGAGGCCAGGAACTAAGCAGCACCGCTTACATCCATGCAACCACCCCCAGCCAATCGGCAAAATTAATCAATTCTGATTGATTTCCTTTCAGAAACATGGTGCAATCGTAATCTAATATATTTTCCCGCCAGGCATCTTGTATATATAAGTACATATTCGCGAGGCATCTAGCCGGCAAAGATCAGCTGCAAACAAAAATCATCCGGACGGGAGTTCCGTCCGGATGATTCAATCACAAAACCGCTGTCAGTCACACAAATACGATTCGAAGCTGACACCTGATAGCGATAGTGTCCGTACCGCGCAAGAGCCTCCGGAGCAGGAAGACGGAGCAAGCGCAAATGGAGTCATGCTGACATTTGACCAGGACTTTGACCCTACTGATTCACGGAGATATGAATTGCTTGTCGGCTGGTCCGAGCTGAACAGCAGGAACTGGTACTGGTAAACATTACCCGAAGACCCCGGAGCAGAAAGCCAATAGAGAGTGTCACCGATATAGCCTATCGCAAATTCACAGCCTCCCCAATAAGTCGAAAAACCGTCGGACATGCCGAGGAAAGCATAATTGTCACGGTATTTTCCGCAAGCCTGCGTACCCACAATTACCGCATGCATATCCTCGTCATAATAGCCAGTAAGTTCCGGTGTGAAGTCCCTCATGTCGGACATGCCGTTTATTATCACCTGAGAACCGTTCTGACGATAAATGTCAATCCTGTAATTGCCTGTGGAAACCGCATTGGAAGCCGCACCGGTGACACGCGTAACAGCTGTTGCACGGAATGCCCCCAAAAAGTCATCCATAGTCCTGGTCTTGTCAAAATCATCAATTGACCGGCCAAGAGTGGAAGCCTTGCGTTCCTCAACGACAGCATCCCCGAACTCATTGTACATAACCACCGCAAGCGTATATTCAAGGCCCTCAACCAAGTTTGTGAACGCCGTAGTGAAACCGTCCTCATTTGCGGAAGCAAGGATTTCATCAGAAACGGCATTTCCGTTCTTGCTGACAAAATCCGCCAAGGACATGTCCCGGTTGGCATTGACAAGATAATCATAAATGTCAGTCCTTACGCACAGATACTTCATCGCTGACACATTAGCCGTCTGTATATGCCACAACAACGAAGTGTAAGGAGAATATGCCGGAGACGAATCCTCACGATAAAAATCAAATGCCACAGCCTCAGGCACATATATGCCGGACGGGTCGCATGTGAACCGTGTATGATAAAGGTCGCAAGGCGTACCTTCCTCATCATATGCCAGGGCTACTGCGGTGAAATTGCCTCCCGGTACGCTCCACAATTCAGAATGGTCGGCATACAGGGTCAGAACCGGATAAGGACCCGGGGCCTCTCCGGCGATAAGTTTGGAGCGCACGCCAGCGAGAGCGGCAGGATCGGAAGCGATGTCACCTGGAACTACCGTAGCCTTGTACGACTTGACATATTCATTGACATAGAACGACAGCCTCGGGGCCTTGAACCCCGTTTCCGTAGTCTCGATTCCGTCAAAATCAATGGCCATCAGAGGCGTCCTGTCCGCATCAGACTCGAATACGAGCGTTTCCTCTCCCTTGGCGAAATATCCTTCGGACACATAGTAAATCAGATAGAAGCTGAACGTTCCCTTGCCGTCATAAGTACACGGATAAGAAGCATACATCCTCTCGTCACCCTGATATACCGCCATATCGGAAACCTGCACATATTCATTATAGTTCGAATTGAAATATCCTATCGACTGGGCGGGAACTACACAGGTATTGTCCTCACGCAGAATGAACTTGAACCCTACTCCGCTGGCCCAGTCATTCACACGATAAATATCCGCTCCTGCAGCCTTGTCCACCTCAAGACCTGATGTGCGGCCTGTATAGAAGCCGTTGTAATGGAATGTCGCGGTCTGGCGCACCTGCTCACTGGAAGCATCTGTCCTGTAATACGGTTCCCATATTATCTCAAAAGATGCCGAAACGTCAATCTTGTCCGTATATTGCGAAACATATGCGCTATTGTCACCAAGATACGCATCCCTCTCACGTATATACAGCGTAGTGCTGATGTCAGAGCCCATGATAAGCTTCGAAAGATCTACCTCCACAGGAACACTCACAGAATACTCCCCATCAGGAATAGTCACCACATCGGGAACCGAAAACAGGCCTGAATCATCTCCCCGGTTAAGAAGCCACACGGAATATGTGCCCCTGTTTCCCGGGCGCGCTATCTGCACATCAATTGTCCCCTGAGTCATGTCTGAGGGAAACTCCTTGCCGATGGACGACTGTATGAAATGGATTTCCTTGCCGTCGTCTCCATTGGAATTGTATATCGGCCCCTCCTGCGTCTTTGAACATGACGCAAAGATGCCGCACGCCCCGATAATCAAAAGGGACGCCAGGATATTTTCTAAATTTTTCATAATGGCTTTCATCACGGATTCTGGTCTTCTTCGTTGATATTCGGATTGGCGTCAAGCTCATCTTTCGGAATCATAAGTATCCAGTCATATGTGTCCGGATTGGTTATATTTATCCGATTGCGGCTCATGGTGGTCATGCAGTCTGACGAGAACCCGTCCTCAGTGCTCCGGGAAATTCCCTGTCCCAGGCGGCGGACATCAAACAGACGTCCGTATTCGCCCCAAAGCTCAATTCGCCGCTGGAGCAGGATATTCTCGAGGAAAGACCCGGTCCACGTTGTAGTAGTAGCGCCAAGCATAGTCCCGCGGTAGGCAGAAGCATTGTAGCCAGGATTGCGCGGGGCCATAACCGTATTCATAAGATTGCGGGCCGAATCTTCATCCCCGCTGCGCAAAGCGGCCTCGGCAGCCGTGAAATACATTTCCTCAACCCTCATGTAAATATAGTCACCGAGCCATGCCGCGACATTCGAGAACGAGAACTTAGTCGAGACATAAGGACTCTCCCTGTCATTCGGATTCCACCACCTTTTTCGGATGTCATTGTCGCTGATATGATTATAAAGCTGTTTGCTGATAAGCTTCGGAGCCGCCTGAGCATAAGAGCCGGAAACATTGTCCATATGGGTAAAGAAACTTGCGTAGGCACCGGACTGCTCCGAATTGGCGATTCCAGCTCCCCACATCACATTGGCATTGTTGATGTCATTCATTCCGCCCATCAATTCGCTCTGGCCTCCGACCGCATAAGGCCCGTCCTCTATCACTCTCATCGCAGCATCATAAGCACCATCCCAGTCGCCTGTGGCAAGGCAGACACGGGACTTAAGACCGAGAGCGACATACAGGCTTATATGCGACTTGTTATTGTCGGCAAGAGAAGTGCCCTGACCTTTCTCAAGCAGTTCCACTGCCCTGTCCATATCTTTTGCAATCCTTTCATACACTATGCTCAGATTCTCGCGCGGCTTCCCCTCTGTCTTGATTGAAGTGCCCTCGGTATATACCGGCACACCCGGGTCATTCCACCGCGAAGTACCTCCCAGCGGATTATACGGAGCACGGGCAAACCATGTCGCAAGATTGAGATAAGCCAAGGCCCTTATGGCATATGCCTGGCCCACGACATATGACACGTCAGCCGTGGAGCCTCCCATGGACTCTTCTGCGGCGATTATGTAATTGGCATCCGCAATCCATTTGTAATTGGCGTACCAGACGTCATAGCCGCGGAAAGCAGATGATGAATAATAAGACTTTACGCTATAGACATGGTCAAACCAGAACCATCCGTTCCCCTGTCCCTGCATAATCAGGTCGTCGGCCATAACCTCAAGCGCGAGATTATACGCGGAAATGCCGAAGCACTGGTGCGTATTTCCCGTCGTTGTCCATCCGGCAGACCACATGGAACGGTATATGCCGTTTACGGAACTTATCGCAGTTGAGGCCTCCTTGAGAAGTTCCTCGCCCGACCCGGAGTCTGTCGGGGAAAAATCAAGCAGCTTCTGGTTGCATGCGGAGAAGACTGATGCTGCCAGCAGAAGCGAAACAAATATTATTGTCTTTTTCATAATCACTCCCATTAAAAATTCAAATCCAGTCCGAACACCATGGCGCGTGACGGAGCATATGTATAGGAAACGCTTCCTGTGAAGTTATATTGCGGGTCCATTCCGTCCATATGATTGAACATCACCACATTGTCAACAGAGAAGAATACCCTGAGCGACTTCACGCTGATGCGCGACATCCATTTCTGCGGGAAAGTATATCCGAGAGTGATGTTCTTGACTGCGAAGTAAGAAGCGTCAATGAGAGCGCTGTCGTCTGTCGGGTACGAGCCACCTATCTCAAGCATGGGAACATCTGTCACATCTCCGGGCTTCTGCCATCTGCGCAACACATTCTTGTGCCAGTTGTTACCGGCATACTGCACCCTCATCGTGCCGCCGTAAAGCCCGTCATACACTTTTCCCCCTATGGAATATGTTGTCAGGAAAGAGAAATCAACATTCTTGAAGAGAGTGAATGAGGAGCCGATGCTGCCCATGAATGCCGGCTCCCTGCTGCCCATATAATATTTGCTGAGATTGGCCATGGTCACATTGTCCGTCACATATTCTTCACAGCGCATATTGGCGACCTGCCCCTCCTCATTAACAGACGGTGTCCAATAGGCATAGTAAAGCTGTTTTCCGGTGGCCGGATCAACTCCTGCACGCTTTGATACATAGAAGGTATAAATCGGCTTGCCAACCTCGATGACAGACGCTCCGCCGCTTATCGAATTCTGCGAAGTGGTCAGGGCTATCACCTTGTTACGGTTGAACGAACCCATCACTGTAGCATCCCATCTGAAATTCTCCCTCTGGAATATTGTGCCCCTCAGTGAAAGTTCAAGACCCTGGTTTCTCATTGAGCCGACATTGTCATTATAACCGGTGAAGCCAGTGGATATGGCAAGAGGATTCTCAAGAAGCATGTCAGAAGTCTTCCTGTTATAGTATTCAGCAGTAACGGAAAGCCGGCCCTTGAACATTGAAGCCTCGACACCAGTATTGAGGTTCGCATTCTTCTCCCACGTGATGCCGCGGTTCTCAAGCTTTGACGCGAAAGCTCCCGCATCGCTCGCATTGGGCCATGTATAGTCATAAAGGCCCTGCCATGCATAATACGACCCGAGATTGTCATTTCCCTGGACACCATACGACACCTTCAAAGTCATGTTGTTAAGCCATGAGCGGGTCTTTTCCATGAAAGTTTCGTTGGAAATCCTCCATGACGCACCCACAGACCAGAAATTGCCCCATCTGCCGGTCTTGTAGAACCTCGAAGACCCGTCTGTACGCCAGCTCGCATCGAAATAGTACCTGTCTCCCCACCCGTAATTGAGCCTTGTGAAATAAGACTCAATAGCATAATTGTGAGAATAGCTCGTATTGCCGGAAGTGGTGACCGCAGGAGCAAGCTCATCAATGCCGTCCATTATTCCGGTCTTCTCCCCCATGGCGTAATTATATCTGTAACGGTAATATTCATGCCCGAGAAGCACCTTGACATCATGCTCCCCGAATGTCCTGTCATAGTTGAGGACCTGGTTGAAAGTATAGCTCAGCGTCCTCGTATTGGTCTTGCTCAGACGTCCTCCCTGCGCCGCCGCATTGCCATGATATTTGTCATTGACCAGAGTCCTCTGATAGTCATTGAAGTCCGTTCCCAAGTTGACAGAAAGCCTGAGTCCATAGAGCAGGGCATCCTCATTGACGGTACCGAGAGTAATATAGCTTCTGGCAGAGAGGGTATTGCGGTTATAGTAGGCCTTGTTGTTGAACAGCTCCGCCTTTGAGTTGAACCCCTGGGCCACCGGCCTGTTTGCAAATCCGTTGTCATCCTCCGCGCCATACTCATACAGCATTCCTCCATTCTCGTCAAAGACATTGTTTCCAGCCATATCCTTCTGGTACAAAGGATAGACAGGGGCCATGAACTGGGCCGTGTACCACACATTGGACACGGATGAACCGGAAAAATCCTGATAGTCGGAAACAGTATGGGCAAAATTGGCATTCATGCCTATCTTGAACCAGTCATTAGCCTGGGAATCCACACTTACACGTCCCGTATAACGGTCAAAATCAGTATTCTGCAAGATGCCGTTCTCCTTATAATATCCCATCGAAACCAGATAATTCACCTTCTGGCTTCCGCCGCTTACAGAAAGAACATGCTCTGTACGCAGGGCCGCATTATTGCTGATTTCATCCATCCAGTTCTCGTCCCAAGCCGCGACAGCATCCTGGCGTATCTTTCCGGTAAGAGGGTCAACAAGGGTATCCCAAGTGTAATTCTTGTAAGGATTGTAATATTCGGGGTTCTTAAGTCCTCCTATCGTCTGTCCGAGATTCGCCGAGGCATATCCGGAAGCGCCTTCCGCATCCATTCCGGTACCGTACTGCGCACTGTTCCGCAAAGCCTCGTAAGTAAGCTCCACAAAATCGCCCATCCCTACAAGGTCATAACGCCTGAGTGCCCTTGACGCAATGCCGACCGTACCCTTATAAGAGATATTGGCACGATCCTCCTTTCCTCTGCGCGTAGTTATGACAATGACTCCGTTCGCCCCCCTTGCTCCATAGAGGGCACCCGCAGAAGCATCCTTAAGTACGGTCATCGTCTCTATATCGGCCGGATTAATGGAACTCAGCGACCCGTCATACGGGATGCCGTCCACAACGTAAAGCGGCGTGGAAGCGGCATTGACCGAACCTATTCCGCGTATCATGATTGACGCCCCTTCTCCGGGCTGTCCGCCTCCGGAAGACACCTGCACACCAGCAACCGTGCCCTCGAATGATTTGGTGACATTTCCAACGACCCTTTTCTGCAATTCGTCACCGCGCACCACGGCAGCGGAGCCTGTGAATGACTCTTTCTTGGCGGTACCGTAGGCAACAACCATAGTCTCTTCAAGCACCAGGGCCTCCTCTTCAAGGACAATGTCAACTACAGCACGTCCGGCAACTGAAACAGTCAATGTCTTATAACCTATGCATGACACGGAAAGAACTGCGTCTGAAGGCACGTTTTCAAGGACATATTCCCCGTCCAGCGATGTGCCCGCACCTTGCGAAGTCCCATCCACAAACACACCTGCACCGGCCACTGGAACTCCCAGGGCATCCTTCACCACTCCCCGCACATCAATATTCTGCGCAAAAGACGGAAAAGAAAAAACCAGAAAAGCCAGTCCAGCCAATATAAATGATATCTTATTTCTTTTCATAGCGTTTCTCTAAAATTTTCATGTTATGGACAGCCGTCCATATGTCATCTCCCTTCACATCCGCCACAGCAGGTGCCATTACAGATACCATTGGGAACAGGTCTTTGTCAAGCGGATCAAACGCCATAACCTCTCCGGCAGGGGAAGCGGCAAGCACCTCGGCCGAGAATGCCCTTGCACTTGATTCAGTCTCCGGAGCATCAGCCGTCGTGACCGAAGCATACCGGGTTATCTTGTCTCCTACGGAATTCTCCGCAGTGGCAATGAAAGTGTAGCTTGTAGAGGCATCCACAGAAAACTTGTATGCCAGGCCTCCCCCGTTGACATACTGGATGTTTTCCTCAACCACATCACGTCCGAACTGCTCCACAAGGGCAGGGTATGACGACACCTGACTCGAAGCAAGTACAGAAGACTTGAAAAGCGCATAACGCACCTTGACCACATCAACGCCCTTCATTCCGCAGCCTATGGTGTTGTGCACAGGACCGTATGAAGTGTTGGTGGTGGCTGTGGCCGCAAACCATGTCTTGTCGGACATGTCTGTCTTGGTCGTTATCGAATTGACGCAAAGTGTCTCTTCACCAGAAGAAGATGTTGCAAGGGTGGAAAGAGTATATGAGACCCCGGCAGAAGCAGCAGTGATAAGAAGGCAGCCGTTGTTGGAGTTTGTCCCTATCAGATGAGCCTCAGATCCGGGATAACTGTATCTATCGTCCCTCAGAAACGCCTTTATGGCCTCCGTATCGGACGGGTCAGGGAAAATCTGCCTGAAAGAAGATGTCGGGAGTGTCCTGTATCTTATGGCTTCGACATCCTGTCCCATCCACAGCGAGACAACAGAGTTCATCCAGGAATAGCCTGCCGCCAGATATGCATTGGACAGGAAATATGTCTGGCTGAACCACTTGCTCCCGCCGAAATTCGGTCCGTCTGACGCTCCGAGAGCCTTTGTCTTGAAAACGGCATGCGACAGTCCCGAAGTCACCTCTCCACTAAGGGTCATTCCGAAAGCAATTATGGCGTATGACATCTCGGACGTCAGCCCGGTCTTTGTCAGCGAACTTGTTCCGGACTTGAGAACAGAAGCAAGCGCAAGCTGAAGGCTGATGCCCTGTTCCTTTGCATAGTCAAGTATGGCCTGGTGGTATGAATCTATTATTTCCTGCTCGGAAAGCCTGTTAAGCAGATATGCGGGCACAACATCATAATAATACAAATCACCGGCAACCGCATATATGTCATATGCCACTGCATCAGCCACCACATCAGTAGGCACTATCAGATATGACGGCATGTCGGAGCTTGAAGTGGTGAAAGCCAGCTCAGCATCCGGCGAATCCGTCCTTCTTTGCGGCTCAGCGGAAATGGCCTTCACCGTAAACCTGTATTCAGACGATTTCTCAAGCCCGGTAACCGAGACCTTCGAATCCGCTGTACGCAAGGTTTTTCCATTTATGGAATATTCGTATTCAGACGCACCTTCAACATTCTGCCAGCTGATTACCGTCCTTGAAGCATACGCACATCCGAGGACAGGTTCCGGAGTTGAAAGCGGAAGCAACTCGTCAGTAAACACGTGCACATAAGTATAGTCCGATGAGACATAAGGACCGTCACCGGAAGCATCTGCCCTGAGTGAAATGACATATTCAGTATGACTCTCAAGACCCGAGAAAGAAACATCGCGGGAAAAAACCGTGCATTCATCCGCTCCATTCAGCGAATAAGTATAAGAAGCGGCATTCTCCACAAGATCCCACTGAAGCGAGAAACTGTCCGGAGTCACAGCCTTAACCCTCACGTCAGGCTGGGCAAGAACATATCCGGAAGCCTCCGGACCCGGCTCTTTTGTGGAGCAGCCGGCAGCAGCATGCAGCACTGCCAAAGCCACAGACATTATTCTGACAATATTTTTCATCATGATTCTTTATTCGACGGTTACTTCAAATGTTTTCTTTATGGCAGTCCCGTCCGAAACGGTTATCTTCACTGACCCGGGCCTTATGCCCCTGATTGTCATGATGCCTCCGGAAAGTGACACCTCAACATATCCTGGCGCGGACACCTTGTAAACCAGCACCTGCACCTCAGGAAGATAATCGGCAAGGTTCAGGGAAAGGGATTCTCCGGCACGGACCCTCTGGCCCGGAATATCTGCCAAGCCAACCACGGTCCTGAGCAATTTGTATGTATCAAGAGCTCCAACACCCATACGGCCGGCATAAGTCGCAGGATAATATGCATCCATCGGCCTTGTGCTGCTCAAAAGTGCCTGGCGAAGAGTCTCTGCAGTGAGTCCCTTTCTTTTTTCCGCTCCATAATAATAGCTTACCGCAAGCGCACATGCCCCCGACACATGAGGACAGGCCATGGAAGTACCCTGTATTCCCTCATATGAGGACGAGCCGTCTTCCGCCACACTTGTGCTATATACGCCTCCATATGTGGAATTGAGCGACAAATCGCCTCCCGGGGCTGACATTGAGACCCAGGTTCCATAATTGGTGTATGCCGCAGGCGTACCGAGCCACGATGTCGCGGCCACGCTCACAGCAAGCGGATCGGCAGAAGGATAATTAAGTTCGTCAGTATTGTCATTACCGGCTGCAAAAATGACTATTCCACCGGCCATAGGGCCCTCCTGATTGCCGTTTTCATCCATTCCGGCATATTTCACGAAATATTCCATCGCCCTTGACAAGGCAGAATAGACTCCCCTGCGCCAGTCTGTGGATGAAATCGTCCCAGCGGAAAAACTCCAGCTGTTCTGGCTAATCACAGCCCCGTTGTCCGCAGCATATTTCATGGCCCTCACCTGACCGCCTATGCCAGCTCCCGAGGAACCGGACTCGGATGCCCCCAGAGTCTGCAAAGTCATGATTTTCACACCGTCACCCTTTCCGGAACCGCCTGCAATCCCATTCACTCCGATTCCGTTGTTGTTGACAGCCGACACTGTTCCGGCGACATGGGTACCATGCATGTTTTCTGCAGAAAAAGTTATGTTCCCGCTGCCGTCCACGAAATTATACCCATAGATGTCATCCACGTAGCCGTTGCCGTCGTCATCAATCCCGTTTCCCGGAATCTCCCCGGCATTGACCCACATGTTGTCTTTCAAGTCCTCGTGATCATATTTCACTCCCTGGTCAATCACAGCCACAATAACGTCCGGATTGCCGGTGCATAACTGCCACGCCTCCCATACATTAGCATCCGCTCCTGCAAGGGTCTTTGCGGCACCGACAGTCCCGGCATTATTGTAATGCCACTGGAACATCCTTGCCCTGGCGCTCTCATTGAACGGAAACGGCACACTGCTTCCTGCCGACAATGCAGGACAGGCTCCGGCCACATCCACAGGTCCCGCCTTGGCATATTCAGCCGAAACAGTAGGAAGCGGATATTCTATAATCTCTATGTCCCTGCAGGCAGAAAGCAGAGAAGCCACCTTTGAGGTAGGTACAGAGGGGTCATATTCCGCAATATACCAAAGATGCAGGCCCTCTTTTCTTGTCCTCTCCTCAAAACGGCCGCATTCTGGGAAAAGGCGTTCGAACCTGACTGCTCCAACTTCCGTGAGCACCCTGTCAATCTGGTCGATTCCGCTCCTGTCACCAGGCAGCCCCGCCTTTGTCAGACAAGGCTCGGAACCGCTCTTTAACTTGATTATGATTTCCCCGTCTATGGCGGCGACAGACTCATTCACAATGACAGGGCCTCCGGAAGGAGTCCCTGCTTCCTCAGGCACATATCCCCTGCCGGAACACCCGAAGATGCCGGCAAGGGAAAGCGCGAGGGCAAATGCTTTGAAAACATTTTCCATTCTCAATTATCTCTTGATGATCTACTCTTTTACGCAACGTACCTGGTGGCAGAAATTCTCCGCACCTGCAAAATATGTGGCTCCGTTGCTGTTGAAATCCACGCGGAAAGCACGAGGAGACTGTCCTTGCGTATATTCGTGAGCTGTCCAGTAATAAGCCCATCCGCCAGCATAGTTATGGGTATTGCCCTCTGTCGGATATATGTTGCCTACCGAAGGATAGTAGTCCCCGGTCCTTTTCCATACACGGCCGCAATCTTTTTCAGCATTCCATTCATAATCAGGATTTTCCCCATTCTCATCATACTCCTCAGGGCGTCCGCCTACCTTATAGGAATTTACATTGTCCTGATTCGCTATTCCATACAGATTCCTTCCCGGCATCTTGTATCCGACCGGACAAGGATCGAAAATGGTCTTGACATCAGCCGACCACAAAGACGAATTGCGTGTCTGCTCGTCATTTGAAGTAGTAAACCAATGGGACGCATTGCCATAAGGGAAAATGAAACAAGTCGGATTCGCCACGGCCATAGGAATGTTTCCAGGAGCGTCAGAAAGATTCTTGGCCACAAAGTCACGCCCTATCACCCATGTGGCCGAGCCGTCACCCACTTCCCAGTTAGGCTCATTGCATTCCGCCACATTGCCGCTCTCAAGGTCGGAACGATAAGGCGAGCGTGAAGGCATGAACGGGTCTTTCCTGCCCCACTGGTAGAACATGCCCCTGTTGCCCACATCCATAGGATTATTGTTCATCGCACCGAGATTCCTGTCCATTATCTGCGCGAGGACCTCTCCCGCAGGATTTATATGGTCATGAGAAGTCACCTCATCGTCACATACCCAGATATGCCAGCTCCAAAGCACATTGCCCTTCACATCCTTGACAGCAATAAGCGCATTGCCCTCCATCCTGCCGGTAGTGAAAGTGACATAACCGCCGTTGTAAACCGGTGCCCCGTCTATTATTTCCCTGGACATCGTGCGGTCTCCGTCTGTCCTTGACTCCCAAAGCAGGTCCGCATATGCTATTCCGGTTATGTCCACACCATAATTCTCGATATATCTGCTCCTTCCGTCAGACCCTCCGTTTCCTTTTACGGTAGCATCAAACTTATATGTAGAGCCAGTCTTTACAAGATAGCAGTTGGACGTTCCGCCTGCATTAAGGTCTATGCCATGCCCGGCCCTCTGGACAAGACACAGCTCAACAGCCTTTGTCTCCTCACCCTTCACCGCAGTTATGGATACGGAAGCTTCTTTCAGTCCAGGCTGATAATTGGCCGGAGCCTCAATCCAAAGCACGTCCCCGTCCATGGCCGAAAGCACGAACCAGCTGTCCTCAGTCTCCCAGCTCCACGAATCTGCATTGGTGGCCACAACAATAGCTGCAGCCCCGCCGTCAGCATCAAACACGACCCTCCCGTCGGAAGTATCCATATAGAAAGGAAGCTCATAATCGTCCGGGGCTATCCTTACGGTCTCCGTACAGCCTGCGAACATTACGGCAGCTGCTGCACAATATATCAATGTCTTTTTCATCGTAATCATTTTTATGTCTATTTCCACATGTCAGGAATAGAGGCAAAATCAGTCATGCCCGTACATCCCGCGAAACAGCCTTTCCTGCTTGAAGAGGCCGTGGCAATGGATGCCATGCCGGTCTCAGCCGTATTTATTCTCTCATAAATGTGGATTTTCTTTCCGTTCACAACGGTATATGGGGACTCTCCGACGATATTTTGGCATCCGTTGAACAGATTGCCCACATTTGTTATCCTGAGCATATTGTCGAAAAAGTCAACCGGGAATGCGGTAAGTGAGGTACATCCGCTGAACATTCCGCTCACATTGGTCACAGAGGCCATCTCACCGAACATATCCTTTGAAACAGAGGCCAGCGAAGAACAGCCGCGGAAAAGGTTGGACATCGTAGTAATCCCCGTCATGCCCTTGAAAAGGTCAGCAGGAACAGACCTCAGAGCCGAACATCCGTCAAATATGCCTGCCAGCGACGTAACACCTGCAACATCACAGAACATCGTAGCGGAAACATCAGAAAGCGCAGTGCAATTAACGAAAAGATTGGCAAGCCCAGTAGGCCTCTTCCCGTTGAACACCTCCGATCCGACGCTCCTGAGCGAAGTGCAGCCTCTGAACACATTGCTGAATGTTCCCACTGTCTCACGGAACAGCCCGTCCGGTACGGAAGTTATTGCAGTACATCCGTCAAAAAGGCTGGTCAAAGTTGTACCGGAGCTTCTCCTGAGAACATTGAATGAGTTGGTGGCGACAGAAGACAGGGATGTGCATTTCTCAAACATATTGGCACATGTCGATATGTTGGTGCGCTCCGCCGTTCCGAACAGGTCGTCAGGTATAGCCTGAAGCGAAGAACAGCCGCTGAAACATTTCTGCAAGGTAAGCGTAGTGGCGGCAGTCTGGTTTGCGAACAAGCCTGACGGAATGGAACTTACCGAAGAGCAGCCTTCAAAAGCGCTTGCGAAAGTATTTACGAACCTGAGTCCGTCAAACAGGCCTTCAGGAACCTCCTTGAGGGAAGAACAGCCCTTGAAAAGAAGGTCACATGCCACATTTGAGGCGACTGTGCTCTCACCGAATATGTTGCCGACAGTCTCAAGCGCAGTGCATCCCTCAAAAGCGCTCTTGAAAGATGTGGCCGAAACAGCACCGTCAAAAAGACCGTCAGAAACGGAAAGAAGGCCCTTGCAGTCCTTGAATGCAGTCGCAAAAGTAGTAACTTTGGAGTTGTTGGCAAACAGTCCGGCAGGGGCTGATACAAGACCGGAGCCGACAAACACATTAGATGCAGTCGTAAGGGCCACAAGGTCATTGAACAAGCCCGCAGGCACAGTCTTGAGCGAAGTGCAGTTCTGGAAAAGATTTGCGATGCTCGTCACCTTCGACAATCCCGAAAAAGCAGCCTCTGACACATTCTCCAATGAAGTGCAGCCTTTGAACATGCTTGAAATATTGGTGCATGCCGTGCATCCTGAGAATACGTCAGCACCCACGCTGCGCAATCCCGAACACCCGTCGAACATTCCTGAGAATGAAGTCACCTTAGACAATCCCTTGAAAAATTCATCAGGCACTTCTTCCAATGAAGTGCAGCCGGCAAACGCACTGGCCATCTGTGTCACATTAGGACATGATGCAAACAGGCCGGAAGGCACGGATTTGAGGCTTGTACAGCCCTTGAATATGCTGCTGAACTGCTGTATTTTAGTGAACCCGTCAAAAAGGCCTGCAGGAATCTCCTCCAATGACACGCAATCCTGGAAAACCATTGTAAACGCGGCCTTGTCCAAAACAGCAGATGTAGCTCCTGTCCTTGTGAACAGCCCCGCAGGAATGGACCTGAGCTGGCTGCACCCGCTGAAACATGCCCTGAACTGCGTAACATTGCTGCAACCTTCGAAAAGGTCTTCCGGAATGGATGTTATCTTCGTCTTGTTGAAAGCATTGTCAAACGTCGTGCACTTCGTGTTGTTCCGGAACAGGCCGGCAGGAAGCTCAGTCACGCCGGTAGTATGGAAAGCCATACGGAAAGTCGTGCATTCGGTAAGGCCGTCAAAAAGGCCTGCCGGTATTTGCGTCAGTTTCTCACATGAAGAAAACAAAGCATTGCATGTGGTTATCTTCGGATTATTGTCGAAGAAACCTTCAGGAATCTCAGCAAACTCCTTGCACTGGGAGAACATCTGGCTCACGTCCCTCAGCTCCGGATTCTTTGAAAGGAAATCCTTGTCCAGGCCCGTAATTGCAGTCAGGCCGAACATGCCCTTGACAGACTCGAGCTTAGGGCAATTGAAGAGAAGTCCAGCCGGAACAGAAGCGATGCCCTTGGAAGAATAGAAAATGTTTTCCATGCGCTCCGCATTCTCCGCATAACGGAACAGACCGTCAGGAATTTCGCTTATTCCGGTATCTGAAAATGCATATTCGAATGAAACCACATTTTTGAACGCCTCGCAATTGTCTTCCGGTATTGCAGTCAGATTGGAGCACTGGCGGAATGCCTCATCCATTGACCGTATCCCCAGACGTCCCCAGTTATATACACGCACAAGCTGGGCTTTCTGGTTATAATACGCTCCATACTGCACATGAATCGCAGGTGCAGTTCCTTTTGCGGATACGATATATTCGTCAGGGTCAGTATAAGTATGGGCGGGATAAGTGTCTGTCGTAACTTCTTCAACAGTACCGTCTCCCCAGTCGATGGTCCCTTCAAATCCTTCACCAAAGAACAGGATTGAATTAAGGTCTTTAGCAATTACATTAAGGCCAACGATGAATGCATTGATATCCATTCCCGTCTGAGAGACACGTATTATCTTCTCATCGTTGTTTTCCTTGCCGTCACCCGTTCTGACGGTTATCGTTACAATGCGTGATTCCTCTCCGGAATTGATTACAGGAGTGATTCTAAGGCCGTTCTCTGTCCTTTCGACAGTAAGCCAGCCGTTGTCAGGATTGTCCACAGCATAATCCCAGTCGAAATTTGCGCTCACGGAAACCTCTCTTTCAGAATCTGAGGTCGGGGCAAAAGGAATGGTCTGGGCACCTACGGAAATATTGGCTGCGCGGTCCTGAAGTACAGATACAGTTTCAGTTACAGGATTCCCCCCCCCTACTCCTGCGATAAGCTTGATTTCAGTCTCCCTGTCGGCAAAGGAAGCATTCCTGTCCACAGAAAGCGTAAGGACATCACCGTTTCTTTCCACCAGCATCCATTCGCAGGCTGCCGTCTCAAAAGTCCAGTCATCGTCACTCGAAACAACCTCAAAGCTTGCAGTCAGCTCCCCGACAGCAGGAATCTGGAAATTGTTCTGCGAGGCGGTGATTTCAAGTGTTCCGTAAGCATTCTGAGTAACGGCAACCGAAACGGACTTGTCCCCGGCTGTAATGTCAACCGAGGCGGAAAGCTTTTTCTCCTCATTGTTGGCATCGCAGGAAAGCACCAGCTGGTCTGCCTTCTCCACTTTAGCGGCCTCCAAAAATTCGTCTCCAGTAACCTTAAAGTCCCATTCGACATTCGTGTTGACATTGATGACGACTTCTCCGCCGATGCTCTTGAACGACACCGTCGCGCTTTTGTCGTCTCCCGGTTCAAAAAGAGTGTTCCTTGACTCTATATTCAGTTCCGCTACAATATCCTTGTCATTCTCTCCTGGGACAGGATTATGAATGATTATAGTCTCTTTCGTGCACGAAGCCAATGCAAGCAGCATAGCTGCACATATTGATAATTTTTTCATGACAATCTGTTTTACGGTGTTACTGCGGCCTGTCGGCTTTCACAAAATACATCTTGCCGTCCGCATAATAGCTGCCTCCGTCAACCGCATAGCTGCTGCCGGTATATACGACAAGACCGAAAGAAGAATAACCGGACGGCATCCCGTTCAAATGAATCGCATCCCTTTCGGTGCCCGTCTCGTCAGAATATCCCTTTCCGTTAGTACCGGTAAGCATTGTGGTGGAGAATCCTCCGCCGTCACCTGCGAAATTTATGGCTACAGGGAAGAAAACATACGTCACAGTAGCGCTTTCCTCCAAAGTAAGGCATGCACGGCCGAGATCAATTGTCATCACCTCTTTTTCCTTGTCATAGCCGGCAATGATTTCAGTACCTTGACGGAAAAGGTCCTTTATCTTGAAACTTTTTCCATATACATCCTGCTCAATGGTGCAGTGTGAAGCTGTTCCCGCATTTCCGAGCGGCTGTCTCTGATAATACCAGTTCTCGGCATAAAGACCGAAATACCCGAGCATACGCAAATAAGGGTTCTCCTCTCTTGAAATCTGCGATATATTGATTGTAACCGATTTCTCTGATTCTGCGGTTCCCGCCTTTATCACTAATGACGACGTCCTCGTATCTCCCTCATTTACATCGGCACTGACCTTGACCAGTCCCGAAGCATAGTCCGGCTCCACAGAAAGCCATGAATCAGACTGAGTTATGGTCCAGTCAGAATTTGATGACACAGAGAATGCGAACACATCACCTTCAGAATCCATTTTCACAGATTCAGGGGAATTGGCATAAAGCTGCACAAGTTCGGAAGACCAAGCCTGGGTAACCTTTATCTCCTTGCTCGAGGCTCCATTTGTAAGAAGGACGGAAGCGACCCTCTTTTTTCCGGTGACATTAGGCTCAGCCGTCATCACCAGAGACTCGTGTGACTGCTCGAGCTTCAGCCAGCTTTCAGGACAGTCTCCGGACCAGTCTGAAGGACATGCGACTGAAATGGTCGCAGTCCCGCCGTTTTCCGCGAAGGCAACCGCATCCTGTGATACCAAGACCACATCCGCGACTTCATCCTTCGCCACTTCGCCGCACCCGCTATATAAGGGGAGTGCACAGCACAGCAATAATGGGAAAAAACGTTTCATAATACAATATTTATAATTGGTGTTCACACAAGAAGCATGAGAAAGCGCAACAAAAAACCTTTTAAAGTTATATAAAAAACAAATACGATGTTCTTTTTTTTCTGCAAAAACTAACAATAGCCACATATATCAGCTATCTTTGCAGGCTATAACAAATTGTTACTTTTTACCTATGGAAGTAAGAGCCAAGAAGGCCTTGGGCCAGCATTTTCTGACAGACCTTTCGATTGCGCAGCGCATTGCGGAATCACTTGATACACAAGAGCCTCAGACAGCTCCGCACATACCTGTGCCCACACTGGAAATCGGCCCCGGAATGGGAGTCCTGACACAGTATCTGCTGCAGAGGCCGGACCTTGACATGAAGATGGTCGAGATAGACAGTGAATCCGTAAATTACCTGCTCACACATTTCCCGCAGGTCAACGGAAGGCTTCTTGAGGCAGACTTTCTCAAGCTCAGGCTCGAAAAATTCTTTCCGGAGAAATTCTGCGTAATCGGAAACTTCCCGTACAACATCTCCTCACAGATTTTCTTCAAGATTCTTGAATATAAGGAGCAGGTGCCGCAGGTTGTGTGCATGATACAGAAAGAAGTGGCTGAAAGGATAGCCGAAAAGCCGGGGACCAAGACATACGGCATTCTTTCGGTGCTGCTGCAGGCCTGGTATGACATCGAATACCTGTTTACAGTAGGTGAAGGCGCATTCAATCCGCCTCCGAAGGTAAAGTCAGCAGTAATAAGACTGGTGCGCAACTCAAGGACAAGTCTCGGCTGTGATGAAAAAATGTTCAAGGCTGTGGTTAAGACTGGATTCAACCAGCGCAGAAAGACACTCAGAAATTCCCTGAAAGCGATGATACTTGAAAAGGCCGCCCGTGAAGGATTGGACGACGCGCAAAAGGCCGAGTTTGTGTCAGACCCCGTGTTCGACCTCAGGCCTGAACGCCTCGGGGTAGAGGACTTCATAGCCCTCACTCTGAAATTGTCATAGGTTTGCCGCCCTGCGCTTTGGCGAAAGAGGCAATCAGGCTTGTGCAGTATATTGTCCATGCCCCGGCACAAGCCAGAATAAAGCCGTTCAGATTGAGGACAAATTGCTGCGGCGCACAGACACGGCCATGACAAATAGACCAACCGCGCCTGCCACCATATATCTGAGCACCACGAAGACGGACTCATACTCCGGAGCCTGAACCTTCACTTCCGGAAGCAATGAAATCAAAGCCAAAGAAAGGACTGCACATATCACGGACACCGTAGCCACGGCTATGGCATGGCGGCGGTCACTTTCCTTTTTCTTGGCAGACATGTCCATTATCTTCAATATTTTTTCCTGACATGCCGCGTCATCCTTACCGCTCAGGGAAGCAGGAACCGGAAGCAGGTCAATCTGACGCACAAGATCCTCCATAAACCCGTCATCTACCGGGACAGAGGGCCTGTTCTGCATAAAAAACTTTCTTATTTCTTTTTCCGTCACCATATCACATTGTTTTTTCAAGATAAACCTTCAGATGCGCCCTGCCACGTGAAAGACAGGAGCGCACAGTACCTGAAGGCATTCCGGTAATTCCTACTATTTCCTTTATGGATTTCTCCTCCATATAAAACAACAGAATCACAGCCTGTTCCTGCACGGAAAGCATCCCGATTGCCTGATACAGATCCTGATAGGCGAACCGCCTGTCCGCAACTGATGCCTCATCATCAATATCGCAGGACCTTAGGCATTCGAGAGGTTCACAGGCACGGCGTCCATCCGTGCGCAGACTGTCATAATGGCAATTGTACGCTATCCGGAAAAGCCATGTAGAAAAACGCGAACGTCCTTCAAACTTCCCGAAAGAAAGATAGGCCTTCAGCAATGCCTCCTGTGCTATGTCATCGGCACGTGAAGAATCTCCGCAACAGAGCATAAGCAGGAACCTCCTCAAAGATTCCTGCTCCTGAGCTACCATTTCTATGAATTGTCCGCGTGTCACAAGACTAAATCTATTCGTTCCCGTCCGTCTGCCCGCAAGAAGGCTTTTCAGGCGCCTTATATTTGAGTCCGAAGAAGAATGTCACAAGGCTCGATATCCCGACGCAAAGCAGAATGACACCGACCAGATATCCCCACTGCGAGAAAGAATAAAAATCCAATGCAGCAAACAAGATGAAGCCAATCCCCATAAGCGTAAGCATGACACCAGCATTCAGGCTCTCTGTCAATTTTCTCTTGGACTTCTCCTCACTCTCCATATTCTCAAAAAAGTTCGGATCAATCTCGGCCCCGTTTTCAATGGCCTTGATGAGGACATCCATTTTCTTGTTGACCGCTTTGGTCTTTGCCCTTGTAATTAGCCAGACACACATTACAGGCAGCACGCAGCAAACTGCGATGCAGACGATAAAAGGCATTAATTTTACCATAATCTTTTCATTTATATTATACTTCACTTGTGAACTGTCTCCCGGACCACTTCATTTGGTTGGCTTAACAGAAAGGGGCGCTATCGCATTACTTTCTTCCGCCTCACAAATTCAAACAAGTTTGATTGGATTCGGCTTAACCGAAAGGTCATATATTTGACTGAAGGAGGTCACGGAATGTTGCAAGAAATTCATGTTTTTGTACAGAAACGCATCAAAAGGGAGACACATCACGTGTACGGAACGACTCACGGGCCTTTCGGGCATACAATTTCCGCACATCATCCGGCAGAGCCGAAGTCTTCATGTAAGCCCTGGTCATATCAGGAAACTTGGCAAGGGCAGTAGCAAGGCACCATGCCACCGCCATGCGCACATAATAAGGAGGCTCACCCAGGGCGACTCCCTTCACGCTCTCCATCTGATCCTTTCCTTTGGAAGCCAATGCCTTCGCCTGCCTTGAAGAAATATATTCAGAGCTTATCGCCCCGAAATCCAGACGGTCAAACTGCCGGAAAATCTCGGGAAGCCACTCTTCATCAATAAAATAGCTCATAGCCATAACTACAGCAAAACGCACCTCGAACTCCCTGTCAGAAGCAAAATACCCGCACAGCAAGTCCCAAAGCATTCCGGAATTGTTCTTTCTTTCCCGCTTAACCCATTTGGCCGCACTGTCAAACAAATCACACACAGCCCAGTTGTCCATATATGGCACATATCTACGGACAAGCTCCAGACGCATGTCCAACGGCACTTTGACATAATTTATCATAAGTCCCCACACGACCGTCTCCTCATAAGACAGCCTGCTCCGGCATCCCGTTCCACCTTCATTCCGCTCTGCAACCGCCTCCCGTTCGAACCCTGCAATCATCTCCAAAGCATCATCACTGCCCGCCAATTCTTTGGCAAGCGACTTCATTTCAGGAACATGTAATCCCAAAATCCGTCTGCCAGGCAATGCATTGATGATTCTGACATGCCCTTCGCGGTATTTGCTGTCCGACATGAACCTCTCAGGCACCAAAAGCCTCAACATTTCTTCTATCATTTTACCATTTTTTGAATTGCATAGCAAATTTAAAATTTTTATTTTTGCCTTGACAAAAACTATAAACTATGACTTCTGCAGCAACCAAATTCCTTGTCATCCTGACTGCACTATTCCTCGGCATCATGCCGCTCACCCACGCACAGGACAACAAGCCGGACATGATACACCACAAGTTCATTCCGTAACGCTGCAAACGGCCGAATATATCGTATTGGGCAAAAAAGACAGAGCCAAATACGGCAAATCCTTTCTCGGATACACCGGTATGCAGGTACATTGTTATATCGGGCAAAAACTTAAACCAAAAGAGTTAAGACGAATATTAAAGAAAATCAGGAACTACCAATATGAAAACATTGTCTTTGACGGATTCGTCACAGATCAGGTCAGGATGGACCATTCATTCCACGCAGGAGTTCTCCCTGGATTGATTGCAGGAGAATATCCGTCATTCACCTTAAGGCGCAGCAGCAAATAGCCGCTTCAATAAATAACCACAAAACTTCATAACAACATTTCAAGCTAAGCATATGAATCCCAAAGCCAAAAACATCCTCAGGCACACATTGACCACATTAATGCTAACTGTAATATATTCAGTGACATATTGGCTTGTTTCGACAATATGGGAACTATTTGACAAAGAACTGACGGCACCTTCAATAAAAGAGGTTCTCATCTTCGGCGTATTTATGGCCATATTTACATCATGCCTGAACATTTATAGAGAAAAGAAGAAAGTTCCTTCCGGCTCTGATTCCTGCAATCAAGATTGATTCCATGCCCACGGATTCCACCTGCCGATTCGTCATGCCATGAGCGGTCTCTCTGCAAAAGTTGACCAATTGTCAGTTTTGCGGCAATTTTCCTCGGCTCTCTCTCGGGCCATGGCTGAAATTTGTTGTCAGGTCCATTTTACACTGAGCCGGTACATTCATCAAAAACGGTTTAAAAAAGAGGGCAGATTTTTACCGTTTTTCCATTGAATCTTGCTAGCCGCGGCATGAGGTTTCACAAAAGTGCGCACGCAGTTCATGCCATGGGGCACAAGCAGGCTTTAAGAAACAACTGCCCAAACAGCTCCTATTGCTTTGACAGCTGTTTCACTGATGCGTCAGCAGAGGCGCTCAAAGAGAGGCCAAAGCACTCATGTACAATGAGCACCGAAAAAAGAACCAGGCGTAGTTCATAGTTGTAAAGTACATCTCTCAAGCTGGACTGGTCAAGGCAAATGAGGTCATGGGTTTCTGAGGAATATAATTTGACAAAAGTTTGTGATATTGAAAAGTTTAGCTACCTTTGTCACATAATGTATGAGCCGAAAGGCAAAAGAGAAACAACGGATTGGTATTCAGCCCTCACTGAATACCTTTTCTTTTTCAAGACACATAAACCGAGGGATCCGTTCATTGCATAGGGTCTTCTTCGGAGGCTTACACCGTAAATACCAGATTCGCTTAGGATAAAGAGATTCAAAGCTGCTGACAGTCAGCAGCTTTGATAGTCATGGATATATGGAAGCATCTACTTATATTTCTTTGGTTATAGTAGCTGACATGTATCACAATTAATAAGCCTAAAAACCAAAAAACTCTTTAAACGGAGTTGCTGTTAAAACAGTTACAATCGCAAAAATTATGCACAAAACCAAAAGAACAATAATAGAAATTTCAATTGTTGGCACCTTTGTATTCCTATTATTCTCTCCAGTCAACACTCTCACTATATTGTATACGGCAAAAGCCAAAGGAATACATGCGACACTTGTTACAAAACCATTAATTAGCAGAGACGCTACTAATAAAATTGTTGCACGTTTTGTTATTTTATCCATACTTGTATACTTTTTTACAGCGATTCATCTTCATACTTTGTACAACCCACAACTCCAACATATAAAGCCGCACCAGCAACCAATAAATCATCGACCAATCTTTGAACAACACGATGTTGAGTCTCTTCATATGATTTGATAAATTCATCAGAAACACGAGACACGCAAGCAAAATACTTTTCTCCACGTTTTCTAAACCCATGACTTGCATCCAATGCCATCGTCTCAATTTGTTCATTATACGCCACAACATCTTCTGCACCGTCTGATTTACTAATACAAGTAAAAAGCAACTCACCTGTATCAGAATAAACATATTCCTTAATTTCATTTTCTAGCTCATACAATACAAGAGTACCTGTTGCTATTGGTGTTCCAACTTTATCTAGAACGCTGAGTTCATATGTTTGAATAGGCGCATCCAGAGCCTTTGAGTCCAATGGTGACGCACACACAGTAAGTCCGCAGTCTGTTGTTAATTCAACAACTCTATCTGAAGGACTTAAAGAAGTATCGGTAATTTCATCACTCTCCTGTATACATGAAACGAACATTACCGAAAGAACAAATATAACTATAATATTTTTCATAACCTTTATTATCAAATATGTTACTACAAATTATCCCAGCACGTTGCTACATAGGTACTTGTAGAACATCTTGCTGTGGTTTTGTATCTCTCAGATTCATAGAGAGAACCGGCGAAGTAAATAAAAGACAGGTAATTATACACCCGATGACTGATTTTAGTTTCATAGCTATTCCTCCATTTTGTGTTCTACAAAATTATAGACTCTAAAACTATAATCGTATATAATTGAAGAACTATCCGACAAACAAACTCTTACCATAAATATCTGTATATTAATGGATTAGGCTCCCTATTAGATTTAAAAATCTAACAGGGAGCCTAATCTCACCACAAAACATTGATACTCAAACACTTACCCCCCCCCAGCATTCAATACCAATGTATAAAATTTTGTATATCGTTAACAATCAATTAATTACATCAATTTAGATAAAATATTCTGCGAAATTTCAGGGGATAACATAGATATTTTGTTTTTTAAACGTCCTTTTTTCATATAGATATTAGCCGTAGAATCACCTGTAAAAGCACTGATTGCTTTTGCAGAAAAGCCTGCGAACAAGAAGCAAAGAAACCTGAAATCCACCTCCTTGAGTTCTTTCATCTCTGCACGAAGTATCGCCATCACATTACCCTTATACTCATTTACAATTTTCTCTAATTGCGCAATGCATCTTTTATTGGTTGAAAAGTTCTCAATCTCATCCTTAACCTGCTGATAAATAGCTTCCTTGTCTCTATGACTTCCGTGAGTTTCGTAATATGTATTACTCAACTTATCAAGTAATTCGTATTGTTTTGAAAACAATATAGCGATTTGACTGGACATTTCTTTTAGCAATGTATCCTGATAATCCTTTTCCGAAGAGGCTATATCCAACTTGCCTTGAGTAACTTCCAAAGAAGATAGCAATTCATCTGCTAAATTAATATAGGAACTGATTTTATTCTCCTTATTCTCAATTCGCTGACGGTATAATAACATCAATGAGATTATAGCACATATTGCTATGATTAACACCAAAGCAAATCTATATTTGCTACTTTCGAGTAATTGTTCATTATATGCTGCCTTTTCCTTGAAATAATCATTTTGAACAGACTGCAAAGGCTTCTGAAGGGCATCACGAACAATGTCATCCTGAAGTTCAAAAAGAGATTCGTGCATTCTCAAGGCTTCTTTATAATCCCCTTGCATCTTATTCACAATATACCCCATATGGTATAATGTACAGCTATCTGTTGGATTCTGCAACAGATGCCAAGAGGATTCAATTTGTATGTGAGCCTCAGAGTAATTACCGCTCAATGCCGACAAGTAGGCCTTTGCCATATTCATTATTAGCGTCCCATCATTCTGTTGAGATAAATGATGATCCAATAAATTATGCAATGACTCTACATTATTATCTGCTTCGTAAACAAGACATAAGATCTCAACTATATCTCGACACAATTGATAATCTTCATTATATGACGCCCAAGATAATACCTCACAAAGAGACTTCTCAGCCTCTGAGAACCGTTCTAGTCTATAACAAACATTGCCTATGTCTAATTTTGCATAATTTTGATGAGCTACTTTATCTGCTTTACAATAATTATCATAAGCTAACTCAAATGATTGCAATGCCTTTATAAAATCCAAATTGTTATTATATAAGACGCCTATCTGAGAGTACAATAGTCCTTTCGCATAGTCATCTTCTATATGACTCAATAATTGCTCTGCCTCCATATATGTATATATAGCATCATTATACCTATGGTCATTCTGCTGTATTCTTCCAAGATAATAATACGACCAAAACAATTTATTGAAATCATTTTTACTCTTATAATAATCCACAACACGTAACATAAGCGAATCATTGGTTTCATCAATGAAACACTTATCCTTCGCTTGCGCCAACAGTAAGTAATAGTGATTTTTAACAGATTTCCCCGTCACTGAAGATATATCAATAGATTGCAAGAAAGCTAACGCACTATCTGGACGTTCATTAATATATGACTCAACATCTTTTAGTTCTGTCTTGTAATTGGAACAAGATGTACATAAAAGCAATATCGCCACGACATATTTATAGACAACAAGCAGTTTCATAGTAATTAGGTAATTATGGTTTCTGACAGCGTAAAGATACTTATTGAAAGTTTCATCTCCAAATATATCCGTCTTTCAAATATTCTTGCTTTATTCCTAATAATCAGTATGTTATAAAACTTCTTTTTACAAAAATCTTTCAACGAACTAACAAAGTATAATTTTGATATCTTAAGAATCAATTTTACTCAATCTATCTCGGAGATCCTCAATTTCCAAAATCTTCTGACACAACTGATTCACGACCTCCTTATACTGTTGCCTCAGACGCTTATTTTCAGCCTCAGTCTTAACGGATCTTTTGTAAATAATAGCTATTACTTCCTCCTTTCTTACCTCCTGTGCAATCCTCTTGTTTTCCTCTCTAGAGAGGATCATCTTCTGCTCTTTCTTGGACAGTTCCCTCTGGAGTTCAGTAATCTTGGACTCTAATTCCTCAATATAGGTTCCTGATCATCTAAAACAGTTGCAGTATTAACATACAAATATAACTTTTCGGAATAGATAATGAAAGCCCCGGTCAAGACTTCAGCCGGACAAGCCGTCTGAAGACTCGCCCTGATGGGCAGAGCGGAATCAGAAGATTGTCTTTATGCCTGCGGATTTCGTCGCTTTGCTCCGACATCCCTTACCGCTGCCGCGGGGGCCCTTGCGACAAATCACAGCTGCGTGTGCTTTGCACACTTGGCTGTTTTCGTTTTTACTGCGCACGAGCAAGCTCGGCTCAGTAAAAACGAAAACAGCCACCGGTCATCGACCGGCAGCTGTGATTTCTTGCGGTGAGAGGGGGATTCGAACCCCCGGTACGCGTAATTACGTACGGCAGTTTAGCAAACTGCTGGTTTCAGCCACTCACCCATCTCACCAATATCCCTTGAATGAGGCCGGTTACAGCCGCGTGGCTTGCGGAAGCACCTGTTTCCTGAAGAAAACTGGCCAATTCAGTCAATTGGGACTGCAAAGATACTAATTATTTATTGTTTTGCAATATTTTCTCGCATTTCAGTATCTGCCTGGATATTTTTCATCTTGTAGTAATCCATGATGCCGAGATTGCCGTTGCGGAAAGCCTCTGCCATTGCAAGGGGAACCTCTGCCTCTGCCTCAATGACTCTCGCACGGGCCTCCTGGGCCTTCGCCTTCATCTCCTGCTCCAAAGCCACGGCCATCGCACGCCTTTCCTCCGCACGCGCCTGGGCTATATTCTTGTCTGCCTCGGCCTGATCCATCTGCAGGACAGCACCTATATTCTTTCCGATGTCTATGTCAGCAATGTCAATTGAAAGAATCTCAAAGGCAGTGCCGGCATCAAGTCCCTTATTGAGCACAACCTTGGATATGCTGTCAGGATTCTCAAGCACAAGCTTGTGGCTCTCAGCCGAACCGATTGACGAAACGATGCCCTCGCCCACTCTTGCAAGCACGGTCTCTTCACCAGCACCTCCGACAAGCTGCTTGATGTTCGCACGTACAGTTACACGCGCCTTGGCAATAAGCTGGATTCCGTCCTTTGCTACAGCCGCCACAGGAGGAGTATTGATTACCTTCGGATTGACAGACATCTGCACAGCCTCGAAAACATCACGTCCGGCCAAATCAATTGCAGCCGCCATCTTGAAATCGAGGAAAATATTTGCCTTGTCGGCAGAAATGAGGGCATTGACAACCTTGGTCACATTTCCCTTTGCCAGATAATGCGCCTCAAGCTCATTGGCATACAGTTTCAGTCCGGCCTTTGTTCCGGTAACCATTGCCATGACGATAGTATTCGGAGACACTCCCCTCCAGCGCATAAGCACCAGCTGTATCAGCGAAATCCTTACTCCGGAAATGAGAGCCTGAAACCACAGGGTCACAGGGAAAAACCAGAGAAAAACAACAAGGCCGACAATCGCAACCGCAGCCCAGACAAAAATCATAACATCCATATCATTTAATTATAAGTTTTCACAGGAACAACTCAAAAATCATCCTCTACCGGCTTGACAAACACCTTGTTATCATCAATCAGCACCACTTCCACCTCAACGCCAGGCCCTGTCATGCCCTCCAATGCAGTCACCTCCACAGACTCATCCGCAAAACGGGCCGTCCCCATAGGAGCGAGCCGGGTCACAGTAACTCCCCTGTCCCCGACAGAAAGCACAGCACCGGAAGGGACTGCCTTAGAATCAATGTTCGTATGCAAAGTGAACCGTTTCCATGTCTTGGCACGGAGCACATATATGGTCATCACTATCAGAAGCAAGGCATTTCCGGCAGTCACCAGCGCACCAGTTACATTTCCGTATTCATAGAATGCATAAAAACACGACCCGGCCAGCGAAAGAAGACCGAGCACCCCGGCAACACCCACTCCGGGGATTATGAGGATTTCAGCAAAGATCAGCACAAGGCCGACCAGAATGAGCATCACGATTATTTCCATAGCCGTCAAATTTACTTATTTGTCAGCTCACTTCCAAACAATTCCACAGAAACATCACAATCCGAAGACTCGGATACAAACGCAGCAAGAGCATCAGCCGCAGCTTTGTCATTGAAAGGACCGGCCATGAATATCACAATGCCCTCCTCCGTCTCAGTCCGCGCTATATCCTTCCCGGAAGCCCTCTCAACGATTCCTGCCGCAAGAGACGGGTCCAGTTCACCGGATACAGGCTCAATCCTCACCTGATAAAGCAGAGGGGCGCTGCTTCTGGAAGCCTCAATTGCACGGGCTTTCGACACCGGAACATCCTTTCCGTCAATACAGGCAGTCACATAAGCGCTCCGGAATCCCTGGCGGCGTACTGCCTCAACACTTGCGGCCGCCTGAGCAAAAGAAGCGAACCGCCCGGCCCTATAAATATAAAGGCCTGATGGTGAGCGGCTCTCATAAACCGGACTAAGCCCGCGCAAATCCTTTACGGCAGCCTTCTTGGCACTTCCGTACATCTGTATCTGATACACAACTCCCTGCGGAAGAGACTGCTCTTCAGCCAGACGTCCCTCTTCAAGCACCATAAACGTATAGTCAAACTTCTCCTCAGGACTGGCCACTTCTATATCAAGAGGAGCTCCGGCAGACCTTCGACTGAACTCATACCCCTCCATCGGAGAATCTTCAGATACGCTGCCGTCACCCAAATCCGGGTCTATGAAAACGCCCTTCTTGAGAAACTCCATCTCAACGTCACGAAGTTCCACATTTGCCCTGTCAAGCACATCCTGCAGACGCGGAAGCTCGGATTCAAGACGAAGAATCCGCTCCGTAATGGCGGATCTCTCCTCAGCATCATTGCCGAAAGCATATTCGGTCCTCAACTCCTCAAGAGAAAAAGACAGGTCAGAAATGGAATCACGCAGTGAGCGCACACGCGCCATCCTCTCCATATATTTGCGCGTCAGGTCATTATCAGGGAAATCAGTCTCATCGCGGCGCGGAGCCTTGCTCCTCAAAGGCTCAAGACGGGACAAGGCAAGCAGCGAATCCGGTTCTTCAACCGGGACATGAACAGGATATTCCTCATATTCAAGCACATAAACAAACACACTATCCCGCGAGCATTCACGATTTGACGCAAAAAGGCTGTATTGTCCGTCCTCCGAATTTACAAACAGGAAATCATCTGCCGGAGATGAATACGGGAATCCCATGTTGCGCGGAGCAGCCCACTCCCCCTTTTCTGCATCCCACTCCGACATATAAAGGTCATATCCGCCTATGCCGTAAAATCCGCGCGAGGCAAAATACATGGTTTTCCTGTCAGGAGAAAACATCGGATAAATCTCACCAGAGCCGGAAGTGACCGCCTCACCGGCCAGCACAGGAGCCGTCCACACGGTGTCCTCAAACTCCGTCAGACAAATATTCCTCACACCCTTGCCGTCAGGAGCGGAAAAAAGAATGGCATCATCCCACTCAGGCGCATACAGGGCACGCACAAGCCCGTCAGAAGCAGAAGAGTCAAGCTGATTGGGAATGCTTCTCCAGCTGCGGTCCTCAAGTGGATAATACAGGAAAAAATCTTCAAGAGAGAATCTGCGCCTGTCAATCACCTTCGGTTTTCTTGCGAAGCGTGCCATATTCCTGCCGTTCTCAGCCATCAAGATACGCTCATTCACGGAAAATACCGCGGAAGAGTCCGTTGAGTCCCTCTGGCTCATGTGGCCCAGAGCCTCAAGATAAGTCCCGTGCGCCTCTGCAAACCTGTAGGCACGATGCAAAGAATCACCCAGACTCACAAGGCTGTCGGCGATGTGTGTCTGCGCGTAAGCATTACCGGCAAAACTGCAACAAAGCACAAATGCCGGAATCATTTTAAAGAAGCACGAAAACCTCCCCATTTCAGAATCAACTCTCTATTTCAGCCTACAAAAATAAGAAATATTTACAGAAACTTCGTTTATAAGAAAAAAATCGTAAATTTGTGCCCTATTTGCGGTATGTATGTGGCACAGTCTCCGTACAATACCGCATGAATTGATAACAAATATCATTAAATTCAATAAACATTATGCAAAGTAAAGGTGCTATCAGATTTGTGGCTGTCCTGCTCGCTCTTGCGTCAATATGGCAGCTCTCATTCACACTGGTGACAACTGTCCAGGAGAAGAGGGCCGTAAGATATGCAGAAGCAAAGGCAGAGGCCGCAATGCATTCAGCCGCTTTCGCCAAAGTCAATGAAGCGGACCATGCCTTCTATCTTGACTCAATCAGGAAAGTGGAGAACAGGAGGTATATCGATTCCATCTCAACAGAGAAGGTGTATTTCGGTTACACTTACAAGGACATCAAGGCAAAATCAATCAACCTCGGCCTTGACCTCAAGGGAGGTATGAACGTGATGCTCCAGGTTCAGCTTGAGGATCTCGTGAAGGCTCTCTCAAACCACAACTCGACTCCGGAATTCACCAATGCAATCGCTCTTGCTAAACAGCGCAGCGTTGATTCAAGGGAAGATTTCATCACGCTCTTCGCAGACGCGTGGAAAGAGACCTCAAACGGCATGCCGCTCGCACAGGTGTTCGGTACTTTCGACATGGTGGGCAAAATCGGTCCAGAATCTTCTGATGCACAGGTCATCGACGTAATCAGGAGCGAGGCTGAGAGCGCAATCGCAAACTCATTCAACGTATTGAGAAACCGTATCGACCGTTTCGGTGTGACACAGCCTAACATCCAGAAACTCGGAAACAGCGGACGCATCCTCGTCGAGCTTCCGGGCGTGAAGGAACCTGAGCGTGTAAGAAAGCTCCTCCAGGGAACCGCTTCACTCGAATTTTGGCCGACATACGACAATACTGAGCTCCAGGGCTACCTCATGGAGGCCAACGGACGTCTCGCAACCATCCTTGCAGATGAGCAGGAGAGCGTTCAGGCAGTTGACGCAGCTCCGGTAGCAGAGACCGATTCACTCCTCGCTGAAGAGCTCCGCAACAAGGAGAACGAGGCAAAGATGGAGTCAGAGTGGAAGAAGAACAACCCTCTGTTCGCAGTTCTCGAGCCTGCACAGTACAAGAGCGCATGTCTCGGATATGCACACTATACAGACACTGCAAAAATCAACAAGTTCTTCGCAATGCCTCAGGTAAGGGAGTGCTTCCCTCCTGAATTCAGGCCTTTGTGGACAGTTAAGCCTTCAGCTGCCGGAGAAAACATCTTCGAGCTCGTGGCCATCAAGGTGGCATCAGCTGACGGAAAGGCCCCTCTTGACGGAGGCGCAGTCACTGACGCACGCGTGCAGTACGGCAACTCAGGCGGAAACCCTCACATATCAATGTCAATGAACGGTGAAGGCGCAGGCATCTGGGCAAGAATGACCGGTGACAACATCGGAAAGCAGATTGCTGTCGTGCTCGACGGAATGGTTTACTCATATCCTACCGTAAACGGCAAAATCGAAGGCGGAAGCTCAGAGATTTCAGGTAAATTCACACTCGAAGAGGCTGAGGACCTTGCAAACGTCCTCAAGTCAGGTAAGCTCCCTGCACCTGCAACAATCATCCAGGAGCAGGTAGTAGGACCTTCACTCGGAGCCGAGTCCATCAATGCCGGTATGATTTCATTCATCATCGCATTCGTTCTCGTCCTCATCTACATGGTTCTCTTCTATCAGGGTGCAGGTCTGGTGGCTGACGTGGCCCTCCTTTGCAACGTGCTGCTTCTTTTCGGAACTCTCGTTTCATTCGGAGCCGTCCTCACTCTCCCAGGTATCGCAGGTCTCGTCCTGACACTCGGTATGGCCGTGGACGCAAACGTCATCATCTATGAGCGTATCAAGGAAGAGCTCCGCGCAGGAAAGGGTCTCAGCAAGGCCATTGCAGACGGATATTCTAACGCTTACTCAGCCATCATCGACGGACAGATAACTACCCTTCTTACCGGTATCGTTCTTTTCGTGTTCGGTTCAGGCCCTGTACAGGGATTCGCTACCACACTCATCATCGGTATCATAACATCTGTCCTCACTTCAATCTTCGTCACAAGGCTTATTTTCGACGACAGGGTTTCAAGAGGCAAGAAAATCGCCTTCGACAACAAGGCTACAAGGAACTTCCTCCAGAACACTTCATTCGATTTCATCAGCAAGAAGAAGATTGCATATATCGTGTCCGGAACAATCATCCTCGTGTCACTCGTATCCATCTTCACCAAAGGATTCTCATACGGTGTTGACTTCACAGGAGGACGTACATATGTAGTAAGGTTCGACCAGCCTGTTGACGCTGAGGCAATCCGCGCAGCAGTAAACGACGCATTCGACAATGCTGCGGCAAATGACGAAAGCGTTGACAATGCGGCTGCAGAAATCAAGCAGTTCGGAGGCGAGAGCCAGATGAAGATTACCACTACATACAAGGTTGAGCAGGAATCGACAGACGTTGACGTTGAGGTTGAAAACATCCTCTACAACGCTTTGAAAGGTTTCTTTACCAACGGAATAACCTTGGATGAATTCACTTCTACCCAGGACAACCCTAACGGTATCATCAGCTCTGACAAAGTGGGTCCTACCATCGCAAACGACATCACAAGGGATGCAATCATCGCCGTGGTAATCGCCCTCTTCGTAATCTTCGCATACATCGCGTTCCGATTCAGAGGATGGACATGGGGACTCGGAGGAGTTGCAGGACTTGCCCACACGGCCATAATCGTGATAGGCTTCTTCTCTCTCTTCTCAGGAATACTTCCATTCAGCCTTGACATCGACCAGACATTCATCGCGGCAATCCTTACCATCATCGGTTACGCAATCAACGATACAGTGGTGATTTTCGACCGTATCCGTGAATACAAGGAGCTTCATCCGAAGGCAGACTTGAGGAAGAATGTGAACGAGGCCCTCAACAGCACTCTTTCACGTACAATGAACACCTCACTCACGACTCTGGTGACCATGCTCGCAATCGCCATTTTCGGTGGAGAAGTTATCAGGGGACTTGCAGTGGCATTGATTCTCGGTATCATCATCGGTACCTATGCATCAATCTTCATCGCAACTCCTATCATGTTTGACGTGACCAGGAAAGCTGCTGAAAAAGCTGAAAAGAAAGCTGACAAATAATCACAGCTTCTGTTGATAAATTATCCCTCTGATTCTCAGCATGTAGAATCGGAGGGATTCTTTTTTGATTGACATGTAAAGGCTTTTTGCATAACTTTGCCGACCGTCTTGAAAATCCGCTCAGCCATGCGGAAACCAGTGGCGGGCCTAACATAAAAAAGCAAGCATAAATAATGTCCTTCGTCCATCTTCACGTACACACCCAATACTCCATTCTTGACGGCCAGTCGTCCGTAGGCAACCTGTTCGCACGTGCATCCGAGCTCGGAATGCCCGCATTGGCGATAACAGACCACGGAAACATGTACGGAGTAAAGGAATTCATGAAGGCAGCCGGAAAGTATCCTGACGTGAAACCGATACTCGGGTGTGAAATCTATGTGACAAAGCACTACGACCACACGCTCAAGGACAAGGACCACAGGTCATACTACCATATGATACTCCTTGCGAAAAACTACAACGGATACAAGAACATCATGAAGATTGTCTCCACCGGACATATCGAGGGAATGTATTACGGAAAGCCGAGGGTATCGCACGAGGTAGTTGAAAAATATTCGCAGGACATCATCTGCTGTTCGGCATGCATAGCCGGTGAAGTGCCAAGATGCATCCTTGCCGATGACATGGAAGGTGCCGAAAAGGCAATCGAATGGCACAAGAAAGTGTTCGGGGACGACTATTATCTTGAAGTGCAGCTTCACAAGACCGAAATTCCCGGACAGTCATTGGAAGTATATGAGTATCAGATGAAGGCCAACGCCGGAATCTTCCTCCTTGCTGAAAAGACAGGCACAAAGGTAGTTGCGACCAACGACATACATTTCGTGCGAAAAGAGGACGGACCTGCACACGACAGGCTCATCTGCCTCACTACGAATGTGTATGTGGACGACCCGGACAGGATGCGCTATACCCAGCAGGAATACATGAAGAGCACAGAGGAAATGCTCGCGCTTTTCCCTGACCATCCGGAGGTAATCAGCAATACGCTTGAAGTTGCGGAGAAAATCGAAGGGTACAAGATTGACAAGGACCCTATCCTTCCGAAGTTCAAGATTGCGGATGAGTTCATGCAGGATATAGACACCTATCTTGAAAAATACAAGGATATAATTGATGTAGGACGGTGCAACAAGGACGGCTCGGAGCGTGGTGAGGAATTTTGCCAGTCCGTGGCCTATCTGTGTCATCTGACATATAAGGGAGCGCATTGGAGATATGGTGAAAACCTGACGCAGGAGCAGGCGGAAAGGATTGAATTTGAGCTGAAGACCATATGCAAGATGGGCTTTCCGGACTACTTCCTCATTGTGCAGGACTTCATTGCAGCTGCACGTGCTGAAGGCATATCCGTAGGCCCTGGACGTGGTTCAGCCGCAGGTTCAGCCGTAGCCTACTGCCTCAAGATAACCAATCTCGACCCTATCAGATACCAGCTCCTGTTTGAGCGTTTCCTCAACCCGGACCGTATCAACATGCCCGATATCGATATCGACTTTGATGATGACGGCCGCTACAGGGCATTCAAATATGTGGAGGAGACATATGGAAAAGACCATATCTCGCATGTGATTACATTCGGAACGATGGCGGCAAAAAGTGCCATCAAGGATGTGGCGCGCGTGAGCCGGCTGTCCATAGATGAGTCCAACAGGCTGACCAAGATGATTCCTGACAAGCCTATTACCCAGATGGAGGACACAGAAGAGCCTTTCGGGGAGAACGATATGCTGCAGGAGGGCCAGAAGCTCATCGAAAAAGAAGTGGAGATTGACGACCCGGACAACGAAGGCAAGAAGATAAAGGTCAAAAAGACTTTCAAGAAATACAAGAAAGAGGTATCCTACAAGCCTAACCTGAAGAATTGCTACAAACTCATTCCGGAGCTTAAGAACGAGCTGGAAAACGGCACTCCTGAGGTCAAGGAGGTGCTGAATTATGCCTTGAAGCTTGAAGGATGCATACGCCAGACCGGAGTGCACGCGTGCGCGATGATTATCGGCCGTGGAGACCTCACCAACTTCATACCTATCAGCATGGCGGCCGACAAGGCCACTGGGGAAGACGTGTGGGTGTCGCAGTACGACGGACACTACATAGAGGAGGTCGGAATGCTCAAGATGGACTTCCTCGGGCTGAGGACCCTTTCCATCATAAAGGAATGCCAGGCCAATATCAAGAAAAGATTCGGCCTTGAGTTCGATATAGAGAAGATTCCGATAGACGACAAGCTGACATACGAATTGTACGGACGCGGAGACACCACGAGCGTGTTCCAGTTCGAGTCTCCCGGCATGAAGGAGTGGCTCATCAAACTACAGCCGACCAGATTCGAAGACCTTATCGCGATGAACGCCCTCTACCGTCCGGGCCCTATGGACTATATCCCTTCATTCGTAGCCAGGAAGCAGGGCACGGAGAAGGTCGAATATGACCTTCCGGAAATGGAGGAATTCCTGCAGGACACTTACGGAGTGACGGTCTATCAGGAGCAGGTCATGCTTTTGTCGCAGAAGCTTGCAGGCTTCACTAAAGGCCAGGCCGATACCCTCCGAAAAGCCATGGGTAAGAAGATAAAGGCACTTCTGGATTCCCTCAAAGGACTCTTCATAGAAGGAGGAATCAACAACGGGCATCCGAAGGAAGTGCTGATGAAAATATGGGCCGACTGGGAAAAGTTCGCCCAGTATGCCTTCAACAAGTCACATGCAACATGCTATGCATGGGTGAGCTACCAGACGGGATGGCTCAAGGCGCATTATCCCGCAGAGTTCCAGGCAGCCAACCTTTCCAAGAATCTCTCCAATATGGACGAGATAAAGAAAATCATGGATGACTGCAAGAAGAACGGCATAAAGGTGCTTAACCCCGATATAAACGAGTCTGACGCACATTTCACGGTCAACAAGCACGGAGAGATACGATTCGGGCTCGGCGGCATCAAAGGCTTCGGAGACAATATTGTGAAGGCCATTCTTGCTGACCGTGAGGAAAACGGGCTGTACGAAAGCATCTTTGATTTCGTGGAAAGGATGGCTGGAACAGTCAACAGGAAGGCTTTCGAATCGCTTCTGCATTCCGGTGCATTTGACAGCTTCGGAATATGCCGCAAGCAGTTCCAGCTACCGTGCAAGTCAGGGGACATATTCATGGACACACTGATACGATACGGAGACCTGTACAGGAAAGACAGCATGGACAGTACCGTGTCGCTTTTCGGTGAGGCAGAGGAGCTGAAACCGGAAAGACCTGAGATTCCGTCCATGCAGGGAGACGAGGACATTCTTGAGAAGCTGAAATATGAAAAGGAGCTTGTGGGAATGTACCTGTCGTCACACCCGCTCGACACTTTTGCTTTTGAGCTTGAGAATTTCACGAGCTGCCAGATAAGCGACATTCCGGCAATCGTAGCAGAATGCCAGGCCAAAAAGGAGAAAAGGAAGATTAATGTCGCCGGCTTTGTGACAAGTGCTTCGGAAGGACTTACAAAGACAGGACGGCCGATGTCCAGGATGACTGTCGAAGATTACGGCGGAAGCTACGAATTTGCTTTCTTCGGAAAGGACCACGAGACTTTCATGCAATATGAGAAGACGCACACCGCCCTTTTCATCGAAGGCTCAATCGAGGAGAAGTTCTATATAAAGCCAGAAGAGAGGGCTAAGGGCAAAGAGGTTGACTATGCTTTCAAGCCGAAGAACATGATGCTGCTCGGCAATGTTGCCGATACCTTCGTGAAGGGATTTTCGATAAGCATCTCGACACCTATGCTGAACCCGGAGTTCCGCGAGAGGCTTGTGAAACTGATAAAGAGGAACAAGGGAGGCGTTCCGCTCACAATGTTCCTCTATGATCCAGAAAAGAAATGGAATATAGAATTCCTTTCACATAAATTCCGTGTATGCGTCTGCATTCAGTTCATTGAAGAGCTGAAAGAGATGGGCATAAAATATAACGTCATAAAAAAATGAGTCGTGCGAATATCGGATAGTGGTCTGAGACAAATGCCCTGTCGGCGTATTTCTTGGTCACGGTCTGATATTCAACGCATTTTGAGAAGCCTGAGCAATAGATATAATCTATGACCTCGTTAGCCTTGCCCCATCCGTTGTATGTGCCGAGGCTGTCTGTCTTTTCAGCTATCTTCCTTGTGCTCTGCATGACGGCATCCAGTCCGACAAGCGCCTTGTTGTCAGGTGTTATGTTGAAATCTCCTGTGAGAACCATAGGATAGCCTTTCGGATTTATGGAAGCGATGCGGTCCACGATAAGCTTCAGGCCGTTTTTCTGAGCCTCCTGCCCGACATGGTCAAGATGCGTGTTGACATAATAGAACATCCGTCCAGTCTTCTTGCATTTCATCAAGGCCCAGGTAGCGGTTCTGATGCAAGCAGCATCCCACCCCTTTGAAGGCTTCTTTGGAGTCTCTGAAAGCCAGAAAGTGCCCCACTTCATCAGCTTGACAGTTTTCTTGTTCCAGAATATCGACATGTGCTCGTCTTTCTTTTTGCCATCCTCACGTCCTACTCCTACGCAATCATAATCACGGCAATTCTCCTTTATGAAAAGAACCTGATAATCAAAGGCTTCCTGTACACCGAACACGTCAGGCTTCTGATCTTCTATCATAAGTGCCGTAGCCGGATACCTGTAACGCCATGAGTTCGTGCCGTCATTCGCAGCCCCCATCCTGATGTTATAGGACATGACCTTGAGTTCAGCAGGTACGTCATTTTTCTTTTTGGCATGTGAGGCCTGCGGCAAGACCGTCATTAATGCCATCAGCAGCAATGCAAAACGTTTCATTATTATTGGATTTAGTTAGTGCCGCAAAAATACGGCTTTTATTCGACATTCGGCCTAAAATTCTGCCTTCCCGTCCCCCTGTTATGCAGCAAGGCGGGATGCAGGATTTCTGATGGGTATTTTAGGTTGGGATACACATCTGGAGCAGCCTAAATCCGTTTTAATGCAGATTTTTGTGTCATCCCATATTTCCGAACGGCATAGTCCTCTTGATTGCCATATTCTACCCTATGGTTCACGTCTGCTATAAATCTGCCATAAATCACGAAGCATCCATGATGCCTGTTCCAGTGTAAGCCCCTTGCTTCAAATGAGTCAAGGATACAAAGTTCCCAACGTGCATTTTTATGTCCCATTGGGAACTTCAAGATTTTGCAAGACATTGATTATCCTTGAGTTATGATTCATCATGGTTCCCAACGGGCGGTTTATTGTCATGTTTCACGCAATCTGCATGCGGACTGACAGAATAATACTTTTCCGCCAGCGGGTCCATTGTCGTCCAGCGGGAAGACAGCGGGTGGTAGAACCTTGCGCCGTAGTCAAGATACGGAAGGCCGGCGAACTTTTGGGATTCCTTGCCGTTAACTGTAGGATAATAAAATATCCCTGCCATCGTTGATGGAGACGGCAGGGAATACAAAATTGTTGCGTCAAGACAACAAGGAAAGTCACTGACGGTCGTGAGGAATTATCTCAACATTGTCCAAAATGCGGTCAAACAATTCGACATCCTCTTCTCTGACGAAGAAATACATCACGGACA
>CAJUEK010000007.1 GCA_910585445.1 uncultured Bacteroidales bacterium | reverse complement strand
AAGTCCTAACAACTTATTGTTCAATTATCGGTAAACCTATTTCAGGACAAGACAGCGGTTCCCAACGTGCTGATATGTGTTCTGTTCGGAACCTTGTATTGTGCTACTGTATTGGTAGATAGTGTTTTGTGTAAATGCGCGGTTCCCAATGTGTAGAGATATGCTCTGTTTGGGACCTTGTGCCGTGCAATAGGTTTGTTATTAATGTGTTTCTAAAATTGGTGCCCTGATTGTGGTGGGAGTTGTATTCTGCAAATTATTGATTATTAAGGTAATGTGCGAAGTTGGGCTTTTGAGGGAAGCATCCGGAGACAAAAAATGAAAGAAAAATTTGGATTTGTTATAACGTTATTATACATTTGTGGCGGAAGTAGTCGTGACTATGGAATGAAACTAAGTTTTGCTTGAAATGAAGACTAAGGTGACAATAAAGGACATAGCCAGGGAGGCCGGAGTTTCTACGGCTCTGGTGTCATTTGTCATGACTAATCTCAGGGGAGGCAAGACCGCGTATCGCGTCAACAAAGAAACGACAGCTCATATACTGAGAGTCGCAAAAGAGCTTGACTATCAGCCGAACATCACTGCGCGCAGTCTCAAATACGGAAAGTCAGGCACCATAGGTGTCATTTTCTCTGATATCTCGAACCCTTTTTTCTCCGAGATTGCAAGATATATTGAAGATGAGTCTTGGCAGTGCGGATGTTCAATCATGTTCGGAAGTACGGATGAAAGTTCGGAAAAGCTTGGTAAGCTTGTTGACGTGTTCATAAGCAGGGGAGTTGACGGGCTTATAATAGTTCCGTGCGAGGGGTCGGACGAGATAATAGACAGCATAATTGCCAGGAACATACCTTTGGTTCTCATTGACCGTGAGACATCAGGATATCCGGGGCACTCAGTTGTCCTCAATAATGCCAGGACTGCATATGAACTCACTTACAGGCTTATTGCAAAAGGTTGCAGGAAAATCGAGATGCTGTCATATACCATGTCCCTGACGAATATAAGGGAACGTGAGGATGGCTATCGTCTTGCGATGCAGGAAGCAGGATTGGCTGATGAGATAATTATCGGCAGGCTGCCTCACCATGATACTGACGCCCATGTGGACTCCATTGTGAAGATGGCTGTGGAAAGGGGCGCGGATGCTTTCCTGTTTGCTACCAATACCCTTGCCGTGCAGGGAATGTCTGCAATTGTGAGAAACGGTTACAGCATACCGGAGGATTTTGAAGTGGCCTGTTTTGACAGGAATGATGCCTTTGACATTTTTGATGTTGAACTTGTGTACGTGGACCAGCCGGCCAAGAGTTTTGCGGCGGAGTCCATGAAAAGCATATCCGAACTTATCGCCGGGAAGGTGATGAATCGAACCAGGATTGTGCTTGAACCGCAGATTATAGAGGCCGGAACTTTTCGGAGCAGAATATAAGGAATCGTGTTCTGCCGTTCAGAAGCTGTATATATGCAGGACAGCCCTGACAAATGCCGCTTTGAAAGGAAAGGCCGATTTTTTTTGACCATATAATTATAACGATATAACTAATAATGGAATCTAAGAATTATCCTAAAATCGGAATCCGTCCCGTCATAGACGGCCGGCGCGGAGGAATCCGTGAGTCTCTGGAGGGGATGACGATGGCAATGGCGGAAAAACTGGCGGAATTATATTCTGCTGAGCTGCGTTACAGTGACGGCTCTCCCGCGCAGTGCGTAATAGCTGACACTACTATAGGCGGGGTGGCGGAGGCTGCCTTGGCTGCTGAAAAATTCCGCTCTCAGAATGTCGGCGCCGTTGTTTCTGTCACCCCTTGCTGGTGCTATGGGGCGGAGACAATTGACATGGACCCTCTCATACCTAAGGCCATATGGGGTTTTAACGGTACCGAGCGCCCCGGAGCAGTATATCTTGCATGTGCCTTGGCTGTCCACAACCAGAAGGGCTTGCCTGCGTTCGGGATTTACGGACGCGATGTGAGGGATGCGGATGACATGGAGATACCGGATGACGTGAGGGAGAAGCTTCTGGGATTCGGCAGAGCTGCCCTGTGCGTGATGCAGATGAAGGGCAAGTCCTATCTTTCAATAGGCTCGGTGTCAATGGGAATCGGCGGATCTATCCCTGACCCTGACTTTTTTCAGGATTACCTCGGAATGAGGAATGAATATGTGGATTGCTCTGAGATAGAAAGGCGCGTAAGGCTGGGTATATATGACCCTGAAGAATACAGACGTGCCATGAGGTGGGTCCGGAAGAATTGCATGACGCACGAGGGAGAGGACCTGAATCCGCAGCATTTGCGGATGAGCCGTGAGGAGTTGGATGGAGTGTGGGAATATGTGACCAAGATGACAATGATTTTCCGTGACCTGATGCAAGGCAACAGCCGTCTTGCGGACATGGGATTCGGGGAAGAGGCCCTTGGGCACAATGCCATAGCTGGAGGGTTCCAGGGACAGAGGCAATGGACTGATTTCATGCCAGACGGTGATTTTTCTGAGGCCATTCTCAATTCTTCTTTCGACTGGAACGGAATACGCGAGCCTTTGGTGTTTGCCACTGAAAATGATACGCTCAATGGCGTGACAATGCTCCTGCAGCATCTTCTGACCGGACTTCCGCAGATGTTTTCTGACATAAGGACATGCTGGACAGCCCGGTCCTATGCGCGCATAACCGGCAAGGCTCTGGAGGGACCTGCTGAAAACGGCTTCATTTACCTCATCAATTCCGGCTCCACTGCTCTTGATGCTACAGGCCGGATGACAGGCCGGGACGGTAATCCGGTAATGAAGCATTTCCGTGACATTACGGAAGAAGATGTCAAGTCTTGCCTTGACAATACGACATGGTATCCCGCTTCACGGGAGTATATGCGCGGAGGCGGCTTCTCCAGCCAGTTTCTTACGAAGGGAGGCATGCCAGTCACGATGAGCCGCATAAATCTCGTAAAGGGACTCGGTCCGGTTCTGCAGATTGCCGAGGGGTGGACGGTTGACATTGACCCTGAAGCCTTTGAAATCATCACGAAGAGGACAGACCCGACCTGGCCTTCTACTTTCTTCGCCCCGCGTCTTACCGGTCATGGGGCTTTCCGGGATGTATATGCAGTTATGAACAGGTGGGGAGCCAACCATGGCGCCATCAGCTGCGGACATATAGGAGCGGACATGATTACACTCGCCTCGATGCTCAGAATTCCCGTATGCATGCATAATGTTCCGGAAGAAAAAATCTTCCGCCCGTCCGCGTGGGATGCATTCGGCATGGAGCCGGAGGGGGCGGACTACAGGGCATGCGCTGCTTTCGGCCCTATCTACGGGTAGCCTGCCAGCCACCCACCCCTGGCTTATGTGAAGACAAACCCTATTAAATACAACCTATTATGTGTGGAACATTACGCAAGACGGCTGCGGCTGTCACTTTGTTGTTCTGTACTTCCGTGTTCTTGCTTCTGTCTGCCCAGACGCTTGTCAGGGGAACGGTCTATGACACGGAAGAGCCGGTTCCTATGGCGGGCGCTACCGTCGTGGTATCAGGCAAAAACATCGCGGCTTTTTCGGATGCTTCCGGAAAATTCGAGATAAAGGCATCTCCTGGAGATGTCCTTCATGTGCAGTTCATGGGATATCTGGACTCGAAAGTGACTGTCTCCAAGGCAGTGCATTATGAAATCGTGCTGAGTCCTGACCGTGAGAAAATTGATGAGGCCATAGTGACGGCCCTCGGCATGAAGCGTGAGAAGCGCTCGCTCGGTTACGCTGCAACAGACCTGTCCGGTGACCAGATTACCGAGGTGCAGTCGAGCAACTGGTTGAGCGGACTGCAGGGCAAGGTTGCCGGTGTCCAGTTCAATAATGCGGCTTCAGGACCTATAGGTTCAATGAAGGCTGTCGTGCGCGGTGAAACTTCGCTAAATGGGAACAGTTCCGCATTGTTTGTCATAGACGGTGTCCCGATGTCTTCAGGTACAATCGCGAATGCCTCAGGAAGCACATATACCAATGATGACGGGCCTGTGGATTTCGGTGACGGGGCAACCGACCTCAATCCTGATGACATAGAATCGGTTACCGTACTTAAAGGTGCTGCGGCGACAGCATTGTACGGTTCCAGAGCCGGCAACGGAGCCATTATCATAACGACCAAGGGAGGAACTACGGCAAAAGGCATAGGTGTGACATACAGCGGGGCATTCACTGCCGATATGCCTGGATACTGGCCTGAATTCAACACTGTCTATGGCTCCGGAATCGACATGGGAAAGAAACCGTACAACTTCTGGCGGGCCGAGCTTAATCCTGAAGGTATGGACATCAACTACAGCCGCTATGCTTTCGGTGAGGCATACGATGCAAGCAAGCTCAGATACCAGTATGAAGGATACGACTGGGAGACCGGGGAAATTGTGCCTACGCCGTGGACATACAAGGATGACTGGTACACAGGAATCTTCCGCACCGGCTACACATGGGACAATGCTGTCACGGTGGAGGGCGGAAACGGCAAGGGCGCATCCGTGAGGGCCTCGTTCAAGGATACAAGGAACAAGTGGATTCTGCCTAACACCGGATACAAGAAGCAGAGCTATTCTTTTTCCGTGAACGTGCCTGTGTCCAAGGCGATAAAATTCCACGCCAAGGTCAACTATTACAGGACAGATTCCGACAATATGCCTTCGTCAGCATATGCCCGCAACTCTCCTATGTACCAGCTTGTGTGGAACAGGACCAATGTAAGCATGAAAGAATATGCCAAGGAATATTTCGGTGGGCATTACAACGCGGAGACTTTCAAGGACTATGCTTTCCTCATCAGCCACACGGAGTATTACAACCCATATCGCGTGCTTTATGAGTTCACAAACAGCATGGATAAGGACAGGGTGCTGGGGAACATGGGTTTTGACATAAACCTGTGGAAGGAAAAGGTCACGTTATCTCTAAAGGCTGGAGCCGATATAGGCAATCAGTTCCGCACACAGCGCAAGCCGAAGTACAATTATACCTACCCGGAGGGATTCTATCGTGAACAGGAGGCGCTTCAGATGGAGTTCAACAGCGATTTCATGCTGAAATATTCAGATGCTTTTCTTGGTGACAGGCTTACATTGACGGCCGGTCTGGGAGGAAACCACATGGTCTATAATGTCCGTTCCGACAAATATACCATAGACAAGCTTGATGTGGAGGGAGTCTATACGATACACAATTATCCCACAGGAACTTTGCCGCAGCATGAGCGCGCCCGTCTCAACAAGGTGGTGAACAGCCTGTATGGCCTTGTCTCCCTCTCGTGGGACAACTGGGCATATCTTGACATAACCGGAAGGCAGGACTGGTCATCAACTCTTCGTGAACCGTTTTTCTACCCTTCGGTAAGCGCCAGCCTTGTTTTGGACAAACTGTTCAATTTCCAGGAGAGGCTGCCGGCCATATCATTCCTGAAACTGCGTGCTTCATGGGCAAATGTCGGTAAAGACACTACTCCGTATGCGCTTTCCTATTCTTATTCATCGTCACAATATCCGGGAGGATACCGTACCGGAAATACTTATCCTGATGAGAATCTGAAGCCGGAAAATGTGGAGACGTGGGAAGCCGGACTGGAGATGAAGTTCCTCAGGAACAGGATAGGAATGGATGTGGCTTTCTATTGGTCCGATGTGACAAACCAGATTTACCAGCTTCCGGGAGACTATGTGACAGGCGCGAAATATTATACCTACAATATCGGCCTTATCAAGAACAGGGGAGTGGAAATTGCCTTGAATTTTGTTCCGGTGAAGACGCGAGACTGGAGATGGACCATAGACATCAATGCCGCAAGAAACGTCGGGGTACTGGACAAGATGTATGACGGATGGGACAATTCGGTGCCCCATGTCGAGAATTATGCTTCTGTAGGCCAGAGATTCTTCGTATATGACTATGTAGGCCAGAAAATGGGCCAGATATGGGCGGTCGGGCTTGAAAAGGCACCTGCAGGCGCATATTATTATGATGACAGCGGCAACAAGGTCGATTGCGCTGGGCAGGATGTCATAAGCGCATCTACCGGACTGCCTTCGAACAGTCAGGAACTGAGGTATCTCGGCAATATACATCCTGACTGGACCGGCGGGTTCTCGACATCCCTGAGATGGAAAAATCTGACCTTCGGAGCTACTTTCGCCGCCCAGATAGGAGGCAAGACGTATTCCGTGACCGCCAGCATCCTCGGATACCAGGGCAAGCTCACCAATACGCTTGAGGGACGCTATGACGGAATAGTTGCCCCCGGAGTGAATATAGTCGGTACGGATTCTGACGGGAATGCCGTCTGCAGGCCTAACGGTACCGTAACCTCAAACATTTATTCGTATTATCAGACCTACAAGGCAAGCCGCTATAACTTCGAAGAGTATATATATGACTCGTCATATCTGAAACTCAAGGAAATACGCATAGAGTACCGCTTTCCGGACAGCCTTATGCAAAAGACGCGTGTGCTTCAGGGGGCTTCCGTGGCGGCATATGCCACAAATCTGTTCTGCATAACCGAATATCCTTTCTATGATCCGGACACCGGATTCCTCTCGGGAGGGGACATAAAACGCGGAGTCGAATCCGGCTCATTCCCGATGAACAGGTCCGTTGGTGTCAATCTCAAACTGAAATTCTGATATGAAACAGACTGTCAAACACATACATTTTATGGCAGCGGCTGTGCTGGTTGCGGTCTTTGCTGCCGGCTGCACAAAGGATTTTGACAAAATCAACACAGATCCGACCAAGATAAATTTCGGCAACATAAAGGCAAGCAACATGTTTGAGCCGATTTTTTTCCAGACTGGTGCGAGAAACCAGTATTATTCCTGGATATGGAGCAATGAGCTTGTTCAGGTGACTGCTTTCACGGGAGGCTCGACAAGGCAGGAGCATCTCTATCTTGTCACAGACGGAAACGCCCAGTCGGCATGGGACGATTATGCCCGCCGTGCTGCGGATGCTCATCACATGATAAATCTTGCGATAGCGCAGGGAGACGAATTTTATCATGCTGTCGGCCTTGTGATGAAATGCTGGCAGATGGCAGAGCTGGTCTCCATATTCGGTGACATACCTTATTCCGAGGCGTTCCGATACAGTGAGCAGAGGTATCCTGCATTTGAACCTCAGGAGCAGGTTTTCGGAAATGTCATCCGTGACCTTGACAGCGCGAATGTCATCTTTTCCCGCAAGCCCACCAGCGGATATTCCTCTCTTGACCAGATGTACAATGCCGATACCGACAAATGGAGACGCTTCGCCAATTCTTTGAAATTGCGGTATCTGTGCCGTATGAGTGGTACTGACGACAGATATTGGGATGAAATCCAGGCCATCCTGGACGATGCGGAGCGTTTTCCTGTGTTTCGCGGCAACTCGGACAATGCCGCTGTGCCTTTCAAGGGTACTGATCCGTACAAATCGTATTGGGGAGAGGCGGAGACAACGAAAGGCGTGTTCCAGCAGCACAGGCTTACTCAGCAGCTCATAAAGATGACTGCCGAACTTGATTCCCAGGGCAATGCAATGTATGTTGACCCGAGGCTGGTGATATGGGGAGTCCAGACCGGAGGCAAATGGAAAGGCACGGTGTCAGGAGGAAACCAGGTCAACAGGCCTTCTGATGACAACGGAACGTCAAAGCCGAATTTTGATATACTTGGTGCGGCCGACCTTCCGGGCTTTCTGATGGAATATTCCGAAATCCTTTTCATTCAGGCGGAGGGACTTCTGAAAGGAAAACTCGCCTTGCCGGGAAAAACCGTGAAGGGACTTTATGAGGAGGCTCTCAGCGCCAATATGGAGAAATGGGCTCCTTATGCTGCAAAACTCTCCAAGCCGTTCACGGTCTCAAAGGCCGAAGTGGGAAAATATCTCTCTTCTGCGCTCGGCTCGTATGACCTTGCCGGGACAGATGGAAGTCTTTATGACGGCAAGGAGGAGTTCCTGATGTCTCAGAAATGGCTGTCGCTTTTCTGGGTAGGCTGGGAGACCTGGCATGAGTGGAGAAGAACGGAATATCCGCTTCTTACAATAGGGGAGGGCACAGTCTATAATGACCACGAACTGCCCACAAGGTTCATATATCCTTCATATACAATGTCCTCCAATAATGCCAATGCTGTGGCTGCGCTTTCCAGGATGGGCGGTGCCAATGATATGCACCTCGCGCTTGACTGGAGCTGGAAGAAACTTTCCGGAGGTCATAGAAGGCCATACGGGGCGGATTGAAGCAAGAGGGGAAACAACAAGAAACCAAATCTGAAATATGAGAACGAATACCATTATATTGTCTGCATTGCTGCCGCTCGCATGGATGGCGTCAGGATGCGGAATGGAAACGGGACTTGCAAGCCCGCAGCTGGAAGTCTATGACTCCCGGGACAATGCGGTGCTGTCTTTGGGGAGCCCGCTGCAATATGAGGCTGATTACACCTGCTGGGAGTATCTGGATATATCCAAACCGGATGAGACGGCCCAGCAGTTGCCCTCTCCGAAATATCTTGTGGCATCCAACATGTCATGGAGGCTTGAGCCTGCATCCGGGGAGGATTATGAGTGGATACGTCCATTCCCTGCATCCGGAAACGGGGACGGGCTCTTTTGTTTCTTTGTCGGACGCTACAGTGACCAGAATGCTCCGCGCAGTGCCGAATGGGTAATCATCGCCAATGACGGGAGTAAGGACATTCCTGTGGGAGGACGTATTGTCGTGACGCAAAGTCCGAGTGACGAATTTCTTAAAAAGTCGGCCGCGAGGGTGGAGTTTACAGCTGAATCAGGAAAGAAAAAGCTTTTGATAACGTCAAATGTGCCTTGGTCATATGAACTTGAACCTGATTCCGCCTATGCTACCGAAGACCTCTCATGGCTTGTCACGTCTCTTGGGAAAAGCGGTTCTCTGGTTGACACCCTGGCATTCTCTGTTGGGGAGAATCTCAACTCAATCAGGGGGGCGATACTTTCCCTGAAATATACGGCTGACGGCGAGGACAGGACGGAGACGGTTCCGATAGTCCAGAACGGCCAATCGGTAGATGTGGAAGGCTTCCCTCTGAAATGGACTGTCGGTGTGGACGGGAACAATTTTGCCGAGACCTGGCCTTCCGAGGGGCTCATAAGGTCGGATGTGGGAAGCGGCACCATAAGGTTTGTCAGCATAGACAAGTCTCTTATAGATACGAAAGGCGCGTATAAGCTGGATGTAGACACGAAATATAATGACCCGCGTGCTATAGGCGTATGGCCTGGAGACTATTTGCAGTTCCTTTCGGAAATGCCTGTGGCAAAGGGAACTATACTTAAGATTGCCTTTGAGACGAGGGTGTCTGCATCATGCCACAAATTCTGGAGGCTTGAATATCGTGACGGAAATGAGTGGAAGATTGCCGGTGTGCCTCATGTTACTGATGTCACCGGAGAGAACGTCACCTATACTGACGCGTTTGAGGGTGGTGCAAATGCTGCCGCAAACATACAGGTCAGCCGTACCGTGAAATATGAGAACACTACTGACCGCGTGGAGTTCAGGTTCATTTGCGCAGCCAACTGGAAATGCAGCGGGGGAGCCTTGACTGAGCCGAATACTGCCAGCTGGAGGCTTACTCTTACTGACCGTTCGGAAAACAGTGAATGGCAGCCGTCCATACAGTGCATTGCCGGAGGTTCGGAGTCCATTGTAACGGCTGAGATTTCCGTAAGTGGAATAAATGACAATCTCGTAGTGTTCGAGGGTTCTCCTGCGGCTCCCGTGAAATTCAGGGTGAAATCCGACAATGATTTCACGGTAAGTTCTGATGTGGACTGGCTTGGGCTATCTGTTCAGTCTGGTGAGGCCGGAAAAGAGTATGAGGTTGAGCTTGAATGTGAAAACAGTAGCCTTGCAACTACAAGGCGCGGGGTTGTGGATATTGTGTCCGGCATTTCCCATTATGTTATAAATGTTGTCCAGAGTGCTGCCGGACAGGAGTTGAGGCCTTTTGTAAGCCTTGTAGAAGGAAATTCGATGGAACTTGGCAATGCTGAAGGCTCTTTCAGTGTGCAGGTTCAGGCGAATGTGGAATATGAGGTGGAATGTTCTGCTGACTGGGTGAGCGTCCTCGATGTTCCTGGCACAAAAGCCATGGCTGAGATTACGGACATGCATTTCACTTATGGCAGGAATGACACCGGAGCGGAGCGTCATGCCGCCGTCCGTTTCTTTAACAGAGAATACGGCATCGAGTCAGTGCTGAATCTGAACCAGGTCTCCATTTCTCCGGAAGTGACTGTGGATGAGGCTTTCAAGACAATCTGGCAAGACGAGTCTTCTGTTTCTTTCATCGTGACTACGAACCTTCCTCTTGATGCGGAAGTCCTCGAAGGTGATTTTTCGATTGATGCTGACATGATCAGCCCCGGTACATCGGTTCTGACGGTCACGGCATTGTCTGACGTCGGAAGTAGCGGAAAGATACTGCTTCGTAACGATGATTTCGGCTGGTCGGAAGAATTGTCGGTAAGGCGTATTCAGGCGGGGCTGCTTGCGGACTGGTGCTTCACATCGGCCAAAAAGGGCATTGTCACGGAGGAGTTCGCATCTGAGGCAGGCGGGGCGTCAAGTGAGGAAGGGACTATGGGTCTTGCCATAAGGGATGATGTAGGACTGTCCATGCTGGAATACTGGTCAGTTGACAAGACGCAGGGAGCGAACGGAGAATTTTTCAAGCGCTCTGTAGCCGCTGCCGGTGAGCCTTATGTGACCGCTCCGTGGAAAGGCGACTATTGGCTTTTTACCGTCAATTCCAAGAAAGAGCTGGCGGCAGGTACAAGGATTCGTTATCAGTTCCAGATACGCAATACGAGCAGCGCCCAGAAATATTGGACTGTGGAATATCTTGATTCCGGTGAGTGGAAACCGGCTCTTGGCATCATTTCCACAGCGGCCGTTTCCGGGAATGTAATCACTTTCCCTTCAAAGACAGGCTATGTGACGTTTGAAGGTGAGCTGACCCTCGGGAATGTGTCGATGGGACTCAAGCTCAGAATCGTGGCAGGTGAAAATGACAGGGCTGACGGAAAAGGCACTGTTACTGAAACCGCGACTTCAAGGGTAGGTTCATCGGGAGACGGAAGTTTCCATAATCTTTTTGAAATTATCAGATGAGTAGTATGAAAAATACAGGCAGAATGATTTTAACGGCTGCACTTGTGGCCGGATTGTACGCCGTTGCAGCGGCGCAGCAGCCTCAGATGATTGAAATTCCGGCCGGGACTTTCATAATGGGAGGGCCTGGAGAGGGAGAGGACTTTGATGAGGCTCCGGCCCATACCGTGACCTTCACTATGCCTTTCAAGATGAGTGTCACTGAGGTTACCAATGAGCAATATGAAATGTTTGACCCCTCGCACAAGGACCTTAGAGGACATTATTGGGGAATTTCCACGGAGGATGACGAGGCTGTGACAATGGTCAGCTGGGAAGACGCTGCTGCATATTGCCGCTGGCTCAGTGCAAGGACTGGCAAGAATTACAGGCTTCCTACAGAAGCTGAGTGGGAATATGCGTGCCGTGCAGGCAGCGATTCTCCTTTCTGGAACGGTGAAAATCTTGACAGTCTGTGCATGCGGAACCAGAAGACCATGCGTAATCTGAAGAAAGTGCCTCTTAAGGTGGGAGTGACTCCGGCCAATCCTTTCGGGCTCAAGGAAATGCATGGTAATGTTGAGGAGTGGTGCCTTGACTGGTACGGGCCATATTCCGGAGAAAAACAGACAGACCCTTGCGGCCCTTCGGACGGCTTGTGCAGGGTTACCCGGGGAGGTAGCCACAGCACTCCGGAGCGTTATCTGAGGAGCCGCAACAGGATGGCGGCCCTGCCTTTGGACAGACATTCTCAGATAGGCTTCAGGGTGGTGGAGTCCGATGCGCTGCTTAATCATTATGACCCTGAGGCGTACTTCATTCCGCGCAATATGGCAGATGTCTCCCAAAAGACGGCCGTATGGAAAAAAGTCAATCCGCGAAAGCCCGTGTTCATGACTCCACGGGTGTTCGTAAAGGAGCCGGCTTCAGTTCCACATGTACCTTTCTATAGCCACAATCATCAGCCTGCAATAACATGGTGTGACAACGGGGATCTTCTTGCCATATGGTTCTCGTGTGATGACGAGAAGGGGCGTGAGCAGGTCGTGCTTGCATCAAGGCTGAGGAAGGGAGAGGAAGAATGGGATGATGCATCGGTGTTCCTGCATATACCGGACAGGAATGTGACAGGAAGCTCGCTCCTGAATGACGGTAAGGGCAGGCTGTGGCATTTCAATGGGGTGGCAAACAGCGGTGACTGGCAGAATCTTGCCCTTACGCTGCGCACGAGTACCGACAACGGGCGTACATGGAGCCGTCCGGAGCTTATAGAACCGGAGCATGCAAAGAGGCATCAGGTCATTGCCGGACCGATAATCACCTCTGACGGGACTATGATACAGACCTGTGATGCAGGGCCTGGCGGCGGTCCGGAAGGTACTTCAGTCCATATCAGCAAGGATGGAGGCAGGACATGGGCTGACCCATGGAACGGAGAAAAGATGGTGAAGCCTGAGGACGGCGGCTGCGGCCCTTCCATTGCCGGCATACATGGCGCGATAGTGGAGCTCGCTGACGGACGGCTCATGACGGTCGGACGTGGAGTCGGAATAAGGGGAACTGACGGAAAACTGCATTTGCCGCAGAGCTTCTCCGCTGACGGTGGAAAATCATGGACTTACCGGGCCATGCCTGATTTCCTGCCCATATGGAGCGGGCAGAGAGTTACAATGAGGCGTCTTGCGGAAGGGCCGATTATGCTCGTGTCGTTCACAGGGCATCCGGACAAGGGCAAAGGAGAGTCTTATGGGATGGAATTCATTGACTCGGAAGGTAATGCCTTTACGGGATATGGAATGTTTGTAGCCCTGTCATTCGATGAGGGCGTCACATGGCCAGTGCGCAGGCTCGTCACGGACGGAGTGGAGCGTACTCTTGACGGAGGTGCATGGACACGTGAGTTCACAATGGACGCCTCTCATGCGGAGACAAAAGGGTATCTGGCGAGTGTGCAGACACCTGATGGCATGATACATCTCATCAGCAGCCGTATCCACTACCAGTTCAATCTTGCCTGGATTCTTTCAGGCTGGAAAATGACGGATTTTCAAAAACGGAATTAAAACTCGGAAATAATGGAATCTTATATGAAAACAATTATGGCGTGCGTCTGCGCTGCCGCAGTCATGTATTTGGCGGGTTCCTGTTCGGACAATGTGCCGGTAGTGAATCCAAAGCCGGTCATGCCATCTGCAGACATTGTTCTCGGCATGGTACACTCTGGTGATATTATGCTTGAGGACGTTATTGTTACGGACGGATATAATTTCACGAGAACAGACAGGAACGGGCAGTTTACCTTGCATCTGTCGGACAATGCCGAATATGTGTATGTGGTATCTCCGTCAGGCTATGTGTGTGACTACAGTTCCGGTGCTCCGGAGTTCTACAGGAAAGCGTCTTCCAAGACATTTGACTTTGACCTGCTGCCGGTGCAGTCTGCTGAAGATTATTCCCTGGTGGTGATGGCTGACCCGCAGACCAAGAATGATGAACAGTTCGGCAAATTCTGTGCGGCTCCTTTGGCCGACCTCTCTTCTGTATGCAAGGCGAGGGCCGCAGAATGCTTTACGGCAGGAATCTGTCTCGGGGATGTGGTGCAGGACGCCATGGAACTGCTTCCGGAGTATAAGTCGATGATGAAAGAAACCGGTGTGCCTTTCTATGCCGTCATCGGAAACCATGACTATAATGCCAAGTCGTCCGGGGAAAAGGCTGCGGAGGATTTCAAGAAAGTGTTCGGTCCGCTTAATTATGCGTTCTATATTGGACGTGACATCGTAGTTGGCCTGAATACCGTGATATACAATGGGAATAAAAAGTTCGATGAAGGCTATCCTCCTGAGGCAATAGGATTTCTGCGGGGACTTATGGAACTTGTGCCTGCTGATATGCATGTCTATGTGGCCCAGCATATTCCTTTTCACCGCTGGTATGAGAAAGACCCTATCCGTGGTGGCGACCAGGTGCTGGAAATTCTGGCCGGGCATGAGGTCGATTTCATAACCGGACATACTCATGTGCACAATACGCTGATGCTTGGTGAGAATATGATTGACCATAATATCTCCGGTTTTCTTGGAGCATGGTGGGCTGCTGACTATTGCCGCGACGGCACTCCGAGGGGATATAAGATTTTCGACTGGCGTGACGGTGACTTGAGCTGGATATTCCGTTCGGTGGAGTTCGGTGACGGTCCCATGTCCCAGGCTGAGATTGTCAGGCCAGGTCAGAGTGAAGTTCATCCTGAAGCGGTTCTTCTGAATGTGTGGGACATGGATGACAAATGGACGGTCATGTGGCATCAGGGAAGCTCTGCCAAAGCTCCGATGACACGCGTGAATGACTATAGCCCAGTTTTCATAAAGAATATAAATGAAGCGTTCCCGGACGGGAATATACCGTCATACAGCACTCCGAGCAGCAGCCGTCATTTTTTCTCGGCTATACCGGACCCTGCTGCCGGACCTGTCAAAATCGAACTGACCAACCGTTTCGGCATCAAGTGGAATTATGAGATACCTGTTGTGAATGAATTAAAACCCTAATTATATGAAAATCAATAATCTTGAGAAATTTCTTGCTAAGGCGCGTTCCGGAGAATGCGCTTTGGGAGGCCTGGTCACATTTACCGACCCTTCCGTTACTGAACTTGTGGCTGAGGCTGGATTTGACTGGGTATTCATTGACGGTGAGCATGGCGTGATGGACCGAAATTCTGCCGTGCTGCATCTTATGGCCGTCAGGGGGACAGACTGCGCCTCATTCTACCGTGTACCGGCCTGCGACCATACGGAGATAAAACGTGTGATTGATTTCGGCCCTGCAGGGATAATCGTGCCGATGATAATGAATGCAGATGATGCAAGAAGAGCAGTGGAAGCGATGAGGTATCCTCTTGAAGGTACCCGCGGCTGCGGTTTCAGACGTTGTGTGGGCTATGGCGCGAAAGAAATAGACGAGTATTGGGAAATGGCGAAGCATGAGCCGCTTGTGGTTCTGCAGATTGAGCATATAGAGGCTGTGCGTAACATTGACAGCATTCTTGCCGTGCCTGGAATAGATGCCATTCTCGTCGGACCTTATGACCTTTCCACTTCCATGGGAAAATCGCGGCAGTGGTATGACCCCGAGGTTGCCGGCGTATATGACAATGTAGCGCGCAAGGTTAAGGAGGCAGGACTTCTTCTTGGAGCCTCACTTGACAGTGAATATGCCGCCTGGAAGAAGCGCGGAGTGGATTTCATAGCGATACGCTGTGACTACGGAGCCATGATGGAGGGCTTCAGGAATGCGATAGGTAATTTCAGGAAAGATTGACGCCATGCAGATAAGTATATTGGACATTGCCGTGATTGCCGTATATCTTCTCGGAGTTACGCTTTTCGGCTGTTCGTTTTATTTCAAGAAAGATTCCGGGGATGCAGGAATATTCATGTCAGGAGGCGGAAGGATTCCCGGCTGGGCAATCGCACTGTCCATTTTTGCGACTCTGGTAAGTTCCATATCTTTCCTGGCGCTTCCTGCAAAGGCTTGCCTTACCAATTGGAACTGCTATGTACTGACTCTCACGATTCCTGTTGCGGCACTTATAGCGGCAGTCTGGTTCGTGCCTTTTTATCGAAAGACAAACAGCATTTCGGCCTATACCTATCTTGAGGAGCGTTTCGGGCCTTGGGCGCGTATTTATGCGAGTGCATGCTTCCTTATAATGCAGAGCGCGAGGAGCGGGGTAATCCTGTTCCTGCTTGCCCTTACCCTGAAGTCTGCCCTTGGCTTTTCAAGTCTTGCCATAATCATCGTAACTGGCGTGCTTACAATGCTTTATTCGATGATGGGCGGCTTCAAGGCCGTCATATGGGCTGATGCTATACAGTCTCTTGTGCTTATAGCCGGCACGCTTGCCGTCATGGCCAGCCTTGTGCTGAATATGCCGGACGGTCTTGGAAGCGGTCTGAAAATGGCATGGGATGCGGGCAAATTCTCTCTTGGCTCTCTTTCGCTGTCGGACTGGAGCACTGAGACTTTCTGGGTGTCTTTCGTGTATGGAATATTCATCAATCTTCAGAATTTCGGAATAGACCAGAGCTTTACGCAGAGGTATGTCGCGGCAAAGGATTTGAAGTCCGCGCGCAAGTCCGCTTTTCATGGAGCCATGCTGTATGTGCCTGTCACGCTCATGTTTGTCCTCATCGGCACTGGACTGTGGATTTTCCAGGCTACGCATCCTGGAGTGATTCCGGCGGAGGTGGCGGATCAGTCTGATTCTGTCTATCCTTGGTATATCGTGCACATGCTTCCGCACGGTGTGTCCGGCTTGCTTATCGCAGCAATCATAGCTGCGGCAATGAGTACGATAGCGGCTACCCTGAATTCCGGCTCTACCGTTCTGCTTGAGGATTATTTCAAGAAATTCTTTCCGGGAAAGGCTACTGAGGGGAACAATATAAGATTCTTGCGCGTAATGACAGTGGCGCTCACTATATTTTCTATAGGAGTGGCCGTGGCTGTCATGAATGTGAAGAGTGCCCTTACCGTGTGGTGGTCGATGCAGAGTGTGCTTTCGGGCGGAATGCTTGGACTCTTCCTTCTCGGAATGTTCACGAAACGGACCACTTCAGGCCAGGCTGCTATAGCCACCGTGCTCGGGCTGGTCACGGTAATCTATGTCACTTTCGGGCAGAAACTGTTTCCGTTGCCGCAATTCATACATCTGAATCTGGCAATAGTGCTCGGTACGCTGACAATATTCTTTACGGGCTTCATCCTCTCATCCGTACTTCCTGGACGGAAGAGAAGCAGGTAAGGGCCTTGTCGTGAAACCACAAAAATTGATAGTATGAAACCATTATATGTAATAGGTGCGGATTTCGGGACCGATTCTGTACGCTGCATTCTTGCGGATACTGCTGACGGACGCATATTGGCCCAGGAAGTGGTATGTTACCCGCGCTGGAAGGCAGGCCTGTTCTGCGACACTTCACGGAACATGTACCGCCAGCACCCTTCTGATTACATCGAATCATTTACCGAATGTGTTAAAGGCATGCTTTCCAAGGCAAAGTCTGCCGAGCCGTCCGTAGCATCGCGTGTGGCGGGCATCTCGTTTGACACGACCGCATCGACCCCTGTCCTTACGGATTCTGAGGGCACTCCGCTGGCTCTTCTTGACAGGCATGCCTCCAATCCGGATGCCATGTTCATGTTATGGAAAGACCATACGGCAATGGCGGAGGCGGACAGGATAAACGTGGTTGCAGCAGGATGGGATGTTGACTATACGCGCTATTGCGGAGGCAAATATTCCTGCGAGTGGGTATGGGCAAAGATGCTTCATGCGCTCAGGTCAAGTCCGGAATTGGCGGAAGATGCCTGCTCGTGGATTGAACACTGCGACTGGATGGCGGCCGTCCTTTCCGGGGACACCCGTCCGGAACATGTGGTAAGAAGCCGTTGCGCTGCGGGGCATAAGGCGATGTGGCATGAGTCGTGGGGCGGACTTCCTTCATGGGAGTTTCTTGAGGCAGTAGATCCGTTGCTGACGATATTCAAAGGGCATCTGTATGACAGGACTGCCACTTCAGACGCTCTTGCAGGGACTTTGTGTGGCGAATGGGCTGAAAGGCTCGGTCTTGCTGAAGGCATTGCCATAGGAGTCGGTGCCATTGACTGCCATTTCGGGGCAGTCGGTGCCGGGATTACGCAGGGGGCCCTTGTCAAAGTTATGGGAACATCCACATGTGACGTGGCTGTCGGTTCTTATGAAGAGGTCGGGAGCCGTGTGGTAAAGGGAATCTGCGGGCAGGTTGACGGTTCTGTGCTCCCCGGATATGTCGGTATGGAAGCCGGACAGGCTGCTTTCGGTGATGTTTATGCATGGTTCAGCCGGCTGTTGGAGTGGCCTCTTGCCGTTTCAGGCTCAGGAGGCGGTTTCATTAAGGACAATATAATCCCTTCATTGGCAGATGAGGCGGAGAAGCTTCCTGTCACTGCGGATGACATGGTTGCCCTGGACTGGTTCAACGGCAGGCGCACTCCTGATTCGGACCAGAGGGTAAAGGCGAAGATTACAGGGCTGTCGATGTCTTGCACTGCACCGCATTTGTTCAAGGCTCTTGTGGAGGCTACTGCTTTCGGCTCAAGGGCTATTAATGAACGGTTCAGTGAGGAGGGGGTGGCGATAGGTGATGTTATCGCTGTCGGAGGGATTTCCCGCAAGTCAAGATATGTTATGCAGACCATGGCCGATGTTCTCGGAGTGCCTATCAAGGTTTCCGGCTGCGGGCAGGCCTGTGCGCTCGGAGCCGCGATGTTTGCCTCTGTCGTTGCCGGAATCCATCCCGATATAAGGCATGCGCAAGATGCCATGGGACAGGATTTTGTGGCGGAATATCTGCCGGATGCGGCACGGCATGAGATTTTTGACATGTTGTATGGGAAATACCGCTCTCTTGCCGCTGGGATGTAGATTCTGGGGTGGCGTATGTGTTCTGCCTGGCATACAGATGCTTTGATGTCGGCATGGCCAAAGTCAACTTTGTTTATGCTGCCGTCTTTAGTTTATCTTGCTTATGCTTACGGCTTTTACCATATCATGAAATTGTTAAAAAATTGTCAATATGAAAATGAAAATCAGAATGCCATTGTGCATCATTGCTTCCGCATGTCTGCTGTTGAATTCCGTTGACATGGATGCCTGGGGACGTATCGGCCATGATGCAATCTGCCATATTGCTGAACGGAATCTTACTCCGAAGGCGAGGAAAACCATAGAGGGATATCTCGGGAACACTTCAATCGTGTATTGCTCTTCCTGGATGGATGAGGTCCGGGACTGGCCGGAATATAGGCATACTACCAAGTGGCACTCCGCATATGTGGATGAGTCTGGCGAGCCTTGCATGGGCACGAATTTCAAGGATGGGGAATATCGCGGCGATGCCGTGCTTGAGCTTACCCGTCTGATTGGACGTATGGAGGACTGGAAGGAACTGGACGATTCTACGGTGGCCGTCGGAATAAAGATGATGATACATCTGGTCGCCGACATGCATTGTCCGGGCCATGTCAAATATCCGGGGATAAAAGGATTCAAGGTGATTTACGGTGGAAATGAGGTGACATACCATTATGTGTGGGACGATGCCGTACTTGAACGGGTACACAAATGGGGCTTCACGGAATATGGACACATACTGGGCAATCTGTCCCGCAGGGAAGTGCGCAGCATCTGCTCGGGGACTCCGGTTGACTGGGAAAGGGAAAATGCCCGTGATTGCCGTGTGATATATGATTGGGCGCATCCGGGAGATGTCCTGGGCAAGGAATTCAACCTGAAGGCCAAGGTTCTGGCCGACAGCCAGATACAGAAGGCCGGCTATCGTCTTGCAGCTGTGCTCAATGCCATTTTCGGGTAGTCCGCATTAGTCTTTTTCTTTCCTGGCAGTTTGTCTTCTTTTTGCCTGACTTTGTTCTATCTGCCTTGCTCCAGTTAACGGAAGCAATCTTGCCTTACTTTTGATAGATAATCTTAATAATGTGATGCCGAATGGTTTATGCGAGGACGGGTATGCAATCCTGCATACCCGTCCTCGCGTAACTGCCTATGTCACATATGCTTGCTGTTTGTGAAGCTTCTGTCAGCCAGGCAAGATTCTGCCAAATTTAGTCAGCCTCTGTCAGCTTTGCCACCACTCCGTCCTAAACTTAGGAGTCTGCTCTGATGATGTCAGGCAGTTTTCTTGGCGGGTTCCTTGAAGAGAATCATGAAAAGGATTGCTACCACGAGGGCGTAGGCTGCGAATATGTACCATGCTGTGCTCCAGCTTGGCTCTGCTGCATTGAAGACTACGGATTCCACTACGGCTCCGGCGGCGAGTGTTCCTATTGATGCTCCAAGGCCGTTTGTCATTAGCATGAACAGTCCCTGGGCTGATGACCTTATGTCTGTGCTTGTGTTCTCATTGACGTAGAGCGAGCCTGATATGTTGAAGAAGTCGAATGCAACTCCATAGACTATGCATGAGAGGATGAACAGGAGGACGCCCGGCATGTCAGGCTGTCCGAGACCGAACAAACCGAATCTTAGAACCCATGCGAACATGGCTATGAGCATCACTTTCTTGATTCCGAAACGTTTCATGAAAATAGGAATCAGCAGGATGCAGAGCGTCTCGGATGTCTGGCTTATCGCGAGCAGGGCATTTGAGTTCTTTACTGCGAATGTGTCTGCGAGCGCAGGGTCTGAGCCGAATGAGCCGAGGAAAGTGTTTGCGTAGCCATTGGTTATCTGGAGCGACGCGCCGAGCATCATCGAGAAGATGAAGAATATGGCGAACTGCCTGTCACGGAAAAGAGTAAACGCTTTCAGGCCGAGGCTGTCCACGATGCTCTTGCTTTCAGTCGCAGGCTTTACAGGGCAGGATGGCATTGTGAGCGCATAGAGACAGAGCACTATTGACATTGCTCCGGACTGGATGAGCTGGGTGTATGAATCCTGCATTGCCACTCCGTCTATTTTGAGCCAGTTGGTCAGGAGCATGCTGCATATGAAACCGATGGTTCCGAATACCCTGATTGGAGGGAAAGCTTTGACCGGGTCTTTTCCAGCTCCTTCAAGGGCAGAGTATGCCACGGAGTTGGTAAGCGCGATTGTCGGCATGAAGAATGCGACGCTGAGGCTGTAGAGGGCGAAGAGCGGGGCGAATTGCACAGAGTCTCCCGCTGACATGCAGTAGAATCCGGCTCCGGCCATGAACACTCCCGCAAGGCCGTGGCATAGCGAAAGCACTTTCTGGGCCTGCATGTACCTGTCGGCCACTATGCCCATGAGCGCAGGCATGAAGATGGATACTATTCCCTGCATTGCAAAGAACCATTTGATTTCGTTGCTCAGCCCTATATTGCCGAGATAACGTCCCAGTGATGTGAGGTAGGCTCCCCAGACTGCAAATTCCAGGAAATTCATCAGTATGAGCCTGGCTGAAATGTGGTTATTTCTCATATTGGTAAATAATTATGTCCAGTGTGGTCCTGCTTGAGAGCAAGACGGCGACAAATATACGGGATTTTGCTTGAATTTTACTACCTTTGGCGTTCGGAAGCTGTCTGAAAATCATTTCTCGTGACAAAAATCAGGACGGCAACCCCGAACTTTCCGCTTTGGTGCGGCCGGAAAGCGGTGCCGGCATTACGTAAAACCGGACATTGTAATCAAGGAAAACATAGGAAATGGATTTTATAAAGACTCACAGTGACCCTGGCTCAGCCGCGAGATGCGGAACTATAACCACGGACCACGGACAGATACATACGCCGATATTCATGCCTGTGGGCACGGTTGGTTCGGTCAAGGGCATTTACCACAAGGACCTCAAGGAAGATATCGGTGCGGAAATAATACTCGGAAACACTTATCACCTTTACCTGCGTCCGGGGCTTGACGTGCTCAGGGCTGCAGGTGGACTCCACAAGTTCGAGTCATGGGACAGGCCGATACTGACGGACAGCGGCGGATTCCAGGTGTTCTCCCTAAGCCCTATACGCAAGCTTACCGAGGACGGATGCATTTTCCGTTCTCACATAGACGGTTCCAAGCACATATTCACGCCGGAGAACAATATGGACACACAGCGTGTCATCGGTGCGGATATCGTCATGGCTCTTGACGAGTGCTGCCCGGGAGACGCGACTTACGAATATGCAGCCAAATCTCTCAAATTGACCCAGAGGTGGCTGGAGCGCTGTGTAAGGCGTTTTGACGGGACTGACCCGCTGTACGGATACAGGCAGGCCCTCTTCCCGATAATCCAGGGCTGCGTATATCCGGACCTCAGGCGTGCGGCTGTGGAGCATGCTGCCGCGCTTGACCGTGAAGGCTATGCCATCGGAGGACTTGCAGTAGGGGAGCCTACAGAGAAAATGTATGAGATGCTTGAAGTCGTATGCCCTATTCTTCCGGATGACAAGCCGCGCTATCTCATGGGCGTGGGCACTCCTGCCAATCTTCTTGAAGGAATAGCCCGCGGAGTCGATATGTTCGACTGCGTAATGCCGACACGTAACGGACGCAACGGAATGCTGTTCACATGGGACGGCATAATCAACATAAAGAACCGCAAATGGGCGGATGATTTCTCACCGATAGACCCTAAGGGGACATCTTTTGTTGACCACACTTATACCAAGGCTTATCTGCGCCATCTGTTTGTGGCCGGTGAGCTTTTTGCCGGCCAGCTTGCCAGCGAGCACAATCTCGCGTTCTACCTGGAGCTTGTCCGCCAGGCCCGCAAGCATATCATTGACGGGGATTTCAGCTCTTGGAAAGATGAAACGGTGCGCAGGATAATGACAAGACTTTGACAATATGGATCTGGTACCGAGAAAGCTTGACATTTATATTGTCAGGAAATTCATAAGCACGTTCTTCATCGCGCTGCTGCTGATAATCGGAATCGTCATAATTTTCGACATAAGCGAGAAAATTGACGATTTCGTCAGCAAGGAAGCTCCGCTGAAGGCCATAATCTTTGACTATTATGTGAACTTCGTGCCTTATTTCATGAACATGTTCAGCCCTATGTTCGTGTTCATCACAGTGATTTTCTTCACTTCCAAGATGGCTGCGGACTCGGAGATTGTGGCTATACTATCATGCGGAATCAGTTTCCACAGGATGATGGTGCCGTATGTGTTTTCCGCCACACTCATTGCGATATTGTCATTGTGCCTGAACCTTTTCGTGATACCGGACGCCAACAAGACCAGGCTGGAGTTCGAGAACAAGTATTTCAAGGCCAGGTTCAAGAGCGTGGGGCGCAACGTGCATTATCAGATTGCGCCGGGAGAATTCGTCTTTGCGGAGTCATTCAGTTCATGGAACAATACAGCCTACAGATTCACACTGGAAAAGATAGAGGACGGCAAACTGATTTCCAAGATTTCAGCGGAGACGGCCGTCTATGACACACTCAAGGGCAGCTGGAGGCTCAAAAAGTATTTTGTAAGGGAATACAACGAGGATCTGACAGACCATATAAGGAGCGGAAGACAGCTTGATACTATCATTGACCTGTCCGTCAAGGACTTCTATCTTACAGAAAAGACGGTGGAGACATTGACATACAAGGAGTTGAACCAACTCATTGACACGCAGCGGATGCGCGGGGACGCCAATGTCAAATTCGCGCTCATAGAAAAGAATACGCGCTTTGCCCTGCCGTTCTCCGCTTTCATATTGACGGTGATGGGTGTGGCCCTTTCCTCCAAGAAACGTCGGGGAGGAATCGGCTGGAATATCGGAATAGGCATTGCCCTGGCTTTCACCTACATCCTTTTCCTGCGGTTCAGTCAGATGTTCGTGCATACGGGCGCTCTGCCTCCTGCCATAGCCCTCTGGCTCCCGAATCTGATATTCGCGCTCATAGCAGGCTTCCTGTACAGGATTGCACCGAAATAATGCCGTCCATAACAATCCTGCCAGAACAAAATCACGGTGGTGCACAAAAACCAAGACAAAACCGGTTTTGACGCAATAGCTCCGGAACGTTCAAAAGGACGTGAATAAATAAGGAGTATTCCAAAAAATAAAAATGGTCTGACTAATTGCCTTAGCCAGACCATCTTTTTTATGTGTAGATGTCTTAATCAACAAATACAGTCCATCCGAACGGGTCTTCAATCTCTCCGTACTGTATGCCGGTAATCATGTTGTACAGACGGAGGCTCTTTTCTCCGCACAGTCCGTCACCGTAAGTATATACCGTCTCTTCTTCGGACTCAAGGAAAGGCTTGTCTGCAAGTCTGTGCACCGGCGTTATCACCACTGCGGTGCCGCATTCTCCGACCTCCTCGAAAGTGGAAAGCTCTTCAACAGGTACAGGTCTTCTTTCCACATCCATTCCCACATATGCAGCTACGGTCTCGAGAGACATGTTGGTGATTGAAGGAAGGATGCTGTCAGACTTTGGAGTTATGTACGAATTGCCTCTTATCGCAAAGAAATTCGATGAATTGAACTCGTCGATAGTGGTCTTTGTGGCCGGGTCAAGATAAAGCACGGCCTTGTAGCCAAGCTCATGCGCAACGTTCAGTGAGTAGAGCGAAGCCGCATAGTTTCCGCCGACCTTGTAGGCTCCGCATCCGTTAGGCGCCGCCCTGTCATAATTCCTTGCGATTACAACGTCGATGGCCTCAAGAGCACCTCCCGTATATGCCCCTACAGGGGAGCAAAGCATCATGAACAGAGACTCTTTCGAGGACTGCACGCCGAGCTGCGGATTGAATCCGATAAGTGTCGGACGCAGGTATAATGACGCATGTGAACCGTATGGAGGGAGGAAATCAAGGTTTTCCCTTACAACCCTCTTGCACATCTCCACAAACATCTCGGTTGAAGGCGCATCAATGCCAAGGTATTTTGCTGACCTCTGAAGCCTCTTTGCATTTTCTTCAGGACGGAACAGCCTTACTTTACCGTCCTTGCCCCTGAAAGCCTTGAGGCCTTCGAAGCATTCGATGGCGTAGTGCAGTCCGCCGGCAAAAGCACTGATGCTTATGTTGTCGTCGGTCCTGCTTTCTACAGGTGTCCATTGTCCGCCTATGCAGTGGCTGCATAGCATTGTGTTCGTCTTTGTGTAGGAAAATGTAAGTTTGCTCCAGTCAATTCCAGTCATGTCAGATAAGTATTTCAAATAATTTGTTGTTCTCGTTTATGTATTCGTATGATATCCCGTTCGAGTCCATGCGGCTCATCAGTGCGGAGAAGTCCTCCTTTGCTGAAAGCTCTATTCCGATGAGGGCAGGGCCGAAATCCTTGTTGGTCTTCTTGATGTACTGGATATACACGAGGTCATCAGAAGGGCCGATAACGTCCCGTATGAACGACAGCACCGCACCAGGCTTCTGAGGGAAGTTCACTATGAAATAATGCTTCAGGCCTTCATAAAGAAGTGATTTCTCGCGTATTTCCTCCATCCTTGTGATGTCGTTGTTGCTTCCGCTGACGATGCATGCGACCCTCTTGCCCTTTATCTTGTCCGCATAGAATTTCAATGCGGCTGTTGACAGGGCGCCCGCAGGCTCAACCACGATGGCGCTCTTGTTGTACATCTGTATTATCATCGTGCACACAGCCCCTTCCGGAACAACGATAATGTCATCAAGAATGTCCTTGCATATCCCGAAAGTGGTGGCACCGGCCTTTTTCACTGCGGCTCCGTCCACGAACTTGTCGATGTGCTCAAGCTCTATCACCTCACCCTTGTCAATTGCGGTCTTCATGCATGGTGCTCCGGCAGGTTCTACGCCGATTATCTTTGTCTGTGGTGACACCTGCCTTATATATGCTCCGAGTCCTGAGGCAAGTCCGCCTCCGCCGATAGGGATGAAGATGTAGTCAAGCGGCTCCTTGGCCTGCTTCATTATCTCAAGTCCTATCGTTCCCTGTCCCTCTATGACCTTAGGGTCATCGAACGGCGGGATGAAAGTGCGTCCGCTCTTGCCTGCGAACTCGATTGCCGCCGCATTGGCAGCATCGAAGGTGTCGCCTGTCAGCACTATGTCGATGTATTCCTTTCCGAACATTCTCACCTGCTCGATTTTCTGCTTCGGAGTGGTGGTCGGCATGAAAATCGAACCCATTATCTGCAGCTTGTTGCAGGAAAGCGCGACACCCTGTGCATGGTTTCCTGCGCTTGCGCACACTATTCCATATTTGAGGACTTCAGGCTCGATTGACCTGATTTTGTTGTATGCTCCCCTTATCTTGTATGACCTCACTATCTGGAGATCCTCTCTCTTGAGGTAAACGTCCGCCTCATAAAGGTCGGACAGGTTGCTGTTCCTCATGAAAGGAGTAGGTTCGATGATTTCGTCGAGTACGCGTGACGCGTTTTCAATGGCCTCTACGGTCGGAAAGTACTTTTTCGTTTCCATTGCTTGAAAAATAAAATCAAAAATTGATTTTCCGGTTCAAATATATAACTTAATTTGCTTAATTCCTAATGAATGTCAATCGTAATGAGGTCAGTTCAGCATGACCAATGCGATTGACGGGTGACTCAGCTCCAGCCTTACCTTGTCCTGCACGGCCCGGTTGAGGGTGGCTTTCCACCAGTTGTCGAAAACTACGTTGCAGGTCTGGAACTCAAGCCCCTCCGATGTTATCCTGAGGCTGCTGTCCGGGCTGAATATCGAAACTTTGCGGCCCTCTCCGCACTCCATTTCGAAAGTGCCGGTTATGGCGAAAATCGTTGCATGGTCAGATATCATCTGCACATCTATTCCTCTGTCCTGAGGGCGGTATGTCCTGGCATACTCCATAAGAAGCGATATGTTCCCTATGGTATGGTCCTCACGCTCTCCGGTCGCGCCGAGTATCGTGATTCTGCCTATCCCGCCGATATTCTCCAGCGCCCATGTGAAAGCCTTGGTCTGGTCATTGTGCTCCTGCTCGTCAATAGTGACAATCAGGTCTCCGTATTTTGTCTTCATTGCAGACGACAGGGAGTCCATGTCGCCGATTACCTTGTCCGGCAGACGCTCATCACCGAAAATGGCCTTGCTGTTCCTGAGGAATTTGCGCAGGGCACCGTCGCAGCATATTATGAAGTCGGCAGTGCGTATAAGATATCTCGGGTATTCGGTCTTTGGGAATGCCCCGTCGCAGATTATCACGATTTCCTTGCCCATAGCTGCTATTGTCTTCCGGTCACCTGTGATGAAGTGCCTTCGCTTGTGGCATAGTCCTGCGGGTCACGGAAACCGATTAGGAAATCCTTGACCTGCATCCTCTTCTTTCCGGCAAGCTGCAATTCCGTTACCGATATGGCCCCGTCTGACGCAGCTATCGCAAGATAAGTCTTTCCGTCTGAGAGAACTGTCCCTGGCGCGGCTTCAGCAAGGTTGTTCTGTGCGAGCATCTTCCTGTATTCCTCGCCCTCTATCTTCAATGTGCGGAATATCTTCATCTGTGTCGCCTTGCCGTCCTTGACAAGCTCCGTGAATGCTCCAGGATAAGGGCTGAGACCGCGCACAAGGTCATGAATCTGCTTTACGGAGTCATTCCAGCAGATATGGCAAAGCTCCTTTGTTATCTTCGGAGCAGGCTTCAGAATCTCCGAGCCTTGTATGAAGCTCTTCTGTATCCTGAATTCCACATTGTTCTCTATGATGGAGTCAACAGTCAGGCACACGAGCTTCGCTCCAAGCTCCATAAGCCTGTCATGGACATCTCCGGCAGTGTCTTCCGGACCTATCTGGCACACGTTCCTGTACATTATGCGTCCGGTGTCCATTCCTTCGTCAATCATGAAGGTAGTCACTCCGGTAGTCTTTTCCCCGTTTATCACAGCCCAGTTGATAGGGGCCGCACCGCGGTATTGCGGAAGAAGGGCAGCATGAAGGTTGAATGTCCCGAGCTTCGGGATTTCCCATACCACCTTCGGAAGCATCCTGAATGCCACGACCACGAAAATGTCCGCCTTCCATGCCTTCAGGGTCTCTATGAAATCAGGGTCTTTGAGCGATACCGGCTGCAGGACAGGTATCCCGTGCTCCACGGCATATTTCTTCACCGCGCTCTCATTGACCTTAAGGCCGCGTCCGCTTGCCTTGTCCGCTACAGTGACAACTCCGACGACCTTGTGTCCGTTCTTGAGCAGCTCCTCAAGCGGTGCTACGGCAAATTCAGGCGTACCCATATATACGATACGCGTCTTCTTGAAAACTCCCATTATCTTTGCTTTAGTCTTTCTGAATCCGTTGCGGATATTTCCTATGTTGAATATTGACGAGTCGTTTATGGCCTGCCACGTCAGGTACAGGCCCGTAGGCAGCAGTATGTAGGCGGAGATGAATACTCCGTGGAAAGGTGCCACCGCCCCGTCCCTCGCCAGCTTTGTTCCTGAGATGTCGATTACCCAATACACCACGAAGAACAGCACGGATATGATTGCCGGCGTTCCGAGGCCTCCTTTCCTTATCAGGGCACCGAGAGGCGCGCCGATGAAGAAGAATATCAGGCATGCGAGCGAAAGTGCAAACTTCTTCAATATCTCGATGTCGATAAGCCTCAGCGTGTATGTGTGATGATACCGTTCACGCGAATATGAAGAAAGGGTCAGCTGAAGCTCGTCAGCATTTGCCTTGGCTTTTTCAAGAGCCTTGATTTCCTCGTCAGCATTTTTCCATGTTTCATTCTCCTGCATGACAAGCGGATGGCTCCGGCCTTCCTTTCCTGCGGTATCGAGCTGCGAATTGTATCTGAGCACCTTGGAGGTCTTCAACGCGGTCAGGTTCTCGTTTTTGCTGTTCCTGTCAAGCGCACCGATGGAGTCCTGCCCGTGGTAAAGCTGCTGCAGCTTCATTGATTTCACCTGGTCGTCGAACCTGCTTGAATCTGATTTCTGGAATGCGTAGTTCTCCAGCGGGATAATCATTTCCTGCCTGTGGAAATCTATCTTCTGGAGCTGGAGCGATGTGTCACGGTACTTCTTGACATTCGTCTCCTCGTAGTTCGAGCCGTCGTACAGAATGAAAGAAAGGTAGCTTTTGTCCTTGGACATCTTCATGAGGGCGGAATCGGCCAGCACAAGGCTTGTGTTTCCCTTGTTCTTGGTATGGTTATAGACCATGACCCCGTGCATCATCCCGCTTTCCTCGTCCCTGTCGTTCACGCGCAGGATATATCCCTCAATGCCGTTATAGAAGGTGCCTGTCGGAATCTTTATCTCTTCCTTGGTCCTGCCTATGTCGTCACGGAGAGTATATATCTTGTTGTAAGCTACCGGAATGAGGTTGTTGGACACGAAAAACGCGCCTATGCTTATCAGGACGCATACGGCCCCGAGCGGCACAAGGACCCTCTGGAGCGATATGCCGGCTGCCTTGATGGCGAGAAGCTCATTGTTCTCGCCGAGCGTTCCGAGTGTCATCATTGACGCAAGCAGGGTGGCAAGAGGCAGTGAAAGGGGAAGCAATGTGGCGCTTCCCCAGCCGAGGAATTCAAGTATTACCTTGAAGCTCAGTCCCTTGCCGACCAGCTCATCAATGTACAGCCACAGGAACTGCATCATGAGGATGAACACCACGACCAGCAGGATCGCTATGAACGGTCCTATGAAAGACTTTATTATGAACCGGTCGAGTTTCTTCATCTTTGGCTCTCTTTCCTGATTTATCTTGTAGCTGCTTCAATCATCTTTGCGAGTGCGTCCTTCAGGCCTTCAGGGTTCTTTCCTCCCGCTGTCGCGAGTCCTGCCTGTCCTCCTCCTCCTCCGAGGATGAGCTTTGCGGCTTCACGCACATCCGCACCTGCATTGTGACCTGCCTTCACGAGGTCCTCAGAGTACATGAGCAGAAGCTGAGGCTTGCCTGCAGACTCGAAAGCAGCCGCGATGACAAGGTTCTCCGCCTCTTTCTGAAGCATGAAAGCTGCGTTCTTGAGCATTGCCGGGTCCATCTCATGGTCTATGCAGACTACATTGATGCCGTTAATCACCTTTGCTATCTCAGTGAGGGAGTGCTTGAGAGCTATGGTCTTCTCCTTGATGACCTCTTCCATCTTCTTCTTCAGCTCCTCGTTCTCGCTCACCATTTTCTTTATGGCAGCAGCAAGGTCCGGGGCATTGTTGAAGAATGCCTTTGCAACGCGCAGGCTGTTTTCCATGCCGTCAACTACCATCTCTGCATGAAGTCCGGTGGTTGCCTCTATACGGCGCACGCCGGCTGCTATGGCAGACTCTGACAATATCTTGAAGAAGCCTATGCGGCCAGTTGCAGATGCATGTGTACCTCCGCACAGTTCGCATGATTCTCCGAATTTCACCACGCGCACCGTGTCTCCGTATTTCTCACCGAAGAGTGCCATCGCACCCATCTGCTGTGCCTCCTCCATCGTTGCGTTACGGTTTTCATCAAGACGGCTGTTCTCCCTTATAAGGGCGTTCACCCTCTTCTCCACACGGTCGAACTGCTCATCAGTAAGCTTCTCGAAATGTGAGAAGTCGAAACGGAAGTACCTGTCGCTGACATATGAGCCTTTCTGCTCTACGTGCGTGCCGAGAATCTCGCGCAATGCCCTGTGCAGCAGGTGGGTAGCAGTATGATTATTCTCTATCGCAGTCCTCCTTTCCCTGTCAACATGGAGGCTGAAGCTTTCCGTGCAGTCAGAAGGAATACGCTCCGCAACATGTATAGTCAGGTTGTTTTCCTTTATGGTGTCCGTGATGAGTATCTTCTCGCCGCTCTCCGACACGATATATCCGGTGTCACCGACCTGGCCTCCCATCTCGCCGTAGAAAGGTGTGCGCTCGAACACGAGCTGGTACATTGTCTTGTTCTTGGCCTTGACGGTGCGGTGTCTTGTGAGCTGCACGCCTTCGATGTCAGTGCAGTCGTATCCGAGGAACTCGATATTATCGCAATGGGTGAACTCTACCCAGTCACCGGACTCTATCGCAGTGGCGTTGCGTGCCCTTTCCTTCTGTTTCATAAGCTCGGCATTGAAGCCTTCAAGGTCTATCTTGAATCCGTTTTCTGAAGCGATAAGCTCGGAAAGGTCGATAGGGAAGCCGAAGGTGTCGTAAAGGGTGAAAGCGTCTTCTCCGGATATCGTCATGCTCTCCTTGGACTTCTCCATGATGTTGTCCATCAGGCGTATGCCCCTGTCGAGGGTGCGGAGGAAAGCCATCTCTTCTTCTTTGATGACTCTTTCTATAAGTGTCTGCTGGCTGATGAGCTCAGGATAGAATTCTCCCATGTCATCTGCAAGTTGGCTGACGAGACGGCACAGGAAAGGCTCGTTGAACCCGAGGAAAGTGTAGCCGTAGCGCACTGCGCGCCTGAGGATTCTCCTGATTACATACCCTGCCTTTACATTTGAAGGAAGCTGTCCGTCGGCAATTGAGAAACTGATTGCGCGGATATGGTCTGCGATTACGCGCATGGCCACGTCTTTCTTTCCGTCAATGCCGTATTTCTGGCCGGAAAGTTCTTCTATCTTGTTAATCATTCCGGTGAACACATCTGTGTCATAGTTGCTCTGCTTGCCCTGGAGAGCCATGCAGAGGCGCTCGAAGCCCATGCCCGTGTCAACATTCCTGTTCGGCAGAAGCTCAAGCTCACCGCTTGCCTTTCGGTTGTACTGCATGAACACGAGGTTCCATATCTCTATCACAAGATGATGTCCCTTGTTCACAAGCTCCCTTCCCGGAAGTGCTGCAATCTCCTCGTCGCTCCTGAGGTCAATGTGTATTTCGCTGCATGGTCCGCAAGGGCCTGTGTCGCCCATCTCCCAGAAGTTGTCATGCTTGTTTCCGAGCAGAATCCTGTCCTCAGGAAGATATTTCTTCCATGCCTCCATCGCCTCTGTGTCGAGCTTGGTCCCGTCTTCCTCAGAACCTTCAAACACGGTAGCATAGAGCTTTCCGCTGTCGATTTTATATACTTCGGTAAGAAGTTCCCATGCCCAGTCAATGGCCTCTGTCTTGAAATAGTCACCGAAGCTCCAGTTGCCGAGCATCTCGAACATGGTGTGGTGGTACGAGTCGTGTCCCACCTCTTCAAGGTCATTGTGTTTCCCGCTGACCCTCAGGCATTTCTGGCTGTCGGTCACGCGAGGCCATTTCGGTGTGCTGTTTCCGAGGAACCAGTCCTTGAACTGGTTCATTCCTGCGTTTGTGAACATCAGTGTAGGGTCATTCTTAACTACCATAGGTGCAGAAGGCACTATCTGGTGGCCTTTTGAAGCGAAGAAGTCCAAAAAGGCCTTTCTGATTTCTTTAGAGGTCATATTTCTTTTAATTATTATCATTTTACATATGCCCCGGCCACACGGCCCTACAGGCATAATAACCCGCAAAATTACAACTTTTTTCTTATTTTATAAAGCAATGAAGCGGAATTTGGCTATCTTTGCGCCATGTCCAAGAAACGAAACATTATTTTAAGGGGCAGGTCACGCGTATATAGGACGGCATTTCTCTTTGCCGTCAGCCTTGTCATGACCGGTCTCTATGCACATATCTATGTATCAGTGCTTGGCCTGGAACTGCCCAAGACCGCCATTCTCAAGAAAAAGAATGCGGAATGGTGTTCCAAGATAGAAGTGCTGGACAGGCATCTTGATGAATGCGACGCCACTCTTTCCGCTTTGCAGATGAGGGACGATGACATTTACCGCTCCATATTCGGTATGAACGAGATTCCGGCTGAGGTCAGGAACGCCGGTTTCGGCGGAGTCAACAGATACGCCCATTATGATGAGGTTGACAGGAACGGCCTGCTCAAGAGGGCAGCAATCCGGCTTGACATGCTCACCAAGAAGTCATATGTGCAGAGCAAGTCTTTTGACGAGGTGGCGGAGCTGTCCCGCCGTGCGGGTGAGATGGCCCTTTGCATACCTGCCATCCCTCCCGTAGACCCTTCTCCCGGCAAATGCAGGATATCAAGCAGCTTCGGCTACAGGTCTGACCCTTTCAGCGGCAGGTCTGCCAGGCATACCGGCGTGGATTTCGCCCTGAAGTCAGGAAATCCCGTATATGCCACAGGTGACGGCGTTGTGGAGACAGTGAAATTCGAATTTTTCGGCTACGGAAACCAGGTGGTTGTGAACCATGGCTTCGGTTACAAGACAAGATATGCGCACATGAAGTCCATCGGAGTGGTGGAGGGAATGAAGGTGAAGCGCGGGGAATGCCTCGGGCTGAGCGGAAATTCCGGTAAGTCTTCAGGCCCGCATCTTCATTACGAGGTCCTTTATAAAGGAAACCATGTGAACCCGGCCAATTATTATGACCTGTCTGTCTCGTCCGAGGAATATGCGGTTATGGTGCATGGCGCTCCGGAAGCTTCTGAACTGGTGGCCATGCATCCTTCTCACACAGGAAGGAGAGGCCGCTCATGAGCCGTATCAATGTGACAGGACCGGGAAAAAAGAAGCCGAAGGCTGGGGCATGGGCGATTATAAAGCGCGTGCTCATTTTCTTTGTCTCGACAATATCCATGGCAGTCCTCTATTATGCTATTTTCTCCCTGTTCTTCAGTACGGACACGGAGCGCAGGCTTGAGCAGGAGAACGCCATGTATGAGCGTGAGCTTGCCGTGCTCGGGCAGAAGGAGAAACTGCTTTCAGATGTGATAGACGGCCTAGCCGCAAGGGATGACCAGATTTACGGGGAGATATTCGATGCTCCGGCTCCGGCCATGGACCCGTTTTCTTCCCTTGATTTTCTGGCTGGAATCGATTCTGTTCCGGATGACAACCTTGTCAGGCATGTGGCCCTGAAACTGTCTTCTCTTGAGAGCGGAGCTGCTTCGGTTGAAGACAATTTCCGGCATGTGATGTCTACGCTTTCGGACAGCGGTTTCGTGATGCCGCCGATGACATCTCCTCTTTCTGACTTCACTTTTGCCCAGACCGGGGCGTCTGTCGGTGAGAAGATGAATCCGTTTTACAAGATAGAGATGCGCCATAACGGACTTGATGTCATAGCCCCTTCCGGTACGCCGGTTTATGCGGCGGCGGACGGTGTAGTGGCCGATGTGATACGCTCGCGCAAAGGGCTTGGCAATGTGGTTGTCGTGGCCCATGAGGGAGACTATGTTACAAAATATGCCCACCTTGAGGATGTTGTCGCGGTGAAAGGCCGCAAGGTCACAAAGGGAACTTTGCTCGGGAACGTCGGCGTGTCTGGCAATTCTTTTGCCCCTCATCTGCATTATGAAGTGTGGCGTGACACGGTGGCGCTTGACCCGGTGAACTTCTTTTTCGCATCTGTAAGCCCGGATGATTATGTTAATATGCTGATAATGTCTGCATCTGTGGGCCAGTCCATGGATTAGGCCTGCCCGGACAATGATTCTTTAAATATAGATGGATATGGAGAAATACCTTTATACTATAGGTGAGGTCGCCGGAATCCTTGGCGAGAGCACGTCTCTTGTCAGGTTCTGGTCAAATGAGTTTCCAAAATTCATCCGTCCGCAGAGAAATGCAAAGGGAAACCGCCTGTTCACAAAGGAGGATGTGGAGATGTTCAAGCAGATTCATCTTCTTGTAAAGGTTGAGGGGCTGACTCTCGAAGGGGCTGCCAAAAGGCTTGCCGGTGAAAAGACGGATGTTGTGAACAAGGCACGCGTGCTTGAGTCGCTGAGGGCGGTAAGGCAGCAGCTTGCTGAAATAAGGGAGGAACTGAAATGAAATATAAGGTAAGCGATGTAATCGCGGCGATTGAGGCATTCGCTCCGGTGTCGGTGCAGGAGAAGTGGGACAACAGCGGCCTTTGCATAGGTTCGCCTGACGCGGAGGCAAGTTCCGTGCTTCTTGCCCTGGACTGTACGCCTGAACTTGTGGATGAAGCCATCGAGTGCGGCGCAGACATGATAGTGACGCATCACCCGCTGATATTCTCGGGTCTGAAGCGCATTACGCCGGATGACCCCGTGGGGGCGGCAGTGACAAAGGCTGTCCGTGCCGGGATTTCCGTATATGCGGCACATACGAGCGCGGACAAGGTTATGGCCGGTGTCAGCGGGGCAATGGCCTCAAGGCTCGGTCTTGAAAACATAACCTTGCTGGAGGATGACGGAAACGGATACGGGCTGGGAGCGGTCGGTGACCTTCCTGTTCCATTGTCGGCGGGAGAGGCTGCGGACCTTGTCAAGGAACGTTTTTCCCTGAAAATGCTCCGCTCCTCACGTCCTGTTGAGGGTAAGATAAGCAGGGTGGCCATGTGCGGCGGTTCGGGAGGCTCGCTTATAGGCGCGGCAAGGGCTGCCGGTGCCCAGCTTTATCTCAGCGGGGACATCTCATACCACAATTTCTTCACTTGGGGAGACTTCATGATTATGGATGTGGGGCATTATGAAAGTGAGATAGAGATAGTTGACATTTTATTTTCCCTGATAAAGAAAAATTTTCCTACCTTTGCAGTTCGCATTACACGGAATATATATAGTAACCCGATATTTTATTATTAAGCGATATGGCTAAAAAGACAAAGAAAATCGAAACTCCCATTGACCAGAGGGAGACTTTCGTGTCCATCCAGAAGAACTTTGCTGACTCTGACCTGAGTGTTCCGGAGAAGCTCAAGACTTTGTATGTGCTCCAGCAGGCCGACACCGCTATCGACAAGATTCTCCAGCTTCGCGGAGAGCTTCCTGTCGAGGTGGAGAACCTTGAGGCTGAGATTGCCGAGCTGAAGGCAAAGTCCGCTCACATTGCCGGACAGATTGAGGAGTACAACAAGTTCATCGCTGAGAACAAGTTCAACATCACTGACTGTGATGCCCAGATGGAGAAGTACAAGGCTCAGCTCGAGAACATAGCCAACAGCCGTGAGTATGACTCCCTCAACAAGGAGATAGAGAACCAGGGCCTTCTCCGTCAGATTGCCGAGAAGCATATCGGCGAGGCCAAGGAGCGCATTTTCGACAAGAAGAATGAGCTTGAGGTGATAAAGGAGAAGATTTCAATAAGGACAGATGACCTCAAGGCAAAGAAAGAGGAACTTGCCAACATCGTGGAGTCTACCGCGAAGGACGAGGAGAAGCTCCGTGCCAACAGGGATGCCTGCGCCGCCAAGATTGATGACAGGACTATGAACGCATATGACCGCATCAGGCAGAGCTTCATGAACCATCTTGCAGTTGTGTCCGTATTCAACGGGGACTCTTGCGGAGGATGCTTCAACACTATAGCTCCGCAGAGGCTCATCGACATCGCTGCCAACAGGAAGCTTATAATCTGCGAACACTGCGGAAGGATTCTTGTGAACCCTGACTTCGAATAAGCCGCAGGAAATATGGCTGAACCGGGAAAGAGAAAATCGGTCAGAAGCAAAGGTCCGGGAGTCAATCTGGACACATTAGGGCTTGAGATGGGTAACAGACCGCCTCAAGCTCTTGATGTCGAAGAGGCTGTCCTCGGCGCGCTTCTGATAGAGCCGAACTGCATTGACGAGGCTATGGACGAGCTTACGTCAAGCTGTTTCTATAGCGACAAGCACAAGATGGTCTTCAATGCCATGCGCTCCCTTACCAATGAGCATGTGGCCCTGGACATCCTGTCAGTGACGCAGAAACTCAAGTCGGAAGGAAATCTGGAGGCTGTCGGCGGAACGGTCGCCCTTGCGCAGCTGTCACAGAAAATCGGTGCGGCCGCGCATATCGAGTATTATATAAGGATACTCAAGCAGAAGTGCATACAGAGGGAACTCATCACCGCATCATACGAAATTCTCAAGACCTCATATGATGAGTCGGTCAATGTGGATGACCTCATCGACCAGGCCCAGACCAAGGTGTTTGCGGCCATCCAGAACAATGTCAAGAGGGATGTCCAGGAAATCGGAAAGGTCGTGAATGAGGCCCTGGAGGATATCCAGCGTCTGCAGAAGTCCTCGGGACTCAGCGGTGTTCCGTCCGGATTCCCTTCGCTTGACAAGATTACCCAGGGCTGGCAGGCCTCGGACCTTATCATTCTTGCTGCCCGCCCATCTGTGGGAAAGACCGCATTCGTGCTCAACCTTGCGAGGAACGCCGCAGTGGATTTCAACATGCCTGTGGCTTTCTTCTCTCTTGAGATGCCTTCAATCCAGCTTGCAAAACGTATGATGGTCTCGGAGACGAGGCTCAATGCGGACAAGTTCAGGGGAGGAGAGCCTATACGTGACTGGGAGTGGGAGCAGCTCGACATCCAGCTCAAGAGGCTCGTGAAAGCCCCGATGTATATTGACGACACTCCTTCGCTTCCCGTGATGGAGTTCCGTTCAAAGGTGAAGAAGCTGGTGAAGCAGAAAGGCGTAAGGCTTATCGTTGTCGATTATCTCCAGCTTATGCAGGGACCTTCAGAGCTGCGCGGTATGCGTGAGCAGGAGGTTGCAGCCATATCGAGGACACTCAAGGCTACGGCCAAGGAGATGAATGTGCCTATAATCGCCTTGTCACAGCTGTCCCGCCAGTCCGAGAACAGGCAGGGAAGCAACCGCAGGCCTCAGCTGAGCGACTTGCGTGAGTCCGGTTCAATCGAGCAGGATGCGGATATGGTGGTATTCATACACAGGTATGACTATCAGGGACTTTCCGACAATCCGGACGATGTGGGAAGGACGCAGATAATCATAGCCAAGCACAGGAACGGTGCAATCGCTGATATCGACATGAAATTCCGTGCTGACGAGGTACGTTTCGTCGATGAGTCTGAAAGTCTTGTCAGCCAGGCTGATATGCAGCCTGTCGGCTCTGCCATGAATGATGACGCCCTGCCTCCGGCCGGAATGATGGGTCCGTCTGTCGGGCCTGTTGACGAGTTTGGCCCGAATGGTGAATGGTGATTCCCCTCAGGAAATCATCAATTATGTATGCAATGAGACTTTTTTCAATAATTATTGCCTTCGCATGCCTGGCTCTTGTCGCCACGGCTGCGCGGGAAAAGAACGGATACGGAAAAACGTCCTGTGTCCCGGTCAGGACATCGGCGGGAGACTCACTCGCTTTCGGGGCTGGAGAGAAACTTACATTTACGGTGCATTATAAATGGGGGGCCGTCAATTCTGACGTGGGAACCGGAACCGTAAGCCTCGACACTGTACGCTTCAATGGCGAGAAAGCTTTCCGGTGCACCGTATATGGAAAAACGAGCAGGATTTATGACCTGTTCTTCAAGGTCCGCGAGGATTTCAGGTCATGGTTTACATGTGACGGGCTGAGGCCGCTTAAATTCACGCGTGACACCCAGGAGGGAAGCTACAGGGCCAGGAATACCTATCTGTATGACTGGACGGCAGATGACCCGCATATTGATGCGGACGTATATTCAACAAGCTCGGGCGAGAGGTCGCTGGAAATGCCCCTGACGCCATGCACCTACGATTTGCCCGCCCTTTTCTTTTTTGCGAGGAACATGGATATGGACAATGTCGAGGTGGGGAAGAGGTATCCGATGACTTTCGCCATAGATGATGACATATATAATGTATATTTCATCATGCTTGGCCGTGAGACGAAAAAGGTCAAGGGCCTTGGAAACGTCAGGACGGTGAAGTTTGCCGCAAAGCTTCTTGCCGGAGAAGTGTTCAACGGAGAGGAGGACATGATTATATGGATATCGGATGATGACAACAGGGTGCCTGTATATTTCGAGGCTCCGATTCTTGTCGGCACTGCTTCCGGCAGGCTCAGCGCTTATGAGGGGCTGAAGCATCCTTTCTCATCGCTTTCGGGACAGAAAAAATATTGATTTACTATGAAGAGCAGAGATGAAATAGCCCATGACGGTAAGATTGTGGAGATAACGCCGGAATTCACTTCGGTGGAGATAATCGCATCTTCCGCATGTTCCTCATGCCACGCCAAGGGCATGTGCGGGGTTTCGGAGGAGGAACGCAAGGTCATAATGCTTCCCACGGACCCGTATGCGTCCTGGGAGGAAGGCGACAATGTGCGGGTATTCATGAAAAAGAGCATGGGGCTCAAGGCCGTATGGATATCTTATGTCATCCCTTTGGCGGTTTTAATGATTTTAATATTATCTTTGTCGCCCGTTATCGGCAACGAGCCTCTGAGGGGACTTGCTGCCATAGCCGGAGTGGCTGTATATTATCTGTTTGTCTGGCTCTTCAGGGACAGGCTTGCGGATGAATTTGTCTTTTATATAAAGGAGAAATGACCCTGCCGGAAACAACAACTAAATTATAACTATAATGACACAAACGATTATCTGGACTATTGCAATCCTCACGCTCCTTGGAGTCGTGCTTGCGGTGGTCCTTTACCTTGTTGCAAAGAAGTTCAAGGTGGAGGAAGACCCGAGAATCGACGAGGTGGAGAAGGTATTGCCTGGTGCGAACTGCGGAGGCTGCGGACATGCCGGCTGCCGTGCATTCGCACAGTCTTGCGTTGAGGCTCCGAACCTGGACAACAATTTCTGCCCTGTCGGAGGCAATGACGTTATGCAGAAAGTTGCATCTGTGCTCGGACTTGAGGTTGCCGCAAAGGAACCTATGGTAGCCGTGGTTCGCTGCAACGGAACATGTGAGATGCGTCCCCGCACCAATGAGTACGGCGGATACAATTCATGCCGCGTGAAGGCCGCCCTCTACAGCGGTGACACCGGCTGTGCATTCGGCTGCCTGGGCTGCGGAGACTGTGTTGCCGCATGCCAGTTCGGCGCCATCTCAATGGACCCTGCGACAGGTCTTCCTGTGGTTGACGAGGAGAAATGTACTGCTTGCGGCGCGTGCGTGAAGGCATGTCCGAAAGCCATCATCGAGCTTCGCAACAAGGGACGCCGCAACATGAGAGTGTTCGTATCATGCGTGAACAAGGACAAGGGAGCTGTTGCCCGCAAGGCCTGCTCCGCTGCATGCATCGGTTGCGGAAAGTGCGCGAAAGTCTGTCCTTTCGATGCCATCACGGTAGAGAACAACCTTGCCTACATTGATTTCACCAAATGCAAGCTCTGCAAGAAATGTGTGGCAGAGTGTCCTACAGGGGCAATCCATGCGGTGAATTTCCCTGTTGTCAACAAGCCTGCGGCTTCGGCTGCACCTGTACAGGCAGCGGTTACGGCAAAGGAAGCCCAGCCTGCGGACCAACCTAAAGCAAAGGAGGAATAGAATGATGAAGACATTTTCAATAGGCGGAATACATCCTGCCGACAGCAAGATTTCCAAAGATTGCAGGATTGAGGTGCTTCCTCTTCCTTCAAAGGTGTTCATTTCAATGGCGCAGCATCTCGGCGCGCCGGCTGTTCCGGTTGTGAAGGCTGGTGACAAGGTGAAGGCCGGACAGGTCATTGCCGAGCCGGCCGGATTCATTTCTGCATATGTGCATTCTTCTGTGTCCGGTACGGTTAAGTCTGTCGGACCGCGCAAGGATATTGCCGGAAACAACATGGTGCATGTGGAGATAGACGTGGAAGGAGACGAGTGGGCTGAGGGCATCGATCTTTCTGACAAGCTTGTCACTGAGATTCCGGAAGACGTCAAGGCTATCCTTGAGAAAATCAAGCTCAACGGCGTGGTCGGTCTCGGCGGAGCAACCTTCCCTGCCCATGTCAAGCTTTGCCCTCCTCCGGGCAAGAAGGCCGAGTGCCTTATCCTGAACGGAGCGGAGTGCGAGCCGTATCTGACTTCCGATTATCGCATCATGCTCGAGAGAAGCCGCGAGATTGTGGTCGGAGCAGCGATAATGAAGCATGTCCTCGGAGGCTGCCGCACTGTAATCGGCATTGAGGAGAACAAGCCGGAAGCCATAAGGGTGATGTCCGAGGCTGTGGCTGAGCTTCAGAAGTCTGCGAAAGGCTATGAGGGCATTTCAGTGATGTCTCTCAAGAAAAAATATCCGCAGGGAGGAGAGAAACAGCTCATTGACGCAGTCATGGGACGTCAGGTCAAGTCCATGGGGCTTCCTATAGATGTCGGTGCTGTCGTTCAGAATGTCGCCACTTCGCTTGCGGTATATGAGGCGGTGCAGAAGAACATGCCTCTTGTCACCAATGTGCTTACGGTAACCGGAGACTGCCTTCCTGCTGACATGCAGCATAACTACAAATTCCGTATCGGAATGCCGCTTTCATATGTGGCAGAGTATGCGGGAGGAGTGCCTGAGCAGGCTGCCAAGATAATCAGCGGTGGCCCTATGATGGGAAAAGCCATCGCCAATCTGGATGCAGCTACTGTGAAAGGCTCATCTTCGCTCCTGTACCTCACTGCAGCACAGACGGTGCGCCAGGCCGAGTCTGCCTGCATCCGTTGCGGAAAATGTGCGGACGCATGTCCTATGGGACTCGAGCCGTTCCTTCTGAACAAATATGCAAGAAACGGAATGATGGACGAGCTTGAGGAAAATGCCGTACAGGACTGCATCGAGTGCGGATGCTGTCTGTACAGCTGCCCTGCGAACATTCCTCTTCTGGATATCATCCGCATTGCCAAGGGTGATGTGGTCCGCATAATCAGGGGAAGGGCCGCCCAGAAAAAATAATAATGAATCTAACAACTGAACAACAAGATGGATAAACTTTTGGTTTCACCTTCACCGCATCTTCACGCAAAGACATCTACGACGTCCCTGATGCGTGACGTGGTGATTGCAATGTTGCCGGCAGTGGCCGTGTCCGTACTTTTCTACGGATGGTCGGAGCTGCTCATCCTCGGGGTGAGCGTGGCTTCATGCGTGCTGCTCGAGTACCTCATTACGAAATATCTGCTCAAGAGGCCATGCACCGTAGGGGACTGGTCGGCAGCCGTTACCGGTGTGCTTCTTGCGCTCAATCTTCCGGCCACGACCCCATGGTGGGTGGTGCTTATCGGAGCAATCGTCGCAATCGGAGTCGCAAAAATGACTTTCGGAGGCATCGGACAGAATCTTTTCAACCCTGCCATCGCAGGACGTGTGTTCCTTCTGATATCTTTCCCTACCTATATGACCGATTGGACAAGGCCGCAGGGATTCATCGGGAACGGTCTTGACGCTATGACGGGAGCCACTCCTCTCGGAATGGTGAAAGAGGGAGGAATCAGTGCTGTAGCTGACCTGGACTACCTTGATATGCTTTTCCATAACATAGGCGGTTCTGCCGGAGAGCTTTCCGCGCTTGCCATCCTTGCAGGTTTCGTGTATCTGCTTGTGCGCAGGGTAATCAAGCCTTACATCACGCTTTCAATCCTTGCCACCGTGGCTATATTCTCCGGAATATTCTGGGCGGTGAATCCTGCTGAATATACAGACCCTCTCTTCAACCTTCTCACCGGAGGTCTCCTGCTGGGTTCAGTATTCATGGCTACAGACTATGTCACATCTCCTATGAGCAATCTCGGAGGAGTTATCTTCGGAGTCGGGATAGGTGTGCTTACCATGCTCATCAGGTATTTCGGAGCATATCCGGAGGGAGTGTCATTCGCTATTCTCATAATGAACTCTACGGTTCCGCTCATCAACAAGTGGTGCCATTCAAGAAAATACGGGAGGGCATAGGCTATGGCAGTAAAATCATCATTCATGAATATGGCGGTATGCCTTATGGCAATCTGCCTTGTGTGCTCCTCTGTGCTTGGAGGCATGTATGCCTTGACCAAGGAGCCTATCGACAAAGCTTCAGCCCTGAAGAACAGCACTGCCATCAAGGAGGTGCTTCCGGATGCGGCTGCCGTAATTGAAGAAGACAGGACTGTGGAGCTTGACGGCAAGACCTATGTCTATAATCTCGCATATGACGAGTCTGGTGAAGTCGTTGGCTGTGCCCTCAATGTGGCTTCTGACGGATTCGGCGGGCCGATTCTCATAAAGGTCGGATTTGACAGGAACGGCGTCATCTGGAATACGAAGGTTCTCTCGCAGGCTGAGACTCCGGGACTTGGAGCCAAGTGCAAGGAGCCTAAGTTCGCAGACCAGTTCAAGGGCTTTGACCCGTCTGAGAAAACTCTTGCCGTAAAGAAAGACGGAGGTGATGTGGATGCCATTACCGCTTCTACAATCACTTCAAGGGCATATGCCGCAGGCCTTGCTCTTGCAGTCCGGGTTTTCAATGCCATAGGACAGACTCCGATGCCTCTTTCTGAAGAAGGTGACTGCGCATGTGCCGGCGGCTGCTCTGAAAGCGGTGCTGAGGAATGCTGTATCAATGAAACAAAATGACAGGAGGAACTGAAATGGGAAAATTTCAACTTATAACGAAAGGCCTTATAAAGGAGAACCCGACTTTTGTCCTCCTTCTCGGAATGTGTCCGACGCTGGCCACGACTACATCAGCCATCAACGGTATGAGCATGGGACTTGCTACAATGTTCGTACTCGTGCTTTCTAACATGGCAATCTCCCTGATTGCCCCATATGTTCCGGACAAGGTGCGCATCCCGTCGTATATCGTCGTGATAGCCACGTTCGTTACAGTGCTGGAGCTTGTGATGAAGGCTTATGTGCCTGACGTTTACGAGACTCTCGGACTTTTCATCCCGCTTATCGTGGTGAACTGCATCGTTCTCGGACGTGCCGAGGCTTTCGCAAACAAGAACAATGTCATTGACTCCGCTCTTGACGGCCTTGGAATCGGACTCGGCTTCACCGTGTCGCTGACCGTGCTCGGCCTTGTGCGTGAGATACTCGGAAATCTTTCGATCTTTGACTGGAAATTCGCCGGAAGCGACGGCATCCTTGCCTTTGTGCTTGCGCCGGGAGCCTTCCTTGCGCTCGGCTATCTTATCGTGATATTCAGAAAACTGACATCTAAAAAAGCAGAGTAGCCATGGAATTCATATTGATTATAATTTCAGCAGTATTCGTAAACAATATCCTGCTGTCGCAGTTCCTCGGAATCTGCCCGTTCCTCGGAGTGTCAAACAAGCTCAGCACGGCTGCCGGAATGTCAATGGCGGTATGTTTCGTCATTACATTGGCCACTGTCGTGACATATCTGCTCAACATGCTCCTTGTGAACTTCAATCTGGAGTTCCTTCAGACTATATCGTTCATCCTGGTCATCGCCGCACTTGTCCAGATGGTGGAAATCGTGCTCAAGAAAATCAGCCCTGCGCTTTATTCGGCACTGGGAATCTTCCTTCCGCTCATCACCACCAACTGTGCGGTTCTCGGAGTTGCGCTGACTGTAGTGCAGAAGTCTTCTCCTTTCGCAGCAGCTGCGGACGGGATGTTCAATCTCGGAGAGGCCGTGGTATATGCGTTCGCAACGTCACTGGGCTTCGGTCTTGCAATGGTATTGTTCGCCGGACTCCGTGAGCAGCTTTCGCTCAACAATGTTCCGAAGGCTTTCAAGGGCATTCCTATCGCTCTTGTCACGGCAAGCATCCTTGCGATGGCCTTCATGGGATTCTCCGGACTGGTTTAGCATGTCCATTGTTTTAGACGGCAAAGAAAAGGCCGGGGCAGCCGCAGAGTGGCTTGACCTCGGCCTTTCCCATATGAGGGAGTCGCGTTTCGGAGATGCCATAAATGCTCTCATGCAGGCGGCCCGGACACCAGGAGCAAGTGAAGAGGTAGTAAAAAAGGCCCTGGCCGCCATTGAGGTGATAAACGACATCAACGGTTTTGTCAATACGGACCTGATGAATCCTTAGGCTGTCCGGGATGCCGCGTATTTTTTCGCCCGTGATGTTGCTTCATGCAGTTGTCCGCTACCTTTTTTTTGACTATCTTTGCCCCTCGGTTTTTGTGGGGTGTATGAGGAGGTGCCGCGGACTTGGAAACGCTTAACGAAATAATATATGAAGGTATCTGTCATTATGGGTTCGACCAGCGACTATGAGATAATGTCGCAGGCCGTGAAAGTTCTTGAGGATCTCGGGATTGAGTATGAAAAAAGGGTGATAAGCGCCCACAGGACTCCTGACCTCATGTTCGAATATGCCAAGTCGGCAAGGGAGCGTGGAATCGGCGTCATCATTGCCGGTGCAGGCGGAGCGGCCCATGTGGCCGGAGTCGTTGCCGGAATGACAACGGTGCCGGTGATAGGTGTCCCTATCCAGACCAAGGCCCTCGGGGGCATGGATTCCCTCCTTTCCATCGTGCAGATGCCGGGCGGGATACCGGTGGCCACAATGGCTATAAACGGCTCCAAGAATGCGGGCCTTTTTGCGGCGCAGATACTTGCGCTGACTGATTCCGCACTTGCCCAGAGGCTTCAGGAGTTCAGGAAGGAACAGACACAGAAAGTTCTTGAGGCTACTATCTGAATGAATTACAATGACAAATAGCAAGGTGGCGTGCATCCGGCCCTGTGGGCCGGAAAGGCATTCCACCCTTTTCTTTTTTAGTTATGAATCAGAATTATCGCATTTACGTTGAAAAGTACCCTGAGTTTCAGGTCGAGGCGCGCAGTCTCCTTGGGGAGCTGAACGAAAACTTGCAGCTTGACCTGCCGTCCCTGAGGTACCTGAATGTCTATGACCTTTTCGGTTTCACCGGAGAACTTCTCGAAAAGAGCCGCTACAGCGTGTTCGGGGAGATTGTCACAGACAGCGTTACTGACACATGTGACCTTACGGGCACAAAATACATTGCCGTGGAGTATCTTCCTGGGCAGTTTGACCAGAGGGCGGCATCAGCCGTCGATTGCGTGAGGCTCATAGATCCTTCCGCAAAGGTCGGAATCAAGAGCTCAAGGCTCATAATCCTGCCTGGGGACACTTCTGATGAGGTCGTTGCCAAAATCAGGCATTATTACATCAATACCGTGGAGTCCCGTGAGAAGGACCTTTCGAAGCTTGTAGGCACTGAGCAGCCTGAGGTTGCCCCGGTTCCTGTGCTTGAGGGCCTTCGCGAACTTCCGGAGGAGGAACTTGCCGGTTATTGCCGCAAGATGGGGCTGGCCATGAATGCCGATGACCTGCGCGAGGTCGTGAAATATTTCAGGTCGGAGGGACGTGACCCGTTCGAGACGGAGCTGCGCATCCTTGATACATACTGGAGCGACCATTGCCGTCATACTACTTTCACCACTGAGCTTGAGGACATACAGGTTGAGGACTCGTTCATCAAGGGAGAAATCGAGGGCACGCTGAACCTCTACATGAAGATACGCAAGGAACTGGGACGCGAAAACAAGGGCCTGAACCTCATGGATATGGCCATTGTGGGCGCACGCTACCTCAAGTCGAAGGGACTGCTTGACGACATGGAGGTCAGCGAAGAGAACAACGCATGCAGCATATATGTGGATGTGGACATTGTTGACGATGAGGGAAGCATGTCAACTGAGAAATGGCTGCTCCAGTTCAAGAATGAGACGCATAACCACCCTACTGAAATAGAACCTTTCGGAGGTGCCGCGACATGTCTCGGAGGCGCAATACGTGACCCTCTCTCTGGACGTTCTTATGTTTATCAGGCTATGAGGGTTACCGGTGCCGGCGACATCTGCCAGAGCGTTGCGGACACTATCCCGGGAAAGCTTCCGCAGAGCATAATCAGCCGCAAGGCTGCGCACGGATATTCAAGCTACGGAAATCAGATCGGACTTGCCACCACGCATGTCCGTGAGGTATATCATGACGGGTATGTTGCCAAGAGGCTTGAGGTCGGTGCGGTCGTAGGTGCTGTGAAGGCGGAGAACGTGCGCCGTGAAAGCCCTGCTCCGGGAGATGTCGTGCTGCTTCTTGGCGGCCGTACAGGACGTGACGGTGTCGGCGGAGCGACCGGCTCATCTAAAGAGCACACTGAGGCTTCGCTTGAGACATGCGGCAGCGAGGTGCAGAAAGGAAATGCTCCTGAGGAGAGGAAATTGCAGAGGCTTTTCCGCCGTCCGGAGGTAACGAAGCTCATAAAGAAGTCCAATGACTTCGGCGCCGGAGGAGTCAGCGTGGCCATCGGAGAACTTACCGACGGTCTTGACATATATCTTGACAGGGTTCCTGTGAAATACAGCGGCCTCAATTCGACAGAGCTTGCAATCAGCGAGTCGCAGGAGCGCATGTCCGTTGTCGTTGAGTCCAAGGACAAGGAGGCCTTCATGGAGTATTGCGCAAGCGAGAATGTGGAGGTTACACATGTGGCTGATGTCACAGACCTCGGACGTATGCGCATGTACAATGCTGGCAAGCTGGTCGTTGACCTTTCACGTGAATTTATCGACAGCGCAGGTGCAAAGCACTATTCGAAGGCTGTTGTGGGAGCTGTCGAGCAGAAGAATCCTTTCCGCCGCGAAGTGGAAGGTGAAACTCTCAAGGAGAAAATCTGCAACAATCTCAAGGATCCTAATGTGGCTTCGCAGAAAGGCCTCATAGAGATGTTCGACTCAACTATAGGACGTTCTACGGTACTCATGCCGTTCGGAGGCTGCCTGCAGTCAACCGAGACCCAGGTGTCCGTGCAGAAGCTTCCGACTGACGGATATACCGACACCGCGAGCATGATGGCATTCGGATACAATCCGTTCATTGCAAGCTGGAGCCCTTACCATGGTGCTGCATATGCTGTGGTTGAGGCATGCTCAAAGGTTGTTGCTGCCGGCGGTTCATACGAGAAGATGCGTTTCTCATATCAGGAATATTTTGAGAGGATGACCGGCTCAAAATCATGGGGAAAGCCTGTCAGCGCCCTTCTGGGAGCATTGAAGATGCAGGTTGCCTTAGGACTTCCTTCAATCGGAGGAAAGGATTCCATGAGCGGCACTTTCGAGAATATAAACGTGCCTCCTATGCTGATGGCATTCGGTATCACTACTGTTGACGCTGAAAACGTGATTTCCCCTGAATTCAAGTGGGAGGGCAACAGGATATACCTCATAAGGCATACGCCGCTTGCCGACTATATGCCTGACACAGACCAGCTCCAGGCCAACTGGAAATATGTCCATGAGCAGATACTGCAGGAAAACATCGTTTCCGCATATGCGCTCGGTTTCGGAGGACTGGCTGAGGCTCTCTGCAAGATGTCATTCGGAAACGGTCTCGACATAAAGGCCAATGTTGACGAGAGCACGCTCTTCGACTATGGATACGGCTCTATACTCGTGGAGTCGGAGACGGAGCTTGACTATCCTTATGCTGAGCTTATCGGAGAAGTGACGGACGGTGAGGAGAGCGAAATCGTACTCAACGGCAAGAAACTCGACATATTCGACCTTATGGAAGTCAACGGGCTTCGCTATTCACAGGTCTATCCTGCTACAGCAGAAGCTTATCACCAGAAGCTCATGCCTTCAGGAATGGAGGGAGTTAAGCCGCTTAAGGTAAAGAGGGCTGATCTGAAATATAAGGGCGAGCCTGTTGAGAAGCCGGTGGTATATATACCGGTGTTCCCTGGAACCAACTGTGACTATGATTCCGCAAAGGCTTGGAGAAATGCAGGTGCGCAGGTTCGCATGAGCGTTTTCTGCAATCTTACGGAGGATGACATATTCCGCTCAATCGCACAGATGAAGCAGAACATAGACGAGTGTCATGTGCTTATGCTCAGCGGCGGATTCTCTGCCGGAGACGAGCCTGACGGAAGCGGCAAATTCATTGCGAATGTGCTGAACAATAAGGATATAGCCGATGCGGTGCATGCCCTGATAGACAGGGGAGGACTTATCTTGGGAATCTGCAACGGATTCCAGGCCCTCGTCAAGTCAGGACTCCTGCCTTACGGACGTCTTGGACAGGTGACCAAGGACAGCCCGACGCTTTTCCGCAATGATATCAACCGTCATATCTCACAGATGGTGACAACGAGGGTTGCAACTGCAAATTCACCTTGGCTCAAAGGCTTTGCAATCGGTGACCTGCATACGATAGCGGTCAGCCACGGAGAAGGCAAATTCGTTGTGAACGAGTCTCTTGCAAAGGAACTTTTCGCAAACGGACAGGTGGCTTTCCAGTATGTTGATCCTCTTGAGGAAGAACCTACTATGGAGTCTCCTTACAATCCTAACGGTTCTTATTATGCAATCGAGGGAATCATAAGCCGCAACGGGCAGATTCTCGGAAAGATGGGCCACACGGAGCGCTTTGAAGGCAACCTCTTCAAGAACATCATGGATGAGGGTATTGAGCAGCCGCTCTTTGACAATGCAGTAAGCTATTTCCGCGGGGAATGATCCGACGAAACAGATTATATTATGAATCAAGACAACAAAAACATATTTGCTGACGGGGAGATCCACCACGAGTGCGGGGTCTTCGGAATCTACGGTGTTCCCGATGCCGCCAATCTTACATATTACGGCCTGCATGCCCTCCAGCACAGGGGGCAGCAGGGCTGCGGTATCGTAGCTGTGAATCCTGACGGCCAGCTCAAGCGTGTCAAGGGTGACGGGCTTGTGATAGAGGTGTTCAATGAGGGCAATATATCAAAGCTTCAGGGCAATATGGCCATCGGTCATGTGCGCTATACCACTGCGGACTGCAAGGGTGAGGAGAATATCCAGCCTTTCCTTTTCCGCCACGGGACAGGTGACTTCGCGATGGCCAACAACGGCAGCATAGTGAATTACAGCCAGCTCAGGAGTGAGCTTGAGGACAGGGGCAGCCTTTTCTGCTCTTCCTCAGACGCCGAGGTACTGGCGCATCTGATAAAGAAGCACGGGGCGGATTCGTCACGTCCGCGCATTGAGGCCATCATTGAGGCTCTGAAGCAGATTGACGGTGCGTTCGCGTTCGTGATAATGACCAAGAACCGCATCTATGCCTGCCGTGACAAGTACGGCTTCCATCCTCTTGCACTTGCAAAGCTTGGTGACGGATATGTGGTGGCGAGCGAGACCTGTGCCTTTGATGTGCTCGGAGCCGAGTATATGCGTGACATCGAGCCTGGCGAGATTGTTACAATAGATCATCACGGAATCCGCAGCAGCAGCTATTCCGCACCGGAGCGTCATGCCATGTGTGCCATGGAATATGTGTATTTCGCGCGTCCTGACAGTGATATAGAAGGATGCAATGTGCACAATTACAGGAAAGAGTCCGGAAGAATCCTTTTCCGGGAGTCGCCTGCCGAGGCCGACATCGTGATCGGAGTTCCGGATTCGTCTCTCAGCGCTGCTCAGGGTTATGCCGAGGCCAGCGGACTGCCTTATGAGATGGGTCTTATAAAGAACAAATATATCGGAAGGACCTTCATACAGCCGACCCAGTCAATGCGCGAGAAAGGCGTGAAGATGAAGCTTTCTCCTGTGAAGACTATAGTGAAGGGCAAGCGTATCGTGCTTGTGGATGACTCAATCGTGCGCGGAACGACTTCAAAGAAGATTGTAAGCATGTTGCGTGAGGCCGGTGCACTTGAGGTTCATGTGCGTATCGCCAGCGGTCCTCTCAAGACTCCTTGTTACTACGGCGTGGACATAACGACTCTTGACGAGCTTATAAGTTCCCGCTGTACGCCAGAGGAGGTCTGCAAGATGATAGGTGCCGATTCGCTGGCTTTCCTTTCACATGAGGGAATGCTCAAGGCCGGCCATAGGAGTGACCTGTGCCTTGCTTGTTTCAACCAGAAATATCCTACTGATCTTTACGGAAAGGATTAAGGGCCTTATGGTTATAATGCAGAAACTGAGAGAATGGATGCTTCCGCTTGCGATGACTCTCGGGGCTTCATTGTATCTTATTTATCATAGCCTGCCGCAGTTGCATGCGGCAGGTCCTTTTTTGGAGAAGTCCGTGGGAGTGCTTCAGCCCATGCTTATATTCTCCATGCTGTTTCTTACATTCTGCAAGATAGAGCCGGGGGAGCTGAGGCCTCACCGCTGGCACTGGTGGCTGCTGCTGATTCAGGGCGGCCTGTTCACTGCCATAGGGGCGGCTGTCGCTGTGGCCGGGCGCCATATCCATGCCGGCCATTCGGAATGGCTTGTGCTTGCCGAGAGCGCGATGCTGTGCCTTATATGTCCTACCGCTACTGCGGCTGCCGTGGTGACGCGCAAGCTTGGAGGCGATGTGGCGGGCATAACCTCATATACGATTCTTATCAATATGCTGACAGCAGTGCTCGTGCCGCTTGTCGTGCCTTTCGTGCAGCCTGTGGAGGGAATGGATTTCGCAGTTGCCTTCTGCATGATTGTGGCCAAGATTTTCCCGCTTCTGATAATGCCGTGCCTTTGCGCATGGCTGGTGAGATATCTTCTGCCCAAGGTGCATTCGGCACTGCTCGGATATTCCGACCTTCCGTTCTATATTTGGGCCGTGTCCCTTACGCTGGCCATTGCCGTGACAACGAAGTCAATAGTGCACAGCAAGATGGGGGTGCCGATGCTTTTGCTGATAGCTATGGTGTCCCTTGTGTGCTGCGTGTTCCAGTTTGCCATGGGACGTTTCGTCGGAAGCCGTTATGGCAGGCGCCGCGGGCGTCATAGCCGGAGGATAACGGCCGGACAGTCGCTCGGACAGAAAAACACTGTGTTTGCCATATGGATGGGATATACTTTCATGACGCCGGAGACGGCAATCGTGGGAGGAATGTACAGCATATGGCACAATCTCTACAATTCATGGCAGCTTGCAAGGGCGGAAAAGAATAATGGGGCGTGTGAAGAGGAGTGAGAGAAAGAAAACTTTTGCTTGTGATTGTGCGATTGATTATTTTTGTGGCGGTTTTGACATATAAAAAATGATGGGGGGGGATTAATATGAATAAGAATTCCGCAGCAGGGGAAGCTGTGAAAAGATTTGCCTTGATAGGTGCGGCCGGATATGTAGCGCCGCGGCATCTCAAGGCTATTTCCGATTTGGGACAGGATCTGGTGACTGCCCATGATGTGTTCGACAGTGTCGGAATCATGGACAGGTATTTTCCCGATGCCTGCTTTACTTTGGATGAGGCTGAATTTCGCAGAAGCCTACGGACGCTTGATGTTGACTATCTTTCCATATGTACGCCCAACTGCTTCCATTGCTCCCATTCGGAGATGGGAATGCTCTCTGGTGCGGATGTGATATGTGAGAAGCCTCTGGCCCTGAATCCGGAGGAACTGCTCAGGATGGAGGAGTGCAGCGTGCGCACCGGACGTAATCTGTGGACAATTCTGCAGCTGCGTCATCATCCGGAAATAATCAGGCTGCGGCAGATGGTTGCCGACGGACCCGCAGACAAGGTCTATGATGTTGACCTTGCATACATAACCCCGCGCGGAAAATGGTACGGTGCCTCATGGAAAGGTGACGTTTCCAAAAGCGGAGGTGTAGTGACGAATATCGGGGTGCATTTCATAGATATGCTCAACTGGATATTCGGGCCGGCTTCAGAGGTTGTCGTGCACCATTCTTCAGCTGACTGCGCAGCGGGCTTCATATGCCTTTCCCGTGCGCGTGTAAGGTTTTTCCTGAGCATCAATCCTAATCACAGGCCTGCTTCCGGTTCGCGTGCGATGTCTGCTTACAGGCATCTTGTGATTGACGGGGACAATTTTGATTTCACGGACGGTTTCACGGATCTTCATACATTGAGCTACAGGCATATATTGGACGGCAAAGGATTTACCGTCTCTGATGCTTCGCAGGCAATAGACACGTTGTGGAAAATCCGCACGGCCTCTCCTTCGGGGCTTCACGGAGATGTGCATCCTATGGCTATGGAACTTTTGAAGTAGCCTGCCCTGATTGTTATGAGAACGGATATGAATATAAAGATGGTGGATTTGTACGGCCAGTACCTTGGCATACGCGATGAGATTGACCGGGCCATGGCAGAAGTCGTCGAGTCCTCGTCGTTTATCAAAGGGCCTGCCGTGGAACAGCTTGAGGCAGGGCTTTGCAGCTTTCTTGGAGTGCGTCACTGCATTGCCTGCGGAAGCGGGACAGATGCCTTGACGCTTTCTCTGATGGCGGCAGGCATAGGGCATGGGGATGAGGTGATAATGCCTGCGTTCTCCTTTGCTGCTGTGGCTGAGGCTGTCGCGCTCCTCGGAGCACGTCCTGTCTTTGCCGATGTGGATGCATCCACCTTCAATCTGGACATATCAAGCATGGAGCGGATGATTACCCCGCGTACAAAGGCTGTCGTACCTGTCCATCTTTTCGGCCAGCCGTGTGACATGGAGAAAATAATGGATGTGGCTAAGCGGCATGGCCTGATTGTAATAGAAGACAATGCCCAGTCTCTTGGTGCGCTGTGCCGTTTTTCTGACGGGAGCGGGCGCCGTGCCGGGAGCATAGGACATTTGGGATGCACTTCGTTTTTCCCGTCCAAGGTGCTCGGGTGCTTCGGGGACGGAGGAGCCGTGTTTACGGACGATGAACATCTTGCCTCCATGGTGCGCTCTCTTGCCAATCACGGACAGAGCATCAAATATCACCATGAGCATGTGGGGCTTAATTCCCGGCTGGATTCTTTGCAGGCAGCAGTCCTGAATGCGAAGCTTCCGCATCTGGAGTCCTGGATAACCGCCAGAAGGCAGGCCGCGCAGTATTATTCTGAAGGATTGCGTGATCTTGGGCAGGTGCATCTTCCCGTTGAGTCACCGGGTGGAACGCATGTGTGGCATCAATACACGCTCAAGGTGCCGCAAGAGTGCCGTGGCGGCCTGAAGGAAATGCTTGCTGGAGCGGGCATCCCTTCGATGGTTTATTATCCCGCTCCTTTGTACGGGCAGCCTGCTTACCGGGACCTGTGCTCATATGATATGCTTATGGAAAATGCCGGGAAGCTTTGCGGTGAAGTGTTGTCGCTTCCTATGCACAGTGAGCTTTCAAAAGTGCAGCAGGATGAGATAATCGGGGTGATAAGGCGTTATTTTACAGGAAAATAGAGTAACATGGAGGAAGTTTTCATACATCCGACGGCAGTGGTCGATGAAGGGGCAGTAATAGGGCCTGGCAGCCATGTCTGGCATTTTTCGCATATCATGTCAGGTGCCGTGCTCGGGGAGTCTTGCAATCTGGGGCAGAACGTGATGGTGGCTTCGGGTGTAAGGCTCGGGAACAATGTTAAGATACAGAACAATGTGTCGGTGTATTGCGGTGTCATATGCGAGGATGACGTGTTTCTCGGACCTTCGTGCGTATTCACCAATGTGAAGAATCCCAGGAGTGCGGTATCGCGCCGGGGATGTTATGAGACTACCGTTGTCAGACGAGGTGCCACTATAGGTGCCAATGCCACTGTTGTATGTGGCGTGGAAATAGGAAAATATGCGTTTGTGGGCGCAGGTGCAGTGGTCACAAGGCCTGTTGCGGACTATGCTGTCGTCACTGGCGCTCCGGCAAGGCTGACCGGGTGGATGTGCCGCTGCGGCGGGAAACTGTCATTCGGCCAGGACTGCATGGCGGTATGCGGGGATTGCCTGCGCAAATATATGAAAACGGACGGAGGTGTATATGAAATGGAATGAGAATGACATATATGAGAGATTGAAGGGCAGGGAAACGTCCCTTGCGGTTGTCGGTCTGGGATATGTGGGGCTGCCTGTCGCATTGGAATTTGCCAGGCATTTCAATGTGACTGGATATGATATTGACAGCGGCAGGATTGCCTCGCTTGAGAAAATGTATGAGGGAAGCGGTGTGAGGTTCACATCCTCGGAAAACGCATTGGGGGGGGCAGGCTTTCATATCATAACCGTGCCTACTCCTATTGATGATGACAGGAAGCCGGACCTTTTCTGCCTGCTTGAGGCTACACGGACGGTAGCAAGACATCTTAAGCCGGGGGATTATGTGGTATATGAATCCACTGTATCGCCAGGATGCACCGAAAATGAATGTGTGCCCGTGCTGGAGGAATGCTCCGGATTGAAGGCTGGCGAGGATTTTAAGGTTGGCTATTCTCCCGAGCGTGTCAATCCGAACGACATGCTGCATGCTTTCGCTAACACTCCTAAGGTTGTCGCCGCATGTGATGAAGTTGCCTTGAAGTGCATTTCGCAGGTTTATTCATCTGCTGTGGGAGCCAGCATATACCACGCTCCGTCAATCAGGGTGGCTGAGGCATCGAAAATGCTTGAGAACGCCCAGAGGAGCATCAATATAGCCCTCATGAACGAGTTTTCTATCCTGTTCTCGAACATGGGGATAGACATGGCTGAGGTAATCGGGGCTGCCTCAACCAAATGGAATTTCGTCCAGTGCCGTCCTGGTCTCGTGGGCGGGCATTGCATACCGGTTGATCCGCACTATGTCATATCTCTTGCAGAGAATCTCGGAGTGGATACTCCTGTGCTTAAGGCCGGGTGCGCTGTCAACGAGGGCATGGCGGAACATGTAGTCAATTCCGTGCTGAGGGAATGTACCGTGCGGGGAATTGAGCCGCGTGAGGCCCGTGTGCTTCTTATGGGAATCACTTATAAGGAGAATATTGATGACATACGCAACTCCGTGCCGGCTGAAATCTGCCGTCTGCTGGGAGGAACTGTAGCTTCGGCCGATGTCGTTGACCCTTATGCCGACCCTGAAAAGGTCGCTTCCATGTACGGGATAAATCTTGTCCGTGAGCCTTCCGGAAAATATGACATAATAATCGTGGCCGTGGCCCATGACGGGTATGCCGCGCTTGATGAGGACTGGTTCCTTTCCGTTTCCTCTCCTGACGCCCTTCTGGCGGATTTGGTGTGGCTTTACAGGGGAAAGATAAGGTCGCTTGGCTACTGGAGTCTGTGATGCTATGGAGGGGCACGGCGGGAAAAGTGACATGAGGGACAAAGGAGGCCTTACTGTCCAGGCATTGTGGCTGGCCTTGGCGAGCCTGATGTCGATGAGTGTCGGGATTGTTACCTCGATGGTGCTTAGCCGCCTGCTGGACCAGACCGAGTACGGCACTTACCGCCAGGTCATCTATGTCTATTATACGCTGCTCATGGTTTTCTCGCTTGGCTTGCCCAAGGCTTATTCTTATTTCCTGGCAAGAATGCCTCTTTCTGAAGGGAGGGCGGCTGTCAGGAAGCTTAATCTGCTGTTCATCTGCCTGGCATCAGCTTTTTCGGCTCTGCTCTTTTTCGGGGCGGGATGGATTGCACAGCTGTTGGGGAATCCTCTCCTTGAAGATAATCTCAGATATTTCTCAGTGACGCCAATGCTGCTTATGCCGGTGCTTGGTGTGGAGAATATCCTTACCGTATATGGCATGTCGGAAAAGGTTGTGCTTTATACATTCATCAGCCGAAGTTTCACTATTCTGTGCACAGTTCTTTCCGTAGTTTTTGTCGGGGCTACAGCCTCAGTTGCCGTATGCGGCTTTGTGCTGTCTTCTGCCGCTACCTGTGCAGTGGGCCTGCGGCTGTCTTATTTGCCTTTCCGCGGTACCGTCCAGAAGGCTTCAGGCCTTGGGTTTGAAGATATTTTCAGGTTCTCGTGGCCTGTGTTTACCTCTGGCATATATGGGTTTGTGATAAGTTCTGCCAGCCAGTTTTTTGTGAGCAGATATTTCGGGGTAGGGGATTTCGCGGTTTTTGCAAACGGTTACCATGAACTTCCTTTTGCAGGTATGATTTTCAGTGCTACTTCTTCCGTCCTGCTTCCCAAGTTTTCAAAAATGTCCCGAGAGGGTGTGCCGAGTGCCAGTTTCATGGACTTGTGGAAGTCGGTAGTGTTCAAGTCGCTTGCCATAATCTGGCCCCTGTCTGTATTTTCCTGCATATTCGCGGATGACATAATCTGTTTCATGTATGGTGATGCCTATGCCGCGTCTGCGGACCTGTTCAGGATAGTTACGCTGGTAAGCCTTGTCCGTATAGTGCCAGGCTCGGCGATTATGCTTGCCTTGGGAAAGGGACGCGAGTTTTCCAGGGCACATCTTTTCACTGCCGTTGCATTGGTTTCTCTTGATGCCCTGTGCGTCAGGTATTTCCCGTCGCTTACAGGCATTGCGTTCATCTCCACTTTTACTACATGCATGTGCATCATTATAATTATGCGCGTGATAGTCAGGTCGCTTGGCGCGTCATTGGCGGACATTATGCCGTGGAATGATGTCCTTAAGATGTTTGTGGCGGCATTGGCCGCAGGGGCTTGTTCCTTTTTTGCCGTCTTGGTCATAGGCTTGACGCATCATCTGGCAAATGTGGCTATTGGCTTTATTTTGTTCATGCCGCTTTACTTTTTGGCGGCGCACCTGTCCGGTGTGGATTATTCGTCATTGTCTGCACCTGTTGTGTCTTATCTCAGAAAAAATTTCCGCAAATGAAGATTCTTGTTATAGCTGACGGCTTCTGGCCGCGTAATGCCATATCATCTTTCAGGATAAATGCCTTTGCTCGCTATTTGCGACAGGCTGGGCATTCTGTGACGGTGATTACGTTGGGGGACCGTTATGAAGTCGCCACATGGGAGGGGTGTGAGGTACATTACCTTGAGAATGTTCCTGTTTTTCTGAATGACCGGTTCGGGTGGTATCGTGGGCTTGTCAGGAGAGGCATCAATATGATTGTGTCACGTATCACAATGGACTATCTTTTCTTTTGGAGAAGGAGGGCCTTGCGTGAAGCGAGGAAACTATTTGATTCAAAGGGATTTGATGTTGTGCTGAGCTCCTATATGCCGCTGTCTCCCCATCTTGTCGCCATGCAGCTGCGACGTGACGGGTATAAGTTCCGCTGGATTGCGGATATGCGTGATGAAATGTCACGTTTCCCGTTCTATTCTGCGTTGTATGTATGGCGCCTGAAGCCATATGAGCGCCGGATATTGGATGAGGCTGAGCTTGTCTTGTCGGTGTCGGAGCCTATAATAAATGATTTCAAGGCAATATGCGGACATGACAGGTTCCTTGAGATAACAAACGGATACGAATATGATGAAATTCATGAGGTGAGTTTTCAGCCGCAGTTCACGATGGCTTATGTGGGTCGGTTTTATTATGGCATCAAGCCGGACAATTGGTTCAGGGCGTTTTCGGAACTTATTGCCGAGGGACGGATTCCCAAGGACAGCCGCATAAAGATAATAGGAGACACTCCCAAGGTCAAGGTGCCGCGGAATATAGCGGAAAATGTTTTTCAGATGAAGGGCGTTGAGCATTCCGAGGCGATACGCATGTCGCTTGAGGCTGATGTGCTTGTCATTGTGCATCCATCAGGCCGGAAAGGGGTTTATACCGGAAAGCTGTTTGATTATCTTCCCACGAATAAGCCGATTCTCGGATTGTGCGAACCTTCAGACGTGATTGCAGGCCTGCTTGAGGAGACCGGGGCCGGGTTTGCCGTGGATGAGTCTGATATTCCGGGTATAAAGGAGATGATTGTGCGGTGCTTTTGCATGTGGGAGAACAGGGTGGTGCTTCCGCGCAACTGGGAGAAGATTATGCAGTACAGGCGCAGCAGGCAGGTTGACAAACTGATTGAATATCTTGATAATTTATGATGGGAATGCGTGAAATTCGCAGTTTGTCCTGAATGGGTTGCAGGAAAATTTGATTATCTTTGCAGCGCATTTTCAGGTCGGGATGGAAATTAAATCAAATATATCATTATGGCAGTAAGTTATGAAAAGGCCGGCGTCAATCTTGAAGCCGGTTACGAGGTCGTGCGCAGGATCAAGTCTCATGTTGCTTCTACCGCACGTGCCGGGGTTATGGGAAATATCGGGTCGTTCGGAGGCATGTTCGACCTTTCGGCTCTGAATATCAAGGAGCCTGTTCTTGTGAGCGGCACGGACGGTGTCGGAACGAAGCTTAAGCTCGCTTTCGAGATGGACAAGCACGACACTATCGGAATAGATGCTGTCGCAATGTGTGTCAACGATGTGCTTGCGCAGGGTGCGGAGCCGTTGTTTTTCCTGGATTATGTGGCTGTCGGCAAGAACGAGCCGGCCAAGGTCGAGTCCATCGTGGCAGGTGTGGCTGAAGGATGCCGCCAGGCCGGATGTGCCCTTGTGGGAGGCGAGACTGCCGAGATGCCGGGAATGTATCAGGACGGGGAATATGACATTGCAGGATATACTACCGGAGTTGTTGAGAAGTCAAGGCTTATTGACGGCAGCAAGGTGAAGGTCGGCGATGTGCTTGTGGGAATCGCGTCTTCCGGTGTGCACTCCAATGGGTTCAGCCTTGTGCGCAAGATTTTCTCGGACAATGCCCTGGATCTTCATGCTTCATATGAGGAACTTGGCGGCAGGAAGCTCGGCGAGGTTGCTCTCACTCCGACACGTATCTATGTAAAGCAGGTTCTTGACGTGATACGTAATTGTGATGTTCACGGAGTAGCTCATATAACAGGAGGCGGATTCGATGAGAACATACCGCGTATCCTGCATGAGGGAATGGGTATAGAGGTAAAAGAGGGGACATGGGAGATTCTTCCTATTTTCCGTCTTCTCGAAAAATACGGCAAGGTGGCTCACCGTGAGATGTTCAACATTTTCAACATGGGTATCGGAATGGTTCTGGCTCTTGACGGGGCTGAGGCGGAAAAAGCCATCGGCATTCTTGAGGCACATGGCGAGAAGGCGTCTGTGATAGGACGCATCACTGACACTCCTGGTGTAGTTATACTGTAGGGGATTTTGGCTGGAGGGTGATCAAAAATTTACTTTTGGGTCACCCTCTGTCGTTTTTCTTTGAAAAACAGGTCCTCTTGACCCCTGGAAATTATTGTCTGCTGCTTGTTGCAAACAGCTCGCCGGGCTATTTTGTTATTTGCTCACGGCCTATATGTGGTTTTTGGGGCCTTCGGCCCGGTCGTGAGACTTTTTAATCAGCCCTCTTTTCTTGTTTTAAGGAGGTGTCCCGAGGCCGGTTGCGTTTTGGGGCGGATTTTTTTTGAAAACTAATCAAACAAATATAAATCATGCGTGCATTATTCAGCGTAAGTGATAAGACCGGCGTGGTAGAATTCGCCAGTCAGCTTGTGGCTCTGGGATGGGAAATCATCGCTACCGGAGGCACTATGAAGCTCCTGCAGGATGCGGGACTGAATGTTATAAACATCAGCGAGGTTACAGGTTTTCCTGAGATTTGTGACGGCCGCGTCAAGACTCTCCATCCGAAAGTGCATGGAGGACTTCTCGGCCGCCGTGACCTTGAAAGCCATATCTCGCAGCTCAAGGAGAACGGAATCGGATTCATCGACATGGTGTGCGTCAATCTCTATCCGTTCCGCCAGACAATCGCGAAGCCTGGCGTGACTATGGAGGATGCCATTGAGAACATTGACATCGGAGGCCCTTCCATGCTCCGCAGTGCCGCGAAGAACTGGAGCGCGGTGACTGTCGTGTGCAGTCCTGAGAACTATGATGTTATCATCAGCGAGATCAGGGAGTTCGGTGACACTACTAAGGAGACACGTCTCAGGCTTTCGGCTGAGGCATATACCCATACTGCCGAGTATGATATGATGATTGCTTCTTATATGCGTTCTGCAGCGGGATTGAATGAGAAGCTTTTCCTTGAGTATGACCTGAAGCAGAGCCTGAGGTACGGGGAGAATCCGCACCAGAGCGCAAAGTTCTTTGCATCTGCTGAAAAGGTTCCGTTCTCGCTTGCATCTGCAAGACAGTTGAACGGCAAGGAGCTTTCATATAACAATATCCAGGATGCTAATGCGGCCCTGAATATCGTGCGTGAGTTTGATGCTCCGTTCTGCGTAGGACTTAAGCACATGAATCCTTGCGGTGCAGCTGTGGGGACTGATGTGGTGGATGCCTGGACAAAGGCTTATGAGGCTGACAAGGTGAGCATCTTCGGCGGAATCGTTGCCGTGAACCGTGAGGTCAACAAGGAGGTGGCGGAGCTGATGAAGCCTATCTTCCTTGAGATAATCATGGCTCCTTCGTTTACTCCTGAGGCTCTTGAGGTTCTCTGCACCAAGAAGAATCTCCGTCTTCTTGAGGTTGACATGACCCGTGACAATTCTCCGCGGATGCAGTATGTGAGCGTAAACGGAGGTCTGCTTGTGCAGAATCAGGACATTGATACCGTAGAGGTGACTCCGGAGATGTGTGTAACTGCCGCCAAGCCTTGTGAGGGATGCATGTCAGACCTGAATTTCGCATGGCGCATAGTGAAGCACATCAAGTCGAATGCAATTGTGGTCGTGAAGGATGGTGTGACATTGGGAGTCGGGGCTGGCCAGATGAACCGGATCGGCTCAGCGGAGATTGCCCTGAAGCAGGCTGAGGCAACATGCCGTGAGCGCGGCCTTGATGTGCGCGAGATAGGCCTTGTGATGGGTTCGGATGCATTCTTCCCGTTTGACGACTGCGTCACTTTGGCAGATTCGTATGGCGTAAAGGCCATAGCGCAGCCAGGCGGAAGCGTCCGTGATGCGGATTCAATCAAGAAAGCGGACGAATGCGGCATAGTGATGCTCTTCACCGGAGAGCGCCACTTCAAGCACTGACGCATCAGGCCTTTGATGGCCTGACTGATATTTTTACAATCACCCCAGAAAGTTTTTATTTGACTTTCGGGGGTGTTTGTTTTGAAGAATTGAATATTTGGAAACAAGTTTGATTTTCAAGTTTGATTTTCAAGTTTGATTTTGACCTCGCCGAACAACAAGAAAAAGGGGCTTTTTATTCGGCCCCTCTTGTTTTGAAGTGCAGGTTTGGCAAAATCCACGTCCTTTCTGCTTTAATAAGGTTCCCAACGTGCAAAAATATGTCCCGTTTGGAACCTGCTGTTTTGCTAAGATGCTGACGTTCAGTGATGTATGTCTTTTTGCGGTTCCCGATGTGCGGCAAATTGTCCCGTTGGGAACTCCAGTCTTTGTTAATGTTCTGCAAATCAGTGATATGCTGAAATGTTCGGTTCCCAACATGCAAAAGCATGTCCCGTTTGGAACCTGCTGTTTTGCTAATATATTGACATTCAGTGATGTATGTCTTTTTGCTGTTCCCAATGTGCGATGAGTTGTCCTGTTTGGAACTCCAGTCTTTGTTAATGTTTTGCAAATCAGTGATATGCTGAAATGCTCGGTTCCCAACATGCAAAAATACGTCCTGTTCGGAACCTATACTTTTGCTAATGTGTTGACATTCATTGCTATATGTCGTTTGCTGGTTCCCGATGTGCGGCAAGTTGTCCTGTTTGGAACTTTAGTCTTTGTTAATATCCTGCAAATCAGTGATATACTTAAATGTTAGGTTCCCAACATGCAAAAGTATGTCCCGTTTGGAACCTGCCATTTTGCTAATATATTGATATTCAGTGATGTATCTTGTTTGCTGGTTCCCAACGTGCGGTGAATTGTCCTGTTTGGAACTTTAGTCTTTGTTAATGTTCAGCAAATCAGTGATGTGCTGAAATATTCGGTTCCCAACATGCAAAAGTATGTCCCGTTGGGAACTTTGAACTGTAAATTTATGTGTGGAATTGTTAAGAAAAAGATGTGAAAATTTGCAGAAACGGATAACTATTCCTATTTTGCCGAAAGATTATTTAAATGTTTGGATATGAGGGGAGAGATTGGTGCCGTTTCTGGCATGGATGAGCAGAAAATCAATGTTTTTCATGTTTGTACTAAAGGTCTTGAAGACAGGCTGCTGTTTTGGGACGATGATGATTACAGATTCGGGATAAGAATTGCAGCCTTCAGTGCATTTCGGCACAAGGTAATGATAGCTGCATATTGTCTTATGACCAATCATGTTCATTTTATGGTGTGTGCTGACAATAGGGAGCGTGTCGTGTGCTTTCTGAATGATTTCAAAAAGGAATATTCCAGGTATCATTGTCGCAGACATGGCGTGCCAAATGTGCTTAAAAGGGTAGGCAGCACGATAAAACAGATTAGTGATGTTTCATACATCAGGAATTGTATAGCTTATATTTTGAGAAATCCTGTTGAAGGAGGATTGGTCAGGGATGCGGGACAATATGAATGGTCCAGCGTGAACTGCTATTTCTCAGGTAATGCAAGTCTCTTGTATAGGCCTGTGTCATCGTTGCAGGTAAAAGAGGCAAAACGTATGCTGCATACCCATTGCAATCTTTCGGGCAGCGGGTTTCTGTTTGACGGAAACTATGACATCGTTCCTGGGTCGTTTGTTGCAGGAGGTTTTGTGGAAAGCCTGTTCCGCAATTCTCGGGAATTCTTCTGGAACAGGGTGGCTAAGGTGGATTCTGCCGTAATGGAATTGGAGCTGGCATTCAGCGGCCGGATACGCTATAATGATTATGAACTTATCTGTAGGATGGAAAATGTGGTGCGCGAGCGGTTCAACAAAACATCGGTATCACAACTTGATGTGAATGAACGATGCAAGATGGCGGGGTATCTTTACAGGAGGATGTATGCCGGTGCTTCCCAGATAGCGCGTGTTCTTGGCTTTGACCGCAAGATCATTCGTGAAATACTTGGTTTATCGGGTAGCCTGCAAGCTGGCAAGGTATAAATAATGGAGTGCATTGGCACTTGTTTGTTGGACTTGAATGCATAATAAGCTGTCGCTCACAAAACGAAATGAAAAAAAGTTCAATAAAAATGCAGAAAAGTTTGCAGTTTCAAAAAATGTGCGTATATTTGCAGTCCAATATCGCGGGATAGAGCAGTTGGTAGCTCGTCGGGCTCATAACCCGGAGGCCGGAGGTTCGAGTCCTCCTCCCGCTACAAAAGATGCCGTAACTTATTTCAGAACAATAGGTTACGGCATCTCTCAGAAAAGGCCTTGTGCCGAATTTGTGTCAAGATTAAATGCAGATTTGGAGTCGGGAGTGACATCCCCTTCAAAAAAAATGTCTGTACAAAAACAAGTGTCTCTCCGCCAAATGGTGGAATACCGCCCGGCAAGACTTGCTGCCGGAAAAAGATGGCAGGTCGAATTCTACGCGACTGACCCTGATACCGGGGCGTTCAGAAGAAAAAGAGTCGCAGTCCCTATGATAAAGCCGGCCAGGGCCCGCAGATCTTATGCGGCCGAGATGTGCGAGAATATCAACGAACGGCTGCGCTCCGGCTGGAATCCCTGGATGCAGCTTGCGGATCCGCGCAAATATATTCTGTGGGATGAGGTCTGTGAGAATTACTGCAGGTACATAGCCCGCATGGTTCACGACAAGCTGCTGAGCGTTAAGACCTACAATGGCTATATCTCTTTTCTCACTATTTTCAGGAAGTGGAATGCGGACCGCAGGAAGCCGGTCACTTACATCTATCAGCTGAAGGCGGAGGTTATGTCTGACTTCCTGGACTGGCTGTGGCTTGACAAGGGAAAGTCGGCCCGTACCAGGGACAATTATCTCATGTGGCTGCGCACTTTCTCACGATTCCTCCGGGAAAGGGGGTATGCTGATGATGACCCGACATCTTCTTTTGCCATGATCCAGGGAAAGAGGAAATGTGAGAAGAACCGCACTGTCATTCCGAAGGACGTCATGCTCAGGATAAAGGAATATTGCGAAAAGAATGACAGGCATTTTCTTCTGGCGTGCTACATAGAGTATTATTGCTTCATACGCCCTAAGGAGATGAGCCATATCAGGATACGTGACATTTCTGTCAAGATGGGGACTATATCAGTGAGTGCCGAGATTTCCAAGAACAGGAAGGCCGGCGTCGTTACGATCCCGGATTGTGTCATGCGTCTGATGCTGGATCTCGGGGTCCTGACCTGCAGGTCGGACTGGTATCTGTTCAGCAAGGGATTCAGGCCTGGCCCGGAACATCATGCGGCAAAGCATTTCGGCGATTTCTGGACACTTAAGATGAAGAAGGCTCTGAAGCTTCCGCCGGAATACAAGTTTTACAGTCTGAAGGATACGGGCATAACGGATCTGATCAGAGACAAGACCGATCTTCTTTCTGTGCGTGACCAGGCCAGGCACCATTCCCTGCAGATGACGGACCTGTACACTCCGCTTGAGGCACGTGAGGCTAACGAAGTGATCCGTCACCATGAGTCGTATTTCTAATAGTGGAAAATATTCCCATAATTATTGCGAATAATGGAAAATAGTCCTATTTTTGTAGAATCAGATTGGAAATGAAATCAAGTGAATTTCACAGACTCATCCAAATAAACGGATGGGTGGAGATAAGGCAAGCCGGAAGCCACAGGATTTATGAAAAGAACGGCAAGAGGGTAGCGGTCCCGTACCACGGAAGCAAGGAGATGAAAATGGGGCTTGTAGTGAAAATCAAAAAGGAAATGGGGCTTTAGTCCTGCCTTTGAAAATATATGAGATTATGGAAAAGATAAAGGTTATGATAGACAGGGCGGCGGACGGTACATATAACGTCTATTGCGCCGGTCATCCGGAATTCTTTGGGATGGGTGACAGCATCGAGCAGGCCAAGGCTGAAATGCTTGAAAGCATCCGCATAACCAGGGAGGAGATAGGCAAGGAACAGGCATTGTCTTATCCTGCCTGGCTTGACGGAGAATATGAGCTTGAGTATAAGTTTGATGTACAGGGCTTGCTTGAGTACTATGCCGGAGTCATCACCCCGACGGCCCTTGGTAATATGACAGGAATAAATCCCAAGCAGATATGGAACTATATGCACGGTGTAGCAAAGCCGAGACGGGCGCAAGTGGAAAAAATCGAGGCCGCGCTGCACAAGCTCGGCCACGAATTGATTAATACGTCTTTTTGATCTTTCTTGAGAGGGGAGTGCCGGAAACGGCAGGAGGCATCCTTGCGGGTGCCTCCTTTTTGATTCCTGCCGGTTCTATGTCCCGTTCATTTCCTCCTGTTCTTCCAGGGGTTCTTCTGGCGTTAATTCCGGATTCTCAATGTCCACGATGATGCATGAAATGAGCTGCACCGCTTCGTGAAGCGAGTCTATGACGTTGTCCGGTGTCCCGCTGAGCGGTTTCCTCACCTGTGGCGGGAGTCCCTCGATCACGCCTTCGACAATCATCTGTTGGCAGTATATGTCTGCCATGGCCTTTTTCAGAATTGCCGTGGCTTCCATCACTTGTCCTCCTCTTTCATGATGCCTAACTGCTTGAGGCTTCTCCTGCGTGCCTCTTCGATGAGTATGTCAGCGAGCAGCACTCCTATTTCCACAATGGTGTCTTTCAGGTGGTCCTCCAGTTCTGCAAGCGGTCCGTCAGTGATTCCGAGGTCTCTTGCCGCTCTGGATTTGATGAGCTTGCAGGCGAATCGCATATTCTTTAGTTCACGCTGTGACTTACCCCAACGCTCTTCAGCCTGCATGAGCTTCTGGCCGGTGTAGGACTTCAGGATTTCAGATGTTTCCATAGTGCATCCTCCTTACATTGCCTGGTTGAACAAAACGTGATCCTGTGTATTGGCGTCGGCCCTGAGCTCCCGGAATGACTTGTCGGCCTTTTCGGCGACGAGTTTCATCATCTGGAGATGCTTCATCCTGCTTTCCTCCTGGTAGAGCAGCCTGTTGACAGTGATGAACATCTGGCTGCACTCGGAAAGTACCTGCTTGTCGAGCAGTGGTTCCTTGGCATCGTCAGTGATGTCATAAAGGAGCTGGAACCAGCCGGCTACGGCTGCAGTGCTCTCGATAAGTTCGCCAAGACTTTCCTTGGCTGCTCTCAGCGCTTTTGTGCTGATGTTGGTGTTGTTTGTGGATAGCATAAATAACAACATATTAAATGATAAAAGCCCTGCACTTAGGTGGGCTATCCACATACAACATCTCTGCCGTATATACTTCACCAAGTTTCCTCGGTAAATTCCACCTTATGCAAGGCAATTATCTATATTTCTTTCGTGAAAATACTTTCGCGGCAGAAAAGATAGACGATATAGTATGTGAATAGCATCGGCAAAGGTAGGAATAAATTTGAAAACTGCAAGATTTGTTTGAAATTCCGTGAAATAGCTTTGATTTATTTTGTAATTCAAGATATTATTTATATCTTTGTAGTGCAATCAGATGCGAGTTCATTGAAATAAATAAAAAAAGCCCCTCGGTTGAGGGGCGGGAGACCGGAAGCTCCTATATGAAAACTTCCGATTAAATCCTTGTCCAAATGAAAGTCAAGTTCCAGCTGATTATTTGGATTGGAAAGCTGAGAATTTCGATAGGAAATTATCGCTGACCAAAGGGGGAGGGGGTTGGCCTCCTCCTCCCCCGCGAGGATTTGAAATACAAATATAACAATATTATGGAAGAAACACAAAAAACATGGGGAGGCGCGAGGAAGGGAGCCGGACGCAAGACGGCGTCTGAAGGTCCGCTTGTAACCATCGGCCTGACAGTAGAGGCTACGACAAAGGCAAAGCTGAAGCAACTTGCCGAGACGGAGGGACTCAGTATGAGTGAATATGTCAACCGCCTCATAAAGTCTCTGTGACCAGGCTTTCGGCAGGCTGAAAATTCCGGAAAGCCCCTTCCACTAAACACTATGATTATGGAAAAGAAAGTTATAGACGCGATTATCGAACGTGCTGAAGACGGCACATACGATGTTTATTGTATTAAGGAAATGTTTACGGGAGCCGGGGCTTCGGTTGCGGAAGCCAAGGCGGATATGATGACTCAGATTGAGTTTTTCAAAGCCACGGCCAAAGAAGAGGGATTGAGATATCCGGATTTCCTTGACGGTGAATTTGAAATGTCATATAAATACGATATCAAAAGCATCCTTGTATATTATGTGAAAAACGGTATTTTCTCGCTTTCGGGGCTTGAAAAAATCACAGGTATCAATCAAAAACAATTGTGGGCGTATCTTAATGGCACCACACCGAGAAAAGCTCAGGCTGAAAGAATTGAAAAAGGCTTGAAGAATCTTGCCAAAGACATAAATGCTATATTTGTTTAATTGTTTGGCGACAATACAATGTGGCAGAGGGCAACCCATACTTTGGGCTGCCCTCTTTTTGTTTCACACCAATGCCTTTCATTGAAATGCAATAAAAAAGTACGAGGCACCCTGTTTATGGGTGCCTCGTGACTTTATACTTTCTATGATTGCTTATTCCAATTGTGTCGTAAGGTAGCTGTTTTCTACAGACAATATATTATAGCCACGTGACTTTATGACACCGGACCTTACCATATCATTGAAATCATTCATGGACTTTTCAAATGAACGGGTTTGTTGATCTCCAGCAAAACGCCTTTCCATTTGTTTCAGTGCTGATTGTAATTTTATAGTATGTTCCATAATTACAAAAATTTTCGAGTGTGAATAAACATTGGAAATTTATATCTTGCGATATAGTCCCGAATTATTTTATAGTAATTTCGTATATGCTCTCTTTCTGGCATATTACTATAATCAGTTACTTTCAACTTTAATGCCTTCAATGCATTTATGTCAATAGGCCTCCCGTGGGCTTTCCATGCATTGTTGTCACCAAGTTTTGATGCAATATCTTCAGCTCGTTTTTCCTTTTCCTCGAGTGTGACATCTCTGCCGGACTTATGTTTGTTCCAATTCTGAAACTTGTAATTGACAAGCCACTTTTTTAACAGAGCAATTGTGAGTTCTCTTGCCTGTTCATATCCTTTCAGCTCGGCAAGATCAAAATCCTTTAAAATTAAAAACTCAGCATTGCTCAAGGTATTATTCTGAGCTTTGCAAATTAACTCATTAATCTTGTCTAAATATCCCAAAGCAGGAACATATTTTCCTTCTTTATTAGGAACTTGAGGATCGATCGGTCCAAGGACTGAGAAATAGTCCATCCAAATGTCATCGCCACTCATGCAAAAAATAGTACCGGCACTATAAGCGCAATCCGGAACGATAAAAATTACTTTTTTATAGTGATGGCGAATTATATTAACGTACCTTTCTACAGCTGTTGCACTACCTCCATTAGTTGTTAAAATAACAGCAAGTTGTTCTCTCTTATTTTCAGACTTAGCTAAATCTTCAACAATGTTCAATATGTCATTCTCATTGCCGTCAACAATCGGCCCAAAATAAGTTAAAATATCACTATTAATGGATGTCTCCAATTCTGCTAAAGAGTCATTTAGCAAAGTACGAAGTGCTATGTCTATAGATGGAACCATTTTTATATTTCATTAAATGACCAATACTTCTATGCAAAAATATGTGTTTTATTAAATAAAACAAAATATTTACATCAAACTCATGTTATATTATGTGATAGTAATAATGTCCTATAATATCATACTTTTATTTTATGATATGCTGAAGCGATTATTACATGAATGTATGCTGAGGTGTAAATATGTGAAGCGAAGTAATCAAAACAGTTCCTTTTCAGACGATATCAATCCCCTTGACGTCAAACTCCATTGTCCAACCGAAAGAGTTTGACAGTTCCTTTGCCACGAACGGTGAAATGTTGGACGGGAATACCATCCACTCGATATGTGCTTTTTTGTCTATGTCATAGCGCATATTACTTCTGATGACTGATATGTATTCAAGGCATCTGTCCTGGCTTATCATATTAGCGAACTGGTCTTCGTCGCTGGGACGCGGCATGGCGACAGTCACTGCGATATGCATCAGATCTGTTTTCACATCCAGCTTGTCAACGGAAGATGATATGCCGGAATAGTCGACAAAAAGATAACAGCCGGCTACTTGTGAAATGCGCTGCTTGACAGCGGTCTCGTCAATGCCGAAAATGAAGCCGGTAAGCTCAGGGATACGCATGGTGTCCGGCAGCGCAAGGAGCTCACGGCTCATTTTGTCATACTCATCGCCTGAAGAGGCAAGGAAGAAGCTTTCGATCCCTGCTCTTGAGACAAAGCGGGAAAAATATTTACAAAGTTCAAACAATATCATAGCAAATTCATAATCTGTTCAGGGTGAAGGTGCATCTTTTCGGCAATCTCCGTGGGCTTCAGGCCAGCCCCTTTCAGGGTCCTTACGCTTTCGATGCTTTGGTCCAGCAGCAGGTCAAGATATGTGAACAGATTCACATTGCAGATGTCATTATATGACCCGTATCCGGATTTTGCCAAAGTGTAGATGCTTCCCTCAAGTCCCATCGGAGAGCCGGCTGTATTTCCGCTTCCGGTTCCATTGTACAAGATGTCATATTTCGGAAGCCTTTTTATCCATTCCAGTATTCCACGGAAATTGTAATAAACCGCTATTTTCAGACGATGCGGAATTTCTCCAGCATTGACTGACTTGACAGAATCGATGCCGTATGGGCTGCCTGCATAAAGTACTGCAGTCAACCGGTCAAGAACAATGTCACTGCGCTTTTTGGAATAGAGCTGCATAAGTGATATGGCGTCGACATACCTTTCTGCGGACATGGAAGTCTCTGCCATTCCGTTCCTGCAGGAAAACTCATAGCCTTGGTAGTCGTATATTTGCGGGAGAATCTGCCTGTCAAGAATGACTCTCAGGCTTACTTCTCTGGAATCATGCTTTTCCTCAATCGTGTATGGAAAATCCAATTTCTCTGAAATCCGGAACAGATTTTCATATAATGCATCTGTCGGCCTCATTCTCTTCGTATTCAGCTGCAGTATCGCGACAGTTGTCATTATTTTGAATTCTTCAAAATCACAATTTCCGGACTCAAAGCGCTCCATGGCTTCTGAAACACCCATGAATTGAATCTGATTCAACTCAGACCATCTTGTGGGTATTGCATAAATTTTCTTTTTGAAAGACACCTTTATCATGTGAAATAGAATTTATCTGATTCGTTGTTCGGGTTGTGCTGCATATTTGACATGCCTATGTTGGCTTTCACGATGCTGCTGATGTTGTCTTTCCAGTCATTGACGTCCGCCATGATATCGGCATACAATTTTTCCCGTTCCTGCATCAGTGTGCCTTTGGTATATTCGTGATTGAAATCATACCTTATGGACCGCGGCAGTTCTGTTGCATCGAATTTCATGACGGCTTCCGCAATCACATTGTAGCAAAGCACCCTTTTGACAAGATCTGACAGTTGCCCGGACTCTTTCCATTTCTCCGGCAGCATCGGCTTCAGGATATTCTTCCAGACAGTACGCATAAGGAACTGTACCTTGGAAAAGAAATAGCTGGAGTTGTCTATCCCGTAATAATAGTTGAACTCTTTTGCATTTCGTACTGGCAATGATTCCCGTTCAAGGTATATTTCCGTCTGGGAGTATCCTCCTGTGTCCGGATTGAGGTCAAGCCAGTCAAGCAGCTCATCCATGGCCAGCCAATATGCGCAGATGTGGTGTTCCTTTATTTCTTCATGCTGGTATTTGTAGAGTTTTGATTCTGTATTGTTCTTTTTTACGGATGCAAAAATCTGATACCGGTACAGTGCGCCGCATGCTACTGCGGTCTTCAGAAGTTCCTTGCCCTCGGATTCGTCTTCAAGGGATGCAACGGATGTGAAGACTTCTGCAGTGATTATATTGATGACGTCTCTTCCGGCAGACCTTATGGATGCGGAAATCTGCGTGAAGCTCGTGTCCGCTTCCAGGCCGTCAGCATATTTTCTGAAATCCGCCAGGTCTTTATACAGTGCTGTTGCTTTCATGATTACACTTCATCTTGGTTGGACATTCTCTTTGAAGGGGATATCTCTTCCTGTTTATGTACGGAAGGACGATAGAAGCCTATCCTTATGCCTTGGGCATAGTCCTTCGGAAAATTCAGCTTAAGCGCATAATTGACATCTGCGCATACAATCTTTTCCGGAATGGACTGTTGGGTAAGGTAAATCATATAATTGTAGTAGGCATCCGAACCTGATTTTGATATGATTCCCTCGCTGCTCACATTGCTTATGCTTGAATCTATTCCTTTGGCTGACAGCAGCACCATGTCAGCCCTTTTGTCATAACTTAGCAGAGCCTCGATGAATTCTTTGTATTTCTGCGGTATTTCTTCAATCTTCCACCGCTCCTCATCTCCGGATTCATTTATGAAACTTCTGGTGGCATAGACTTTACCCTGGTTCTTTCCGCGTCCTGAAAGGAATTCCGTCAGGTTCTTCAGCTCAAGGCTTATGTATCTGCCGAGTATTTCGTCGGAATATTCGGTTCCCGGTTCCATCTCGTGTTTGCCGACCTGTATTGTCATCATCGGCTGATTGTCCAGTTTCCGTTTGGCATTTATCTCGCACATCTGGCGCAGTGCTGACTCCTTTGCACTTACCCAGGCATTCGGTATGATTATGTGAAGCCTTGCGGACAGGGCGTTTTCGAGATAGTTGTTGATGTATGCCGGTGTCATATTGCTTCCCCTGATCCATTCTTTGATGCCTTTGAAGAATACATTATATGCATAAATTTCTTCTCCGTGCGTCGGATTCTTGCTGTAGGAGACAGCACTGTTGCGCTGTATCGGCATTGCGTAGTCGAATCTCGGATATACCTTGAATTCGGATGATAAACCGCAGACCCAGTTCCCGACAATCACTGTGTCAAAGTCCCGGTCTTCAAAATCAGTCTTTCCAGACATATTCTTTCTGGAAGCCATGCGGCATCTGAGTTCGGAGATATGCTCCAGCCCTGCTACAGGAACAGCTCCGGCCAGTCCTGCTCTCAGTCCTCTTGAAAGATGCCACTTGGTGAAGATACCTTCCGAATAATAATATGACCTGATGGCTTTGTTGATGTATGTCTCAAAGCTGTCCGGCAGTCCGTTCTCAAGCCATGAATCGAGCCAGGCTGATATTTTGTCGTTCCTTACATATTTGCGCATTACTTCACCTTCCGGAGTGACGGAATCCACATAAAGCATCGGACCTCTTCCGTATAGGATCTTGCATTGTTTTTCGATGAGTTCCGGGAGCAGTCTGTTGCCGGAAATCATGTCGTCAGCAGTATTAGGCTCAAGGTTGTCCTGGCCGGCAGGACAGACATAGTAGCCGGATACTGACATCAGCTCGTTTCTTGCCGGTAATGAATGTGATGCCGGGTCCGAGTTGTCTGCCGCGTGAATGTCCGATTCGCCGATCTGATAGGTATATACATCTCCTCCGGAGGAAAGGTATCCAAATCTATTCATACCATATTACTTTTTTAAGTTTGTATCCGTCTTCAGGAAAGCCGATATATCTTATCAGTATCTTATAACACATCTTCGGGTTCAGTTCCTGGTCGCAGTATAGAAAGAAATGCCGGCTGTCAATGTCAAATCTGTCACGGGGAAGAGGCAGCCTACATGTACAGCCTTCCGATACTTTGAGACCGACTTTCCCTTTGGAGGGCTTTTTCCTCGAAAACGGAAAGAATGCCATTGAGAAATCACCTCCGGACTTTGAGACCAGTTCTGCCTTACGTATGGCATCAGTACCTTTTATCGTATCCATTCCATCAAGATTTATTGCAAAAGTATTCCGTGTATTGCACAAGCGAAAGGACAGAATCGTTTTGTCATATGTCCGGCTTTGCGGGCAGTGCAATGCAGTCCGAAAAACCAGTGGCCTCGGGCGCTTTAAGCGGATAAAATGGAAATTGCCTGTAAATTTTTCAGTCAATTGAATGAGTGATAGTATATTGGGCAAATCTAAAACGTCCAAAAGTATCAAAATCCGGCATGTTTTTGTGAAAATCAGAGGCCGAAATTGGTTATTCCTGCACCTGAAATGTGCGTATTTTTCAAACCTGGGAAGAATTTTTCATAAAGTCCCCATACGAGATATGTCATTGCTGATGGTATCTGAGGGGTGAGCCCAGCCTGCAGTCTTATGTCAACTTTCCTTTCCGGAGACTTGTCGAGCTCTACGGGAGACGAGCCCGGAATCTTCTTGCAGCAGTACATTGCGCTGACCAGGTTAGGGCATTCGTTCGAGTCAATTCTTATCCTTGGAACCGGGCGCTCATTTTCGGCAAGAAGACGTTTCCAGAGTCTGTGATGCTGCCAGTGGAAGATAGTGGCCTGGCCGAGATTTTTCAGTGTGACTGTCCACCCGTATTTCTCAAGTTCGGCCTTCAGCTCTTTCGCATCTGTCTCGTTGGCGCGTTTATGGTTTTTCTTGTTTCCGGCACGGTCGTAATAAAGGTCGATGCGTCTGAATTTTGAGCATGAAAAGAATGCGCTGACAGCACCGGCAAGATCCGCGATATCCTGGGGAGGATAAACGAAAAATTCCTTCAGTATGCGCAGCATATTCTCAGATGGTTTTTCCTGTGCCGCGACAATTGAGGCAAAGCTTCCCGGATCATAGCCGAGAAGCAGCTTTTCTGAAGGGTCAAAATATTTCAGATATGATGCGTCAATCCTGAAAGTGTCTTTGAGTGTGAGTTTTGTCAGGATGTCGTATTTATACGAATCGTTATACGTGTGCCTGTCTTCGTTCCATAATTCAAAGAACAGGTTTTCATAGTTGCGGTCACCGATTGAGCAGATGGACGAGAGGAATTCTGACGCCGAAAGCATTTCCCTCTGCGTCTTGAAGTATTCCAGACCGAGAACGTCCCTGTTTATGAATGTGCTGACACGCAGATAGAGTGTCGCCTGTTTGCGAAGTTTGTTAAGGACAGGCCGGTACCGCTTTAATATCGACTGGCTTTGCTGTATCTTCTCCTGCAGCCGGATATTCACCAGGGCCTTGTTTACATGCAGGCTTAAAGAAATTATGTCGGATATCAGCTGCTCATCCACGTCTTTTTCATAATCGGTAAACCAGTTGTCTTCTCCGGCAGATACGCGTCCTATGTCGGAAACGCCTGTTATGCCTCCGTGCAGATGGGAGTTGTGCGCTGCGCTTCCGCTGCTGATTCTTGAGGTCCTGATGGCCGGAATTATCCTGGTCCTGAGTTTTTCTCCGTCAGAGTGCTTCATTTCCTCAAAAAAACCATGTACGACGGAAGAACCGGCAATGGAGTCCGGCCGGTCTACGGAAACGGCCTGCAGAACATGTCCATTTGCAAATACTATCGAGTGCTCCGGATACAGTACAGGGGTCCTGGGTGGTGTGAAGTGCCGCGGCAAGTCTTTTTCTCCGATGACATAGTCTTTGCCTTCTGACAACAGGGGACGTCCGTTTGCCCCGTCACTGCGGAAAAATGACAGTACTGCAGGGATGACATTGGCGAAGAGGGCCACGTATGATTTGTGTGATATTACCGAGGTCTCGCGCGGCATTTCCGATGCGACTCTTAAAATACGTGGGGATGTGATGTGGGTCGTCTTTCCTGTTCCGCGCCCGGCTACCGTTATCAGCTTGTTCGGATCAACTATTGTCGCAAGGGCTTGGGCAGTGTTCTGATAGATTTCAAGGAAATCAGTTGAAGTGTCCTTACAGTTCTTCATCAGATTCGTCAACTTTTATATATTCGGCGTCTTTTATGTTCGCTTCTTTATAGAGCCGGCGTTTTTCGGTATCGGTCGTCTCAAGTGAATCAATCATGATTTTCAATTCCTTGTCTTCCGCACGCTTGGCTATTTCCAGGAGTTTCTGGCTTTTGAATCCGAGGTCTTCCGGCTTGACGGTCGTTGATATGAGGAATACAGGAGGTTCCCAGTCATAATCAAGCGACTCGCGCGTCATAGTTCTGAGCTCGTGTGCCTTCTCCATGCATTTCCGTGCGACATCAAGCTTGTCTTCTTTTATCGCAAGATTCTTCAGGTCCTCAAATTGATCGGCAAAAACCATATCCCAGGCACGGGCAGAGACAGTGTCGTCAATATAGAAGTATTCAATTGCATCGTAATATATTCTTTTGGCTTGTGCAAATGTCAGTTCAGGATATTCAAGCATGAGCGCTTTTGAGGCTCTTGTGAGATTTGTTCCGTTGTGATGGATAATGCTTGCAGCAGAATTCAGATACAGTATGTAGCGCTGCATATCCGGCGGTATTGTGTAGCTTTCCCTCGTATTGAGGTAGTTCCTGACGGTGTCTGTATCATAAGACCGGAGTTTGTCAAGCCTGTCGTTCATATGCCGAAAAGTTCTTTTTTGAGTTCGTTGACATCGGCCTCCTTGGTGAGTCTTGCGCTAAGTTCAATGGCATCGATGTCACCATCGGAGGCTATGGAATGCAATGTGCACATGATGTCCTGGCTGCCGTTCTCCCTGGAGTCTGTGTATGCAGCATATAGGGGATGTTTCTTGTTTTTTATGTCCCTCATGAATGCTCTGCGCCCAGAACCGGTGAGCGATAGCCTTTCAGCTATTTGGGATGGTGTAAGTTGGATTGTCGCAAGGTCTTTTACTCTTGCAATAAAATCATCCTGGTATTCTTTTTCCATTCACAAAATCATTGAAACATTCCTTATACAACCTTAAGGTCGCCTTGTGCCTGTTCAGGCATTCTTCGTATTGTCTTTTCTTGAGGTCACTGTGTCGGTTGTTCTTGAGATAGGACGAATATCTTGATATATTCAGTTCAATGTTCTTCCTGTCCTCAAAGTATTTTTCCGGATTGTTTGTCAAGTCTTGAAATATTTTTTCACGTTCACTTTGTCTGGATACGAAATGGTGTTTTCCGAGAAAACGTCCATTGTCATTAAAGCTTCTCAGTTCATCGAAGCATAGTGACATCCTTATGGATTTGTCAATGTACTCGGCCAATAGGTCTGTATCAGCTTCAGTATCCAGGTGAGAGTCTATTTCTTTGAGTCTGCTCCAGCAATTGATCCTATCCGAATAGATGCTGTCCGCAGTCCTGACAACCGGGTCATCAAGCTCTTTCCACGGGATTCTAGGATATTCATCAAATTTGCTGACTTTTTTTTTACTGATTCCTGCGTTTGATGATGTGATTTTCGGGAGGCTGCTGTGTCTGGCATCTTGCAGGACGCGATGATTTCATCTGCCCGGCAATATCCTAAAAGTTCATATACAAGCATACGTGCAAGCTGAACCTTGTCGCTCATCAGCGTCCTTGCCTGCCTGCTTCCATATGCTGACAACAGCTCACGATAGATGCTTATGTTTTCTGGCGATGCTATTTTTCTTGTAAGCGCCTGTCTTTCTTTAAAGTCATACATAATGTAGAGTGTTAAAAGGGCTGCCTTTGACGGACAGCCCATATCAGAAAAACATAGTCAGGTTACTCTTCGGAGCCCATCCCGTCATCTTCAGGATTCAGAGGGAAATTTCCGAGATATTCCAGAGGCTGGAAGAACGACTCGTTGGTAAAGGTCGTGTCGCATGATGCGCTGTCCTTGCCGTTCAATCTCTTGAAAGCAGTAAGCTGCATCGGAGAATAAGGCCTTCCGAGTATGTATTTCTTTCCGGAGTAAATGTCTATGTACCCTATGAAGAAATTGTCTCCCTGATGGTTTTCAATGAACCTGTCAATTACAGGCCTTGAACCTCCGAGCGTTCCGGAGAAAGTATTTGTGACAGTAGATGTGATGTCACCTTTGCTTGACTCCGAGGTCTCTTCGAGTGTGTTCCTTACGTAGCTGAAGCATTTCCAGCCGTCAGCATTTGCTTTGAGGACAAACTCTTCGCATGTGCGTGCGCTGTCGTCAATCGCAGGCAATCTGCTGTAGTTGACATCGTCTTCCTTTAGCAGGAAAACCTTGTGATAGATTCTCTTGCCGTGGGTGTCACGGTCATTTACTGCCGGGATGTCGTCAAATGTGTTAATTGTCATATTGCATAAGTTTTAATCATGTCAACCTCTGTCCACATCGTAGAACTTACCGTCCTTGTAGTACAGCTTTATATATTCTCCGGTCTTTGAAGGTGCCCAGGCCGAAGTCAGCTGGTCGAACTTGCCGGTCTTGTCAATCTTGGAAGGATGAGTGCTGTCACCGAGCTCGATACGGTAGATCATATCCTCCTGCGCATCTGTTATGTCAGTGAGGACTGTCACTTTTGTGTTGGCTCCGGTACGGAAGATGATGTCGGTCTTGCCGTTGAGTTCGGCAGCGTCCGGGGCCAGTGTGACTGCAGGCCAGTTCATGAAAATCATCTGGTCTGCGCCGTCTGCTTTTTTCAGCTCCTCAATGGAGTCCTTTTTGGCTCCCGAGAAGGTCACGCCTACTCCTGACTTCCAATATGAGCAGACCCATACGGCCTCAAGATCCCTTTGGAATGTCAGCTTGTTACGTTCTCCTGGAACGAATTCCAAAAGCTGGATGTTCCCGGGTATAGTGGCAAAGATCAGCTTGAGGTTCCTCATGCCAGGAACGAAAATGATTTCGTTTTCGTGGTTTGGAACGGTAAACCTCACTCCGCTGAAATCGGCATTGGTGCCATATTTTGCAGTGTACCATGCCTTGTACCACGCCTTGTGCTTCTCATTCACATATACGGCATATTTTGAAACATTCTTCACTTTCTCGGAAATGGAATCCATAAATGCCTCCAGGACATCTCCGATATTGCTCTTGTTGTAACCGGCAATATCCTCATCGTCAAACGGCAGCACTTTGTGCTCATCGTAATATGAGATGAGACGGTGCACTACGCCGGTGGAGGCGAACATGCCCATTCCGCTTTCTCCCTCCTTAGGCTCAACGCGATAACCGAGTATGTCGCGCTCAATCTGTTCCGCATTAAGCTGCTCCGCGATACAGAGCACGAGCCATTCAATCATGGACCATTTTACAGGGTCTGAACCTGATGTGTTGAGATAGCCGAGATATGACTCCTCTATCCAGGACATGTCTTCTATCAGGTATTTCATCATCACCTTGTGGACTTTGGCTTTTTCCGGCTCAAGCTTATATCCGCCTTTTGAGATGTGGCCTTTCTGGTATGCCTGTGAGAGTTCCTTGAACAGGACGTTTGTCAGAACATCGCCGTCCTGGATGTTGGACCTGGTAGGGAAGATGCCGGAGAGAGAGGGAAGTGATTCTATACGGGCAATGAGTGCGTCCATACGGCGGATGAAATACTGTGTTCCGATTTCAGCATCTTTGAGAAGAGAATAGTCAGCTGTGCCTTTCTTTACTTCTGACAGACTGTTGTCGCGGACAAGCTGAGCATATCTTTCAGAGAGCTTCTCGGCGAATTTGTTGAATTCTTTTCTGAACTCGCTCTGTTCTTCATATGACGCATCCTTGTCATCCTTCTTTCCGCAAATTGCCGCTTTGTTCCACCTCTTCTGAGCGCTGAACATCGGGTGCTTAATGCCAAAGGCGTAGTCTTTGGTATGTGCTCCGGAAATGTTGATTCTTTCCTGTTCTACTTTCTTTTCCGGTTCATCCCCCTGGCTCATCCGCCCTAATGTCTCGATGGTTTGTTTCATATGCGACATTTCCTTTTTTATGTCAGAGACAACTGCATCCGGAGACATATGCGATGCTGATTCTTTACCGAATACTGACGCAAGCTCTTTGAATGCCTCTGCCATGGCCTGGTTTTCCGCAGCTTCTCTTTCTGCAGCCTGATATGCGGCCAAATCATCAGAAAATTTGCTCCCGGAAGCTTCTTCATACGCCTTGATAAGCGACTTCTGCTCTTCGGGACTCAGCTCCTTGGCAGCGAATTTAGATTCAAGTCCAAGCTTGGCTACTGCCTGTTTGAGAAAATCCAAAAATTTCATTCCAAAATAATATTAAGATTGTTGATATTTATGTCCTTGTCTGCTTCCGCTTTTGATATTATGATGGAGATGGCATCACAGACTGACATTTCCCCATCAATAAGATTTTCAGACTGTGCATTGGCCGCGTAGAATATCTGTCCTCTCAGCGCTTCTGATCCGTCTTGAATTTTTCTCGTGCTTCTTACGTCAGCAATGAATTGTTCCGCGAGTGGGTCCAGCATCCGGCTTATATATTCTTCCGGATGCCCGTCCAGAACATCTCTTCCGAATTTGTTCTTGAGGTCAGAATGTTTTGAATAGCAAACGATTTCCTCAAAACCTTGTTTCTCCATCCATTTGCGTTCACTGCGGATTATTCCCATTGCCCCGATTGACCCTATTTCGGAAAACATGGAACTTGCATATATCTTGTCAGCTGCACATGCAATCCAATATGCCCCAGAGGCACAGATGGAGTCTATTATGGCGATGCATGGTTTTTTCAGTTGTTTCACTGCGACAAATGCTTCGTGGCATCCGAATGCTTCTCCGCCTGGGCTGTCAATCCTGATAAGGTGTGCTATGATGGCAGGGTTCTCTTCCGCTGCCTTGAGATTTGCAATGAATTTTTCCGTAGAAAAATACCAACGTGAAGCCCAGGTTACGATGCCGAATATCGGATGAAGTGCGATGGAACCGTCTGGTATATCAATGTCTGATGGGAATGCCAATCCCGGGCAAGACATATCTGCCAATGCTTCCTGATATGCTGTTCCCTCCGGAAGTTTTGTCATCAGCTCTGCTGTTACAGGTACATCTGCTATTGAAACTATCCTGAATTTAGGATTGAAATCTGCCATATTGAATTTGATTTATGGCAAATGTACGCTTCTACAGCTACTAAACATAGGACATAACATCATGGAATGTACGTCGGCATCAGAGCTTGTTCGGGAATGAAGTCTCAAATGCAACTTCTGCTACATAAGCGTTTTCATATGGCGTGACAGTCAGCACTGGAATTTCAGCAGCAGTGCCGATAATCATGAGACTTCCGTCCGTAAGGAATATTCCTACGTATATTTTGCATCCGTTGTGACGCATAATTTTCCCATCTTTTGTTACTGCCCTGAAGGTCTGGCTCCAGTATCTGCCATTTGAGCCCTTTTCGGCTTTCTGTGAAAAAATGATGTTGTCTGCTGATGCATATTCTTCTGCTTCGTCAACTTTAAGGATTGTTTTTCCCTCAAGAAGCTTGTGACTGATCAATGATGGCTCAATCAGACAAAAATGTGTAGATATTGCTCTCATTCCTGTGACGTTTTGGATTATATATTTATGTGAATTTCAGTGTTTTAAATGAGACGAAAAGGATTACATGTTCTGTCGTTCAACAGGTATGATGCCGTTGCACTTGCACCGTTTGGAAAAGCGGTACCAATCCTTTCTCAGCATCTCATAAGTGATGGAATCCATTGTAATTCCGTAATCGCTGCAGAACTCATATACCGCGTCGTGAACGGTCAGTTCCTGATTGTTGCTGAGCGCCCCGCCCATATATGCACGGAATGTCTGTTTGAACCCTCTTGCCAAATGAGTGGCCACGGCCTTTTGGCCATCTTCCCCAAGGTGATTCCTGAAGAGTGTGTTGATTTCCATCACTCTGCCGGTATTTACATTGTAGCTCTTGGTGCGCCTTGACTTATGAAGTGCGATGCGGATATAATCCTGCCTTTCTGACGGAGGTACAGGTTTATATGATTTGGGCACTACGTCGAGGTGCAGCTTCATCAGGCTCCATAGCAGCGAGCCCTTTTTGGGGAAGATGATATCCTGGCCCTCATTGACGCATATGACATACTCTTTAAGAGCGTTGCTGACTTTGACATCTACTGTCATTATGTCTTCACTTGTCTTCATATCACAAATCTAATAACTTCGATAATTGTTTGACGGGACATCTATGATTGCTCTAATTTACTAATAATATGATGATTATGCAATAGTTTGCGTTGCGTAACTGTAAGGGAAGTATTGCCGGAGTCACAGATGTAAGCTGCGCTTTGCCTGACACTGCAGGGGATACCTCCCCAAAAACATCAAAATATTTGTACTTTTGTACTGAATGGCAATATGTGTGTTATATTTTATTGTGTATCAATGTTTTATGTTAGCACAAAAATAGTACTGACCGCTTGGGGGATGATTTTGTACTGAGTTGTGCTTGTCTGTACTGATTTTGTACTGACAGTTATGCACGTTTATTTGAAGTTGAATTTTGATTGTATGTATTTGGTTTTTAATTGTTCCAATGCTGTTATCTGAACTTGGCACCGAATATTTGAAAATAGCTCAGTACGAAAGCACGAAAATTTTACGATTTTTAATTGAGTGTCAGAATCCAAAT
>CAJUEK010000006.1:38999-87952 GCA_910585445.1 uncultured Bacteroidales bacterium | reverse complement strand
CTCGAAAACATGGCTTTGGACATATAATTTGGGAAACAGGAGGGAAAAGTCAGAAAATTCTCCGGAAATTGAATATTTGGGAACCAGGCTGCCCCATAAAATAAATTTTCACTCTCTACAGTTTTTGAAAAACTGCCTACACAAAACACCAGAGAACTTTTTTGCGGCTCGCGACAAAAAGCCCACCGGACTATTTGTTATTTGCTCACGACCTTTAAAGGGCATGGAGAGCCTCTAGCCCGATTGCATTACGACTTTTCACACCCATTGATTTTACGGCCCGCATTTTATGGCACTCCGACTTTGGCAGGTGCGTCCACACAACACCAGAGAACTATTGCTTACTGCCCGCGACAAAAAACACACCGGACTGACTATTTTGTTGTACGCTCACGACTTTTAAGGAGGAGTTTCGGCCACGGCCCCATCGCATCACGGCTTTTCACACCCACTGATTTTCCAGCCCGCATTTTATGGCACTCAGACTTTGGCAGATGCGCCCACAAGCCACGTCCACAACCACGACACCAAACCGCAAAACCAAACCAAGACGCAACACCAATTCACAACATCAAGCCACAAACATTCACAACACCAGGACGCAAGACTCACAACAGAAATCAGTTCATTGCCATGTCGGGAAAAATTCGTACTTTTGCGTGATTATGTCCTTTAAATGAATATGGCAACAGAGACGACAAATAACGTTAATTACACAGACGACAACATCAGGACACTTGAAGGAGTAGAGCATATACGCAGAAGACCGGGAATGTACATCGGACGCCTCGGCAACGGTGAAGACCCTGGAGACGGAATATATGTCCTGCTGAAAGAAGTGGCCGACAACTCCATAGACGAGTTCTCCGCAGGTTTCGGCAAGCAGATAATAATAAACGTCACCGACAAGGAAGCATCCGTAAGGGACTTCGGACGAGGCATTCCGCTCAACTCTGTCGTCAAGGCCGTAAGCGTGCTTAATACCGGAGGAAAATACGACAGCAAAGGCTACAAGAAATCAGTCGGACTCAACGGAGTCGGACTCAAGGCCGTCAACGCGCTCTCTTCATATTTCTATGTAGAGGCGTACCGTGACGGACAGAGCGCATACGCGGAATTCAGGGAAGGCAAGCTGACCGACTCCGGCATGAGGCCCACTAAAGAGAAGAACGGCACTTTCGTCAAATTCATACCTGACGACCACATGTTCGTGGACTACATATACCGTATGGAATATGTGGAATCCCTCATCAAGAACTACTCATATCTCAAGAAGGGACTAAGCCTGAACCTCAACGGCACACAGTACAAGTCGGACAACGGCCTGCTTGACCTTGTGCGCGACAACATGTCCGAAACGCCTCTGTATGAACCGATACACCTTTCCGGAGAAGACATCGAGATTGTCATAACCCATGGCAACAGCTACGGTGAGAATATAGCGTCATTCGTAAACGGACAGAACACCCGCGACGGAGGAACCCACCTTGCGGCCCTAAGGGAAGCAGTGTCAAAGACACTCAAGGAGTTTTACAAGACCAACTCCAAGAAAGACTTCGCCCCCGAGGACATAAGGCAGGGAATCATCGGGGCCGTCAGCATACAGATACAGGAACCGAACTTCGAAGGCCAGACCAAGACGAAGCTCGGCTCGACATACATGTGGGAGACCGACACGACAAACGAAGACGGCTCACACACATATGACAAAGGACCGACCATCAGGAGCTTTGTCAACGACTTCGTAAAGACCAACCTTGACAATTATCTTCACATCCACAAGGAGATAGTCCCTGTGCTCCAGGAAAAAATCATGTCATCCGAACAGGAGCGCAAGGAAATTTCCGGAATCCAGAAGAAGACAAAGGAAAGGAACAAGAGGACAAACGTATATAACAGGAAGCTCCGCGACTGCCGCGTCCACTACAATGACAGGCTGCCGGAAGCCAAGAAGCACCTGAAGGAGCTGACCAGCATATTCATCACGGAGGGAGACTCAGCGAGCGGAACCATAACAAAGGCACGCAAAGCTGATACCCAGGCCGTGTTCAGCCTCAGGGGAAAACCCATCAACTGCTACAAGGAGAGCCGCAAGAAAGTCGCCGAGAACGAGGAGCTGAATCTTCTTGTCAACGCACTCGGAGTCGAGGATGACATGGAGCAGCTCAGGTACAACAACATAATCGTGGCCACCGATGCGGATGACGACGGAATGCACATACGCATGCTCGTGCTGACATTCTTCATGAAATATTATCCGGACCTTATCAGAAGGGGGCATGTGCACATTCTCCAGACTCCCCTGTTCCGGGTCAAGAACAAGAAGGACATACGATACTGCTTCAGCATAGACGAGAAGGAAAAGGCTGTCAAAGAGCTGAAGAGCGGCGTGGAAATCACAAGGTTCAAAGGTCTCGGAGAGATTTCGTCAACCGAGTTCGTGGACTTCATCGGCGAGAACATGAGGCTCGACAAAGTGAAGCTCAGCGATGAGGAATCCATCGCCGAAATCATGGAGTTCTACATGGGTGACAACACCATAGACAGACAGAACTTCATCAGGCAGCACCTGCGCAGCGAGACTGAGCTGGAAGACGTGAACATCTGATTCTCCGGAGCACCGGTGCGCATATGGCAGGCTTGACACGAATCCTATGCGTCACTGATGCTTACGGTACGGATAATGCAGTCGTTCAATCACAAAAACTAAAGATATGTGGAGAAAATTCTGCGGATGGCTACTCCGCGCAATGGGATGGACCGCGGTTGATCCGGTAGCCCCTGAAGACAAATGCATAATACTCGGTGTACCGCACACTTCGATATGGGATTTCGTCATCTCATACCTTTATTATGAATCAGTAGGCGGAAAGCCTTACTGCATGATAAAGGGCGAATTCTTCAAAGGCCCTCTCGGCTGGCTGCTCAGAAAGCTCGGCGGCATTCCTGTTGACAGGAAAAACGCCACCACAATGCTCCTGAGCGTAATCAAGGAGATGAAAGAGAAACCATGCGTACACCTCGCGCTTGCTCCGGAAGGCACCCGCCAGCCGGTAAAGCGTTGGAAGACAGGATTCCATACCATTGCCCGCGAAGTGGGATGCCCGGTATATCTCGGATATTTCGACTGGGGAACCAAGCGTGTGAGCCGCGGAGATAAAGTTGAGCTTACGGATGATGCGAAGGCCGACATGGCACGCATCCAGCAAATCTACGAGCAAATGCATCTTACCGGAAAACATCCGGAGAAATACGTCACACATTAAAAAGAAAGGACAAATGAACTATTTCTACAAACGCGTGCAGAAATTCCGTGAAAAGAATCTCGATTCTCTCGCCAAGCTGTACGAATACTCGACAACAATTTTCGAGAAGAACTCATATACGAAATGGGCTGACAGCAAGGAAGGCGGCTACACTTTCGGGCAATTCCGCAAGACATGCGACGGCCTTTCAAAAAAACTGACCCAGTACGGCATCGGGGCCGGAGACAAAGTGGCCATTCTTTCCCAGAGCATGCCAAACTGGTCCGTTGCTTTCTTCAGCATCGTTCCGTTCGGCAGAATCGCCATCCCTATCCTGCCTGACAGTTCAGAAAATGAGGTCACAAACATATTGAAGCACTCTGAGAGCAAGGTCATATTCATATCAGAAAGGCTTCTTCCGAAGCTCAGCGAAGAATGCAAGGCCAGCCTTACACTTGTAATAGACATCGACACATTCGAAGTGCTCAAGTCCGATGACAACAAATTCACATGCGACGGAAAGGTAAGTCTTCCTATGCCTGACGACATCGCCACCATAATATATACGAGCGGAACGACAGGCAGCGCAAAAGGAGTGGTGCTCAGCCACAGGAACCTGATGTCAAACGTGATTTCGTCCTACCACACATGCAGGAGGACCCAGAAAGACAGATGGCTGTCAATCCTTCCGATGGCACATACACTTGAGATGACACTAAGCATGCTCTATCCTATGTATGTGGGAGCATGCGTGTATTATCTCTCAAAACCGCCTGTGGCATCCATACTGATGAAGGCGCTCAAGACGGTCAAGCCGACCACAATGCTTTCCGTGCCGCTCATCATAGAAAAAGTCTATAAGTCCAGCATACTTCCTACAATCAAGAAGAGCCGCACCTTGACATGGATGAACATCCACATGAACGGGCTGATGTGCAAGATAATAGGAATAAAGCTCAAGAGCACATTCGGCGGTCACCTCACATTTTTCGGAATCGGAGGCGCAAAGCTGGACAGCGAAGTGGAGGCTTTCCTCCTGAAGGCAGGCTTCCCGTACGCAATCGGATACGGACTTACGGAGACTTCCCCTCTGCTGAGCTATGCCATGAAAAAGGGACGCACTCCAGGCTCAATCGGATATCCAGTAAAGGGCGTCAGACTGAAGCTGCATGACGTTAACCCGGAGACAGGAGAGGGCGAGATTGTGGCAAAAGGTGACAATGTGATGCTCGGCTACTACAAAGACCCTCAAAGGACAAAGAGCGTATTCACCGAGGACGAGTGGTTCCGCACCAACGACCTTGCTATACAGGATGAGAAAGGGCGTTTCTTCATCAAGGGACGCAAGAACAACATGATTCTCGGCCCTTCCGGAGAGAACATCTACCCGGAGGAAATCGAGAATGTGATAAACAATGTGGAGGGAGTGAACGAATCCATCGTAGTCGAGAGGAACGGACGCCTTGTCGCCCTTGTGCAGCTTGACGAGAACATGATAAACTGGGACGAGAAGCGCGAGGACAAATTCTACGAGCAGCTCGACAGTTTCAAGGAGTCCCTGATGAAGAAAGTGAACAAGAATGTCAGCAAGACATCCAAAATCAACTCTGTGGAAGTTATGAAAGAGCCGTTCGAAAAGACAGCCACATCCAAAATCAGACGCTTCAAATACAAGGATTCTGCCCCTACAGTCGAAGCGGACACAGAGAAAGCGGACAAGAACAAAAGTTCAGGAGAAGAATAGTTTTTTCCGAATATCCGACATAAAAGAAACAGGCTGACTAAAAATGATTTAGTCAGCCTGTTCCATATTAAAGCCTGTCAAAAATTACTCAGCGACAACCTCGTACTTGAAAGTACCCTTGACGTCCTTGTAGCATTTTACAGTAGCCTCGTATGTTCCGAGCTCTTTTGCAGCCTCGGCAACAGTGATGTCTTTCTTGTCAACCTCGATTCCGGCAGCAACAAGAGCCTCAGCAAGCTGTGCAGTTGTAACTGAACCATAAATCTTTCCAGTCTCGCTGACCTTTGCGGAAACTTTTACTACAGTCTCGGCAAGCTTGGCTGCAAGAGCCTCAGCGTCAGCAGTGAACTTCGCAATCTTGTGAGCCCTCTGACGAAGGTTTTCAGCAAGCACCTTCTTTGCAGAAGCTGTTGCCATGATGGCGTAGCCCTGAGGGATAAGATAGTTGACAGCATATCCTGTCTTTACATTGACGATATCGTCCGCGTGGCCAAGGTTAGCCACATCTTTCTTAAGAATAATCTCCATATAGCTGTCCTCCTCTTATTTCATAAGGTCTGTTACATACGGGAGAAGTGCAAGATGTCTTGCCCTCTTTACGGCCTGAGCCACTTTCCTCTGGAACTTGAGTGAAGTACCGGTAAGACGGCGAGGAAGGATTTTTCCCTGCTCGTTGAGGAACCTCTTGAGGAACTCAGCATCCTTGTAATCCACATATTTGATTCCTGCCTTCTTGAAACGGCAGTATTTCTTCTTTCTGACCTCTACTGTAGGAGGGTTGAGATAACGGATTTCATTGTTCTGTGCCATAATTCTTTTTCCTCCAATTATTTAGCCTGTTTGTTAGCCCTTCTCTTCTCTGCATAGGCAACTGCGTGCTTGTCCATTGCGAAAGTAAGGAAACGCATGATTCTCTCGTCACGGCGATACTGTGTCTCGAGCCTGTCGATAAGCTGTGTATCAGCCTTGAACTCGATAAGATAATAAAATCCTGTGGTCTTCTTCTGGATAGGATAAGCCAGCTGACGCAGACCCCAGTCCTCCTGGTACACGATTTCACCACCCTTTGCAGTGATGTAATCCACGTACTTTGCTACCGCTTCCTTCATCTGGGCCTCAGACAAAACGGGAGTTGCAATGAAAACGGTTTCGTACTGTTTGATCATTTTGTTTGTAATTAATTGTTTTATAATAAATTGCGTCCACCCGCGCAGACCAATCCACGCAAATGGGCTGCAAATATACGAATAATCATTTGATTTTCAAAGTCTCGGCATCACTTATTATGCTAATCTTGAACATTTCAGTTTCTGCAAATCATCATATAATTTTGCCAGATAAGAAAAGTGCACTATATTTACAGTTGCGAAACGGCTGTTTCGGAAATGTACGTTTCGCAACTAAACAAAAGGTGTCCCGTCGGGCCAGAAAAGCTCCGACAGGACACCTTATATATTAATAGGAAAATTCCTACTTCACGGGAACATTCTCAAGAACGGCCTTGAGGAAATCCCAGCATTTCGCCACTGACGGGATGTTTGCGCGCTCGTCAGGAGAATGAGGGCTCAGGAGAGTCGGGCCGCATGAAACCATGTCCCAAGCAGGGTAAGTTCCACCGAGGATACCGCACTCAAGTCCGGCATGTATGGCCATCACAGCTGGCTCCTTGCCATACAGGTCATTATAAACCTTCTTCATGGTAGCCAAAATCGGAGACGATGCATTCGGAGCCCATCCTGAATATCCTCCATTGAACTCAACCGCGCATCCCGCAAGCTCGAACACACTCCTTATTCTGAGCGCAAGCGCATCCTTTGCAGAATCGACAGAACTGCGCAAGAGCGTGCTCACACGGAATTCACCCCTATATATTGTCACCATTGCCATATTGTTGGAAGTCTCCACAAGCCCAGGCATCTGGTCGCTCATCCTCTCCACTCCGTCCGGACATGCAAGCACCGCCTTAACGAACCTCATGGCAGCCTCTTCCTCAACATAGAGGCAGTCCTCATGTTCACAGCACTCCCCTCCCGCACACTCATAAGGGGCAAACAAGAATTCGGAAGCAGGGTCAGCCACCTTGTATTCCTCCTTCACCTCAGCAGCCACACGTGCAACGGCAGCCTCTGCTGCGGCAACCTTATCCGGAGCCACATATACAGTCGCAAATGCCTCACGAGGGATTGCATTGCGCAAAGTACCTCCCTCAAAATCAAGCAGTTTCACATCCGCCTCAGTCATGAGAGCATACAGCACACGCGCAGCAACCTTGTTGGCATTGGCCCTGCACAGGATAATGTCCATTCCGGAATGGCCTCCCTTGAAGCCTTTCACCGCAAGCGAATAGCAGAGCCATCCTTCCGGAGCCTCCTTGCGCTCATATGAGGCTGTCGCAGTGGCATCAAGACCTCCCGCACAACCGACATAAAGCTCTCCCTCAGTCTCTGAGTCAAGGTTAATCAGAATGTCCCCCTCAAGGACTCCCGGCTCAAGCTCACGCGCTCCGGTCATGCCGGTCTCCTCATCCACAGTGACAAGAAGCTCGACAGGACCATGCTTCAGGTCCTCAGACTCAAGGACAGCCATACCCATGGCCACGCCCAAGCCGTTGTCAGCCCCGAGAGTCGTTCCCTTGGCCCTTACCCACTCACCGTCAATCCATGTGCTTATCGGGTCGTTCTCAAAATCATGCACCGTATCAGCATTCTTCTGAGGGACCATGTCGATGTGCCCCTGAAGGATGACACCCTTGCGGTCCTCCATTCCCGGAGTGGCTTTCTTACGTATTATTATATTTCCGGCCTTGTCCCTGATAGTCTCAAGACCGAGGGACTTTCCGAAATTGTACATGTACTCCACTGCAAGCGCCTCATGCTTTGAGGGGCGCGGAATCTGCGTAAGGGCATGGAAGTTTTTCCATACGATACGCGGGTCTAATTCTTTGATTTCCATAATATCAATGTTTCAAATGTCATTTAAGTATAACGTTCACCGGAACCGAGCTTTCCCTTCCGAGCTGGAAGACCGGCATGCGGCTCTGGAGCAAAAGGTTCACGCCGTCCATCAGTTTCACGGTGCAGATGGCAGGAATGCGGTAATATGCAAGCACGGCCTTTGCGTTCTTGGAGTCAGGCTCCGCAAGGACAGGCTCGGCAAATGCCTGCGGCACAATCTCCATTACCACAGGCTTTCCGGACAGGTTGTCTGCAGGGACAAGGCCGGCCGTATCCGACATGCGGAAGGCCACATATATCTGGCTGTCACGCCCCGGCTCCGGAATCACCTCAAACATCATCTTCTGCGTACTGTAGTCCGAATAACCGGCAAAAAGCGTCATATATTCTTTCTCAAGACGCGTTATTTCATCTATCGCAGCCCCCATAGCCTCACCGCTGTAGGTTGCATCCGTGTCACCGGTCACAATCTGGAGCCTCTGGCTGCGGAGCTTGAGTATCATCTGGGCAGTCTCAGCGGCCCTCTGTTCAAGCGACTTCTCCACAAGCATGTTCTGCTGCACGGACACCTTGTCATATGCGGACTCCCTCCTGCCGTTACGATACAGCGTGGCCGCCTCCGAAGTCAAATTTGACGATACTCCCTTTCCGGAGAAGTCACTGCGGCTTTCCTCAGGGAAGCGCCAGAGCGTCTGGTCACCTGACATGGCATCCGAAAAAGACACGAGCCCTCCGCGGGAAAGTTTCATGAAAGTGCCGTCAAGCTGGCCCTTTTTCACATTTACAGAATATCTGCGGCTCTGGTCCGCCTCAAGAAGAGGCAGCATCTTCACCTGGGTAAGCCGGACAGAAGTCTCGTCCTTCTGACGTGCCTTGATTCCAAGATATTTCTCCGCAAACCGGGCATAAGGGCCGGCATGGAATTTCTCCTGCACAGCCTCAACCTCCAAAGTAATCACCGTTGAAGGAAGCGAATATGTCACGAAACCCTCCGGGTCCGAATTCTTCTGGGCCGACACGGTCAGCGGAATCGTCATCATGGCCACAGCCACGACCATTTCTAATGTACGTTTCATCATATCAGATTTCTGTTGTTCATTTCCATCTCTTATGAGACCAAAGCCAGTTGTGCGGTGTCTCCTTAATCTCCTGCTCAAGGAGTTCGAAATAACGTTTCATCATTTCATCGCAAGACATTGCCGAGGCATCCCCGCATATGGGAATGAAACTGGCCTCATATCTTCCCCGCGAGACATGCTTCATCTTCAGATAGACAACCGCATGTGAAAATTTCTGAGCCACACGCACGCTGCCTGCCATCGCTACAGTCGGCTGGTGCAGGAATTCCCCCACATCATACGCCGCCTGGTACGGATACTGGTCAGCCATGTATATATATACGTTCTTCTCGTCCTTATGCTTTACCGCATACCTAAGTATATCGGACGATTCGATTTCGCACGAAGTTCCCACCCGTTCAAGCGGAGAAACCCTGTTCAGCCTGAAAAAACTGTCAGAAAAGGCATTGTGGAGACGTTTGTAAACCACCTTTATATGCCCTTCCTCAACAATCAGAGGAGTCCCTGTGGCAGTTCCGCTTGCAAGCAGGCCTCCCAAAAGTTCCCAGTTTCCGCAATGCGAATAAAGGACGGTCACAGACGGTCTGGACTCGAACAACGCGTTCATCACCTCCGGATTCATTACAGTGAGTATTCCGCTTTTCCGCATGCGCTCCCCGTCTGAAGCACCGAACCAGAGGGCCTCTACGATCATGTCGCCCAAATGCCTGTAATAAGCGTCAGCTATGGACTCAAGCTCACGGTATTTCTTTTCAGGGAATGATCTCGCCAGATTCGTCATAACCACGTCATGCCTATACCGCATCACATCCTTCACCACCCAGCACACCAGCCTGCTCATGGCATAGTGGAATCCCAACGGCAACCTGCCGAATATTTTCACCAAAGCACGAGCTATCCTTACACCTATCTCATTCATTTACAATATAATCTCTATGTCTTCATACAAGACCGCCACATCGCGGCACAGCATTCCTGACTTTTCAGTAACGCAAATATACCATTTTTCCTCAATCGACACATCACTTCCGCCGACCAATTTACAACAGCCGGTGCCCATATTCCGCAGATTTTATTATCTTTGTCGGCCGGCATGCCAGACACAGAGGCATTCCCGGCAGTTGAAAGCAACTTTTTTATTAACAACACATAAACCAATTCATCATGTTCAAAGGACATCCAAAAGGACTATTGGCTGCAGCTCTGAGCAACATGGGCGAACGTTTCGGATACTATATCATGAACGCCGTGCTCGTCCTGTTCCTCTGCTCCAAATTCGGCCTCGGCGAAAGTACCGCAGGCAGCATTTATTCAGTTTTCTATGCAGGCATCTATATTCTCAGCCTTGTCGGCGGAATCATAGCCGACAAATCCCAGAACTACAAAGGCACAATCAAGACCGGTCTCATAATAATGGCCTCTGGCTATGCCCTGCTTTCAATCCCTATCCTTGCGACCTCAACCAACATCAGCTGGCTCCTGCCGCTCACCTGCCTTGCACTTTTCCTCATTGCGTTCGGAAACGGACTCTTCAAGGGAAACCTTCAGGCAATCGTGGGACAGATGTACGACAACTTGGAGGCTGAAGCCGCAAAAAAAGGCCCGCAGGCACTCGCTGAAGCAAAGGACAAGCGCGACTCAGGCTTCCAGATTTTCTACGTGTTCATCAACGTAGGAGGTCTGATTGCCCCGTTTGTGGCACCGCTCCTGCGCGAATGGTGGCTCCAGGCAAACGGCATGGTATATAATGCGCAGCTCCCGGCTCTCTGCCACGAATTCCTGAACGACGCTGCCGGAATGAGCGCACAGGCTCTCGAGAACCTCAGCTCGCTTATGGCCGCTGCAGGAGGAAACATCATGGATATGGCTGATTCATGCCAGAAATACCTCCAGATTTTCAACGAGGGCATCCATTATTCATTCATAGCATCGGTTGTGGCAATGGTAATATCCCTTGTCATCTTCCTGTTCTCCCAGAAGACCTTCCCTACGCCGTCAAAGAAAGAGGCAGTCAAGGGAGTTGAATATACCGCTGAGGAGAAGGCCGCCATGGCAAATGAAATCAAGAAGAGGATGTATGCGCTTTTCGCAGTTCTTGGAATCGTGATATTCTTCTGGTTCTCATTCCACCAGAACGGAATGTCGCTTTCATTCTTCGCGCGCGACTTCGTTGACTCTTCTGCTGTGGCTCCTGAAGTATGGCAGGCAATCAACCCGTTCTTCGTCATTGTCCTCACACCTGTGATCATGGCGATTTTCAGTTTCCTCTCAAGGAGGGGAAAAGAAGTCTCGACTCCGAAGAAAATCGGAATCGGCATGGGAATCGCGGCTCTCGCATTCATTTTCCTCATGGTGTTCTCAATGATTCAGCACTATCCTTCAGCAGAGGATTTCAAATCACTTCCTATCGCGGAGCAGATGACTGGAAAGGCCCACTGGTGGGTTCTCATCGCCACTTATTTCTTCCTTACGGTAGCTGAGCTGTTCATATCACCGCTCGGATTGTCGTTCGTATCCAAAGTGGCTCCGAAGAGCATGCTCGGATTGTGCCAGGGACTCTGGCTCGGCGCGACCGCAGTCGGCAACCTGCTTCTCTTCCTCGGCCCTAAAATGTACAACGCATGGCCTATATGGCAGTGCTGGGCTGTATTCGCGACCGTCTGCATCATCTCAATGGGCGTAATGTTCGGAATGGTCAAATGGCTTGAGAAAGTGACAAAATAACACATGCCGCAAGGCATCGCAAAGGAAAGGCCGGGAAATGAATCCCGGCTTTTTCTTTTTAGGCAGCCTGACCTGCCAAGAGCGCACCCGGCCTGTTTCCACGGAATGAAATCAAAGAGTTTTTCGGAAAAATGCCCGGATGCCATGGGCTGTTCTAAAAATATGGCTATTTTTGTAGAAAAGTAGAAACGCTGCCTTCAAAAAAGGCAGGCCAACAGTTGCAATCTATATGGACACTGGTTTGAAAGAGACCCTCATCGGGTGGGCGGAGGAATACAATGACCCGAAATATTTTGAGGAAGACCCTATCGCTTTCCCGAGACAGTTCGCAAAGAAATACCGGGCCGGGGAGGCATCCCTGGCGGACGTGGAAATCTCAGCCCTGCTCTCGGCCCATCTCGCATGGGGACGACGTGCCATGATAGTGCGCGACTGCGGCAGGATGTTTGACGAGATGTGCTGGAAACCGTATGATTATGTCATGGCAGGAGACTGGCGCGACGAGAATGCCAGCCTGCACAGGACAGTCAAATGGAGCGAATTTGCAGCCATATGCTCACGTCTGCGTGAACTTTACATGCAGTCAGGCAGCATCGAGGAGCTGTCAGACACCGACATACGCTGCAAGGTGTTCGGACAGAAAGAAGACCGCAAGGCCCCGAACAAGAAAATCAGCATGATGCGCAGATGGATGGTGCGTGATGACGGCAAGGTTGACCTCGGTCTGTGGAAGAACAGCGACAAGAAAAAGCTGATACTTCCCCTTGACGTGCATGTTTACGGTCAGGCGACTTCGCTCGGGCTGACAAGCCGCAAGCAGAAGGACATCGTGACAGCAAGGGAGATTACGGACGCATTCCTGGAGGTTTTCCCCGATGATCCTTGCAAGGGTGACTTCGCATTATTCGGATACGGGGTGACAAGCAGAAACAATGATTGAAAATGCCGAGACTTTATATAATATCAGGCTGCAACGGTGCAGGAAAAACAACCGCTTCATATTCGGTGCTCCCGGAGATGCTCGAATGCAGCGAGTTCGTCAACTCTGACGAATTTGCCAAGGGCCTGTCCCCATTCAAGCCGGAAAACGCATCCATACAGGCAAGCCGCTACATGATAATGAAGATACGCTATCTTCTCAAAAGGCGGCAGGATTTCGCAGTGGAGACAACTCTCGCCACAAGGACGCTAATGAGGACTGTCCGCATGGCACAGGACGCAGGATACACAGTGACCCTGCTTTATTTCTGGCTGAAATCACCGGACCTTGCAGTGGAAAGGGTACGGGCCAGGGTTGAGGCCGGAGGACATAACATTCCTGAGGAGACAATCAGGAGACGATACCAGGTAGGAATAGAATATTTTTTCCATTATTATGCGCCCGTCTGTGAAAGATGGATACTTGCAGACAACTCACAGATTCCTTTCCGTGTCATCGCGGAAGGCTCAAAAGGAGAGGTCACGAGCATCAGGGACGCCCAGACATATGAGAAGATAAGGATGACGGCCATGGAAAGGCTATATACCGCAGAAGACGCACAATGAACGACAAGACATATTATCTCAATACATTCAAGGTCACGGAATGCCAGCTGCAGAAGCTGGTGGAGACGGCACTTTCGAGAGGCGGAGACTACGCTGACCTTTATTTCGAGAACACATCATTTTTCAACCTGCTGCTTAAGGACTCGGAAGTTTCCTCAGGAGGCTTCCATACCGATTTCGGAGTAGGCATCAGGGTCCTAAACGGAGAAAAGACAGGATACGCATATTCCGAAAATACCGATATGCCGGACATGCTCAAAGCTGCCGAAGCCGCTTCCGCCATTGCATCCGGACAGTCAGGCAGAAGCGGTCTGCGCTATGCCCAGGCAGGCATAAGGAAGCTTGACCTGTATCCCCAGCAGAAAGACTGGAGGCTGTCAGATGCCTCCGCCTTCCTTCCGTTCCTCAAGACAGTGGAACAGGAAGTCCTTTCCAGGGACAGCAGGATAGTGAAAGTCATGGCAAGACTTTCTGATTCGGTATGCGAAGTGCTGATGTACAATTCGCTCGGTGAGCTGACCGTAGATTCGCGTCCAATGGGAAGCGTCACGGTAACGGCTGTATTCCGCCAGGGCGAGGCGACCATAGACAAGAGCGCGTCAAGGAGCTTCCGCATCGGTGCGGAACTGATAAGCGGTGCGCTTGCCAAGGAGCTGGCCGAAGATGTGACACGTGGCATTGACGAAAGATTCGCTGCAAAAAGGCCGAAAGGCGGCCAGATGAGCGTGGTGATGGGAGCCGGAGCATCGGGAATACTGCTGCACGAAGCCATGGGACATGCTTTCGAGGCAGACTTCAATCGCAAGGGACAATCCATATTTTCGGACAAGATGGGCACCAGGGTGTGTCCGGAAGGCATCAATGTCGTAGATGACGGGACCCTCATGAATAACCGCGGGGCAGGCAACTATGATGACGAAGGGGTTCCCGGCGAAAAGACATATATGGTGAAAGACGGCATATTGTGCTCATATCTGCATGACAGGATAAGCGCAAGCCGCTACGGAGTCCCTCCGACAGGAAACGGGAGGCGTGAGAATTTCCGCTACAACCCCATCCCGAGGATGAGGGCGACCTATATGGAAAGCGGGAATGCCGAACCTGAGGGAATAATAGCCTCCGTCAAAAAAGGCATATACGTGGATGAGTTCTCAAACGGGCAAGTGAAAATCGGAGAGGGAGACTTCACATTCTTTGTCAAGAACGGATTTCTGATAGAAAACGGAAGGCTGACAGCTCCGGTGAAAGACATAAACATAATAGGAAACGGCCCGGAGGCACTTGCAGACATAACGGCTGTCGGCAATGACCTGAAGATAGACAACGGGACATGGACCTGCGGAAAGGAGCAGAGCGTGCCTGTATCATGCGGCATGCCTACGGTTCTTGTGAACAGGCTTACGGTTGGAGGAGAATGACAGATGATAACCGAACAGGAAATGTACATGGCAAGGCGATGCATGGAGCTTGCCTTGGAAAAAGGAGCTGAGAGTGTACGCGTATCTCTGGGAAAGAGCGTACTGGACAGCCTGACAATGCTTAACGGAGAACTTGACAAGGTCAGCAGGTCTGCGGACCGTTCCATATTCATATATCTTTTCGTGGACGGCCGTTACGGGACATTCTCGACGAACAGGCTTGAGGAGAAAGAGCTTGAAGGCTTCGTGGCAAAGGCGGTCACGATGGTACGGATGCTCGGAGAGGATAGGTTCAGAAGCCTGCCGGACCCGCAGAGGACGGCCAAGGATGCGTCCGGAGGAAATGAGCTTGGACTTTTCGACCCAAGATATACATCAAGAAACGCCGACATGAGACTCAAGGCTGCCGGAGACTTGAGCATTTACGCCAAGATTAAATCCGGGGAGGCAGGAAAAGGATATGAGCTGATTTCGGAAGAGTGCGAATATTCGGAGTCATATGAGGACAATTACCTGATTGATTCTCAAGGTTTTGAAGGCCGGCACACAGAAAGTTCATTCGGCTGTTTCTCCGAAATGACCATCCAGGACACGGAAGGAGGAAAATTCAGCGGATTCTGGTGGGAGTCATCCTCAAAGGCGGACGGTCCGGACATATGCAGCTGCGGGCAGAAGGCCTTGGAAAGGGCCGTAAGACAAATCGGCCCGAAAAGACGGCGCTCCGGGAAATACAGGATGGTAGTGGATGCCGGCGTGTCTTCACGTCTTGTCGCACCGCTGCTTTCCGCCTTGAATGCCGCGGCAATCCAGCAGAACATGTCATTTCTTGAAGATTCTTTAGGCAAACGCATGTTCAGTGAAGGATTGACCATAATGGATATGGCGCGCACTCCCGGCAAGAACGGTTCAAGGCTCTTTGACACCGAAGGAGTCGCCACTGCCGACGCGCCTGTCATAGAAAAAGGCACGGTGCAGAAATATTTCGTAAACACTTACCATTCCCGCAAAATGGGGATACCTGCCACGGTCGAGGACATTTCACGGCCTTGTCTGATGCCATACTTAAAGGGAGATGAATCTACAGCTTCATGCGAGGGAATATCTTTGGCGGATATTTTGCAAAGGTGCGGCAGCGGAATCCTTGTCACAGGCTTCAACGGAGGCAACTGCAATCCCGTCAGCGGAGATTTTTCTTTCGGGATAGAGGGCTTCGCGTTCAGCCGCGGAAAAGTCACCCATCCGGTGAGGGAAATGTTGATTACAGGAAATATGACAAGCCTGTGGAACAGCCTGACGGCAGCCGGGACAGACGCGCTTCCAAGCTCACGCTGGCAGATACCGTCTCTCGCTTTCGACGACGTGTCGTTTTCGGCATAAGAGAAGACATTAGGAAATAATTTATTAATTCAAAAGAATATGAAAATTGAACAGAACAAAGTCGTAGAATTCAGCTACGAGCTCGAGGTTGACGGCCAGGTCGTTGACCATACCACAAAAGAACGCCCGCTTGACTATATACACGGGACAGGAAGCCTTCTTCCGAAACTTGAGGAGCACATCCAGGGCATGGAGCCTGGGGACAAATTTGAAATCACCCTCTCCCCTGCCGACGGATACGGAGAAGTTGACCAGGACAGGATCATCGACCTGCCAAAGGCGGCATTCGAGGTGAACGGTGAAATCCGCGAAGACCTGCTTGTGCCGGGAACTACAATCCCAATGCTAAACAGCATGGGAGGAGTCATTCCGGGAGTTGTGCTTGAAGTCAACGGAGACAATGTGAAGATGGACCTGAACCACAGGATGGCAGGCAAGACGCTTCATTTCAAAGGTGAGGTTCTCTCTGTACGCGAGGCTACTGAAAAGGAACTTACAGAAGGCCTTCACGGAGAGTATGTGCATTCATGCGGTTGCGGCGGATGCGGTGGACACGGCCATGATGGAGGATGCAGCTGCGGAGATGATTGCGGATGCTCTGACGGATGCGGATGCGGTTGTGACGAAGCAGAGGGCGGATGCGGCTGTGACGAGAGCTGCGATTGCGGATGCAACGAAGGAAAAGACTGCGGATGCAACTGATTCATGAGTAACTGAGCAAAGACATGTGGCTGTTGCTCTCATTCGTGTCAGCGACCCTGCTCGGGTTCTATGACACATCAAAAAAAGCGGCACTGAAAGACAATGCGGTTCTTCCGGTGCTGCTTTTGAATACCCTGTTCTCTACACTGATATTTTCCCCGTTCATCGCTGACAGCATCCTCGGGACAGGAATGTTTGAGGAAACACCGTTCAGCACAAGGCCTTACAAAGAACCGGCATGGGCTGCCACAGCAGCACAGGATGGGCATATGCTTAAGGCCCACATGCTGATAATCCTCAAGTCTTTCATAGTATTGACTTCATGGATAGCCGGATATTTTGGCCTAAAGCATCTGCCGATAACAATTGTAGGCCCCATAAATGCCACAAGGCCAGTCCTGGTGCTTGTCGGAGCGATGCTTTTCTTCGGTGAGCGCCTGAACGGCTTCCAATGGACCGGCGTGGTTCTTGCCATTTTGTCGCTCTTCCTTATGAGCATCACAGGCAAAAAGGAGCATATAGACTTCAGGCACAACAAATGGATATGGTGCATAGGAGTCGCGACAATTGCCGGAGCGGCCAGCGGGCTGTATGACAAATATATAATGAGGGAACTCAGCCCGATGTTCGTCCAAAGCTGGTTCAATCTTTACCAGCTTGCAATAATGTCCATAGTATGTCTTCTGCTATGGTATCCGTCACGCCACAAGACAACTCCTTTCAGATGGAGCATGGCCATTCCGCTGATTTCCCTGTTCATCACTGCTGCGGATTTCGCATATTACAATGCACTGAGCGACCCGGACGCAATGATTTCCGTTGTATCTCTCGTCAGAAGAGGCTCCGTGCTGATTTCATTTGCCTGCGGAGTGCTGATTTTCAAGGAAAAGAACATCAAGGGCAAGCTCCTGGACCTTGCGCTGATACTCGCAGGAATGGTTTTCATATGGCTCGGAAGCCGGTGATACGCGCAAGACATTAGAAGTTTGGGGAATCACAGAATTACCATGATCTGCTCCATACTGTAAGCATATGCCAAAGTCAATATGTTAACGGTCAAAACTCCATGTCCTCGAAATTTTCTCCTACTAACAGTGCGAATTTCTCTATAACTTCATTCTGAGAATTGTACACAATTAAATAATTACCCCTTAGTGTCCGATAAGGCTTTTCCTGTCGGGACAGAGTCATTATACAAGTGCGTTTTCCCGACATTGAAACAGTGAGAAATTCTTCCTTATATTCAGATACCGGAACAGGCGTGCGGTTTTCATCCTCATATTCTGAACGGTCCAAAACTTCAAACTCAAACTCTTCACCACAATTAATTATCCAAGTACGCTCTTTATCAATGTCACACACCAAAAGATTTCCGTAAGGACGTGGAAATTCAAGAGGGATAGATAATTCATGTGTCCTGTCATCATCATTTACCGGTACTCCGTCCTGCATGGCAGAAAAAATGGTATCCCACTTTTCGTCCCCTGCTTCTGCACCAATAATGCAGGCCTTTACTTCCACCATGCGTTCATTAGCCTCATAGTTTGCCGGGACCGTGAAGAATATTATATTTTCCGGCATATCGATATAATATTTCGACTTCCACCAGCTCCGGTATTCCGGATGCGAAGACAAAATATCGCGGCTCAAGGCATTAAGAACATCTTTGCTGCCAATCTCAACAGGACCAGCAGGCTCCTCTCCCTCAATCTCAATCAGATATTTTATCCGTCCATATTTCGGAGATGAGTTTACTATTGCAGCAGCCCTGTATCCTATTGTAAACCAGCAAATATCACCTTTATGCGACAGATTTGATTCCACTTCAATTACATCTGAAATCTCAGGAGACATAAAAACATGTTCCGTCTCCGAACATGCGCCTATGCACAACAGGCATATGGCGGCAACTGTCATTATACTTAACCGTTTCATACTAATTCTCAATTGCTTCAAAACCATATAAAATATATTTGAGCCTATCATAATTTTGCCAATTTATCGTTGCAGTATTATACCATATTGTCGCTCCGGTATTCTTGTCATAATCACCATATCCGTCCCAACCCCAATTAATAGCTACGAAATTGCGGTCCGCCTCCATTACTCGTTCCTCCTTTTTTATGATCTGTCCGAGATTATTATGCTTCTGATAGAACAGACGGCGAAAAGTTATGATTCTCCGGAACCCGTCAGCGACAACGCAATGGCCTCCGTCTTTTGAACCGATAGAGAATATGCATGGCAAGCCTTTATAAATCTCGGTTCTTACAATATCAAAATCATCATTGTAACAACAAGTCCCTGTAATGGAAAATTCATCCTCAAATACCGGCAACAGGCTAAACGTAGGAGCGCCTGTACCTCCAGCACCATATTGGGCTGAAATCAAATATCCTATCCTAAGCATCAAAGTAGAAACATAATCAAATCTTACTTGTGATACGGATTCGCTCTCAGACAACGGCATAAGATCCCAGTAAACACTACCATAGCTGCTCTCATCGAAAGAGATATCATTATCATTTAAGAATACATATTCGCTACCGTCAGGAACATATGCCGAACATGAACAATCAGAATATGTATTTAAAGGAGTTCCTATCTTATAATGCAAGTAATAGAGAAGCTGGCTGCCAGCCACCATAACACATCCGGTAGGACAATGGACGGTCTTCCGGCTATTTGTAAAAGGAGCCTTGTGATTCCATTTGCCCTGCTGCCCCCAATGTGTTGTCAATAGGTGGTTTATGTTTGTCACTGTATCTATCAATGTCGTTGAACCTGTCAAATACCAATCGGTCCATGTATCCGGATTTTTGGATAATGCAACTATACCGCTCCAATTATCCTCATCAGAAATAACAGTAGTATCATCAGAAGCCATCAAATCATAGATTGCATCTTTCATCACATCCATATACTCAGACTGATAGTCATTAAGATACATATCTGCTTCGTTCAGATATCCTTTGTCGCAAGTCATTAAGACTACTGGCGCCCTACGGTCAGCAGACAGGACATCCCAGCCATCTTCATAATTAACTATATACATAATGATATCACCATTATGCAACACCGGCCTGATGTCAATTTCGCATCAACATTGACGCCCTTACGCTCAGTTAAATATGAAATAATATCCTCTTGTGATACGCGGAATAAGTCTTCTTTTTCCACTTTTCCGATTTCTGCGGCTTTGTCACAAGAGCACATGAATACAAGCGACAGAAATAAAATCTTAATGGTGTTTTTCATAATTTATAGTTAATAGTCAGTTATAAGGCAACGGCAAATATAATACATTGATTTTCATCAAACAAGAACTATTACAAAAAATATGGATGAAACATAAGATTAGTATTTTTCGGAAAACCGGGACATAACAGCAAAATCTCTTTTTTACTGAGAACAATACGTATCATGAACAAATAAGAGGAGTTCTATATTGTTCAACAAACGAGTCAGCACACTCTAATACACTATCAATAAGAGAATTACTAATTCACGATGCCCCTTACCGGAGGACAGTAAATCAGTAAAACATTCATAATAAATACTTTACACCACACCAGCCATCGGTATTTCAAAAACCGGCCGTTCGAGAGTTGCGCAAAACGGCTCCAAGCCCTACAGCAGGCTATTTTTCCGTAAACTCTCATTCATCGTATTCCTCCGGCCCGGCCTTGTCACCGATATCATGCAGATGAATCTCAAGCGCCCTTACGGAAATCAGTATTTCTGCGATGGAGACTCCGAGTGAGGCTACCAGAAGCAGGAGAGAGAATCCGAAGACATAGATGGAGGCTGTCCTGTAGCCGATGTAAATCAGGAACATGGATATGACGCAGAAAAAGAGGCTCGATATGCCGAGCACCTGCATGTTGCGGGTTAGATAGAGCCTTTTCTTCAGGTTGCGGATTTGGGCTGCCGTCACTTCGGAGCGGCTCTGGAGATAATGTTCCTTCAAGGTGCGCACAAGCTGGGCATATGAGAGGAAACGGTTGGTGTATGCCAGCATTATCAGCGAGATGGCGGAAAAAAGAAATGTCGGGGTTACGAGTGAGAAATCTTCCATATTACTGTATTTTTCAAAATTATACTTAGTGCGCCCCTACCCGGCGGCCAGGCAACAGGCAATCGGTAACAAGCGACCGGCAACAGGCGACAGGCGACCGGCAGCATGCAAGCAATAATTGCACCATGTCATCACCATCCACTGCATTATCAGGCCATGTCCTGCTGTCCCAATAACGTCATTCTTCCGATTCATGCAGATTATTTCAACGTTTTGCGTAAATTTGTCAGTTTATAATTTCATTCGGCATGAAGACGGCAATTGTCATATTGAACTGGAACACGGAAGGCTTCCTCAAAAGGTTTCTTCCGGGGCTGCTGCGCTCCGTACAAGACGAAGATGCAGAAGTCATAGTCGCGGACAACGCCTCCACAGACGGTTCCGTAGCCATGATGAAAGAATATTTCCCTCATGTAAGGACAATCACATCCGAAAAGAATCTCGGTTTTACGGGAGGTTACAACTGGGCATTCGATATAATCGTACCGGAAAAAGCAGGAAAAGCAGACAAAGAATCAGACGGAATAGAGAATGAAAGGGAGATTGCAGAAGTTTCCGGAAAGCCTGCCAAAGAAGCAACGTCATGCCGCAAGGCAGATGCAGCCCCGGAATATTTCGTGCTCATAAATTCAGACATAGAAGTCACGCCCGGATGGCTAAGGCCTCTGACAGACTGGATGGACAGTCATCCTGAATGCAGTGCATGCGCTCCCAAGCTGCACAGTCTGCAAGAAAGGGAGATGTTTGAATATGCAGGTGCGGCAGGTGGCTGGCTCGACAAATACGGATACCCGTTCTGCAGAGGACGCGTGTTGAAAAGGCTTGAACAGGATTGTGGACAATACGACACGCCGGAAAATGTGTTCTGGGCCACAGGAGCCTGCCTTATGGTAAGAAGCAGCCTTTACAGAAGGCTCGGAGGACTCGACGGAAGGTTTTTCGCACATATGGAGGAAATAGACCTGTGCTGGAGGATGCAGCTCGAAGGGCATAAGGTCACTGTTGTGCCGCAGTCGCTTGTATATCATGTTGGCGGGGGCACACTGCCTCAGACATCACCTTTCAAGCTCTTCCTTAACTACCGGAACAATCTGCTGATGCTCAGCAACAATCTCGGCAAGACCTTTGCGCTCGGGCTATACAGAAAAGGGATGGACACCACAAAGGCAGCACAGAAAGGCCTTAGGATGGCAAGACGCAGAATATTCATGAGAATGATTCTTGACGGCCTCTCCTCTGCAGCATATCTCGCGTCATTCAAGCCGGAGTGCTTCAAAGCCGTATGGAAGGCGCACGGGGAATACCGGAGCAAGCGCAATTCTCCTGACATGGCACAGATACGTGACTATCTCGAAAGTCATGGCAAAGCAGCCTCTGTCGAAGGATGGTACAGCCGGTGGATAATACCGCAGGCGATACTGAAAGGGAAAGGCATATTCCGGAGCATCAGGAAAGAGGATTTTTATAAAGGATAATTTTTGACAAAATGAAAATAATCATCTCAGGGGCAGGAGAAGTCGGTTCCCACCTCGCAAAAATGCTGAGCAATGAAGCCAATGACATCACCGTCATAGATTCCGACCAGGGCCGGCTTGAAGCTCTCGCATCCAATACGGATGTAATAACCGTCGAGGGCAACCCGTCGGCCATACGCACTCTCAGCGAGGCAGGAGCAGCTGAGGCGGACCTTTTCATTGCAGTGAACCCGTCAGACTCCCAGGATGTGAATATCGTGAGCGCCATATTGGCGAAGAAACTCGGCAGCAAAAAAGTCACTGCAAGGATAAACAATGAGGAATATCTCACATACGAGAACAAATACCTGTTCACGGAAATGGGCATAGACCTGATGTTCTATCCCGAAAAAATCGCGGCCGGAGAAATCATTGACCTGCTCAAGAGGACTGCCGCAGCAGATTCGCTTGACTTCGCAAGGGGCAAGCTGCAGATTGCGGTATTCAAGCTCGAGGAAGAGTCCCCTCTCATAGGGATGAACATGGCGGAGTTCAGTACCGTAGCGGCCGAGGAGGGCCAGAAATTCAGGGTCGTCGCCATATCCAGGAACGACGAGACCATCATCCCGAAATTCGACACCAAGTTCAAATACCATGACCTTGTCTTCATCATTTCCAAGAGGGAGGGCATGGACATGCTGATGAAATACATCGGCAAGCGGAACATAGAGGTCAACAACCTGATGATTCTCGGAGGAAGCCCCATCGGCGAGATGGTGGCCAAGCAGCTCAGCAGGCAGATGGAATCCATCAAGCTGATAGAGATGAACAAGGAGAAATGCATAGACCTTTCCGAAAAGCTGCCAGGCAATGTGATAGTCGTGAACGGGGACGGCAGGAACTCCGACATGCTGCAGGAGGAATCAATACGCGAATATGATGCTTTCGTAGCAGTCACCAACAATTCGGAGACCAATATCCTCGCATGCGTCGCCGCCAAAAGACTCGGTGTCGCAAGGACAATCGCAGAGGTGGAGAACCTTGAATACATCAGGCTCGCAGAGAGCATGGGAGTTGATGCGGTGATAAACAAGAAGCTTATAACGGCAGGCAGGATATTCAAATTCACCCTGAGCAACAAAGTCCGTTTCATCAAATATATGAGCGGCACGAATGCGGAAGTTCTGGAGTTCATCGTGTCACCTGATACTGCTATAACAAAGAAAGCCCTCAAGGACATGGACTTCCCGAGAAATGCCATCATTGGTGGCGTCATAAGGGGCAATGAATCATTCATAGCCGTAGGTGACACCCAGATTCAGGCATACGACAGGGTTGCGGTCTTCGCTCTTCCGGAGGCCGTCAAAGAAGTTGACAGATTTTTCAGATAAACCACAAGATGGCAAGCTACCTCCAAATAGAAAACATATCGAAATCATACGGGCCTAAGGTTCTTTTCGAGAATATAGGCTTCAACATAAACGAAGGAGACAAAATCGCGCTCATAGCTCCTAACGGAACCGGCAAGACATCGCTCATGCGTATTCTCGCAGGCAAGGACAAGTCGGATTCAGGCGGAAAGATAATGTTCCTCAAAGACATAAGCATCGTTTTTCTTGAGCAGGAATACGCTTTCGACCCGGGAAAGAGCATATTCAGCCAGATAATGTCTTCAAGCGCGGAATTCACCTCAGGGCTTGACCAGGAACACCTGTGGGAATATGAGCGCAGAGTCATCAAGCTCCTCGGGAATTTCAATCTCACGGACCCGGAGCAGCAGATGAAGGAACTTTCCGGAGGTGAGGTCAAGCGTGTCGCCATAACGCAGATGCTTGCCTCAGAGGCGGATTTCTTCATCATGGACGAGCCGACCAACCACCTTGACATTGACGCGATTGAGTTCATGGAAGGCTATCTGAGCCGTTCAAGATGCACCCTCCTTATGGTCACGCACGACCGGTATTTCCTGGACAGGGTATGCAATACAGTCATGGAAATGGACCATGGCGCAATATATACCTACCGCGGGAATTATCAGAATTACCTTGAGAAGAGAGAGGAAAGGATTGCCAACTACAATGCAGAAACGGACAAGGTGCGCAATATCCTGCGCCGTGAACTTGAATGGATGCGCAGCACCCCATGCGCAAGGACAGGCAAGGCAAGATACCGCATAAACGCATTCTACGACCTCAAGGACAGGGCTTCGCAGACATATACACAGAAGCAGGTCAGCATGTCGGAGATGAAAGGCGCGACAAGGCTGGGCACCAAGATAATCAACTGCCGCGACCTGAGTTTCTTTTACGGAGACAAATGCTACCTGGACAAATTCACATACAATTTCCAGAGATACGAGAAAGTCGGCATAGTAGGCCGCAACGGAGCGGGAAAATCCACCTTCCTGAACATCCTGACCGGGAACTATACTCCGGAAATGGTCTGCACCGACCCCGGTTCATACTCATACGGCTCCGGATGCGGACTGATGACCGGAATCATCGAGCGCGGCGAATCTCTAAAAGTAGGATATTACCACCAGAGCGGAATGAAATTCAATCCTCAGGACACCGTCCTGGACATTGTGAATGACACCTCTCTCCTGAACAGGTTCCTCTTTCCTCATGACATGCTCAACAACAAAGTCGAAAAGTTGAGCGGAGGAGAGAGGCGCAGGCTGTACCTGCTGACTATACTGATGCAGCAGCCGAATCTGCTGATTCTGGATGAGCCGACAAACGACCTGGACATTGTCACCCTCAACATACTTGAGGAATATCTCAAGGAATTTGCAGGTTCGCTGATAATCGTGTCGCATGACCGCCATTTCCTCGACAAGCTGGTTGACCACCTGTTCATATTCTGCGGAGACGGGCTTGTGAAGGATTTTGTCGGAAGCTATAGCGAGTACAGGGAATTCATAAAGGAATATGAGGCGCAGCAGCGCTCCGCAGCCCGTGCACAGGAAAAGGCAGAGAAAGAAAAGGAAGCCGCTAAAGCCAAGGCAACCGCATCGGATGAACCGGTCCAGGCCAAAAAGAAGAAGCTGAGCTGGAAGGAGCAGAAGGAGATGGAGCAGCTTGAAAAGGATCTGGAGACTCTTGCAGCGGAAAAGGCGGAGCTGGAAGCCATGCTCGGCAGCGGTGCACTGCCTTTCGACAAGCTCCAGTCCGCATCCGAACGCATCGGGCAGATACTGGCGGAGACAGACGAAAAAGAGCTCCGTCTTCTGGAGCTCTACGAAACTATTTCATAAGTCTCATCCTTGCCCACGGGATGACTCCTGCAGGCGCCTGCTCCGATGCAAGCAGTTCCTTCATCTTCTCCATGTACGGGGCTATATGCGAATAGAACATCACCAGACCGTCACACAGGACATTAAGCCCGGTCTCGCCGTTCTCTCCCCTGCTGAAACGGTGCTTCGGGCATTCACCGTGACATGCGAAATACCATCTGCATTGCCCGCACCTGCGCGGAAGCGAATTGCGCTTGGAAATCCCGAAGTTCCACTGCTCCTGCGATGTCATCATAGTCCTTAGAGAAGTCTCGCCTACATTGCCGAGGCGGTATTCAGGATAGACAAAATGGTCGCACGGGTAAAGGTCACCGTTATGCTCTATAACAGAGTTGCCGCCACAAGTCTCCGCAAATACGCACAGTCCCGGCTGCACTCCGCACCAGCATGCGAGGGCTGCGTCGAAATGCCCTACGAAATAGCGTCCCACGTCATTGCAGACCCAATGGTCGAATATCTGGCACATATATTTTCCGTAGGCAATCGGACTGACTGACCACGGAGCTATGCATGCCCCCTCGGCTGACGGGGCTACTATATGAGGCCTGGCCTGCCTGTCCGGCTTTCCTGAGGGCTTGAGAGGATACCTTACATGCTCCACGACAGGCATGAACTGCATGTAGCGGCTGCCGACCGACTTGAGGAAGCGGTAAACCTCTTCACCGCGTCCCTCTCCGGCTCGGCTGACAGTAGTCATCGTGTTATATTCCACCCCGGAGCGGTAAAGCAGTTCCAGCCCTCGCATCACCTTGTCAAATGTAGGCGCCCCGCCCTTGTCCTTGCGGAAACGGTCATGTATGTCTTTCGGGCCGTCTATCGAAATACCGACAAGAAACCTGTTCTCGCGCAGGAAAGAAGCCCACTCGGGAGTCAGGAGAGTCCCGTTGGTCTGTATCGTGTTATGTACGTTCTTTCCCGCCGCGTATTTCAGTTCAAGCTCAACAGCCTTGCGGTAAAAATCCAGGCCCATGACCAAAGGTTCGCCTCCGTGCCAGTTGAATGTAACGTCAGACACATCATTGGCGGCGATATATTCCCTTATGTATGTCTCAAGCATCTCCAGGCTCATCCTCGGCTCGCGTCCGCCGTAAATGTCCGCCTTGTCCAGGTAATAGCAATAGCTGCAGTCCAGATTGCACAGCGACCCGGCCGGCTTAATCATAATGTTGAACGCCGTCGGGCCCGAAAGCCTGACAGCGTCCTCCAATGTATATAAATTATTCAGTTTAGGCATATTATCTTGACTTTTCAGGAAGAGGGAAAGCAAAGCCTCTGGTCTGCTCGAGCACCCTGTCAGGATAGTTCGAGATTATGGCCTCGACCTTAAGTTCAATCATTCTTGCAATGTCCTCAGGCTCATCGACAGTCCAAGGCACAAGCCTGATGCCCTTTTCGCGGCATTTGGCCACAAGTTCCTCATCGACAAGCGAGTAATGCGGGCTAAGCCACTGTGGAGTGAAATCCAGCTTGGACATGTATCCCTCAAAATCCCCGGCCTTTGCGTCAACAAGATAAGACAATATCAGCTCAGGATATTTCTCATGCATGAAATTGAGGGCCCTCACATCAAAGCACTGCACCACAAGCCTCTCGTCAAGATGCTTTGAAAGGAGCAGTTTTACGCACTTGTCCACAAACTCGTTGTAAACAGGCCAGTTCACGCCCTCTCCTTTGCCTTTCTTGGACTTAATTTCGATATTGTACCTTACAGGAGAATATCCCTTCTCCTTGGTATAGTTCTCCACAAAATCAATCAAGTCGCTTGCAAGCGGCTTTACTGCCTGGAAACAAGCCTTGCCAGGCCACACCTCACTCTCGCGGCTTCCTACATCATATTTCACGACTTCCTCATAAGGCATAGTATAGATGTACTCCTTAGAGTCAAGCTTGCCGACCTTTGTCCCGTCCGGCCTCGTGGCATATCTGGAGTGGAAATATGCGTCATGCGAAACGACTACAAGCCCGTCCTTGCTGACCTGCAGGTCAAGCTCAAGAGTGTTCACGCCCATGTCAAGGGCATGTTTCATTGCCTCAACCGTATTCTCAGGCATCAGGCCGGCACCGCCCCTGTGCGCCTGGACGTCAACATAATCCGCCATGTCAATATTGTAAAGCCATACCTTTCCCTCACCGTTCTTTACGGACACTGTGACATTCTCCGCATACTGGCAAGGAGTCGCGGCGAAATAATGGTCATTGGGTCTCGGGAACTTGTAGCGGGGAGTAGCCTTGCCCTTGTCTGCATATACGGCATTGATTTCCTTTATATAAAGAGGAGAGTAGTCAATCACCTGCTCCATCTTGCCCATCGGCCTGCCATCCTCGAACCACTCTACTTTCCATGAAGGATCGTAGCCCCATACGTTCGCAATGATGCTGTTGGGATGTCCCGGAGCTTGCCCGAGATTGAAAATCTCCACCTGGAAATCCTTGTCATGACCGGTGGACTTGTAATGCCACCTGAGCTTTCCGTCCCTCATGTCGAAGACCTTGTAGCCGCCGGGAGTGCCGTCATTGCAGTGGTCTGTCACCCACCATGACCCGCAGATGGCCGCGACATTGTGCTCTGTTATGTTCTTTTCGTATTCAAGATAATTGTTGATGTGGGTATGTCCGGAAATGAAAGTGACCTTTCTTCCGCGCACCAGGTCGAGAAGCTGAGACGCATTCTTTATGCGGTCGTTCCTGAACCATTTGTACAGCGGGGAATGCTGGGCGATATACAGGTCGGCATCAGCCGGAAGCAGCCTTACCAAGCCCTTTACCCAGGCAAGCACATGATCGGCATATCCTTCCTCATATTTTTTCTGAGTGTCATATATTATATTGTCAAGCACAATCACCACGTCTTTTCCCAGGCAGAAAGCATAATTCTCGGGCCCCATGTTCTTGCGGTAAGAAGCTGTCGTGGCGATATCTCCCTTGACGTCCTTCTCGTGGTCATGATTGCCAGCTACCGGATAGAAAGGCACGCCCGTACGCACGATTTCCTGTTTGAAACGCTCCTGATACGGAAGCGAATCCCAGCATATGTCACCCAAGGTCAGACCTACCGTCACGACTTCCTCCGCCAGTCCTTTCGCAGTCCGGGAAAGGTCCTCAAGAGGCTTGCCTGTGAATTTGGTGAAGTGACGTTCGTTCTGTGTCTGAGGGTCGGCTATGGCCAGCAGAGACCAGTCGCTGCCTCCCTTGGTTTTCTGAAGGTCAAAAACGAACTTGTCCTGTCCCTGTGCCCTCCGGTAGAACTGAGGGACACCGGATGACCAGTCTGCGACATAGCCGGCAGGGGTCACTATATAAACAAATTCGGCATCATCCTTTATATCCAGGACAAATTTTCCGTTCTTCTTCGTCTGGGTAAAATTGACACCGTCAGTAATGATTACTCCTGAGAGCTTCTCGTCCGCGCTTTTCACAATTCCGGAGACTTTCCTTGCCTCCATGATTCCGCATACGGCCATGCAGGCCAGCAGAACTGCAAAAATTCTCTTCATTCTGATTCTATGTTTCGTTAATAAATCTTCTTAAAGCACGGGAACTTCCATGGCATGCTCCGTGACTGCTCCCGCATCGTTGTCTGTCAAAGTGACAAATCTGGACAAATATAGCAAAAGTTGAGAGCAAAACGTTCAAGCTTGCTTGTAAAGTTTTGCCGAGACGCAAGCGTATATATGAGAAAGCAAATCCTTTTATGGCATGCGGTTTGTCTTTAAGGCACAATACCAGTTCAGAAAACGACATAAGCCTGACACATGAACGGAGGCATAACAAAAATCATTCTGACGGGATTCGTGACTTTTGCCATGTATCCCGTCTGTATCCGTGCCCAGGAGAGAGTGACCGATGGCAGGGAAAGGGAACTTTCGGAAGACATCAAGGCATTCGCATCGAGAGCGGCACGGGACAATGTAATCAGTACGGAAGAGCGGGACAGGTTCCTGCAGTTTGTAAGCGACTCCTTGCCGGAACAGCCTGACCTCAGGATAAGCATTCTGGAGCAGCTGCGCGACAAGATTGACTCGGAATACGACAAAATGCTAAGCGAGTCACAGGAATCGGAAACAGATTTCAAGCTCTACGGCAAGATGATGGTACCGAAGATACTGACAGAGCCTGAAGACTTCAAGACAGACAGGCAGAAAAGACTGGATAATGAGAAAGAGGCCGCCCTGCGCGTCAGGGAGCATACTGAGCAGTATATTGCTGCCAACAAGCCGCTGAAAATGCACCCGCTGCTCAGATATGCCTTACGTCTGCTGTTCGGAAGGGGCACCAACCATTCTCCCGAACTATGGGACCGCGAAGTTGTCATAATGCATGGCGGCCTGTACAACATTCTGCTGCCCGGAGGCAAGCCGTCAGGCATAGACGAGACGATTTTCAATGACACAAGGCACTTCGACCCGTCAATCTATAAGAAAGAGTACCCTCAGATGGAATACGACCCGTATTCTGACAGGCATTTCAGGAGATAGGGCATTTTTTGAACTTTTTCTTTATTTAATATAAAAATAATTATTACTTTTGCGCCCCCAAAAATTAAAAGTCATCAAAAAATAACCCTAATAAACTATTTTATGAACACTTTAAAAAATTTAATTTTTTGTGCGGCAGCAGCTTTGACATTGTCAGCCTGCATAAGCACAGACGATCTTGACGTGAACGAGGGCGCAGGAGTAATGATCGGTTTCAATTCACACGTCAACAAAAACACTCGTGCGATGTCCAACGACAACTTCAGCAAATTCGTGGTATACGGAGGCTATACTCCGAAAGACGTATCAGATTATCACACCGTGTTCAATGGAGTTCCAGTATCAAAAGAGGCTGACAAATGGACATACGAAGGCTCATCAAAATATTGGGTCAAAGATGCCACATATAAATTCTATGCCTACAGCTGCGAGAACGTCGCCCTTGAAAAAGGTACTCCTACATTCTCCACGTCAGGTGCGGACGCAGGTACTTTCAAAATCACGGAATTCATATGTAACGATGGCCACCAGCACGATTTGATTTATGCTTCATCTGGTTCGATTACAGCTAAGGAAACCGGCAACACGGCCGTATCACTCAGCTTCAAACACATCCTGTCAAAAGTGAACACCAAATTCAAGAGCGGCTTTGACCCAGATTTCACAATCGAGATTTCAGAGGTGGAATTCCGCAACATTTATGACAAGGCTGACTTCTCATCAAACGGAGATTCCTGGAGCAATGCCTCACGTACAGTAGAAATGAACGAGGCTGACAAAAAATGGACAAAAATCACTCTTCCTATTACAGGAACCGACAATTCAATCAACTCCGGAGCAGCTGCAGACGGAGACACGGAAGCTGTTGCGGCAAAAGAGCTGACAACTGACTATGGATATTTCCTTCCTGTAACCTACAGCTCCAACAATGTGACATTGAGCTTCAAGATTACCGTAAAACAGGGAACAGATGTCATCAAGAGTGACTATGTAAAAGGAAACATCAAGCCGACATGGGCTGCCGGAAGCTCCTATACATATAATGTGACCGTAAACGGTTCAGCAGCAGGAGTGGAGAAAATTGAATTCAGCGTTGATGCCACAAACGGCATACAGGACTGGACAGAAGTTCCTCCTACAGACTTCAATTTCGGCGCATAATGCCAGGCTGAAAGCAAACAGATAAATATTCATACGACAAGGGGCTGGATAAAAGTATTATTCAAGCCCCTTTTTTCTTATTTTTCGGTGTGGTCAACCTCGACATGATTCCCAAATATTGAATTCCCAGAGAGTTATTCTGACTTTTTAGTCATCCTCTTTTTATTATTTTCCAGCGGCATCATCGAATCTGTCATCATTACAGGTCAATGAAACACATCCCTCTCGCGTCTCAAAAGGGCATCGTTTCTTCAGAACAAACTATAAATCAATCATTTCACGCCACATAAGACAAAGGTTCCCAACGTGCATTTTGTTGTCCTGCTTGGAATCATGCAATTCCATAATACACTAAGACTCATTTTATTACAAAGCAAACTGGTTCCCAACGTGTCGTCTTTTTCCATGTTGGGACAGACAACGTGTCACTCTTATGAAAATGTTTCATGCCACGGAATGGCAAGTTGCAATGGTAAAACGGTAAAAATTCCAGGCGATTCTTAAACCGAATTTCTTTTTGAGAGCATTCCGTAAAAATCCGGCGGCTTTTTTAAACCGTTTTTGACAAATGTTATTGGCCGGGTACTACATGGTACTGGCTCAATGCAGAATTTACCTGCCTGCAAATTTGTGCTGTAGCTTGGGAGAGAACCGAGGTGATACCTGCAGGAGAGAGCCGGGGAAAGAGCGGTGACTGAGCTTTTTATCAAGCCCCCTGCTGCCCTCCGACGGGAAGGTCAATATCTTCATGGTCTCCCCAACCTCCCAAATCGACATCAAAGCCGGAGTCACCGGAACTGTCATTGTCTTCTATCCTGAGTCCGGACACGACGATTTCCCCTCCGCGGGGCTGGCCTGCAAGCTGGTCTGTAATGTCGAAATAAAATTCCTTGGTCTTGCCGTTTACAAGTTTGACCTCAAGGTTAAGGATATGGGAACATGCAACCTTCCGGATGCCGCCACCGGCATAACTGGACGGCACGGGATACCCGGGAGTTCCGAAAGACATAACGTCTGCCGCTACCCCGGAATCAGACACTTCGCAGTCATATACGAATGTAGCGCACTCGGAAGGACTGGAGCCGTCATGCAGGCAGACCATCCTGGCCATGCCTGAGATGGCTCCGCGGGCAAGAACTACCCTATGCCCGCCATATTCAAACTCATATCTGACCCTATAGCTGCACACCATGGGACGCATCTTGACCTGCAGGTCAGAAACCTCATGCTGCCCCACATCCGGAATGGAATCCACAAATGCCGAATAGAGCATGTCCGGCGGATTCAGCACAGGGTCGTCTGGAAATTTTGTCCGGATATCGGCAGGAGCGGCACGAGTCCCATAAGTGGAAGTGGCCCTGACAGCAAACGGCCCGTCCGCTTCACCGCTTATTATTATACGCTCAGTATCATTATTATAAAACAGCATGCATTTCACGCCGTTTTTTCCGAAATTGACACCGCCTCCGGACGGAGAAAGATAAGACTCTCCCGAAAATTCCGAATCATTGCCATAGACAAGGGCCGTAATGCCGGCGGGGACATTGCCTGATTCCGGTTCAGCATCCCAGCGGAACTCCATGACAGCGGAACCGAAATGATTGTAGCACAGCTCTTCCCTGCATGACACCAGCAAAGAAATGACTGACAAGAACAAAAGCATCTTCCTCATCTTGCAGCACCTCCCTCATGCTTTCCGCCGATTCCTCCCAAGCGCCATACCAACGCCACCTTCAATTTCAGCGGACCATAGTAATCCATCTTCCTCGAACGCACATAAATATGATGCCCCTCATAAGGGGCATATTCCTGATATCTGGTTGACATCCATCCGCCTCCGATTCCCGTCTCAATGGCAAAGCCGCGCGTCAAAGGCCAGAGATAGCCCAAAGACAGGCCGGCCATAAGCCCTTCCCCGCGATAGCCGCGCGTAACATTCTCCAAATCATAAAGACCGGCACCGGCAAATGCACCGGCATACAGGCCGCCCTTGAGGCTATTCCCGCCGAACCAGAAACGCACTTCCGGACTTACCATGGCGAGCTGATAGCATTTGTGCCCCTCGCGGTTCTTCCACCACGCCACATCACCTTCGAGATTAAAAGACCAGTAGCGGCTTATCCGGCATTCCAGTTCCAATGAAGGCATAAGAGCCAATGCATAGGCCAGATTGGTCTTCAAGGCAAAGCGCCTCAACGGATATCTGAGGTTGTCATCGTATCGGGACTTGCGTTTACGTGCTGAACGTCCGTGCCCGGCAGTCTCATCAGAACCGGGAAAAGGAGCCATGGCATACGAGATGCTGTCCGAACATTCCGCACGTGCATAGACCTCACTCCAGTAGGCAGCGGAAGAGTCCTTCAATTGAAGCACGACTGTAGCGCTGTGAAGATAAGGGAATAAATTCTCCCGCATCCAGCGGTAAGCAATTCCGCCCTCCAAATCCATAAGGCTTTTCTTGCGGCTTCCGACTATATGATGCTCAGAATCATATACCCACACCGGTGTATCATCAAGTATCCTCAGCACATCGTCACGGAAAGGAACCCTGGCGTCGGCAACAACCATCCTGCGGAGTTCATCCCAGGCAATGCCTTCCGGAGCCGCCACCACAAGCAAGGGGCTGATTCCTGTTTCTGATACGATATATTCCTCAATGGACTTGCACCTGTTGATGCTGAGCTGCCGGTTCGCGGTGCTGACTCCGTCCGGAGAAGTGAATGACCGGACTATTATACGTCCGATATTGCCGGCCTTATCCTGACGTCTCACCTCCTCGAGAAACTCCCGCATCACAATGTCATTGTCTCTTATTCCAGGCTCATACCGGCTGTGCCCGAAGCGGAAATAAAACCTTACATGCTCCACATGCGCATTTGCACCGCTGGAAATTCCCGCGGTGAGACATATAAGCACAATGAAAATCAGCAATCTCTTCATAATCCTGCAGCACCTGATTAAAGAGCGTAAGTGTCCTACTCAGTATAAAATTCAATCAGACGGGAAATGGCGCGGCAACATACCGGGCAGAATCCTTCGGCGGAATTTGTTTTCATACGGCAGTCCGGGCAGGCGCGGTAAACTCCCTTTGACTGATACCCTGCCCCTTCATAGACTCCCACACCGGCATCTGAAGAGCCGTCGGCGGGAAGCATATCCTCCCATTTCGAAGAGAAGTCCGCAAAGGTCGTAATGTTCTGCTCCCACGGCTCACAATCCTGAAAATAATATTCCGAAAACTGGTCGTCATAATAATATTCGTCAGCCAGGCCGGCAAAACTGTGGCCGAACTCATGCACGACGACAGGACGGAACGCGGAATGGTGCGCTGTGGTAAGTGTATAGGAATTGAATATCCCGCCTCCGCCGTAAGTATCAGTGTTGGCGAGAATTATTATATGCTCATACGGGATTCCGCATAGCCTGTCATGCAGATTGCGCAGTCTCAGGGTCGTAAGGTAGCGGTCTGAATAGAATGTGCTGAAATGTGAGCTGAGGGCCGTATCCTTCCACTGTCCCTCAAGAGGCACACTGACCCCGCTTTCCGCAGACGGGAGTGCCACCGCAACGAAATTGAACCTGTCACGATATCCGCAGAAAGGCTCATGCGCAAGGACAGCCTCCATCGCGGCGGCCGCATCCGCATAGAACACCTCCGCCTCTGAGGCGGCATACCCTTCCGCGACAATGGCAACATCAATGCAATCCGCCTCAGACCCGCTGCGAAGCAGATACTTGTGCGGAGCAGGACTGCCCTTCAGATGACGTATGAGAATGTCTCCGGGGTTCACCTCATGCTCAACAGATGCTGAGATGCCTCCCCTGAAACCGTACAGCTCTACCCTTACGGTCACCGGGACGTCAGGCATCGGAAGCAGGAACACATTTTCAAACGAACGTCGTACCCTTGTCGCTTCCTCCGTGGCCTGCCATTCCTGGAACAGAGTCGAAAAACTCTGCAGGTAAAGCACCTCACCGCTGCGGTTATCCCTCATGCATATCTGTCCGTTACCTCTGAGCGCGACAGAATCCATATTGTGCCTGCGTCCCGCCCAGCCGTCAAAGCATGACATCTCGTCAAGCGATATGTCAGCCGTGCTGTCCGTACCGGAAAATATATAGTCAAGCCTCAAGGTCATTTCATGTCCGCATGATGCATTCGCCTGTGCAAATGCGTCGCCAACAAAAGACAGCAGTCCGAGACATATGAAAAACAAACGAAGACTTCCGGTCATAGCATCAGATTTTTGCAGCACAGTTTATTCCGTCAAGCGCAGAAGACACGATTCCTCCGGCATATCCCGCCCCTTCTCCGCAAGGATACAGCCCGGCAATCTGCACATGCTCGAGAGTATCAGGGTCACGCGGTATCCTCACGGGAGAGGAAGTCCTCGACTCGACTCCGAGAAGCAGGGCCTCATTCGTATAGTAGCCGTGCATCTTCTTGTTACCTATCAGAGGGAAAGCATATTTCAGCCTGAGGGACACATTCTCAGGAAGCAGCTCGTGAAGAGGAGCCGCGACAGCACCCGGATGATAAGAGGTCGCAGGAAGTCCGGAAGAAGGTATCCTGCGGCAGAAATCCATCATCCTCTGGGCCGGAGCCTTAAGCGAGCCTGTATAATCGAACATGGCCTTCTCCACATCTTTCTGGAACTGGAGCAGGGCCAGAGGGCCGTATGAGGCATATTCCGGAAGATCCTCAGGCTCAACCGAGACTACCACACCGGAATTCGCCCACTTGGAGTTGCGGGCCGAATTTGACATGCCGTTCAGCACAAGCTCTCCCGGAGCCGTTGCCGCCGGCACAAGGATTCCGCCCGGACACATGCAGAACGAGAACACCCCCCTGCCCTCAATCTGAGTTACGAAAGAATATTCGGCCGTTGGCATGTGAGGCTGGTATTTTCCGTGATATTGTATCCTGTTTATCAGAGACTGCGGATGCTCCACGCGCACGCCGAGAGCAAAACCCTTGGCCTGGATTTCCCAGCCCTTGCGGCTGAACATCTCATATATGTCCCTCGCTGAATGGCCTGTGGCAAGAATCACCTTCCTTGAAGCCCATACGGACCCGTCAGAAGCCGTCACCCCAAAACTGCCGTCCCCTTTTTTCACTATATCTGTCACGCGCGTTCCGAAATGATATTCCCCGCCATGCCCAGTTATGCATTCGCGGATATTCTCAACAACAACGGGAAGCCTGTCGCTGCCTATGTGCGGATGCGCGTCTATGAGTATGGAAGGGTCAGCACCGAATCGCACCAGCTGGTGCAGGACCTCCCGTATGTCGCCTCTTTTCGAAGAGCGGGTATAAAGCTTTCCGTCGGAAAAAGTCCCGGCGCCGCCCTCACCGAAGCAATAGTTGGAATCAGGGTCAACGATACCCTCACGTGAAAGCGCAGCCATGTCGAACTTGCGCTTGTGCACGTCCTTTCCCCTCTCGAGGATGACAGGCTTAAGCCCCCTCATCAGAAGCCTCAGAGCCGCGAACATACCCGCAGGTCCGGCCCCTATTATTATGACCGGCTCCGCCTGGGACACGTCCCTGTATTCTTCAAGCGCATATTCCTCCATAACCTCCCCAGGCTTGAAGACCTCTATGCGATACCTGTAAAGTATGTCATTCCTCGCATCGACCGAGCGGCGCACAATCCTATGCTGCACCTGTACTTTCGGCGACACTCCCAATGCCTTTACGGCCGCAGCCTTTATCTCTTCCGCAGACGGCTCACAGCCCAATTTGCATGTTATCTCTATTTCTTTCATCGGCAATATGTCCGGTTAATCAGGTTAAGTTTCCCAAGGTTAATCAAAACTCCGCGAGACGCGACACAGGAGCCACGTCAAGGGATGTGCGTTCCCCGTTCATATAATGGAACCACCCGGCAATGGCTATCATGGCGGCATTGTCCGTAGTGAATTTGAACTCCGGCAGAAAAGTGGTCCAGCCCCTCTTGCGGCCCTCCTCCACTATGCGAGTGCGGAGACCGCTGTTGGCGGAAACGCCTCCACCTATTGTAATCTGCCTTATCCCGGTCTGCTTGGCAGCCTTTATAAGCTTGTCCATCAGGATATCTATCAGAGCCTTCTGGAAGCTCGCGCATATGTCCGCCTTGTTCTTCTCCATGAAATCCGGGTCTTCCGCCATCCTGTCACGCACAAAATAAAGCAGGGAAGTCTTTATGCCGCTGAAACTGTAGTCCAGCCCAGGCACATGAGGCTTGGAGAATTTGAACTTGTCCGGGTCTCCCTCCTTTGCAAGACGGTCAACTACCGGCCCTCCAGGATAGCCCAGCCCCATCATTTTAGAGCATTTGTCAAAAGCCTCCCCGACGGCGTCGTCAATGGTCTGGCCGAGAATCTCGTATTCCAGCGGACTGTTGACCTTGACTATCTGGGAGTTGCCGCCTGACACGAGCAGGCACAGGTACGGGAATTCCGGCTGGCGGTTCCCGGCCCCGTATTGCTTTATGAAATTAGCGAGCACATGTCCCTGCAGATGATTGACCTCCACAAGAGGCTTGCCTATTGACATCGCAAGCCCTTTTGCGAAAGATGTCCCCACAAGCAGCGAACCCAAGAGCCCGGGACCGCGCGTAAATGCAATCGCAGTGATTTCATAGGCATCTATCCCGGCACGCGAAATCGCCTCGCTGACCACAGGAACTATATTGACCTGATGCGCCCTGGAGGCAAGTTCCGGTATGACTCCGCCATATGCCTTGTGCACATCCTGGCTCGCCAGCACATTCGAGAGCAGGTAGCCGTCTTTGATGACAGCCGCAGAGGTGTCATCGCATGAAGATTCTATTCCGAGTATAATATCTGCCATTTCATGAATTTTTAGCACACTTTATGCTAATGCATCGGCGACAAAAATACGGATTTTATCCGAGAATTTTGCTATTTTTGCAAGTTGGACCTTTATAAATGCAGGAAAATATCAAAAAGGCACTGAAAATATTCTGGCTGACGCTGGTTTCCGTCACTGCTGTCGTCCTGGCGCTCGCCATAGCTCTCCAGACGCCGGCAGTCCAGACATTCATAGCGGGCAAGGTCACCGCAAGACTGTCCGAAAGGCTCGACGGAGACATCAGTTTCGAAAAACTGCATTTCAAGCCTTTCACCACACTTGTCCTCAAGCAGGTCATGGTCACGGACCGCAATCCGGCATCAGACCCGGAATTCCCCGGAAAAGCTCCGGTTGACACATTTTTCACGGCAGAATACATATCAGCTGACTTCACCCTCAAAGGGCTTGTCTCCGGAGAAGGTATACGCCTGTCCAGGGCATACGTGAAAAACGGCACGATGAATCTTGTGATAGAAGATGACCCGCTCGAGTCCGGGGAAAGCACAAACAATCTCACGAGAATATTCAGGATAAAGAAATCCGACAAGAAAAAGAAAAGCGACAAGGAAATATTCAACATAAGGAACGTGGATATAAGCGGATTCCGCTTCACCATGAAGAATTACGGAGCGGACAAGACTGCGCATACCGAAGGGGGCATTGACTGGAATGACCTTGACATAAAGGACATCGACATTGAGGCAAAGAGACTCGCTTTCAAGGGTGGAGTCATGTCCGGAGTGCTGCGCAACCTGTCTTTCAGCGAAAAGAGCGGCTACTCCTGCCAGTCGATATCCGGAAGTGCAAAAGTAGGGAACGGACTCACGGAGGTAAAGGACTTCCAGTTGAAAGACAAATGGTCACAAGTTCGTCTGCCACTGTTCACCATGAGCTACAGCGGAGTGGAGGACTTTTCCGATTATATAAGAAAGGTGGCCATGACGGCTGAAATCATGGAAAGCACCGTGGACATACGCACACTGGCATATTTTGCCCCACAGCTCAAAGACAGCAGGCTCAGGCTGAAGGCTGCCTCCGGAAATTTCAGCGGAACAGTAAAGGATTTCACGGTCTCCGGCATGTCGGTATCTTTAGCAGACGGAGGCTTCAGCGGCACTGTCAGCGGCAGGATGACGGGACTTCCGTCCATAGACAGCACCATGATAGACGCTTCCATAAACGGCATGCAGGTGACAAGCCGGGGACTCGGAAACTTCATAAGCGGCTGGATGAAAGAAGGCAGCCTTGACATCGGACATTTCGCTCCCGGCACGGCATTCAATGTGAAAGCCCGCGCGAAAGGCCCCATGAACAGGCTTCACGTAAATGCTGACATAAACTCTGCGATAGGAAGCCTCAGAGGAAACCTCAGGCTTGACAATGCTGTGGCCAAGGGCAGGCCTATCGGACTTTCCGGCACAATCGGGACAAAAGACCTCGACATAGGAAAGATTGTCGGCACCGGTCTTGTTGGCCCTGTCACGCTAAACGCAGGAATACGCTCGTCACTTGGCTCGGAAGGAAAGCCTGCCAGGGCCACGATTGATTCGCTCAGCATCAGCAGGCTGCATCTGTACGGATATGACTACAGCCGCATAAGCGGTGAGGGAGTGCTGTCGGCGGAAGGATTCGACGGCAGGATAACATGCGACGACCCGAATCTCAACTTCCTGTTCCACGGACAGGTGGCCCTTTCTCCGAAAAGCAGCAATGCCGCATATAAGTTTTATGCGAACATAGGCCATGCCGACCTGAGGGCCCTGAAAATAGACAAGAGAGGCAAATCAAATGTCAGGCTGGCCACGCATGCCGATTTCAGGAGAACCGGCAACGGGGACATATTCGGTGAAATCAGCATCGGGGACATTGTGCTTGTAAATTCGTCAGGAAAACACGAAATCGGAAACATCAGCCTGTACTCCCAGACAAGCAACGACACGTACAGGATGAGGCTCAGGTCCGATTTTGCCGAAGGGACATACTCCGGAAGCGCCCCTGTGACCAGATTCATCAAAGACCTGCGCGACATAACGCTCAAGCAGGAGCTGCCAGCCCTCTTCGAGCACCCGGAATACGACTGGGCAGGAAACAGATATAGCCTTGACTTCACTTTCCGCGACACACGCGGCCTGCTTTCTTTCGCATATCCAGGCCTTTACATAGCTGAGGACACGAGGATAAGCGCCAGGATAAGCGAGAAAGGAAGGCTCACCGCCAGCCTGAACTCACAGAGGGTGGCAATGGGCAGACAATATATCAAGGACATAGCCGCGACATTCAGCAACAGTGACGACAGTTTCCACGGGGTTTTGACAAGCTCTGAGATACAGGCCGCCACATTAAAGCTGAGCGACAATACGTTCCGCATATTCGCTGACGACAACCATATCGGAGCCGGCTATTCATACGACAACAGGGGCGAGCTCGAGAACCGCGGGGAATTCATCGTCCGCGGCGACCTCTCACGGGATGCGGACGGGCTCGCGCTCGGCATAGACATCCTTCCATCGACCCTGCACCTTAACTCCAGGGAATGGAGGATACAGCCGTCCAGACTTTCCGTAAGGGACGGGAGCATCGACATATCATCAGTGGAACTGATAAGCGGAGAGCAGTCAGTCAAGGCATACGGCAGGGCTTCAAAGACACAGAGCGACACCCTCAACCTGAGCCTGAACAGATTTGACATATCCATTGTCAACCCTCTTCTCGGCTCTGACCTCGGCATAAGCGGAGCGGCAACCGGAAGCGCACAGCTCATCTCGCCTCTTGAGGACAAAGGCCTGCTCGTAAACATGGTCTGCGACTCAACACATATAGCAGGAATGCCGGCCGGAACAGTCACAGTGCTCAGCGAATGGGACGACGTGTTCCAGCGGTTCGAAGTGGCTGTACGCAATGAACTCGGCGGAAGACGCAACATAGACGCATACGGAACATATACCCCGAGCATCAGGACTCTTGAGGCACAGGCCGCGCTCAACAGGCTTCCGGTGGGATATGCAAGCCCGCTTCTCAAGGACATATTCAGCGAGATGGAAGGCTATGTATCAGGGAACATCTCCGTTTCAGGGCCTATGGACAGGCTTGAACTGTCAAGCGAACAGACCAGGCTGGAGGACGGCATGCTCAAGATTGCTTTCACCAATGTGCCTTATTATGCCGACGGAGGCTTCCATATAGACCGTACCGGAGTCCATTTCGACGGCATACGCATAAGGGACAGGTTCACAGGAACAGGAAGCGTGGGCGGAAGCATCAACTGGGAGAATTTCAAGAACATGAGCTTTGACACCAGGATAAAGGTCAACGAGATAGAAGGCATCAATCTGAGCGAGAAGCAGGGAGAGGCATTCTACGGCAATATCTTCGGTACAGGAAACATATCCATAACAGGCCCTGTAAGCTCTCTGCTCATGGACATTGACGCAGTGACCGCCAAGAGAGGCGAACTGCACATTCCGATAACCTCCGCCATGACCTCCGGGACATCCAACCTGCTTAAATTCACGGAAATTCCGAAAGACATCTACATCGACCCGTATGAGGAGATGGTAACTAAGATGGAAAAGAAGACTTCCGGTTCGGGAGACTTCCGGCTGAACCTTCATGTGGGCGCGTCGCCTGAGGTTACGGCTTTCGTGGAGATTGACAAGGCATCGGGACATGTGCTTTCGGGAAGCGGAAACGGCACCATTGACCTTGAGATTGCAGAGGACGTGTTCAATATAAACGGAGACTACACCCTCACTGGAGGAAACTACAGGTTTGTGGCTCTCGGCCTTGTAAGGAGGGATTTCGTGATACAGGACGGAAGCACCGTAAACTTCAACGGGGACATATTCGACAGCAACCTCAACATCGAGGCGATATACAAGACCAAGGCTTCACTTTCAACCCTGATAGCCGACACGACATCAGTAGCCACGAGGCGAACGGTCGAATGCGGAATAAAGATAACAGACAAGATAAGCAACCCGAGGCTTGCGTTCTCAATCAACATCCCGGACCTTGACCCTATTGTCAAGTCACGCGTTGAAAGCGCACTGGGAACCGAGGACAAGCTGCAGAAACAGTTCCTGTGGCTGCTGCTGACCAACAGCTTCATGCCTGACGAGCAGTCCGGAATCGCCAATAACTCCACGATGCTGTACTCAAATGTGACGGAGGTAATGTCCAACCAGCTGAACAATATTCTGCAGAAACTTGACATACCTGTCGATTTGGGACTGAAATACCAGCCGAATGAACGGGGCAACGATGTGTTTGATGTGGCGGTCTCGACGCAGATGTTCAACAACAGGGTCGTAGTGAACGGAAGCGTAGGCAACAGGCAGAACACTTCCGGAAGCACCAAGGCCGATGTGGTCGGTGACCTTGACATAGAAATCAAGCTGGACCGCCCCGGAGCTTTCAGGCTGAACATATTCTCGCATTCCGCTGACCAATATACCAACTACCTCGACAATTCGCAGAGGAACGGAGTCGGACTCACCTACCAGACCGAGTTCAACAAGCTCGGGCAGTTCTTCCGGCACATGTTCTCAAGCAAGAGCAAGAGACAGGAGGCCAGGCAGGCCGAGGAGCAGGCCATATTCGAGGGAGAGCGGATACTTATGAAGATAACGCAAGATGATGACAAAGGAAAACATGGAAGGAAAAAGAGGAAGACTGTTCCTGATACCGTCCCCGTTGGGGGAAAATGATCCGGCAGAGGTTATCCCTGCACCGGTCCTGAAGTCCCTTGAGGGTTTCAGGACTTTCGTCGTTGAAGAAGTGAGGACTGCAAGGCGGTACCTGTCAAAGGCCGGGCTGAAAGGACATATAGGCGAACTGGAGTTCCACGAGCTGAATGAGCATACGGAACAGGCCGAAATCGAGGGCTACATAAGGCTTTTCGACAACGGGAATGACGTGGCTCTCATCTCAGAGGCAGGCCTTCCGGCGGTGGCAGATCCGGGGGCGCAGCTTGTCGCCCTGGCGCACAGGAACGGGATTGAGGTGATACCGGCCGTAGGCCCGTCGTCTCTCATGCTCGCCCTGATGGCTTCCGGACTCAACGGGCAGTCATTCGCATTCTGCGGCTATATACCGGCCAAGACCGATGAGCGCAGGAGCAGGCTCAAGACGCTGGAGAAAGTGTCGGGACAGCTGCACCAGACTCAGATTCTGATAGAGACGCCTTACAGGAACGACTCTCTTTTCGCGGACATATTGGCCGTATGCTCTCCGTCAGTAAAAGTATGCGTGGCAGCGAATATAACGATGCCTGACGCATACATCAGGACAATGAGCGTCTCGCAATGGAAAAAGCAGGGCATCGTGATAGGCAAGCGCCCGTGCGTATTCCTTATTCTTGCATGATTACCTTTAAACAGATTAGCATGAGCGACTTAGGCATACTGGAACTCGAAGGAATGGAGTTCCGCTCATATCACGGCTGCCTCGAAAGGGAAAGGGCGGCAGGAAACGATTTCATTGTGGATTTCCGTGGTACGGCAGAGATGGGACGCGCCGCACAGAGCGACTCTCTTGAAGATGCCGTTGACTATTCGCTGATATATGAAACGGTGGCAAGGGAAATGGCGGTTCCCTCAAATCTGATAGAGCATGTTGCCGGACGGATAGTCAGGGCCATTGCCGACAGATTCCCGCAGTTCACCTCATTTTCAGTGCGCGTGTCCAAGAAGCGTCCGCCGGTGAACGGGGTGGTACAATGGTCAAGAGTGACCCTTATCCACACAAACGAAGAACTGATATGAAAAAGACCATAGCATTCATAACATTGGGGTGCAAGCTCAATTATGCAGAGACCTCAACATACGAAAGGGCATTGCTGAAAGAGGGACTTGAAGCCGTGCCTTGGAACCGCGGCGCGGACATTTTCCTTGTGAACACATGTTCTGTCACAGAGCATTCCGACAAAAAGAGCCGAAACATCATCAGGAAACTGCACAGGCTGTCACCTGACGCCATGATTGTGGTGACAGGATGCTACGCCCAACTGAAGAAGGCCGAGATAGAGGCGATAGAGGGAGTCACAATGGTATTCGGTGCTGCCGAAAAGTCCGCTATAGTGCCGTCAGTGCTCGCAAAGCTCCGTGAGGAAAGCGAGTCCCTGCCTCTCCACAAGAGCACATGCATTTTTCCGGCTTATTCAGACGGGGAAAGGACACGCTCCTTCCTTAAGGTCCAGGACGGATGCGACTACAGGTGCGCATATTGCACCGTTCCGGACGCCAGGGGGGAAAGCCGCAACATTCCAATAGCCCTTGCCGTTGAGCAGGCCAGGGAGATAGCTGCAGCAGGAATCAGGGAGATTGTGCTTACCGGTGTGAACACAGGAGATTTCGGCAGGACTACAGGCGAGAGTTTCTTCGGCCTGATACGCAGCCTCAACGATGTGGAGGGCATTGAAAGATACAGGATTTCCTCAATAGAGCCGAATCTGCTTACGGAAGAGATGATAGACTGGATAGCATCCGGAACAAAGTTTCTCCCCCACTTCCATATCCCGCTGCAGGCCGGGAGCGACACAGTCCTGAAAGAGATGGGAAGGAGATATGACACTGCGGCCTTTGCCGCGAAGATTGCGTATATAAGGGAAAAGATGGAGAAGCCAGGCGGCTCGAAAGTGTTTTTCGGGATTGATGTAATTGCAGGATTCCCTGGAGAGACTGACGAGCTGTTCATGGAGACATATGATTTCCTGGGCAAGGTGGTGAAGCCGGCATTCATCCATGTGTTCCCGTATTCAAGACGTGCAGGCACAAGGGCTGCCGCGAGAAAGGACCAGGTGCAGGACAGCATAAAGACACGCAGGGTGCAGATGCTTGAGGAACTGAGCGCAAAGCTGCATGAGGAGTTCCTGGAGCAGAACCGCGGAGTTACCGGACATGTCCTTTTCGAGAGCACGGACAAGAACGGGATGATGGAGGGATATACCGGGAACTACATAAGGGTATCCCGGCCATATGACCCGGAGCTGATAGGAAAAATTACGGAAGTTACGATATGACAGAAGGGGCGAGGCTTACATTTCTCGGGACAGGCACTTCGCAGGGCATCCCGATGATAGGCTGCGGCTGTGAGGTGTGCGCAAGCCGTGATCCGCGCGACAAGAGACTGCGTTCGAGCGCCCTTGTAGATTACGGGGGACTCAGGATACTCATAGACGCGGGCCCGGACTTCAGGCAGCAGATGCTTCGGGAGAATGTGTCGCATGTTGATGCCATACTGCTGACGCACAACCACAAGGACCATACTGGAGGGCTGGACGACATACGTGCGTTCAATTATACCGAAAAGCGTCCTGTGCAGATTTATTGCGAGAAATATGTCGAGGAGTCTCTCCGGCAGGAGTATTCTTATGCGTTTGCGGAAAAGAAATACCCTGGCGCACCAGAGTGGAACGTGCATGAAATCGGCAACTCCCCTTTCAATGTATCCGGCTCATGCGGCACTGACAGGCTTGAATGGCATTCCGGAAAGGGCTACGTGCATGTGGGAACGGACAAACCTTCAACGGAAAAGCCAAGGACTGTCCGTATCATCCCGATAAGAGGGATGCATTACAAGCTTCCTGTCCTTGGTTTCCGCTTCGGGAACATTGCCTATTGCACCGACATGAATATGATTCCGGAGGAAGAGTTCGGAAAACTGCTTGGACTTGACCATTTCGTAATCAACTGCGTAAGAAGCGGCAGGCACATCTCGCATTTCAGCATAGAGGAGGCAGTTGCAGTAGCCCGAAAGGTAGGTGCAAGGCACAGCTGGCTGACGCATATGTCTCACCAGCTGCCTTGTCACGGGATTCTTGAAGAGTCTCTGCCGGAGAATATAAGGCCGGCCTATGACGGGCTTGTCATCGGATAGAGCCAGTACTGCTCCTTTTACATTCTTGATGACTCATCCAAGTTGCCGACTTTGCGTCTGGAGTTCACTGCCTGGCCGAAACGCCATGTAAGTCCGAGACGGAAAGAAGTATAGGAGAATTTCTGCGCCATGCTGTATGAGAGCCTGTCCCCGTCATAAATCTTCAGGTCTGACTTCATTGAGCCGAAGATGTCTTCCACATAGAAATTAAGGGCGAGCTTTCCGTCAAGGAAAGTCTTGGAGAAGTCGAAGCTCATATGCCACATCTGGTCGATGTCATAAAAACCCTCAGTCTGAGGAGTGCAATACATTCCTGAAAGCCCTGTCTTGAAATTCTTTGGAAGATAGAAAGTGGTTGAGGCATAGCCGTAGAAAGAGTGCCCCTTGTTCACATAGCCATCTCCAAGGCCTGTAGCGACTCCTTCGTATGCCTTGAAATACGTATAGGCATAATATCCGGACAAGGTCAGGGTCCACCATTTGGTTATAGGCTGCTCGGAAAGGGAGATCGACACGTATGCCATGTCCTTTATGCCGGCATTGTCGAAGACAAGCCCCATCTTTCCGCTTTCCGTGTCAAAACGCGGCACCTGCATGTCATTGTAATTGCGGACGTTTCCATAGCCTGAGCTTATCGAAAGCCGGCCGAAGAGCACGGCCGTCAATGCGGCATTGTGCGAATATGACGGCTTGAGGTCTGCCTTTCCCTGAGTGTAGGTGGTCGCATTCACATAAGAGATGAAAGGATTGAGCTGCCAATATTTGGGACGGCTTATCCTGTAGGAATAATTGGCCGAGAAAATGAATTTCTGTGACGGAATCCAGCTCACCGTAGCATTCGGGAAAACATCGAAATATCTGTCGGAAGTATGAGGGTCGTCCTGCCACATTCCTTTTGACAAGGTCATCTCACCGCGCAGGCCTGCCTGGGCGTTCCATTTGGTGCCGAACTGCTTTGCCACATTAAGGTAGGCCGCATAGACCTGCTCCCTGTATTTGAAATCGTTTGTCTGCACCGGAGATTCTTCCAAGGTCCATGAGGGCACCTGATAGTCAAAGCGGGAGAATTTGTTGTCAGTCAGCGAGACTGCCCCTTTCAGACCGGCTTCGATGCGTCCTGTGGATTTCCAGAAAACAGTAGTATAGTCAGCCTTCAATGAAATCAGGTCCAGCACCCTTCCGGTATTCTCCTGAAAGCCATAGTCCTCAAAGCTGTTCCCGCCGATGTCAGAACCGTCAAGGCCAAGTGAGGAAGGCCGTGTCTTCCATATGTTCGTCTGTTCAGTGAACTCCCTGCTGGCATTGCGGCTGTAGTCAGCATTTAGAGTCAGCTCCGCTGCGCGCGACTCATCGAACGTATGCGTGTAATTAAGGTTCGCATAAATGAAATTGCCCTTATCCTGCGAGGCATTGTTACTCAGCATCACCGAGTACAGCTCCTGCTCCGGAGTGCCCCACGCCCTGTAGTCGGAAATGGTGCTTCCGTTGCCCGAATCCGAGCCGCTGTCACTGAACCTCACGTTCGCTATCGCCCCGAGCACATCCTTGTCGCTTACATGCCAGTCATGCTGCAAACGGAGGCTGTGCCCTCCCCACCTGCTGTTCATGGCGGTCTCGGATTGCTGGAGAGAAGAATAATCCGTCCCGTACCATTTGTTCTCATAGGCAGCAGCTGACATTTCTGTCATTGACGGCGAATAAGTGAACGATGTAAGGGTCTTGTCCGTCTTGTACATCAGATTAGCGGAAATGTCACCGTAAGGCTTCACCTTGGGGCCTTCCCCAGTGGGATTGAGCCGAAGTCCCCCGTTGGCTGTCACAGAGCCGCTAAGACCTTGCATGAACCCCTTTCTGGTCTTTATGTTGATTATTCCGCCGCTTCCTTCCGCATCATATTTGGCGGAGGGGGACGACATCAGCTCCACTTTCTCTATCGTGTTGCCCGGGCTGCCCTTAAGATATACTTCAAGGTCCTTTCCGGACATGGATGATGGCCTTCCGTCTATCCATACTGAAACGGTCTGTCCGTTGAGCTTCACGTTTCCGTCCTTGTCAAGGGTCACGCCCGGGGAGTTTTTGAGGACGTCCAGCGCATTGCCGGTCTGGGCCACAGCCAATTCGGAGACATTGAGCACCAGCTTGTCGAAATGATGCTCAATAAGCTCACGCTTTCCGGACACGACGGCTCCGGCAAGAGCCTGGGCATCCTCTTCAAGCACGGCATCCCTCAGAGTGATTATGCTGCCTGAGCTGTTGCCTGCCATATCGGCCAGAGATGCGGTAAAGTCCTTGTATCCGATGAAAGAGCACAGGAAGACAAGGCTGTCTGAAACGGCAAAGCCTTTCGTGGAGGTTATCTGCCAGGAACCGTCCTCGCCTGAGGTCGCTCCTGAAATGACAGAGCCGGAAGCATCAGTGATTGCGACTGTGGCATACGGCACCGGAGTGCCCTGCGAGTCCGTCACACGTCCTTTGAACACAAGGCCGTCCTGGCCCGCCGCACATAAGCCGATGCAGGAAATGAGGAGAGCAAGGGCTGAAAGAAATGACTTTTTCATGCTGTCTGTAAAATTCGTTAACAGTGTGTTAGTTTAATAATACACCGCAAATTAAGGCAAATTTCATATAAAACACAAATTTTCAGCACAAAAAATTGCAGACTCCGATTGCATTCATTATTATAATAAGAAAAACGGGACCGTCTCCACTAAAGAGACAGTCCCCGCCTGTTACATAATAATCATTATTCCCGTTCCGGCTATTCCTCAACAGGAGGGAAAGCGGAAGTAATGTCCTGAGGGATAGAGGTACGTACATACACGCACACATCAGAAGGGTCGTCAACAGCAGTCCAGACCATGCGGTCGGAAGTCAGCCTGACAATATACCTGTGATTCCACTCCTGTCCGAGAGTAAAGTCATAATTGCCGGCAATCACATATCCGAGAGCCTCGTCATTCATTATGACAAA